>JBJXDZ010000064.1:0-130827 GCA_046154645.1 Hyphomicrobiaceae bacterium
TTGTCTTCCCGGAAGCCGCGCGCAGGTCGAGGCGACGCGGGCAAAGTTGAGCGCTCAAGCGCGTGGCTATCCGGGATCTCGCCGGTCGCGATGTGCCCGAGCCGACCCACGCGATCCCGGATCTGCGCTTGCGCCCGCTGGGCGCAATGCTTCGTCCGGGAAGGCAGAGCGTGGGGAGAGTTTGGAGAATGTCAAACCCCCAACTTGTCTTCCCGGAAGACGCGCGCAGGTCGTAGCGACGCGGGCAAAGTTGAGCGCTCAAGCGCGTGGCTATCCGGGATCTCGTCGTCAGCGATGTGCCCGAGCCCGACCCACGCGATCCCGGATCTGCGCTTGCGCCCGCTGGGCGCTCACTTCGTCCGGGAAGACAGTGCGTGGGGAGAGTTTGGAGAACACCACAACCAAGCACTTGGTTTCCGGAACCCCAACCCCCAACTTGTCTTCCCGGAAGACGCGCGCAGATCGAGGCGACGCGGGCAAAGTTGAGCGCTCAAGAGCGTGGCTATCCGGGATCTCGCCGGTCGCGGTGTGCCTGAGCGCCACCCAAGCGATCCCGGATCTGCGTGGGGACACTGCTCGTGTCCCCACTTCGTCCGGGAAGACAAGTGCGTGGGGAGAGTTTGGAGAATGGCACCGCCCAACTTGTCTTCCCGGAAGCCGCGCGCACGCGCCGGGTGGCACTGGGCATCCGAAGGCGCAAGGAAAAAATCACGCACCCAACGCATCGCCACGACATATGGTCAGCTTGTGTGGCGTGGCGTCCGCGTGCGACGGTTGCGGGTGATACGAATCGCGGCGGGTGACACGTCTTCGTCCTGTCGCAGGAGCCCGGAATCGATGCATCAGCACCGTGCCACGCAACCTTGGCAGGACATCTTCTACACGTCGAACGACGGGCTGCGCCTCTACGGCCGGCACTATCCGTCGGTGGCGCCGCAGCGGCGTCCGGCGCTGTGCCTGGCGGGCCTGACCCGCAACAGTCGCGACTTTCACGATCTGGCGCTGTTCCTGGCCGATCCCGCCAATCCCCAGACGCGCGATGTCTATACCGTCGATTGCCGGGGTCGCGGGCGCTCGCAGCATGATCTCGAGTGGCGCAATTACGCGCTCGAAATCGAGATGGCCGACGTGCTCGACTTCATGACCGTGGTCGGCATTCACGACGTCGGCCTGATCGGCACCTCGCGCGGCGGTCTGATTGCCCTGATCATGGCCGCGCTGCGCCCGACCAGTTTCGGCGCCGTGGTGCTGAACGACATCGGACCGGTGATCAATCCGGAAGGCTTGATGCGGATCGTCGCCTACGTCGGGCGGGTGCCGCTGCCATCGAGCTGGGAGGAGGCGACAGCCCTGGCGCAGAAGCTGAACGAGCGCCAGTTTCCCTCTGTGCCGGCGCATCACTGGGCCGAGATCGCGCGACAGTGGTTCAACGACGACCACGGCCGTCCGACGCACGGCTACGATCAGAACCTTGCGCGCAACATCGCCATGGCAACGGGAGAGCTGCCGACCTTGTGGCCGCAGTTCGAGGCGCTGTCGAGCCGGCCGGCCATGGTGATCCGGGGGGAGCTGTCCGACATCCTGAGCGAGGAAACCGTGCAGGAAATGCGGCTGCGCCACCCGAGCCTCGTCACCCACACAGTGCGGGATCAAGGCCACGCGCCGCTGCTGCGCGACCGCGCCAGCCAGATTGCCATCGCCGAGTTTTTGACCAAGGCCGACGCACCCCAACGGGCCACGGCCGTGCGTGGCTTCGCGCGGGTTTGAGGGGCCTGCTCAGAACGTCGCGCGTAACGGGCGGAAGAAGGCCTGGATGTCGGCGGCCAAGGCTGCGGGTTGCTCGAGGGCGGCGAAGTGGCCGCCTTTCGGCATCACCGTCCAGTGCCGGATGTCGGTGTAGGCGCGCGTGGCGATAGAACGTGGCGGACGACGGATTTCCTTGGGGAAGGCGGCGTAACCCGTCGGCACGTCGACCGTGCGGCCATCGGGAATGGGCCAGGGTCCGTGCAGGCGCTCGTAATAGGGCCAGAACGACGAGCCGATGGCGCCGGTGAACCAGTAGAGCGCGATGTTGGCCAGCAGGTGGTCGCGGCAAACTGCGGTTTCGAAGTTGCCTGTGTGGTCCGTCCAGACGTGGAATTTCTCCGTGATCCAGGCGGCGAGGCCAACCGGCGAATCCGTCAGGCCATAAGCCAGTGTCTGCGGCCGCGTGCCCTGGATGGCGATGTACCCGGTCTCTTCCTTGGCCCACACTTTAATCTCTTCGGCGTAACGCCGTTCCTCAGGGCTGGGGTTGGCTGGCAGCGGCAGATCCGGACGCACCGACAACATATTGAGGTGAATGCCGGCGAGCTTGTCGGGATGGCGCACGCCGAGGGCCGAGCAGGTGAAGGCGCCCCAGTCGCCACCCTGCGCAGCGAATTTCTTGTGGCCGAGCACGGTCACCATCAGGTCGGCGAAGCAATCCGCGATGTCGGGGATGCCGAAACGCTTCTGGTTGGGCTGGAAGGAGAGGCCGTAACCCGGCAGCGACGGCGCGATGACCGTGAATGCATCCTCGGCCTTGCCGCCGAATCGGGCCGGGTCGGTCAGGCGGGGAATGATGTCCAGGAACTCGAACACGGAGCCGGGCCAGCCGTGCAGCAACAGCAATGGCTTCGGGTCGGGGCCGATGCCCGGTACATGCAGAAAATGCAGGTCGATGCCGTGCAAGGGCACCTTGAACTGCGGAAAGGCATTGAGGCGGGCCTCTTGCGCTCGCCAATCGAAACCTTCGCGCCAATGCGCGACGAGGCTTTGCATGTAGCTGAGATCGGCGCCATAGGCCCAGGGTGCATCGGGCGCCTGATCGGGGAAGCGGGTGCGGGCAAGGCGCGCCTTGAGGTCATCGATGTCGGCATCGGCGACGCGCAAGGTGAACGGTTGCGGTTTCGGGGCCATCGGACTCTCCGGCTATGATCGTCACGAATTTATCAGTCTGTGAAAGGAAATCCACGTTCAGTTGCGACCTATGTAAGAGTCCCACTTGCCAGCACGGCAGGATAGGTCTACTTGCACCGTTTTAATGAGCAACTTGGCCCACATCCCCTCGGCCCTTGCGCGCAAGCACCTCCTCACCTGTGAGGGCTTGTCCGCGGCAGAGATCAATTCGCTGTTGGATCTCGCCGATCGCGCCGCCGATCAGAACCGACAAGTCAACAAAAAGCGCGACGTCCTGCGAGGCCGCACGCTGATCAACCTGTTCTTCGAGGCCTCGACCCGAACGCAGGCGTCCTTCGAGTTGGCGGGCAAGCGCCTCGGCGCCGACGTCATGAACATGAACGTGTCCACATCGTCGGTGCAGAAGGGCGAAAGCCTGATCGACACGGCAATGACGCTGAACGCCATGCGGCCCGACATCATCGTCGTGCGCCACTATGCGGCCGGCGGCGTGCAATTGCTCTCTGAGAAGGTCGACTGCTCGGTGATCAATGCCGGCGATGGTGCCCATGAGCATCCGACGCAGGCGTTGCTCGATGCCTTGACCATCCGCCGCGCCAAGGGACGGGTTGCCGGCCTGAAGATCGCGATCTGCGGCGACATCCTGCATTCCCGGGTCGCGCGCTCGAACATCCACTGCCTCAACGCGCTTGGCGCCCAGGTGCGGCTGGTGGCGCCGTCGACGCTCATTCCGACAGGGATCGAGCGGCTCGGCTGCGAGGTCTTCACCGACATGTGGAAGGGGCTCGAGGGCTGCGACATCGTCATGATGCTGCGCCTGCAGCGCGAGCGCATGAACGGCAACTACGTGCCCTCGACGCGCGAGTACTACCACTTCTTCGGCCTCGATGATGACAAGCTCGGCCAGGCCAAGCCCGATGCGCTGATCATGCATCCGGGGCCGATGAACCGCGGCGTCGAGATCGCCTCGACCATCGCCGACCATTCGCGCAGTGTCATTCGCGATCAAGTCGAGATGGGCGTCGCCGTCCGCATGGCCGTGCTGGAGGCCTTGGCGCGCAATTTGCCGAACCATTGACGCGTCGCCACACTGCGATCTTGACTATTTCAATCTGCAACGAAGAGGCTCACCATGAAGCGCCCGAGCCCGACTGCACCTGAAACCGGCGTCACGGTCTTTCTCAACGCGCGGCTGATCGATCCGGCGAGCAACCGCGATGAGCTGGGCGGCCTGCTGGTGCGCGACGGTAAAATCGCCGATCTCGGCGGGCATTTGCGCCGCAACGCGCCCGATGGTGCTGCCGTCATCGATTGCCAGGGCCACATTTTGTGCCCGGGCCTGATCGACTGTCAGGTTTTCACCGGCGATCCCGGCGAGGAGCATCGCGAGACCTTGAAGACAGCGAGCTTCGCGGCCGCGGCCGGCGGGGTGACGACGATCGTGTGCATGCCCGACACCAATCCGGTGATCGATCAGGTGGCGCTGGTCGACTACGTGCAGCGCCGCGCGCGGGAACGCGCCATCGTCAACGTGCACATTATGGGCGCGGTGACACGTGGACTGAAAGGCGAGGAGATGGCCGAGATCGGCCTGCTGCAGCGGGCTGGCGCGGTTGCCTTTACGAACGGCAAGTCATCGATTGCCAACACGCGCGTCATGCGCAATGCGCTGCTCTACGCCAAGGATTTTGGCACCTTGATCGTGCACCACACCGAGGATCCGTTCCTGTCGGCTGGCGCCGCCATGAACTCCGGCGAGATGGCGACGCGGCTGGGTTTGCCCGGCGTGCACAAGGCGGCCGAAGTGATCATGGTCGAGCGCGACGTGCGCCTCGTCGAAATCACCGGTGGTCGCTATCACGCCGCCACCATCTCCTGCCCCGACAGCCTGGAGGTCATCACCAAGGCCAAGGCCAAGGGCCTGCCTGTCAGCTGCGGCATCTCGATCAATCATCTGACCTTGAACGAAAACGATATCGGCAACTACCGCACCTTCTTCAAGCTGCGCCCGCCGCTGCGCTCGGAGGATGATCGCGCCGCCATGGTGCGTGGGCTGGCCGCAGGGCAGATCGATGTCATCGTCTCGAGCCATGACCCCCAGGACACCGACGACAAGCGGCGGCCGTTCGCGGAAGCGGCCGACGGCGCGATCGGGTTGGAAACGCTGCTGCCGGCGGCGCTGCGCCTCTATCACAACGACGAGATCGGCCTGATGGCGCTGCTGCGCGCCATGACGATCAATCCGGCCAAGCTGCTGGATCTGCCGGGCGGACGCCTGGAGAAGGGCTCGCCAGCAGACCTGACGCTATTCGACGCCAATACGCCCTGGGTGGTCGATCGCGACGTGCTGCGCGCGCGCTCGAAGAATGCCCCGCTCGATGAGCAGAAGGTGCAGGGCCGCGTGCTGCGCACCATGGTTGCGGGCAAGACGGTGTATCAATACGGTGTCGATCACCGGGCGTGAGGCAACTTTGTCGGTTGCAGAGCGGCCCGCGATACCGAGATTCTTGATACCTTGCGGGGCCCTCATCATGGAGCACAGCGAAGCGGATAGGCTGTTGGTTCAATACAAGATTATTCGAAGCTATATCGAACACGAGGACCGCCTGATTGGCGATCGGATTAGCCGCACCCTTCTGGCTCACGGCTTCCTGATCGCTAGCTTTGTCCTGCTACTGCAGGCGCGCGTGGGGGCTGCAGCGCAATGTTTGGCGCGAGACAATGGATGCTTGAATGAACAGGTCCGGTCGGTGGTGGCATTGAAACCTGAGTCGAAAGAACGCATTGCCAGCCTATCTGGTCCTGACGACCTTGCAGGAGTCATGGTGCTTGCAGAAGTAATAATGCCATTCATCGCGCTGATTGGACTGCTTGCTGCTGGCGCTGCATATCGGGGCGTCCAAGCAGCGGAAAAGGCGATTCAATCCGTGCGCAAGACTTGGGAAGAATCCTCGATCGTGAGAGAGGCTGGGGGAATCGACGTCTTGAAGTCACACGGCATTCCCGTAGTTACTGGGGGCGGACATCCTGATTTAGAAACCGATGAATACTCCGGAATATCGGTCAAATTGCTCTTCTTTCTTCGATTGCTGTGGGGCGGCATATTGCTAGCAAGTGCAGTCGCATTGCTGAATTGGAACTGGACAGCCGCTATCAAGCTGATCAGGTAGCGATGTGCCCGAGGCCTAACGACACGTGTCATCTTGGCACCGTCATTGCCTGAGGGCTGTGCATCACCGAGGGTAGTCGAGGCCGCATGACATCCACATTGTTCATCCAGCTGCTGATCACATTCGGCGTCGGCTATCTGCTGGGGTCGATTCCGTTCGGGCTGCTGCTGACGCGCGCGGCCGGATTGGGCGACGTGCGCCAGATCGGTTCCGGCAACATCGGCGCCACCAACGTGCTGCGCACCGGCAACAAGAAGGTTGCTGCGGCGACATTGCTGCTGGACGGCCTCAAGGGTACGGCGGCCATAGCGCTCACGGGTATGGTGGTTGCCCCATGGCTGTTGTCCATCGGTCTGGGGGGCGACGTGCCGGGGTCGATGTCCGCCCGTTCGCCTGCTAATCCCAATCTTGCTGCCGTCTTGAAGCGCCTGCAGCTGCTCGAAGTCCTGGTGATGGTTGCAGGTCTCGGCGCCTTCATCGGGCATGTCTATCCCGTGTGGCTCGGCTTCAAGGGTGGCAAAGGCGTCGCCACCTACATCGGCGTGCTGCTCGGGCTTGCGCCGAAGCTGGCGCTGGGCTTCTGCGCCATCTGGCTGATCATTGCCGCCGCCACCCGCTACTCTTCGCTCTCGGCGCTGCTGGCAGCGGCGATCGCCCCGTTCGCCGCCTACTGGCTTACGGGCCAGTCGCAACTCGCCATATTGCTGGCCCTCATGAGCCTCTTGCTCTTCTGGACGCACCGCGAGAACATTGCCCGCCTGCTCAAGGGCACGGAGAGCAAGATCGGTGCGAAAGCCAAACCCACGACCGACGCTCCCGCGTGATCCCGAGCTGGATCTGGGCCTCGCCACGGCGCCGCTGCCGATCGCCGTCCTCGACGATTCCCAGCGCCTGGCCTGCCTGCGGCTCATCCGCTCCGAGAACGTCGGCCCCGTCACCTTTCGTGAGTTGATCAATCACTTCGGTGGAGCTGAGGCGGCGCTCGCCGCGCTCCCCGAGATGTCACGCCACGGCGGCAGGCGGCGTCCGATCAGCATTTGTCCGCGCGATGTGGCCGAGGCGGAGCTGACAGCCGCCGAGAAGGCCGGCGCGCGGGCCTTGTTCACCATCGAGCCAGGATTTCCCAAGGCCCTCACGCATGTGACCGGCAGCCCGCCGATGATCTATGTGCGGGGCCACACCGCGTTGCTCGCCCGGGATGCGGTGGCCATTGTCGGCGCCCGTAACGGCTCGGCGGCCGGCATCACGCTGACACGCCAGTTCGCGGCCGGCTTCGGCGCCAACGGCTATGTCGTCGTCTCGGGGCTCGCGCGTGGCATCGACGGCGCTGCCCATGAGGCGTCGCTGGCAACCGGCACCATAGCCGTGCTGGCTGGCGGCATCGATCATGTCTATCCACCCGAGCATGCCGACCTCACCGCCCGCATCGCCGCCGAGGGCTGCCTCGTCGCCGAGCAGCCGCCTGGCTTCACGCCCCGCGCACAGGACTTCCCGCGCCGCAATCGCATCATCGCCGGGTTGGCTCTGGGCGTGCTGATCGTCGAGGCGGCGAAACGGTCCGGCTCGCTGATCACCGCGCGCATGGCGGGGGATCAGGGCCGCGAGGTGTTTGCGGTGCCGGGACATCCGCTCGACCCGCGTGCGGAAGGCACCAACGGCCTGCTCAAGCAAGGCGCGACCATGGTCACGGAGCTCAAGGACGTGCTGGATGTGCTCGCCCCCATGCGGGAGGCGCGCGGTGCGCTGGCCGCAGCACCGGCTGTCAAGCACCTCGACGAGCGGCCATCGCCGGCCGACTATGCGCCCCCGACGGCGCTGCCCGCCGATCACCGGGCGACGGTGCTGTCAGCTTTGGGACCGGCGCCGGTCAGCCTCGATGCGATCGCACAGGCGACCGGCCTGCCGATGCGGGCGGTGCGTGTCGTGCTGCTGGAACTTGCCCTTGCCGGCCGGCTGGAGCAGCACGGCAGCCAACTGGTGTCGTTGCTGCCCGGCGGCGACACTTGAGGGCTGCGCGGCGTCGGCGGGGCGAGGCTCGGGTACTCCGCTCGCGCCGAAGTTCAGCCGGCCAAACGGGCCTCGATTGCCGCCAGTGCGTCGCCGGCCTTGGCGCCGTCTGGGCCGCCGGCCTGGGCCATGTCGGCACGTCCGCCGCCGCCCTTGCCGCCAAGCGCCTCGGCACCGACCCGGACCAGATCGACGGCGCTGACGGTCTTGAGCAGATCATCGGTGACGCCGACGGCGAGGCCCGCCTTGCCATCCTCGGTGACGCCGACAATGACGACGACGCCGGAGCCGACCTGCTTCTTGCCGTCATCGACGAGGCCGCGCAGATCCTTGGGGTTGAGGCCTTGAACCAGGCGCGAGAGCAGCTGCAGCTTGCCAACCGTGCGCACGGGATTGGGCGCGGCGGCGGTTCCATTGGTGGCTGGACCGGCCAGCGCCAGCGCGCGTTTGGCGTCGGCCAACTGCCGCTCCAGATTGCGCGCGGTCTCGACCAGCGCCTTGACGCGATCGACGATCTCATCCGGCTTGGTGCGCAGCAGGGAGGCCAGATCGCGCACGCGCTGGTCCTGCTCGGCCAGATAGGCGCGGGCGCCATCGCCGGTCAGTGCCTCGAGACGGCGCACGCCTGATGACGAGGCGCTTTCGCCGACGATGCGGATGAGGCCGATGTCGCCCGTGCGGCGCACGTGCGTGCCGCCGCACAACTCCACCGACCACGCCTTGTTGGCCTTGCGGCCGGTGGCGCTCTCTTCGCTCTCGCCCATGGACACGACGCGCACCTCGTCGCCGTACTTCTCGCCGAACAGGGCCATGGCTCCGGTCTGGCGGGCATCCTCCAGGCTCATGAGGCGGGTTTCGACGGCGCTGTTCTGGCGCACATAGGTGTTGGCCATGGCCTCGACGGCGGCGATCTCCTCGGCACTCATGGGCTTGGTGTGCGAGATGTCGAAGCGCAATCGTTCCGGCGCCACCAGCGAGCCCTTCTGGGCGACATGGGTGCCGAGGACCTGGCGCAGCGCTTCATGCAGGAGATGGGTGGCCGAATGATTGGCCCGAATGGCGGCCCGGCGGGCGCCATCGACCGCCATCGCGACCGCATCGCCGACCTTGAAGCTGCCGACCTCGACAGTGCCCGAGTGAACAAAGATCTCGCCCAGCTTCTTGGTCGTGTCAGTGACGCGGAAACGGGCGCCTTTCGGGCCATTGATGATGCCGGTGTCGCCGACCTGGCCGCCGCTCTCGCCATAGAAGGGCGTCTGGCTGACGACGATGTCGCCGCTGTCGCCCTTGTTGAGTGCCGTGACGGCCTTGCCGGCCACAAAGGTGCCTTTCACCAGGGCCTCGGCCTGCTCCGCCTCGTAGCCCAGGAACTCGGTGGCACCGACGTCGCGCTTGACCTCGAACCAGATGGCCTCGGAAGCCGCTTCGCCTGAGCCCGCGAAACCGCCGGCCAGCTCCTGTTCGGATTCCAGCGCCTTCTTGAAGCCGTCGCGATCGACGGTGATGCCGCGCGCGCGCAGCACATCCTCGGTCAGATCGAGAGGGAAGCCGAAGGTGCCGTAGAGCTTGAACGCGACCTCACCGGGGAAGACGTCGCCCTTGCGCATGGTGGTCGAGGCCTCGTCGAGCAGCTTCATGCCGCGCGACAGCGTCTGGCCGAAGCGGACCTCTTCGAGCTTCAGCGTCTCCGTGATCATGCCCTGGCCGCGCACCAGCTCGGGATAGGTGTCGCCCATCTGGCGCACCAAGGCCGGCACCAGGCGATGCATCAGCGGTTCCTTGGCGCCGAGCAGATGCGCATGCCGCATGGCGCGGCGCATGATGCGGCGGAGCACGTAGCCGCGGCCCTGATTCGAGGGCAGCACGCCGTCGGCGATCAGGAAGCTCGAGGCCCGCAGGTGGTCGGCGATGACGCGGTGGCTCGGGATCTTGTCGCCTTTGGCGGCAACACCGGTCTCGGACACAGAGGCCTCGATCAGGGCCTTGAAGAGATCGGTGTCGTAGTTGGAGTAGACGCCTTGCATGATCGCCGACAGGCGCTCGAGGCCCATGCCGGTGTCGATCGAGGGCTTGGGCAGGTTGATGCGCTGGCCCGGCGCCACCTGCTCGAACTGCATGAAGACGAGGTTCCAGAACTCGAGATAGCGGTCGCCATCGGCGTCGGGGCTGCCCGGCGGACCGCCCTGCAGCTTATCGCCCTGATCGATGAAAATTTCCGAGCAGGGCCCGCACGGACCCGTGTCGCCAGCGGACCAGAAGTTATCGGAGGTTGGAATGCGGATGATGCGGCTGTCGGGGAAGCCGGCGATCTTGCGCCACAGGGCGGCTGCCTCCTCGTCCTCGGAATAGACGGTGATGAGCAGCTTGTCCTTCTTGAGCCCGTATTCCTTGGTGACCAGGTTCCAAGCCAACGTTATGGCCTGCTCCTTGAAGTAGTCACCGAAGGAGAAGTTGCCGAGCATCTCGAAGAAGGTGTGATGGCGGGCGGTATAGCCGACGTTGTCGAGATCGTTGTGCTTGCCGCCGGCGCGCAGGCATTTCTGCGAGGTGGTGGCGCGCGTGTAGGCGCGCTTCTCCTGCCCCGTGAACAGGTTCTTGAACTGTACCATGCCGGCCGACGTGAACATCAGCGTTGGGTCATTGCGAGGAATGAGCGACGCACTTTCGACGTGCTCGTGCCCGTTCTTCTTGAAGAACTCCACGAAGGTGGAGCGGATCTCGTTCACGCCGGTCATTGGGGCCCTGCTCGTCGGTCGGACATGTCGGGGGAATCGCCTGCGGATTCCGGATCGACTGCGGCGCATCCGATACCCTGCACCGGCCGGCAGGCCGTCGCGGTCATCGGACCCCGCCTCTCGCCGCAACTTTTAACGAGCGCCTCAGGGCCTGTCTATGGACCGACGTCGTGATCGCCCCGTCAGGCGACAGGCTGTCGAGCTGGCGGCCGTCGGGCCTCAGACGGCCGGCCAGCCTGGACGCGACGACGCCGGCTCAGCGGCGACCACGCGCGCCCTTCTTCGGGGCCTCGGTCTCGTCGGGGAGCACGCCATCGGCGTCCGGGCCTTCCTCGGCTTCCGTCGCTTCGCTACCTTCAGGGGCGGCCTGCAGCATCTTGTCGACGATCAGCCCGGCATTGGAGCGGATGGCTTTCTCGATCTCGAGCGCGATCTTGGGATTTTCCTTCAGGAAGGTCTTGGTGTTCTCCCGGCCCTGGCCGATGCGCTCGCCCTTGAAGGAAAACCAGGCGCCGCTCTTCTCGACGATGTTGGCCTTGACGCCGAGATCGACGATCTCCCCCATCTTCGAGATGCCTTCGCCGTACATGATGTCGAATTCGACCTGCTTGAAGGGCGGCGCCACCTTGTTCTTGACCACCTTGACGCGGGTCTGGCTGCCGACCACGTCGTCCTGCACCTTGATCTGGCCGATGCGACGGATATCAAGGCGAACCGAGGCGTAGAATTTCAGCGCATTGCCGCCGGTCGTCGTCTCGGGATTGCCGAACATGACACCGATCTTCATGCGGATCTGGTTGATGAAGATGACCATGGTGCCGGACTTCGAGATCGAGCCGGTGAGCTTGCGCAAGGCCTGGCTCATGAGCCGGGCCTGGAGGCCGGGGAGGCTGTCGCCCATCTCGCCCTCGAGCTCTGCCTTCGGCGTCAGCGCCGCGACCGAGTCGATCACCACCACATCGATGGCGCCGGACCGCACCAGCGTGTCGGCAATCTCGAGCGCCTGCTCGCCGGTATCGGGCTGCGAAATCAGCAGATCCTCGACCTTGACGCCGAGCTTGCGGGCGTAGACCGGATCGAGTGCATGCTCGGCATCGACAAAGGCACAGGTGCCGCCCTTTTTCTGGGCCTCGGCAATCACCTGCAACGTCAGCGTGGTTTTACCCGACGACTCAGGTCCATAAATCTCGACGACGCGGCCCTTCGGCAGTCCACCGATGCCGAGGGCAATATCGAGCCCGAGCGAGCCGGTCGGAATCGATTCGACGTCAATCGAGCGGTCGTTCGTGCCGAGCTTCATGATCGAGCCCTTGCCGAACTGCTTCTCGATCTGTGCCAGTGCGGCCTCGAGTGACTTTGCCTTGTCCATTTTGTCCCCCTCGACGACCCTGAGTTGCGGCGCGGTCATATCGAATCCCCTTATTTCACGAGTTGCAGATCAGCGCAATTTCACCATTATGTACGCGAAATGTTCTCTAATGGCAAGCGACAAGTCTCGAAATGTTCTGATATGTTCTGCGGGTCGGAACATGACGAATCGGAACTGGCGACGATGGCGAAGGGTGGTGGGCGGGCCACGCGGGATGTGCGGCTGTAGCGCGGCAACCACAGTGGAGCCGGACAAGACAATTGTGCCGCACTGAGATCTGGCCAAAGGCCCGAGACTCATGCCACTGTATGGCATCGATCAACAAACGAAAGGAGGTGATCCGATGTCGAGTGGGATTGCAGCGCTGAAGGACCAGCCGATGCGGATCTCTACGGCGAAGGGGCAGCCTCCTCGCCTGGCCTGATCCGACCTCTGGCGCCGGTTCCGGCCGGCAGCCTCATGGGGCTCGTTCACAGCCGATCTCACGAAGGCCGCCGCCTGGCACCCAGGCGGCGGCCGTTTTGATCTGTTGAGCCCTGTCAATCCGCAAAGCTCGAGCGCAATTGGGCGGCCCAGCGACCGTTGAGCCGAGCGATCACCCACAGCGACCGGTAATGGCCGATCGACGAGCCATCGGTACGCAAGCGCGTGAAGCCAACGTCCAGGTGCACTTTGTCCGCTCTGGCCGTGACCACATTCAGGAAGTCCCAGCGGCTGCGGTCCCAGTCAGGCTCGGCCCGCTGCAGGAAGTCGGCGAAGTAGCTGTCGGGCGTGGTCCAGGTCTGCAGACGGCCCATCGATAACCGATGATGCGGAAAATGCAGGGTCGCGGTCAGCGCCACGTTGTCGCGCGCGTTGAGTGCCGTCAGGTGCGCCGTCATGACGGCCTTGGCGGCGGCAACGGCTTGCGGGTGCGGCGTCTCCTGTGCAAGGTCGCGCATCTGATCCCTCATGTCGCACCTCATGTTCCCGGGCGCCACACCATGATGCAGCAGCCACGCTCTCCAGGCAAACTGGTCGCTTTTGTGCTGGCCTGTCTCGCCGCCGGTTCACCGGCACCGGCCGGTCCTCCATCACCTCACGATCTGGTCCCTGTCGGCGCCTTCGCCATTGACCGGCATGAGGTGACGATTGGACAATTCCGGGCCTTCGTCCAGGTGACCGGCCGCAAGACCAAGGCGGAAACGCAAGGCGGCGGCTTCCAGTTTCGCAATGGCTGGGAGCGGATGGCCGGTTGGATCTGGTCGGCGCCTTTCGGGAAGGCGGGCGGCGATCGCGAGCCCGCGGTGCATGTGACGTGGACGGAGGCGCGCGACTATTGCCAATGGGCGGGTCTGCGGCTGCCGCGTGATGCTGAATGGGTGTCGGCGGCCTATCGCGAGCAGCGCGCGTCACCACCGGCGCCATTCGTGACGGCCAAGACCTACACATTTCCAACCGGTGACGGACCGGAAGGGGCCAATCAGACCGCCAGTCCGCTGCAGTTTGGCGGTTATCCGGCGCCTGCGGCCGAGCTTGGCCAGGGGCGGGGGCATCTGCCTGTCGGCACGACGGCGATGGGCGTCAACGGTCTCCTCGACATGGGCGGCAATGTCTGGGAGTGGGTCGACCACGACGTTGGCGGCAACAAGCGCACGCGCGGCGGGTCATGGTGGTATGGCCCGGCGCAGATGCGGGTTGATGCGCTGTACGACAAGGCGCCGGATTTTCCGGCGGTTTACATCGGCTTTCGCTGCGCCCGGGATCAGTGACCGCGCGCCTTACTGCGGCGGTCGCTTGCTGAAGCGCTCGCGCATCTCGAGGCAGGGGTCCTTGCGCTCGACGCGCGGGGTGAAGATGATGAAGTCTGCAGCGGCGCGTCCCTCGGGATCGCGCGGGATAATGGACGCAGCATCAATCTTGCCGGGCTCGACTTCGATCAGCAGGACCGTGACCAGCGCGCGTCCTGGTGCCAGCTGTCGCAGATAGAGCGGCACGCCACGGTCGGCGCGGATGTGGCCATTGCCGGCGAACAGGATGGCGCTGCCATGTCGTGCGTGGGCTTGGGCGACCGCGTCGGCAAGGTGGGCGTCGCGATAGCGTTGGGCATCGGCCATGGTCGTGAACGCAGCCTTTGGCACCAGCCCGCAATGGGAAGCCTCGAGTTCGGTCAGCAGAGCATCGTGCAGCTTGGCGTCCAGTGGCTGATCCAGTCCCAAGCGCTGAACTTGCTCGGTTGGCAGTAACGACAGGCCTTGCTTGGCAACGGCACGGATCTGTTCGCGTGGCGGATCGCCGGGCAAGATCGGGTGGCGGCCCTCGATGGCGGCGCGAAACAGCGGCTGGAACAGCGCCTTGTCCGGCCAACCTGATTGGTCCCATTTCAGGAAACGGAAGAACTCGGCGGGTCGATCGAGATGCTGGCCCTTGCGGCTCAATTCGGAGAATAGGTCGAGCGCGGGCTGCTGATCGGTCCGGATATGCTCGAAGACGGCGGCTGGTGCCGGTCGATCCGGCCTGGTGCCATCGGTTCGCAGGGATCGCGTGCGGCGTAGCACCTCGGCCTGCAACTCGTGATGCCGGGGATTGTCGTGCACCTCGCCGACGAGCGCGATGCCGGACTGTTGGCTGGCAGCCTTGGCAACGTCCGTGACAACGGCAAACAGCGGATCGATATCGAAGCAGTCGTCCAGGCGCATGGGGCCACGGAGAGCTTCGTTGGCGAAGATGCGTCCAGCCAGCGGGTGACTGTTCGTGCGCGCCTTGCGCAGCCATTCGTGGACGCCGGGCATGACATTCTGTGGCGGCTGTTGGCACGCATGCGCTGGCCCGGTGCAGACACTTGCGATGGCGAGGAGTGTGGCGCCGATGACGCGCAGGGTCTGGCTCATGGGCGCCCTACTCGAGCCCCAGATCAGCGAGCTTGAAGCTGATCGCTGGCAGCAGGCGCGGTTGCAACGTTGCGTCCGCTGCGAACTTGGTGACGCTCGTATAGCCGGTGCCGACGGCATCGCGATGCACGTGCGTGAGCAGTGAGTGCGCCTCCACCACCCAGTATTCGCGGACACCGAGGCCGGCGTAGATTTCAGCCTTGCGGCCCAGATCATAGGCGAGCGAGCTGTCGGCGATCTCAATCAGCAGCAGCACCTCGGCGGCCGGCACAGGGCGAGGCTGGAAGCGCTTTGGGTAAATGCGCAAGTCCGGCTCGTAATAGGTGTGCGGCACCGGGCTCCAGCCGCTTTCGTTGGCAAGCCGCAAACCAGCCGGGCGGTGGTCGGAGAGGTACTCGGCAAACACATCCTTGACATAGTCGTGCCGGTTGCCCTTGGGCGACATGGGAACGATCTCTCCCTCGACCAGCTCCACACGCTCAGCCTCGTCGAGCAGGCCGACCTCGACCATGCGGTCGAGATCGTCCACGGTCCAGCGCCACCGGGGGAGACCCTCGGCGCCCTGCGTCGGCTGGCGACGGGGAGGCATGCGGGTGTGCTCGTTCATGGCTGAAAGCATAGCACGAGCCGCCCTGTGGCGACAGTCGCCGGCGGCAGGCAAAGCGGTTCCTGCCCTACTCGAGCCCCAGATCAGCGAGCTTGAGGCTGATGGCGGGCAGCAGGCGCGGCTGCAGTATCGCGTCCGCTGCGATCTTGGTTACGCTCGTATAGTCGGTGCCGGCGGCATCGCGATGCACGTGCGTGAGCAGTGAGTGCGCCTCCACCACCCAGTATTCGCGGACACCGAGGCCGGCGTAGATTTCAGCCTTGCGGCCCAGATCATAGGCGAGCGAGCTGTCGGCAACCTCGATCAGCAGCAGAGCTTGCTCCGGCGGCAGCGAGGGTCCCTTGAGCCCTTGGGCATAGAGCAACAAATCAGGCTCATGGTAGGCACCAGCATGGGGCCGCCATCCCAGCTCGATCGAGATGCGGACTGTCCGCGCAAGGCGTTGCTCCAGAAGATTGTGCAGCTCATCACGGACCAGCTCGTGCCGGTTGCCCTTGGGCGACATGGGAACGATCTCTCCCTCGACCAGCTCCACACGATCAGCCTCGTCGAGCAGGCCGACCTCGACCATGCGGTCGAGATCGTCCACGGTCCAGCACCACCGGGGGAGACCCTCGGCGCCCTGCGTCGGCTGGCGACGGAGAGGGATGCGGGTGTGCTCGTTCATGGCCGAAACCATAGCACGCGCTGGTCTGCGGCGACAGTCGCGTTGCCCATGGGGTGCGGCGGGGCTACGGACGGGAAGAGCTCACCGCAAGCCCTTGATGAAGTCCTCCATCAGGGCATTGGTCTCGGGCACGCGCTCGAGTTGCGGGAAATGGCCGATGCCGGGAATGTTCTCGATGCGGGCGCCGGCCACCTTGGCGCGCAACAGATCGAGATAGGGGGTTGTCTCCCCCTTGGCGATGGACATGCGCTTGCCGTCGGCGCGGGTCACCGTGGTCTGGATGGCGAGCAGGGGCACTTTCGTCGCGGCCAGCACACGGTCCATGTGCTCGCTGTCATAGCGGCCGATGTCGACAAACAGAGGTCCGCAGATTTCCGGTTTGCGGTCGACGGCACGCTTGATGATGGTGGCGGCCTTGGCCTTGTCGTACTCCGCGCCGAACATCTGCGCGAAGGCGGCGGTGACGAACTTGGCATAGCCCATATCGGCGATGGCCTTGGCGCGCGCCTCGTAGGCCTTGGAACCCGCTTCGCCAAGGCGGCTGCCGTCGACGAGGATCAGCCCCTTGACGCGGGCCGGCTGACGCTGTGCCGCCTCGAGCACGACGCGGCAGCCCATGCTGTGGCCGACGAGAATCGAAGGGCCGAGGTTGAGATGATCCATGAGGGCGGCGACATCGGCGCCGTGGGTCTCTATTTTCGCGTGCTCGGGACCGCCGGGCGATGTGCCGTGGGCGCCGAGATCAACCGCGACCGTGTCGTGCTTCGGCGCGAAGTGCGCCACCTGCTCGTCCCAGTCGCTACGGGCGCAGCCGAAGCCGTGCACGAACACGATCGCGGGGGAGCCTGCGCCTTTGCGGGTGTGGTGGATGAGCGGCATGGAAAGACTCCTTGGAATGGCGTCAATGGGTTGGGGTCAGTTCGATGGGTCTGACCCCATTGCACGTGCGGTCATGCGAAGGCGCGACCGGGATTGTTGCGCCGGACCACGGGAAGCACCAGGCGACCGAAACGCTCGGCCTCCTCGTCATGCAACCATCCCGACAAGCAAAATGAATGACAGCCGACATCGATGAAGCGCTGCAACACGCCGGCACACTGCTCGGGGTTGCCGACGATGGCCACGCCCGCGCCGGGACGAATGGGGATGAGGCCGGCCCACAGGTTGGGACCGAGCATATGATCGCGGCTGCCTTCGCGGTGGATCTGCTGCATGCGCTGGTAGGCGACCGAGGTGGAGAAGTGGCTGGCCACCATGTCCTTCAGGCTGTCGCTCGCCCCCGCGATCATGTGGTCGGCGGCGGCCCAGGCGTCCGCCTCCTGCTCGCGGCAGATGATGAGCAGGCGCATGCCGAAGCCGATGACGTTCTCCCGGCCGTGTTTCGCGGCCAAGCCGCGGATCTTGCGCATCTGCTCCGTGATGCGCTCGGTATAGTCGCCCCAGAACAGGTGAACGTCCGAATGCTTGGCCGACATCTCGAGAGCAGCCTCTGAGCCGCCGCCGAGATAGAATTTGGGGTAGGGCTGCTGCACCATGCGCGGTCGCGCCTGTGCATTTTCCAGCTGATAGAACCGCCCCTTGAAGTCGATCGGACGCTTTGCTGTCCAAAGCGCCTTCATGATGGTGACTTCCTCGTCCATCTGCGCATAGCGGTCGTCCTTGGCGACGTGGATGCCCTCGGATTTGACCTCTTTCTCGCTCTGGCCGGCAATCAGATTGATGGCCACGCGACCACCGGTGAGGTTGTCGAAGGTGGCGAGCATGCGCGCCATCAGGACGGGATTGATGTAGCCGGGACGTGCCGCGATCAGCGGCTTGATGCGTTTCGAGCGCGCGGCCATCATGGCACCGCAGATCATGGCCTCCCAGCACACCGTCTGCACCGGCGTCAGCATGTAGGTGAAGCCGGCGTTCTCGGCGGCCAGCGTCACCCGTTCGAGCATTTCGAACGACTGCGGCACCTCCACCGGCTTGGCATAGGTGGTGGTGTCACCATTGGTGGGCAGATACCAGCCGAACTCGAGGGCCGGTTGCGCAGGTGCGGTGGTCATCGTCGTCTCACTCTTCATGGGGCCAGACCCAAGGGTCTGACCCCATCGCGGTTCAGCCCTGCAACTCCGGCACCACCCAGAAGGCGGGCTCACCCCGGTTGACGCGCATGCAGTTGTCAAAAGCGTTGCGGAAGCGGGCGACGTGGTTGTCCCAGGTCGGGCCGGCGAAGTGGGCGGTGAGCACCACGTTATCGAGCTTGAACAGGGGATTGTTGGCCGGCGGTGGCTCCTGATCGAAGACGTCGAGGCCAGCGCCGAAGATCTTGCCGGCGGCGAGGTGCTTGGCCAAAGCTGGCTCGTCGATGACGGGGCCGCGGCTGGTGTTGACCAGGATCGCCGTCGGCTTCATCAGGTCAAGCTCGGCCTGGCCGATCAGGTGCCGCGTCGAGGCGTTGAGCGGCACGTTGAGCGAGATCACGTCGGACGTTCTGATCAACTCGCGCAGCAGGCGGAACTTGACGCCGAGCGAGTCTTCTTGGTCTTCGGTCAGGCGCTTGATGTCGTAGTATTGCACACGCATGCCGAAGCCCTTGGCGAGGCGGGCCACCTTCTTGCCGATGGTGCCGAGGCCGATGATGCCGAGCGTCTTGTCGGCGACCTCGTACATGCGCGGCGCCGGGCCGTTGCCGCGCCAGCGGCCACCCGAGACGCTGCCGTGCTGCCAGATCACGCGCCGGGCGACGGTCAGCATCAGCATGATAGCGTGCTCGGAGACCGAGATGGCATTGGCGCCGCCGTTGTTGCACACGGGCACCTTAGCGCGGCGGGCGGCCTCGATGTCGACGTTGTCGTAGCCGGCGCTCAGAAGCTGCACGAGCTTCAGGTTCGGTGCCGCCTTGTAGAACGCATCCTGCATCTTGATGTGCGGATAGCAGACCATGTATTCGGCGGTCTTGATGGCGGTCATGAGTTCGTCGCTGCCGTCCTTGACCAGCTTCAGGTCGAAGCCGGAGGGCGCCATTTCAAGCGCGATCTTGGCGACCTCGTCGGAGGGCGGGACGAGGACAATGCGCGGGCTCATGGGTTCACTCCGTCGATCGATGGCATGCTGGCTCGGACCCGCACGTGCTGCTTGGCGCGGCTGGGTATCCGATGGCAGGTGGATGGCGGCACACTCGGGCCCAGGACCGGCGCTTGTCAACGGCGGATCGTGGTACAGGGGCTGTGTTGCCGTGCGGGGTGGGATGCGCTGCAGGCAATCCTTGCGCCCCATAGGGAGCAGAGCGTGCATCGGTTCTCAGCGGCGCGTTGACCAGGCCAGCCACAGGGCAACGATGGCCAACAGAACGGCGAGTGCGCGCCGGATCAGGCGATTGCGGTTGGGATCGCCGAGGAGCGTGCGGGTGTGGTCGGCCGCCATTACGATGGCCAGATGGATGGCGGTGGCAATGGCAACATAGATCGCAGTCAACAGCAGCGACTGGCGCAGCAGCGGGCGCTCCGGATCGAGGAAGGTCGGCAGGATCGAGACGTAGAACACGGCCGCTTTGGGATTGAGCAGGTTGGTGATCAGGCCCTGGCGGAAATGACGCAGATCCGCGTCGGTGGTGGCACTGCCCAGATGTGGCGGATCGATCTCGGCGTCCTGCCAGCCTTCCCAGGCGAGCCACAGCAGGTAGCCGACGCCGGCCCAGCGGAGCGCTTCGTAGAGCAACGGCGACTGATCGATGGCGGCGGCGAGACCGAGGCCCGCCAACACCCCGACAATGGAGAGCCCGAGCGCCACGCCGAGGACAGCGGCAATGCCCGCCCGCCGACCGCGACTGGCGGAGAGCACGGCCAGCGTCGTCATGTTGGGGCCGGGGGTGAGCTCAATCAGCAGGCAGGTCCAGGCGAACGCCAGCGTGCCCGCCAGAATGGTTCCCGTCATGTCCGTGCCGTCCACACGGCCGGGCTGGGCCGGAGCATCAAGCTTGTCCCGGCCGGATGCCGCCGAGGAACCCGGCCAGATTCTCGGTCATGTGGTGGATGTGGTCGGGGGGCGTTTGCCATTCGCGGATCTTCAGCTGGATCGGATGATCGATATAGCTCGAATGCACGAGCACCGTGGTCATGCCGAGCATGTGGGCGGCTTCGAGGTTATGCGGCATGTCCTCGAACATGGCGGCCCGTTCGGGCTTGACTCCGTGGGAGGCGAGCAGCGTGTGATAGGCCTCGGCCCGCTCTTTCGGCACGAACTTGGAATCGACGATATCGATGATGTCCTCGAACAGATCGAGGATGCCGAGCTTGCCGGCGACGCGTTCGGCGTGGCGATGGGAACCCGCCGTGAAGATGAGCTTGCGGCCGGGCAGGCGGTCGATGGCCGCGCGCAATTCCGGATGATCGGGAATGGGCGACAGGTCGATATCGTGCACGTAGTCGAGGAACGGCGTCGGCTCCATCTTGTGCACGGTCATCATGCCGGCGAGCGTGGTGCCGAACTGGCGGTAGTAGGATTTCTGCAAGTGACGCGCGTACGCGAACGGCACGCCCAGATACTTGCCGATGAACTCGGCCATGCGCTGGTCGACCTGCGCGAACAGGTTGCATTCGGCGGGATAGAGCGTGTTGTCGAGATCGAAGATCCATTCGTCGGTGCGCGCAAAACCGCGGCGGCCCAAATCCTTGCTGGCCGGGGCTTTGCTCTTGTCGGTGGCTGGCTGGCTCAACGGTCGTGCTCCCCTCGGATTCGGGCCTGGGTGGGCGCCCATGCGCTGGCCGCGGACCATAGTTGAGGTTCGCTCAACGAGCAAAGGTTGCGGCGGACCGTCCCCAACCCACGCACGCATGCCCTGGTTGCATGCAGCCCCGCGCCTGAGCAATTCGAGGCTGGACGGCCGACCGCAGGGCGTCTCACAATGGGCTCGGCAACAAACAAGGACCGGTGTCGTGGCCGGCACGCCAAGGAGAGCGCCACATGGACTTGCAGGACCAGATCGTCATCGTCACCGGGGGCGGCCAAGGCATCGGGCGGGCCTGCGCCCTGGCGATGGCCAAGGCTGGCGCCAACGTGGCGGTGGTCGACATCAACGGTGAGAAAGCCAAGCTCGTGGCCGCCGAGGTGACCAAGCTTGGACGGCGCGCACTGGCGATCACGGCCGATCTTGGCAGTGTGCCCGACATCGACCGGATGGTGACGGAAACCGTCAAGATGTTCGGGCACGTCGATGCGTTGGTCAACAACGCCGGCGTGACGCGGCGCGCCGACATCATGGACCTGACCGAGGAGGACTGGGACCGCATCCACCGCGTCAATGCCAAGGGCGTGTTCTTCTGCCTGCAGCGGGTGGCCAAGGAGATGATCCCACGCCGCTCGGGGCGCATCATCAACATCGCCTCGGTGGCGGGCAAAGGCTTTCGCGGCACGTCGAACGCTGTCTATGCCGCTTCGAAAGGCGCGGTCATCAGCTTGACCAAGACGGCGGCCCAGCAGCTCGGCGGCTACAACATCAACGTCAACGCTGTCTGCCCCGGCGTGGTGTTGACCGACATGGTCGCCGCCTTGATCAAGACCGACGCGGACAGGCTCGGCATCAGCCTGCAGGAGGCCGAGAAGAGATTCGTGGCCGACATTCCGCTGAAGCGCGCCAATCAGCCCGAGGATATTGCGGATATGTGTGTGTTCCTGGCGTCGCCCGGTGCGCGCAATGTCTCGGGTCAATCGATCAACGTCGATGGTGCGCTCGTACCGCATTGAAAGTCGTGAGATCGTGAGTTCGATGCGAGCGCGGCACTTCTTGACCTCACCACTCACGACCTCACCATTTCACCCCGTATCCTTCTTCCCATCAAAGCGGAGCCCCCTATCATGGCCAAAATCGGCAGCAATCCTGCGCGTGAACGTCTCAAGAAGGGCGAGCTGGCGCTTGGCGTCGGCCTCAGGCAGGCCCGCACGGTCGACATCGCGCCGGCGATGAAGACCTGCGGCTACGATTGGCTATTCATCGACTGCGAGCACAACTCGATGACGCTCGACATGGCCGTGCAGATCTCCGTGACGGCGAATGCGTGCGGCATCTCGCCGATCGTGCGCGTGCCGCAAGGCCAGCTCGACATGGCGACGCGCGTGCTCGACGGCGGCGCCTACGGCATCGTCATGCCGCACGTCGACACGCCCGAGGAAGCCAAGGCGATCGCCGACCGGCTGCGCTATCCCCCCGTTGGCCATCGCTCGATCGGCGGAACCATGCCGCAGC
Organism: Hyphomicrobiaceae bacterium; assembly: GCA_046154645.1. Taxonomy (GTDB): domain Bacteria; phylum Pseudomonadota; class Alphaproteobacteria; order Rhizobiales; family Hyphomicrobiaceae. Next base: position 22,595 of record JBJXDZ010000064.1, read on the forward strand.
TCGGCTTTGCGCAACTGCCACCGGGTGAATCGACCAAGATCGTCAACGACAATCTGCTGGTCATTGTGATGCTCGAGAGCCCGCTGGCGATCAAGAACGCCGAGGCGATTGCAGCCGTGAAGGGCATCGACGTGCTGCTGATCGGCACCAGCGATTTGACCATGGAAATGGGTCTGCCAGGCCAGCTCATGCATGAGAAGGTCGTCGCCGCCTATCAGGCCGTTGTCGACGCCTGCAAGAAGCACAAGAAGTGGGCCGGCATGGGCGGCGTCTACACCGACGAAGGGTTGGTCAAATACATCGGCATGGGCGTGACGTGCGTGCTCGCGGGCAATGACATGCCGTTCCTGATGCAATCGGCGACGGCGCGGGAGAAGCATCTGCGGGCGTTGAAGTGAGGGAATAGGGAATAGGTACAAGGGGACAGGGACCAGGGGACAGGGGACAGGGGACAGGAGAAGTATGAAGATCAGGAGGCGCGTGGGTTCAATGGCAGTTGCGATGGCACAGCCACGCGTGCGCCAAGTCAAAGCCACGGTTGGCCCTTGCAACCTTGTCCCTGGTCCCTGATACCTCGTCCCTCCTGCACCTCCCTACATAAGGGGCAACCCGAATGACAGCAGCGGCGATGGCCGTGGTCGCCGTTACTGTGCTCGGCACCTCGTTTCTTTCCGGCATCTTCGGCATGGCGGGCGGGCTGATCCTGCTCGGCGTGCTGCTGCTGTTCATGGATGTGGTGCCGGCGATGGTGCTGTTCGGCGCCATCCAGATGGGGGCCAACGGCTGGCGCGCGCTGTTGTGGCGCGAGCATGTGGCGTGGCCGCTCGTGTTGCGCTTCATCGTCGGCTCGCTGATCGCGTTCCTGGCCATGCGCTTTGTCTCGTTCTTGCCCGACAAGGCGCTGCTCTACATCGGTCTCGGGCTCATTCCCTTTGCGGCGGACGCGTTGCCGGCGCGATTCCAGCCGGATATCTCGCGCCCATGGGGCCCCTATTTGTGCGGCATCATCATCATGGTGCTGCAGCTGATCGCGGGCGCGGCGGGGCATATCCTGGATATGTTTTTCCAGAAGAGCGGGCTCGACCGGAAAGGCATCGTCGGCTCGAAGGCGGTGTGCCAGACCATCGCGCACCTGTTCCGCATTCTGTATTTCGGCTCGCTCGCCAGCACGTTCGATCTGACCATTCCCTGGTGGGCGGTTGCCGGCGCGCTGGCGATCGCATTTGCGGGCACGTCGTTGGCGGCGCTGGTGCTCGAGCGCATGACGGACGCCGACTTCCGCGCCTGGAGCCGCCGCATCATCTATGCTGTTGCGCTGACGTTCCTGGCGCGGGGACTGTGGTTGCTGATGACGAGGTGACGCTATGGCAGCAACGAATCCGGATCTGATCGTGGGCGCCGGCATCGGCGGCCTGGTGACGGCGCGCCGCTGATTGCGACCCTCGGCATTCACTCGGCGACACGCGCAGGGCTGGTGACGCCCGGCATCGATGCCGGCCGCTGCCTACGTGTCGCTGGGGCAACGTCTCACAATGATGCGCGGCGAACGGTCACCACGAGCGGTGCGGCTCATTGTGGAACGGTTAGCGACAGCGGTGCCGGGCTGTCACCGCATCGACATTGCGGAGGTGGGGCACATGGGGCCAGTGTTGAGCCCGGACCTGATTGCAGCTGTCATCAGCAACGTGCTTGGCCGCAACGCGTGACGCCATGCCGGTGCGTGGCGCCGGCAGAGTGTGTTGCCTACATCCGTTGCAGCGGCGTCGGTGGCATTGGTCGATCGCCCGCGTCGGAGCGCTCTCGCGCATAGAGCACAGCTTCCGTGCGATTGCGCACGCCGAGCTTGGTCATGATGGCGGTCATGTAGTGTTTGACCGTTTTCTCGCTGATTTCCAGCTGGCGGGCGACTTCCTTGTTGGTGAGGCCGCGGGAAACGAAGCTCAAGATTTGCTCCTCGCGCGCCGTCAGGGTCGCACGCGGTGGTGCCGGCTCGGTCACGACCGGGGCGGCGTTGGCCTGATTCAACAGGCGCGCTGCGAGATCGGGATGGACATGCTGCTTGCCCGCATGAACATCGCGCACGACCTGACAGATCTCGGCGCCGCTGACGCTCTTGATGACGTAACCGTTGACGCCGAGCTTGAGCGCCGTGCCGACGTGCCTGTCATCCTCGGACACAGTGAGGATGACGATTTTGATCTTTGGGAAGGACTGCCGCACGAGCTGCGCGATGGCGAGGCCCTCGGTGTCGGAGCCGTGCATGGACATGTCGAGAAGCAAGACATCGGGTTGCAGCGTGGTCGCCAGACTCAAGGCCTCTCCTGTGGTCCCGGCTTCGCCGATGACCGACAAGCCCCTCGAGTGCCGCAGAGCCCACACCAAACCCTGCCTGAACATCGGGTGGTCGTCGACAACAACCACTGTGATCGTATTACTCATTGCCCTGAACCCGCAGTTCGCCACGCAATGCAACGAAATTTCTTCGATCAATCCCCCGACGGAATTGCAAGCTTGAGGCCAGAACGGACACCATCCGGTCCTAGCTGTAGGGTAAAGTGGACCAAATTGACATGGTTAGCAATCCTCGCTTAGCAGAAAGGGTTATTTTCCAGAGTTGAAGGAGGACGGGTTCATGTGTGCAAAATATTGCATCGCAACGGATCGTCTGCTGGCGTCAAATTTGCCATCCGATGCGATTGTCTAGCAACTTGTTCGCATTTTCACTGCAGTCTGCCAGGACGATCGAACTCAATTGTGAGACTGCCTCGCCACCGGGAAGCGCGCCATGACGCCTCACTCCGATCGTCCCGAAGTCACGCGGCACAGTGGTCAAGGAGCCTCGCGGGCCGGATCGGACGTGCCAGCGTCCGCGAAGGAGAACGAACAAAAAACATCGATGGGGGATGGCTGGCTTGCAGGTGTCAAGGCCGGGTTGTGCAACCTGTCGATGTGGTGGCGACGCCAATCGCTGGCGCGCCAGTTTGCCTTGGCGGCCTTCGCTATCATCCTGCCCGGGACGCTCGCCACCGGCTTCTGGGTCAGCGAACGCATTCGGAAGGGCGTGGCGGAAAGTGGCGCGGCGTCGGCCTATCTCTATATCGACAACGTCATCTCGCCGCTCGCACAACGCATCGCAGACACGGGCGTCATGCCGGAATCGGATCGTGCCGAACTCGACCGTGTGCTGGCGCCACTGATCGGCAAGCGCCTGACGTCCTTGAATATCTGGACCCTCGATGGCCGTGTCGCCTACAGCACGCGCAAGGAAATTGTGGGGCGCCAGTTCCCGCCGACGGCGCTGTTCAAGCGGGCCCGTGACGGCCACATCGGTGCCGAGTTCGAAGGTCACCCCCATGAAGGCGATGCCCACGATCGCTCACCGACGATGCGCCTGGAGATCTATGGGCCGATCCTGCGCACGGGCGGTGACCAGGTGATGGCCATCGCTGAAATGTACTCGATCCGCGAAGGGCTGGCCGCCGAGCTCCAGCGGGCAACGTGGTTGAGCTGGCTGGTGGTCGGCAGCATCGGTGCTGCGATGATGACGGCCCTCTCCGGCATCGTGTTTCGCGGCAGCCGTACCATCGAGCGGCAGGACCAATTGTTGCGCTCACAGATCAAAGATCTCGAGCGACTGCTGGGGGAGAACGCGGACCTGAGCCGCAGCTTGCAGCGGTCGCGGCTGCGAACCGTGGCGATTGCCGAGCAGCAACTGCGTCGGGTCGGGGCGGATTTGCACGACGGGCCGGCACAGCTGATCGGCTTGTCGTTGCTCATGCTCAATTCGACGCAAGACATGATGCCGGGCGGCGGCGCCCAACGTGCCCCAGCAGCCGACGGGCCGACGGACACGGGAACGCCCGGCGCAGCCGTGCCGGCAGCAGACACCGGCCTCCCTGGCGTGCGTTCCGCACTCACAGAAGCCTTGCGTGAGATCCGTGCCATCTCGACGGGCCTCATCATGCCAGAGGTCGCCAAGGCGCCACTCGACGATCTGGTGCGCCATGTGGCCCGCACGCACGAGCGCCGGACGGCCAGCAAGGTTACTGTATCAATCGCAACCGGAAATTATGATGTTCCTGTGCCGCTCAAAGTCTGCAGTTATCGCCTATTACAGGAAGCTTTGAACAATTCGTGGCGTCACGCGGATGGAAAAGGGCAGGAGATTGCTCTCAGTCGTGATGGAGATGTTGTTCAGATTACCGCTTCAGACAAAGGTCCAGGATTGCCGCTCGACAATTTGTGTCATAGCTCTGAACATGTTGCAGGTCATGGCTTGTGGACAGACGAAGCGACCGAAACCAAAGTACAGTCAGGCATGGGACTCGTTGGTCTACGCGACCGGGTCGAGTCCCTGGGTGGGAGACTGGACCTGATCTCCACCGAAAGTGGTTTGGCGCTGAAAGCAATTTTCGACCTGGCAGAGGTTGTTCGCCGTGCCCAACAGGAGAGCTGACAAAGTCAGGATCATCGTCGTCGACGATCACCCCATGTTCCGGGATGCGGTGACGCGTGTGATCGAGTCCGAGCCCGGCATGGCGGTGGTCGCAATCGGTGCGACGGCACTCGAAGCCGTGCAACTCGCCGCCCTGCATGAGCCGAGCCTGATGCTGCTCGATATCAACATGCTGGGTGGCGGACTGGCCGCGGCACGGACGATCCGCACGTCGCGACCGGGCATCAAGCCTGTGATCCTGTCGATGAGCGAGGATCTCGATCACGTGACCGCGGCGCTGACACACGGCGCTGTCGGTTATGTCCTCAAAGGCATCAGTGGCGGCGATCTCGTGCGCGCGATCCGCGTGGCGCTGGAGGTGCCGGCTGATTTCGAGCCTGCCCAGGCCCGCGCGCTGCTCGCCGCTGAAACGCGCTGGCAAACCGAACGGCGGCGGAGCCGGCCCAACGGCAGCCGACCGCTGACGGAGATGGAGACGTCGTGGCTGACGCTGGCTGAGGCAGGAGTGACCTCGGCTGATGCGTCGGTGCGCCTTGGTCTGCCGGCGCATGTGGCGTCGGCGATCGTGACTGCCATCCGCGTCAATCAGTGTGCTGGCACGGCGCCGGAGAGCCCCAACACAGCGCGGCAATCGGCACCGCAGCGTGACCGCTCGCGCCATTAGGGCCGGTGTGGATCTGCTACCAAGCGGCCCGCACGGGGGCAGCGCCCGCGACACCGGATATCCTGCACGGGAGCAATCAAACTCGCGCCGCCTGCATGGCGGCCCGTGTCGGCAAGGCCAGCTCATCAGGGCCGAGAGGCCCAAAGAATGCCTCGACGGCGGCGTCACTCACTGCCTCGACGGTGGCGTGCTGCCACGCGGGCGTGCCGGATTTTTCGACCAGCACGGCCTTGACGCCGGCTTGGACATCGGCGGCCTCGACGAAGCGCCAGGCGAGCCTGTAATCCTGGGCCAAGGTTTCCCTCAGATCCAAGGCAGCGGCCCGGCGAACAGCCGCGTCCGTGACCCGCAAGGCCAGCGGCGAGGCGCGGGCCAGATCGGACAGCACGGCGGCTGCCCAGGCTTGGTCGGCGGCGGGAGCTCGACCCAGGTCGGCCAGCGTGGCGGTGAGCGTCGCGTGGCCGAAATAGCGGGCGATGCGGGCGGCGTCGGCAGCAATGGGTGCCGGCCCCGGATCCTGGTGCAGGTCGTCCAGGATGGGGTCGACGGGATCCGCCTCGGCGATGCGGGCCTCGATGGCGGCAAAGTGGCTGGCATCAAGACAATGGGTGACGAGCCCCAGGTGGTAGGCATCGGCCGGGCCGATGGTGCGCCCGGTCAGCGCCAGATAGAGGCCGATGTGATCCGGCATGCGGGCAAATGCATGTGTTACGGCACAGTCCGGAAAGTAGCCGAGGCGCACCTCAGGCATGGCGAAACGATAACCGGCACCCGCCACGCGATGCGTGCCATAGAGGCTGATGCCGACACCGGTGCCCATGACGGCGCCATCGATCAGCGACACCGTCGGTTTCGAAAAGCATTCATGGAGCCAGCACAGCCGCAGCTCCTCGGCGAGCCCCGCGCGCGCCCGGGCCGGATCCTCGCGCATCAGCCGGCTCATCTCACGGATATCACCGCCGACACAGAAGGCGCGGGGCACCGCCGAACGGCTGACGACGGCATAGACGCCGGGATCGCGGGCCCAGCGCGGGAAGGCCTCGGCCAGCGCTGCCCGCATGGCGACCGTGAGGGCGTTTTGGGCCTCGGACCGGTCGAGGACGATCAGGCCGGCGGCCCCGCGGCGCCCGATCGAGAGGCCCTTGCCCGTGCCGGTCGATCCGGGCTCGCCTGCCAATCCTGCCGTGTCGCCCATGCGGTTGCCGCCCCTGCTCGGTTCGAACTTATGCGCAGGTTATCCAATGTTGTCCCCAAGGCGACAAGCCCGGGTTTGCCCTGGCGCCTAACTGGCGCTAAATCTCCTGTACACGCGGCGGCCAAATGCACAGAATACGGATCGCAGAGTGATTCGCCGCCCGCTTTGCATCGTCCACATCGAGGCCTCATGGCACGTCTGCTCCGCTTTGCCGGCCCGCTGCTGGCGCTGGGTACTTTGGCGCTGCCGGTGACGGCGATGGCGCAGACCGTGGGTGCCCCGGCTCCCGGCGTGGCATCGGCAAGGCCGCCGTCTGCCGGCGGTCCGGGGGCTGGGGTTGTCGCACCGGGGCGAATGGTGGCGGATCCGCCGCCACCCTCGGCGTTGCCGGCCGCACCGCACCCGCCGGCGATCGAAGGCCGACCGAAGTCGACGCCACAGTGGCCAAAGACCCTTGATCAAGGCAATGAACCGCCACCCGGCACCGAAGCGACCACCTGGAGCCCCGCCGAAATCGCAGCAGCGCAAACCTACTGCGCGGTGATCCTGAGTGACCTCCAAGCCGTGGTCCTGCCGGCCGATCCGGTGCGTGAAGGCGAATGTGGGGCCCCGGCCCCGGTGCAATTGATCAGCATCGGCCAATCGCCCCAAGTGACCCTGTCGCAGCCGGCGCTGGTCACGTGCGAGATGGTGGCGGCCCTGCACCGGTGGATGAAGGAGAGCGTGCAGCCGGCTGCCCGCAAGCATCTCGGCAGCCAGATCATTCGCATGCAGATCATGAGTGATTATTCCTGCCGCAAGGCCTATGGCCGCAAGAAGGCCCGGCTGAGCGAGCATGGCCGGGCCAACGCGCTCGACGTGCGCGGCTTCCTGACCGAGCGCAACACGGCGGTCGAACTGACCAGCGCCTGGGGTATGACCGCTCGCGATGTGCGGGCTCAGGTCGCCGCCGCCGAAGCCGCCAAACGCGCGGCTGAAAAGCGCGCAGCCGAACTGGCGGCACAGGCCAAGTCGGCTCGGACCAAGGCGGCGCAGAAGTCGCGTGAGGGGACGGATGAACCGCCGGCCGCAGGTGCGCCGACGGCGGCGCCCGACCTGCGCGGCCCGATTGCTGATCCGCAGGCCATCGTTGAAGTGCCGAAGCTGCCTGATCTCGGGCTCGGAAAGCGCGATCCGCAAACCTATGGGCTCACACCGCCGTCGCGTCTCGGCGGGCCGAAAACCGCCACCAAGGATGCCCAGCGCCAGGACGCAGGCGCCGGTCCAGGCGACGCGGCGGCACGGCAGCAAGCGTTCCTGCGCCAGATCCATGCTGAGGCCTGCAAGTACTTTGGCACCGTGCTCGGCCCGGAGAGCAACGAGGCACACCGCGATCACTTCCACTTGGATATGGCGGAGCGGGCGGTCGGCAATTTCTGCGAGTAACTCGCGTGCTCCCGCGTACGGGGGCAGCGACCAAGCCTCAAGTGGCCGTCACTGAGCGCCGGGCCTCAGATGCCCTTGCAGCTCGCCAGCTTGTCCTTCAACTGGCCGATTTCGGTGCGGAAGTTGCGCATCGCCTCACCCTGGGCTTGGCGGCACATGGCCTTGAGCATGCGCGGCGTCACATTCTGGTGCAGGAACTTCTTGGCCAGGTCGTTGATCACGCTGGGGAGAGGCTCGTCGTCCTTCCAGCCCATCCAGTCTGAAAACAGGCGGACGCCGTCGCACACGAGCTCGATGGTCTCGGGCGCGGTTTTCTCGATGGCCTCGAGCTGGCCGAGCTGCTGTTCCATCTGCTTGACGCCCTTGTCGGTGCAATCAGCCTTGGCTTCGAAAGGGGCAGGCGGGGACGGTGGGGCGGGCTGGCCCGGCAGGGGCAGGTTCTGTGCCGCTGCCGCCAACGACAGGCCGGCCAGGGCGATGGCCGCCACACCGGCACGCCGCAGGATGGTCCGCATGCTCCAGCTCCTCCAGGCAAAGGGCCGCGTATCGCGCTGCCCATCTGTTCCCGACACGTGCCATTATGCCGCCGAATTGCGGCAGGCCCAAGGGCGATTGCCCTGAGACGGCGCGCCGCGAGCACAGGGCATTGGCAAAATCATAGACTCGCGATCGCTGCCGCGGCGCCACCTATCGACCGGAGACCACCATGACCCAAACTCAAGCGACACCGCGTCCTGGTCCGATCCCGGGCCTGGCGGGCATCGAGCATATCGGCCTCACCGTGCCCGACATCGAGGCTGCAACGCGGTTCTTCGCTGACGTGCTCGGCGCCGAAACGCTCTACGACATCGGCCCGTTTGCCTCGAGCGACGATTGGATGGCGAGCCATCTGGCGGTGCATCCGCGCGCCACCATCCGCAAGCTGCGCGTGCTCAGAATCGCCAACGGACCGGTGCTCGAGGTGTTCGAGTTCACGGCGCCGGACCAGCGCACGACATTGCCGCGCAACAGTGATCATGGCGGCTGGCACCTGGCGTTCTATGTCGAGGACATGGAGGCGGCACTGGCAGCCCTCAAGGCGCACGGCGCCGAGATCCAAAGCGGCCCGGTCGAGATGACCGAGGGGCCAAGTGCGGGGCTCGCCTGGCTGTATTTCAAGGCACCCTGGGGCCAGCAGCTCGAACTCGTGTCCTATCCGGGTGGCATCGCGGCCTACAAGGCCTTGCGCACCGCGATCTGGCGGCCGCAGGTTTAAGGGAGGGAGTAGGGAGTAGGGGATAGCGCGTCTGTAGGTCGGGTCGAGCCCTGCACGACCTTTCTGGCGATGCTCCGTGGTCTTTGTTGGCGATGCTCGGCATTGATGGCGCGACGCGACAACTTCTCTTGTGGTCTTGGTGGGTCGCGCCTGCGCTTCGCTTCGGCTTGACGCCGACCGACGGGCTGCGACCCGACGGCCGCATCTCGATTGCGGACAGGGGTCAGACCCCTGACACGCGACGCTGCAGATGAACTGTTGACGCAATCGTCAGGGGTCTGACCCCAAACCCCAAACCCCAAACCCCAAACCCCAAACCCCAAACCCGCAGGCGCGCGCGCACGCGCCGGTTGGCACAGGGCAAACGAAGGCGCAGGTGCCGGATGCGCAAGTGGGCATCCGAAGGCGCAGGCGCCGGATGCGCAAGTGGGCATCCGAAGGCGCAAACAAAGAGATCGCAGGCGCCCCTCACTTCACGGTGCCGACTGGGCCTTGCCGGTATTTCTCGACGATCTTCATGTCGGGTTCGACGCCGAGGCCCGGCCCGGTGGGGACGCGAACCTTGCCATTCTTGGCCACCATGCTGTCGCCGTAGGGGCTCGCCTCCAGATTGGCGTAGATGTTCTCGAGCATGGTGTCGGTCGACAGCGACGCGACGACGTGGATCGAGGCCAGATTGCCGGGGCCGAAGTAAGCGCAGTGCGGGATCAGCTCAACTGAATGCGCCTCGGCCGCCGCGATGATCTTGCGCATCTCGGTGATGCCGCCGATCTTGGTCACGCTCGGTTGTGCGATGTCGATCGAGCCCTTCTGGAACATATCGACGAAGTCATGCAGGCCGGCGGCATTTTCGCCGGCAGCAATGCGCGTCGTGCCGGCTTTGCGCACGCGCGCGAGACCGCTGTGATCCTCCGGCGGCCACACCGGCTCCTCCAGCCAGTAGAGGCCCGCGGGCCTGTAGGCGCGCTCCATCTCCATGGCCTGCGGCACGGTCCACGGGCAATTGACGTCGTTCATGACGTGGACCTTGGGGCCCGCACCTTCACGCGCGGCCATCACGGCCTCGACCGTGTGCTCGTGCAGCTTGATATGCGTGAAGCCGGCCGCCGCCCGCTCCGAGCAGATGCGGGCAACTGTCGCCGGCGTGTTGTAGCGCATCAGGCTCGAATAGGCGCGCACCTCCTGGCGCCGTGCGCCGCCGAGCAGTTGCGACACGGGGAGGCCCGCGCGCTTGCCGGCGATGTCCCACAGCGCAATGTCGATGCCGGAATGGGCGTAGACCACCGGTCCGTTGCGGCCGAAAATGTGGAACGCCTGGGCGGCGTCGCGATGCAGCGCATTGATGTCGGTTGGATCCTTGCCGATGAACCAGGGGCCGACGTAGGTCTCCAAGGCCACCTTGGTTGCGGGGATAATGTTGTGGCCGAAGCCTTCACCCCAGCCGGTGATGCCGGCATCGGTCTCGACTTGCACCAGCAGGTGATCCTGCGAGGGAAAGCGCAGGCCCGCGAACTCCTGCGCCTTGGCGCCCATGTCGTAGGGAATGCGCACATAGTGCGTGTGGATGGCGGTGATCTTCATGTGAGGGCGCCCTTCAGTTGCTCGATTTCCGCTTTCAAGGCCAATTGCTCCGCGACTTCCGGATCGCTGGAATCGACGCCCCGTTTGCCTTCCAGCCACGTTGCGATGGCTTGCAGGGCGCGGGCGACACCAAGCTCCCGCACCCGCGCCAGGGCCTTGAAGAAGGCGCCCGCCGGCTTGTCGGGATCATAGATCCAGTAGTGCGCCCCACCGGGCGTTGTGACGCGCTGCAAGCGCTTGCGCAGGCCCGGCTCCAGGCTCAGCCACACGACGCCCTGCAGATCGTCGATGGCACGCGCGGCGAACGAGCCGTGAGCATAGAAATCATCCGGCGCCTTTGTCGTATCGATGGCCTCGACGCCCTTGAGGCTTGCCAGCTCGGCCGCATTGAGGCCAGCGCGCGCCCCGTTGCCGAGCCAGCCGGCAATCTTGAGCGGGATGTCGGACTGTGAGGCATAGACCGTTGTGCGGCGGCCGAGCCTGCTCACGCGTTGCACGACCGGCCGGAACTGATCGAGCGCCATGGCGGGGGAGGCGAGGACGATCTGGTCAAACAGCGGCTCCGTGACCAGCCCTTTGGCGACCTGCATGTGATGCAGACTTGCGACCAGCATTTGCACCCCGAGAGAGTGTCCAACGAGGTGAATGCGCTCCGCGCGGGTGTGCGTCTTGATGTCGGCGAGAAACTCGCTGAGGTCGCGATGGAACTCCGCGTTGGCGACGTGCTCTTTGTCGGCAAGAATGCTCAAGGTGGAGGCCTTCGAGGGCCAGCTGTAGAGGAAAGGTACGCCGTCGATGTCGAGATCAACCGCCAGTTGCGCGCAGCGGAAGGCCGCGTCGGTGAACGAGTTGTTGTAGCCATGCACGAACACCAGTGCTTCCTTGCGCGCGCTATCTGCCATTCGACGTTCTGCGCTGGCGAGACATTCGGAACGGCGCAAGATGTCGATGGTCGTGATGGTCATGTGGCGGGCGGGATCACGATCGGAATACATGGAGGCGAGCCAGCCTCGCGTCGGCAATGTTCCGAGGTCGCGCTGCACGGGCACCGTGACGTGCACGATGCCGTAGTGCGCCTTGAAGGCTGGAGCCGGTGTGTAGCCGAAGGTTTCGTAGGGGTTGGTCGCATCGGCAAGGATGCGATGCGTGGCGAAGTGCACCGGGACTTTGTGGTAGGCGTCGTCGGCTGCGATGGCAGGCGGCCCGGCCTTCGGCGGCGGCCCGGCGGCGCCCACCTCCGGCACCTGTACCTGGTGCGGCATCGTGATTTCGCGCTGCGGTCTGCCGAGGCTTTCCGGGGCGGGACGCGCCACGGGACCGGAGCGCGTCATGCCAGTGTCGACGGGAGCACCAGGGGCTCGAGACCGCTCGGGTGCTGGTGCGGCAGCGGGGCTCTGGGGCGGCGTGCCAAGGGGCTGCAACCGGGCCAGGCGCTCGCGGATGGCGGCGATCTGCCCGGCCGGGGCGCCAACGCGCTGCAAGGCATCGAGATAGCGATTGAGCCGCCATGCGAGCGCCCGGCCACCCTCGCTTTCGACGCCAATGGACACATCAATGGCGCGCTTCCACACCTCGGCGGCCATGCTATGATGACCATCGGCTTCAAGGCGGGTAGCCAGCCGGTCAAGGCGACGGCCCAAGTCGACCGGATCGAGCGCGTGGCTGGTGGCCGCCCGCTGCAAGGCAGCCGCTGTCGCCTGGATGGCGCCATCGTGCGCACCCGCATCCCACAACCAGTCGGCGAGATCGAACAGCAAGGCAATACGGTCGGCCAAGGTCCGGATGTCGCCGGCTCCCGCCGCGACACGCTCGGCCACGTCGCGCACACCGGCCACGTCACGCCAGGCGAGCGCGTCTTCCAGCTGGTCGAACAGATGATCCACGCCGTCCCTCCCCCGAGGTCATTCCCCACTGCAATTCAGGCTTGCGCCGCGGCGGCAGCAAAGCACAGCCGCCCTGCCCGTTCAAATCGTCACGGCGCAGGCAGCGCTGGCTGCAGGATCGACACGGCACTATCGAGTGTCAGGTCGTAGCGCGCGCCAAGGTTGCTGTTGGCGGTCTCTGCCCCCTTGGTGCCTTTCCAATGGCGCGCGTTCTCCCAAACGCTCATGCTGCGATACCAGGCCATCAGCCGCATGCGGATGCGCTCGGGGTGTTGCGTGGGATGCGGCAGCGTCAGACTGCGCCACAGACCCAGCACCTCACCATCATGCTGCCCCTCCCAGTTGCCCCAGGTGTTCGAGGTCAACTCGAGGAATTTCGGCAGGTTGACGGCTTCGATGTCGTACCAACGGTGGGTGACGAAACCGGGGTCGTGGCGGATGATCTTGCCCGGTGCGGGTCTGAGCGTCGCTTGCCACACATCATTTTGTACCACCTGGACGCCGGGATGGTTGCCGAGCAGCAGCGGCGGCGCACGACCGGGCGCTTGGGCCTGCGGCCACTCCACCACGGCCACGACATGATTGAAGCTGAGGCCGATCAGCGGCTTCCACAACCCGAACAGGCGGCCGCCGTCGCGCGCAATGGCTTCGCGACCGGCCGTGCCCGCCTGCGCAAGCACGGTGGCCAACTGCCCCGCCTCGACGCTCGCCACCACATGCTCGTAAACGCTCATGGCTGGTTCTCTCGCTTGGTCACCGGAAGCGGGTTTCCGATGGCGAGCATGGGCGGCGATGTGCTAGAAATCAAGCGTCAGGCAATGTACGCGCAATGCGACATTGAGCGAGGAGTTTCCGCCGTGTCCACGCGCTCGTCGATCGCCACCCTCGCCGGCACTGCCATCCTGGCCCTGGCGGCCCTCACGGCCAGTCCGCCTCCAGCCAAGGCCGAAAGCTGCCGCGAGCAGCCGGTGATCATGATCTCCACCAGCTGGTGCGGCTACTGCCGCAAGGCTCGCACCTTCTTCAACGAGAACCGGATCGAGTTCGAGGAGATCGACGCCGAGCGCACCGACAGCCCGGGCATCCGCGAGACTTATCGCAAGACCGGTGTACCGATCATCATCGTCGGCGCCGAGCAGGTGCGCGGCTTCAACGAGCGCCGCTTACGCCAGTTGCTGTGCCTGCCGGGGTGAGGCGCCCCGCCAATCCAGAGAGGCCGCCATGCCGCACTTCAATCCCGAACCGCTCGTCCTCGATAGCGTCACCCATCTGACTGCCGAGCATTATGGCCGCGTCGGCTATTGCGGCTCGCATGCGGGCATCTATGCCGCCTACTACGCGGCCGTCAAAGGCATTGCCGCCGTCGTGCTCAATGACGCTGGTATCGGCCGCGAGCGCGCTGGAGTTGCCGGCCTGGCGCTGCTCGAGTCGCTAGGTGTCCCCGGTGCGGCCATCTCGCACCTCTCGGCTCGCATCGGCGACGGCAAGGATGGCCTTGCGCGCGGCATCATTTCGACGGTGAACGCGCCGGCAGCCGCCCTCGGCGTCAACGTCGGCCAAAGCTGCCGTGACGCCCTGGCCATGCTGCTCAAGGCCGTACCGAAGCCGTCGCCGAAACCGACGCCAATCGAGGAATCCCGGTTCGAAGTTCCCGAAGCGGGCCGTGGCGGCGTCAAGGTCATCGTCATGGACTCGATCAGCCTCGTGACGCCCTCCGACGACGGCCACATCATCGTTGCGGCCTCGCACGGCGGCGCTCTCGGTGGCAAACCTGAGATGGCGATCAAGTACCCAGTTTTCGCCGCCGTCTGCAACGACGCCGCCGGCGGTATCGACAACGCGGGAACAACACGGTTGCCCGCTCTTGACACGCGCGGCATTGCGGCGGCCTGCGTCTCCGCCTTTTCCTCGCGCATCGGCGATGGCCGCTCAGCCTACGCCGATGGCTATATCAGCGTGCTCAACGACACTGCGCGCCGCCACGGCGGCATGGTCGGGCAATCGACGCGGGAATTCGTCGCGGCCATGTTGAAAGCACGCCTGAAGCAGTGAGCACAGATCGCGACCTCACCAAATCCGCGCTTGGCCAACGTCACCGACCCGTTAAAGTGGACCGCAAGCAACAGGTACCAAACGGGGAAACGTCGCATGCCGCAAATGGGTTTGACCGGCAAGGTCGCAATCGTCACCGGGGCTGGATCGCGCGCTGACGGCATCGGCAATGGGCGCGCCGCCGCCATTCTGCTGGCGCGCGAAGGCGTCAAGGTGGCGCTGCTCGACGCCGTCACCAAGAATGCCGAAGCCACCAAGGCGATGATCGACACGGAGGGCTTCACCTCCATGGTCATTGACGCCGACGTCACCAATGCGAAATCCTGCGAGGCTGCAGTCGCCAAAGCGGTCGCCACCTGGGGCGGGCTCGACATCCTGGTCAACAACGTCGGCGTTGGCGGCACCGGTGGCACGGCCGTGACGCTCGATCTCGAGGCCTGGGACCGCGATATGCGCATCAACGTCACCTCGATGATGCTGATGGCACGCTATGCGATCCCCGAGATGCGCAAGAATGGCGCCGGTTCGATCGTCAACATCGCCTCGGTCGCCGGGCTCAAAGGCGGGCATACCGGCCTCATGTATCCGACCTCCAAGGGCGCCGTCGTCAACATGACGCGCGCCATGGCCGCCCATCACGGTACCGAAGGCATTCGCGTCAACTGCATCGCGCCGGGCATGGTCTACACGCCGATGGTCTATTCGCGCGGCAATGGCATGAGCGAGGAGTTGCGCGACGCCCGCCGCAAGCGCTCGCTGCTGCAGGTCGAAGGCACGGGTTGGGATATCGGCAATGGCGTCGTCTATCTCTGCTCCGACATGGCGCGATGGGTGACCGGCGTCATCCACCCGATCGACGCCGGTGCCACGGCCGGCTCCCTCGAGAACCCATCTCCGCCACCGGATAAGCGATAATGGCTCCTATGAAGAATGCCGCCTTCACGCTGGTGATGCTGCCGCCACAGACCGATGTGCGCCGCAAATGGGCCGAGCGGATTGCCGCCGACGAGGTTGGCGTGCGTGTGCTGCAGCCCGAGACGACCGAGGAGGCCATTCGCGACATCGCGGAAGCCGATGCGGCGTTCGGGGCCATCCCGCCCGAAGTGCTTGCGGCAGCGAAGAAGTTGCGCTGGCTGCAGGCGCCACAGATCGCGCCTCCGGCTGGGTTCTACCATCCAGCGCTGGTTGCGCATCCGGTGGTGGCGACCAACTTCCGCGAGATCTTCAACGATCACATCGGCGCCCACATCATGGCGTTCGTGCTCGCGTTCGCGCGGGGCTTTCACTATTACCTGCCGCAACAGATGCGCCGGGACTACGCGCCGCGACCGCTTGATACCGGTGTCGTGCATCTGCCGGAAGCGACGGCGCTCATTCTCGGTGTCGGCGGCATCGGCGCGGAGACGGCGCGGCTGGCGCAGGCCTTCGGCTTACATGTGATCGGCGTCGATGGCCGGCGCACGGACAAGCCCGCGGGCGTCGCCGAGATGCACCCGCCTGAGGCACTTGATGCACTGCTGCCGCGCGCCGATTTCGTCATCATGACGATCCCGCACACGCCGGCCACCGAAGGCCTCATGAACCGCGCTCGCCTGCAGCGCATGAAGCGGTCGGCGTTCCTGATCAACATCGGGCGTGGCATGACGGTGCGCCTGGATGATCTCGTCGCAGCGCTGCACGCGGGCGAGATTGCGGGCGCCGGCCTTGATGTCTACGAGGTCGAGCCGTTGCCGCCCGAGCATGCGCTGTGGGCTGCGCCTAATGTGCTGCTGACGCCGCATACGGCCGGGTTCGGGCCTTACCTCGATGACCGCAGATTGGACATCATCCTCGACAACTGTCGCCGCTTCGCTGCCGGCCAGCCGCTGCGCAATGTGGTCGACAAGGCGACGTGGTTCTAAGGAGAACATACCGATCGAGACAGTCACCAGTGGCGCCCGCGCCGCCAATCCGGATAAATTTGCAGCCGATAACCCATTGCAAACAAGCACGCAGAACCAGGACGTCACGCCATGACCCAAACCGCCCCCACGTCGACGCGCCGCATGACCGGCGGCTTGGCGCTGGCCGAGATGCTGAAGCTTGCCGACTGCGGGCCGATGTTCGGCATGGGCGGCTTCCAGTTGCTGCCGTTCTACGAGGCCTGCCGGTCGCTCAAGCTCAAGCACTACCTCATCAATGACGAGCGCTGCGGTGCCTTCGCGGCCGACGCCTGGGCCAAGGTGACCAACCGCCCGGCCGTCGCCGATGGCACACTTGGGCCCGGCGCCACCAACCTCACGACCGGCCTGATCGAAAGCCTCAACGCCGGCATTCCGATGATCGCCATCGTCGGCGATGCCAACCGCGAGCACGCCTGGAAGAACATGACGCAGGAGGCGCGGCAGCTCGAGATCCTGCGCCCGGCGGTGAAGGAGATCGTGCGCGTCGAGGTGATCAAGCGGCTGCCCGAGCATGTGCGGCGGGCCTTCGCGGTGGCCACCAGCGGGCGCCCCGGTCCCGTCATCATCGATGTCCCTGAGGACATCGCCCACGGCGAGTTCGATTTCGATCCGGCCGATTTCTGGATCGATCCCGACACCGTCAAGGCACAGGCGCGGCGCACACGCCCCGATGGTAGCTCCGTTGAAAAGGCGGCGGCGCTGTTGGCCAAGGCGGAACGCCCGCTGATCCTCGCCGGTGGCGGCATCCACATCTCGGAAGCTTGGGGCGTCTTGCAGACATTCGCCGAGAGCTACGGCATTCCCGTAGCGCACACGATGAGCGGCAAAGGCGCGATTGCCTGCTCGCATTCCCATTCGGCGGGTCTCTTCGGCCGTTATGACCGCATCGCCAATGCGCTGATCGCGGCGTCGGATTGCCTGCTGGTCGTCGGCTGCAAGCTCGGCGAGATCGCCACCAAACGCTTCGCGCTGATCCCTCCTGGCAAACCAGTGATCCACATCGAGATCGTCCCTGACGAGATCGGCCGCACGACGCGCACCGACGTGGCGCTGGCGGGCGACGCCAAGCTGACCTTGCAGGATCTGGCCGCGGCGCTGGGCTCCGGTAAAGCCGCCGCAGCCAAGCGCGCAGCCTACGTTGCGGAACTGCCCAAGCGCATGGCCGAGTGGAAGGCCGGCGCCAAGGATCGCCTCGAATCCAAGGAAAGCCCGATCAACGTTGGCCGCCTGATGAATGAGCTCAACACCATCATGCCCGCCGACGGCATTGTCGTCGCCGACGGCGGCTTCGCGGCGCACTGGGGCGGCCTGATGTTCGACACCAAGGCTGCCGGCCGCCACTTCCTGCCCGACCGTGGTTTCGCGTCCATCGGTTATGGCGTGCCCGGCGGCATCGGCGCACAGATGGCGGCGGGCCCGAAGCGCCGCGTCGTCTCGCTCACCGGCGACGGCGGCTTCAACATGAGCCTCGGCGAATTGGAAACCGCCCGCCGTGTCGGCGCCAGCTTCGTTGCCGTCGTGTTCAACAATGCGGCCTCGGGCTATGTGAAGGCGCTGCAGCATGCCGTCTATGGCCAGGGCGCTTACCAGTCCTCCGATCTGGTGGAGATGAACTACGCCAAGATCGCCGAGGGGTTCGGCTGCCATGGCATTCGCGTCACCGATCCCGAGAAGCTTTCCAAGGCGCTGGCAGAAGGCCTCGAGAACACCGACACGCCGACCATCCTCGACGTGGTGGTGACGCGCGATCCTTCGAAGATGCTGCCCGCCGCCGATAACCGCGCCGCGCTCACCGTGAAGAAAGGCGACCGGCCAGTGTGATGGCGGACAAGGCGGGAATGCACATACGGCCATCTACCAGCGCGGATTTCGCGCGCCTGCATGCCATCAATCAAGCCTCGACGCCTGGCGTCGGGGCGGTGAGCGAGGGCGAACTTGCGTCTCTGATTGGCATGAGTGACCTGACGGTGCTCGCTGAACATGACGGCAACGTCAGCGGTTTCATCCTTTGCCTGACCGAGGGGACTACCTACCAGAGCCCGAACTATCTCTGGTGCGTCGTTCGCTATGCATGCTTCGCTTATTGTGACCGCATCGCCGTCGCACCCGAGGCTCGTGGCCGAGGCCTTGGCGAGCAGTTGTACGCCGCGGCTTTCGAACACTTCGCTGGTCGGCGAGCGGTCTTGCTCTGCGAGGTCAATCTCGCGCCGCCCAATCCGGGCTCGCTGAAATTTCATGAGCGCCTGGGTTTTCGAGCCGTCGGCGAAGCCTGGAGCGATGATCGCAGCAAAGGCGTTGTGTATCTCGAGAAGCGACTGACATAAGCTTGAAGGCTCGCCAATCGCATCGGCCAATCCAGTCATGGGTGCTGCAATCGGAAATGTGCAGCGCAACATGCCGGACACCCGCTCGCTACCCCTGGGCACCCATCCCCTGGCATCGCCCGGCGATCCCGGTTAGCGTTAAGGGTCGGCAGGACCAGGGAGGGCACAGCCATGAGCTTCGACAAGCCGTACGAGGGCATCAAGGTCGTCGACCTCAGCCAGGGCGTGGCCGGCCCCTATTGTGCCATGCTGCTCGCACGCCACGGCGCCGACGTGGTCAAGGTCGAGCCGCTGGAGGGTGACTGGTCGCGGGCACTCGGTCCTCAGTATGGCGATAACACTGCGTTCTCGGTGGCAGCCAACCTGGGCAAGCGCAGCCTCGCCATCGACCTCAAGGCCAAAGAAGGCCGCGAGATCGTCGAACGGCTGATCCCGACGGCGGACGTGTTTCTCGAAGGCTTCCGGCCCGGCGTGACCGAACGGCTGGGTTTCGGCTATGAGAAGCTCAAGGCGGTCAACCCCGGCCTGATCTATCTCTCCATCTCCGGCTTCGGCCAGGAAGGTCCGCTGAGCGAGAAGCCGGCCATGGACCCGATCCTGCAGGCTTTCACCGGTTTCATGGCCGAGAACAAGGGGCCGGATGGCGTGCCGCATCGCACCCCGACCATCATCATCGACATGTCGACGGGCCTCTACGCGCATCAGGCCGTGGTCGCCGCACTTTATGCCAAGGCAAAGGGCGCGCCTGGGCGGCGCATCAATGCCAGCTTGATGGAGGCGGCCGCCAACCTGCAGTCGATCCGCATGATGAGCGCGGTGCGTGACGGCCCGTTCAAGAACGTGGCCGGCCCGGGCGGAACCTATCCAGCCAGCGATGGCGCCTGGATCCAGATCACGGCCATCAAGAACCACGAATTCCAGGGCGTGTGCAAAGTCCTCGGGCTGCCGGATCTCGCCGTCGATCCCCGCTTCCAGACCACGACCGGGCGTTATGAGCACGGCCTCTATCTCGTCGAGCGGGCAGCTGCCGTCATCAAGACCAAGCCTGCTGCCTACTGGCGCGACAAGTTCACCGAGGCCGGTCTGCAAAACGAGATGATCCAGACGTACGACGAGTTCGTCGCGCACCCGCACACCGCCGCCGTCAACCTGATCTCGTGGACCGAGCAGCCCGGCTCCGACAAACCGTGGGCGACGCCCAATCCGCCCGGCACGCGCCGCCTCAAGTCGGGTGAGGCCGACGCCATTGCGCCGCGCCTCGGTTCACATACGCGGGAGATTCTGACCGGCCTCGGCTTCGCGGGCGGCGACATCGACAGGCTGATCGCGGCGAAAGTGGTGCGGGCGTGAGCGTTCACTGGAACGCTGTCCACGTTGGGTCAAGCGCAGCGCGACCCAACACTTCACGACCGAGCTTTCGCGGAAATAGCGTGTTGGGTGGCGTGAAGTGCAGAGCTTGACCCAACCGTCGCGATCTCGCTGCCTCGATTCACAACAAGCGGAAAGCGCTCCAGGCGCTATGCTCCGTCACAGCTTCTGGCCTTCCACCTGCTTCTCGAGATCGCGCACCAGCGTGATCATGTCGGCGTTGAAGCGGTAATAGGGCAGCGCCGCGCGATAGGACGCCAGCGCCTCCTTCCAGCGGCCAGCAGTGCGGTGGATCAGGCCTTGGCCGGCCAACGCGCCAAAATGGCGGGGCTCCAAAGCCAGCGTCTTGTCGATGTCGGCGAGCGAACCGGCGTGATCACCCATGGTGTAGCGCAGCGTGGCGCGGCGGTTCCAGCCTTCGGAGAAATCCGGGGCCTCGTCGACCACTTCATCGAGCAGGAGGGTTGCCAGTCCATAGTTGCGGGTCGACATGGCCGCGGCGGCTTGCAGCATCAGCGTATCGACATCATCGCGGCCGGACTGCGTCCACTGCCGCCAGATCTCGGCGGTGATCTCTTGGGCCTCGGTTCGCGTCGCGGCCGCCTGCAGGGCCTGGAACAGCGCATCAAGCTTTTTCGCCCGCGTCGCCAAGAAGGCCTGCACCTCGCCGGTGATTGCTTTCGCTGGTGGCGCTTGGGCAGCTGCCATGCGCATGGGGACCGCCAACGCCATGGTCAGCGCCAGGACTGCTGTCAGTGCCCGGACTCCATGCGGTGCCTTCGCTGCCATGGGAGGCCTCCGAATTCGGCTGACGTCACCACATCAAGTTCGCTAGGCTCGGGGCAAAGTCAACCCGAGGAGCCCGCCCATGATCCCGCGCACCGTGTTCAAGGAGGAGCACGAGCTGTTCCGCAAGACGGTCAAGGGCTTCATCGATCGCGAGATCGCGCCCTTCCATGCGCAATGGGAGAAGGATGGCGTGGTGCCCAAAGAGGTCTGGCGCAAAGCTGGCGCGGCGGGCTTGCTGCTGACCGGAATGCCGGAAGAATACGGTGGCGCGGGCGCCAACTTCCTCATGAGTGCGATCATCATCGAGGAACTGTCCAAGGGACTCTACACCGGGCCTGGCTTTCGGCTGCATTCCGATATCGTGGCACCCTACATTCTCCACTACGGCAGCGAGGAGCAGAAGAAATCCATTCTGCCCCGCATGGCGCGCGGTGAGATCATCACCGCCATCGCCATGACGGAGCCAGGTACCGGCAGTGATCTGCAAGGCATCAAGACGACGGCCATCCGGCATGGCAATGAGCTGGTGCTGAATGGCCAGAAGACCTTCATTACCAATGGCCAGAGTGCGGATCTCATTATCGTATGCGCCAAGACCGATCCGAGCCAAGGCGCCAAGGGTGTAACGCTGGTGCTGGTCGAGGCGGACCGGCCAGGGTTCACGCGCGGCCGCAACCTCGAGAAACTCGGGCAGAAGGCACAGGATACCTCGGAGCTGTTCTTCGAGGATGTGCGCGTGCCGCCGTCGAACATTCTGGGGGAAGAGGGCAAGGGCTTCCAATATCTGATGCAGGAACTGCCCCAGGAGCGCCTCATCGTCGGTGTGGCGGCCGTCGCCATCATGGAAGCGGCATTGGAATGGACGCTCGCCTATACGCGTGAACGCCAGGCCTTCGGGCGACCGATCGCCGAGTTCCAGAATTCGCGCTTCAAGCTGGCCGAGGTGGCCACCGAAGTGCAGGTGGCGCGCGTGTTCGTCGACAAGTGCCTGGAATTGCACGCCGAAGGAAAACTGGATGTGCCGACGGCCGCCATGCAGAAATGGTGGCTGACGGAACTCGAGGGGCGTGTGCTCGATACGTGCTTACAACTGCACGGCGGCTATGGGTTCATGTGGGAGTACCCGATAACCCGCGCCTATGCCGATGCGCGTGTGCATCGCATCTTTGCCGGTACCACGGAGATCATGAAGGAGATCGTGGCGCGGTCGCTGTAACGGCGCCGGGAAACGCCGATCGGGCTGAGCATGTGAGGCGCCTTGGTGACACCTCGCCGCGGCCTAAATGATGTTCTCTTTCCAGACTACCCTTGACCTCAACCGGCGTATAAAGTCCGGACAAAAGCCGTCAAACATCTGGGTGAAGCGCTGGACAAGACGACACGTCACGGGGAGGGATGAAGGCGTATGCGTATCAGATTTGGCCAGGATATGGCCACCGGACTGCTCTTCATGGTCATCGGGGCGGGCGCCCTCTACATCGGCAAGGATTACCCGATGGGGACGGCCAACCGCCCGGGCACTGGCGTCCTGCCCTATATCCTGTCCTGGTGTCTGCTTGGAACGGGTGGCCTGTTGGCCGTCAAAGCCTTCACATCAGGCGATAGCGCTATCACCGGCATCAACTGGCGCCCATTGTGCTTGGTCACATTAGCCCTGGTTGTGTTTGGGTTCGGCATCGACAAGCTCGGTCTCTTCATCACCATGGGGATGTCGACGGCACTGTGTGCGGCCGCCATGACCGAGACCAAGTGGAATGAGTATCTCATCTTTCTCGGCATCCTGGCCTTTGCATCGTGGACCACGTTCGTCTGCCTGCTCGGCATGCCCGTTAACGCCTGCCCGTCATTCGCCCCGTGCGAGTTGTGCTGGCTTGTGAAGGCTCCAATCCGAATCCTTTATGACGCCTTCAATTGGGTGGTGCGGTAAATGGGTGATTTCTTCTCCAATCTTGCGCTCGGATTCTCCGTCGCCTTCACCTTCTCAAACCTGTTCTGGTGCCTGATGGGCGCCATGATCGGGACTGCCATCGGCGTGCTACCGGGTGTCGGCCCGGTGGCCACCATGGCGTTGCTGCTGCCGGTCACGTACTACCTGACGCCGGAAGGCGCGCTGATCATGTTGGCTGGCATCTATTATGGTGCACAGTATGGTGGCTCGACCACGGCCATCCTGGTCAACCTGCCAGGTGAAGCCTCGTCCGTGGCCACGGCGCTGGATGGCCACCAAATGGCGCGCAATGGTCGTGCCGGGCCGGCGCTCGCCATCGCCGCCATGGGCTCGTTCTTCGCCGGGACCGTGGCCACGTTCCTGATCGTGCTGGCCGCACCGCCCTTGACGCAGCTGGCGCAAAAGTTCGCGCCGGCTGACTTCTTCTCGCTGATGGTGCTGGGACTGGTGCTCGCCATCGTCATGGCCTCCGGCTCGGCAGTGAAGGCCTTGGGCATGATCTTCCTCGGCATGCTGCTCGGCCTTGTCGGTACCGACGTGAATACGGGCAACACGCGCTTCACCTTTGGCATCTCCGATCTCTTCGACGGCATCGGCTTCGTAATCGTCGCCATGGCCGTGTTCGGCATCGGCGAGGTCATGAAGGACATGGGCAACACCGAGCGGCGCGATCTGCTGACCAACAAGGTGGACCACCTTTATCCAACCAAGGACGACATGCGGCGCGCGGCTGGGCCCATTGCGCGCGGTACGCTGCTCGGCAGTCTGCTCGGGATCCTGCCCGGCGCCGCCGCCGTGCTGTCGTCGTTCGCGTCCTATGCCATCGAGAAGAAGATGTCTTCGACGCCGGAGAAATTCGGCACCGGCATGATTGAAGGCGTCGCCGGTCCGGAAAGCGCCAACAACGCGGCGGCGCAGACGTCGTTCATCCCGATGCTCACCCTCGGCATTCCCGCCAGTCCCGTCATGGCCATGATGATTGGCGGCATGATGATCCACGGTATCCAGCCCGGGCCCCAGGTGATGGAGCAGAAGCCGGCGCTGTTCTGGGGCCTGATCGTGTCGATGTGGATCGGCAACATGATGCTGCTGGTCTTGAACCTGCCGCTGATCGGGATGTGGGTGCGCATGCTGACGGTGCCGTACCGCCTGCTGGCGGTGGCCATCGTGTTCTTCTGCTGCATCGGCGTCTACAGCCTGAACAACCTCGCCACCGAGGTGCTGATGATGGCTTTCTTCGGCGTGCTCGGGTACATCTTCGTCAAGTTGCGCTGCGAGGCGGCGCCACTGCTACTGGGCTTCCTGCTCGGACCGTTGATGGAAGTGTACATGCGGCGCGCCATGCTGCTGTCGCGTGGCGACCCTTGGGTCTTCGTGCAGCGCCCGCTGTCGCTGGCCTTCCTGCTCATCTCGCTGGCGCTGTTGATCTTCTTGATCTTGCCCAACGTGAGAAAAGCGCGCGAGGCTGCCTTCCAGGAAGAGAACGCCTGAGGCGATCGACAGGGCCGCTCGATTCCAGCGCGCGGGCCTATTGACGTGGCCCGGGCCGCCCCACATGTTGCCGGCCAACTGCGGCGGTCCACAAGCTGGCCTCCGCAGCAACCTTCACAACTGTAAGGAAACACCAATGCGCCGTCGTGAATTCCTGGGCTCTGCCGTCGCCGTGACAGCTGTGGGTTTCGCCAGCCAGGCCTCAGGGCAAGCGGCCAGCTGGCCCGACAAGCCGGTCAAGCTGATCCTGCCCTATGCTCCCGGCGGGGCCACGGATTTGATCGCCCGCCCCTGGTCGGAGGCGCTGTCGAAAGCCTTCGGCCAGCAGTTCGTGATTGAAAACCGGGGCGGCGCCGGTGGCATGATCGGGACCGAGGCGGCATCGAAGTCGACGGCCGACGGCTACACGCTGTTGCTGACACCGAACGCGACGCTGACCGTGCTGCCAAGCATGCGCCAGACCGCCTACGATCCGGTGAAGAGCTTTGCGCCGGTGGCCCGCGTCGGCGATCTCGTTTGCGGCTTCGTTGCGCATCCCTCGACCGGGATCAAGACGATCAAGGAGTTGATCGATTACGCCAAGAAGAATCCGGGCAAGCTCATTTACGGGTCAGCCGGCCTCGGCACGGCGACACATCTGCGCATCGAAACGCTGAAATTCCGGGCCGGCATCGACATTCTGCATGTGCCCTATCGCGGTAGTGCCGACGCGCTCAATGATCTGCTGCCGGGGACGGTGCAGATGATGAACGAAATCGTGGTGCTGCCGCATGTGAAGGCCGGCAAGCTGAACCTGCTCGCGATCAATCATTCCGCGCGCAATCCGGAGTTCCCCGATACGCCGACGCTGACGGAAGCCGGTGTGCCAAACGCCGACGTGCCGATCTGGTACTCGATCCAGGCGCCAGCGGGAACGCCGGCGGATATCATCGCCAAGCTCAATGCCAAGGTCGTCGAGCTGGCCAAGACTGACGAGATGAAGGCGAAGATGCGCTCGATCAATGTCGAGGTGCCGCTGCAGACGCCCGCCGAGATGGCTGAGTTCCTGGTTGCCGACATCAAGCGCAACGGCGAAGTAATCAAGGCTGCCAACATCAAGCTGGAGTAAGCGCTGCGAACCGCCATCGCCTCCACTCTTTAACGAGGACATCGCCATGCATCGTCGTAACTTTCTCAAGCTGGTCACGGGCAGTGCCGCTGCCGGCCTGGCGGCTCCCGCGCTGGCGCAGGGGGTCTCATCGTGGCCGGACAAGCCTGTCAGGGTGATCGTCCCGTATGCTCCCGGTGGCGGCACCGACATCATCGCACGGCCCTGGGTGGATAAGCTCAGCCAGGCCTTCGGGCAGCCGTTCGTGATCGAGAATCGGGGCGGCGCCTCGGGCATGATCGGCACGGAAGCCGCAGCCAAAGCTCCAGCAGACGGCTACACGCTGTTGTTCACTCCGAACAACACGCTCAATATCCTGCCGCTGCTGCAAAAGGTGCCGTACGACCCGCTCAAGAGCTTCGAGCCGATCGGTCGCGCGGGCGATATGGTGTGCGGCTTCGTGGTGCATCCCGCGGTCGGCATCAAGACGTTCAAGGACCTGATCGAGCACGCCAAGAAGAATCCGGGCAAGCTCGCCTACGCGTCGTCAGGCAACGGCACGGCGACGCAATTGCGGGTCGAAATGCTGAAGCTGAAAGCCGGGATCGACATCCTGCACGTGCCCTATCGCGGCGGCGCCGATGCCCTCAATGACGTGCTGGCCAACAACGCCCAGATGATGAACGAATCGAGCAGCCTGCCGCATGTGAAGGCCGGCAAGCTGATCCTGCTCAACGTCAATCATCCCGTGCGCAGCAGTCAGTATCCGGACATCCCGACATTGACCGAATTGGGCTTGGCCGGTGCCGATGTGCCAATCTGGTTCTCGCTGTGGGGGCCAGCCGGAACACCGAAGGAGATCCGCGAGAAGATCAACGCCAAGATGGCCGAGATTGGCAAGACCGACGATATGAAGGCACGCGTCGAAGGCGCCGGCTATGCCACGGTGATCCAGAGCATCGACGAAGTCCGGCAGGCCTTGATCGACGGCAGCAAGGACAACGAAGGTCTGATCAAGGCGGCCGACATCAAGCTGCAGTAGGCAGCGATTCGACGTTGGCCCTGGATGGGGCGTGGGCAGGCGAGGGGCGGGCATGCAGCGGCGCGAATTTCTGACAGCAGGCAGCGCGATGCTGGCTGCATCATGGGGCCCCACGGCCAGGGCACAAGCCAAGCCCTGGCCCGAGAAGGCGGTGAAGCTCATCCTGCCCTATGCACCGGGCGGTGCCACCGATCTCATCGGGCGGCCCTGGGCGGACAAGCTGTCCCAGGCTTTCGGCCAGCAGTTCGTGATCGAGAATCGCGGCGGCGCCTCCGGCGTCATCGGCACCGAGGCGGCGGCCAAGTCACCGCCCGACGGCTACACCTTCCTGCTCACCCCCAATGCGCCGCTGACCGTGCAGCCGGCGCTGCGCAAAACGCCTTACGATCCCGTGAAAAGCTTCCTGCCGGTCGGCCGCGTCGGTGATCTGATCAGCGGTTTTGCCATTCATCCCTCGGTCGGCGTCAAGACGTTCGAGGAAATGCTGGCCTACGCCAAGAAGAACCCGGGCAAGCTTGCCTATGGCTCGGCGGGGCAAGGGACGTCGTCGCATCTGCGGCTCGAGATGCTGAAGGTGGTGACGGGTGTCGACATTCTGCATGTGCCCTATCGCGGCAATGCCGATGCCTTGAACGATCTTCTGTCTGGCACGATCCAGATGATGAACGAGATCAATCCCATGCCGCACGTGAAGGCGGGCAAACTGACGCTGCTCGACATCAGCCACACGGAGCGGCATCCCGATTTCGCGGGCGTGCCGACGTTGTTCGAACTCGGCTACGGCAAGGCCTATGTGCCGAGCTGGTACGCCATCTGGGCGCCGGCCGGCACATCGCCGGAGATCATCGCAACGCTCAATGCCAAGATGCTGGAAATCGGCCGCTCGGCCGACATGCAGGAGCGTCTGTTGAAGCTCAACGTGGCCATGGTGCCGCAGACGCCAGCTGAGATGGCGGCGCATCTGGCTGAGGACATTAAGCGGGCCGCCGACCTGGTCAAGCTGACCGGCATCAAGGCGGAGTAGCCGGGGCATCCGGCCGGTGCGCCACGCCGGGCGACCAAGCAGGCATCGAAACCACAATTGCGGGCCAGGATTGCGCGGCCGTCAGCCGGCCCCCACACTCCCGCGGCACCGAGCAGACGCGTCACGTAGTCGGCTGCTGTGCCCGTGTTTCGATTGAGGAATTGTGCCGATGCCCAAGGATTGGTCCGGCGTACGCAGCCTGCTGGTAACAGTGTTCCCGATGTTCATTGCAACGCTGTCGCTGGTGACATCGATCTACAACGGGTATCTCAACAGCCGGTTCGTGGACATCATCCAGAACAATGTGGCGCGCGTCGAGCACATGCGCACCTGCCGGGATGTGATCGAGGCCTACTTCCAGGTGAAGATCCAGGTCAATGCACTGGCGGATCTGGGTGAGCGGACCAGGGCTCAGGCGGCATCGCGAGGCCTTGCATCAGGGTCGGAGAAGGCTCAGGCGGAGACAGCCTTGGGCCGTTTCGCGGCGCTGGGTACGTATCTTGCCAATCTGCAGGATGAGAGCGCGCGGTACCGCTACACGCAGCTGTCGCTGCAACTCGGCGACATCGTCGGCAAGGCATCGCAGGTGCCAGCCGACCAGCTCAAGGTCCTGTTGGAGGCGGCCGATACACAGTTCGGCGCCATGAACGCCGATTGCGTGCGTGTGGCGCGCCGCGGGCAGCCCTGAGCCGGAGCGGCGCTGCTAGCCAAGCGGCGTCAGCGCTGCAGGAGGCTGATCGGGGCCGTCGTGCGGGCCGGCGCCGCCGCAGCCTGCAGCTCGGATTTGACGAATGTCGTGATCGGGACCAGCAAGGTGGCGGCCAGGGCCAAGGCGGTAATCGTGGCGGCAATCCCGGTCATCGGCATCATGTTCTCCCCCGTCGGCTGCATGGCAGCGGTTCCGTCCGTGGCGCGTGGTGGCGCCGTTGCATCCTCTATCCACGACTTTCGTCGAGTCGGATTGAACGCTTCCTGAACGCGATTTTCATCTGCCGTTCAGGCCGCAATGCCAATGGCAAGGCGGTTTCCCTCGTTCAGGCCCGGCCCGGCCGGCGTTCATGCGGCATCCCGCCCTGGCATGGCTGGTTGAATGCCCCGCCAGCGCATGCTAAGTGACCCCCGGTTTTCAAGAGAGGCAGTCGCGGCGTCTGGTCGCGCTTTCCGCTTTTGGCATGCCTTCCTCCACTTGGGCGCCCTTGCTGGGCTTCAAGACTGGGGCTGACCTCATCGGCCGGCTTTCCCCGTGAGCTGGCTATTGCGCAAGAGCGAGCGACGTGGCGAGCGAAGATCCAATGATGGCGAGCGTGGCAGGCCGATATGCCTCCGCGCTCTTTGATCTGGCCAGCGAGCAAAAGCAGCTCGCCGAGGTCGAACAGGACGTCATTCGGCTGCAAGGCCTGCTCGCCTCGAGCGAAGACCTGCGCCGCATGGTCAGAAGCCCAGTCATCTCGGCCGCGGAGCAGGGCCAGGCCATTGGCGCCATCGCACAGAAAAGCGCCATGTCGCCGCTGGGAATCAATTTCCTGAAGCTGCTGGCGCGCAATCGTCGGCTGTTTGCCATCGATGATATCGCCAAGTCGTTCCGGCAATTCGTTGCCCGCCACCGTGGCGAGGTGAATGCCGATGTGACCTCGGCGCATGCTCTGACCGAGGCACAGATGGCCGCGCTGGAGGACACGCTCAAGGCGTCCGCCGGCGGCAAGAACATCAAGATCACCACGCATGTCGATCCAGCCCTGCTGGGCGGCCTCGTCGTCAAGATGGGCAGCCGCATGATCGACAGCTCACTGCGCACCAAGCTCGATAATCTCAAGACACGCATGAAAGAGGTCCGCTGATGGATATCAAGGCCGCCGAGATCTCCTCAATCCTGAAGGAGCAGATCAAGAACTTCGGCAAGGAGGCGCAAGTCTCCGAGATCGGCCAGGTGCTGTCCGTCGGTGACGGCATCGCCCGCGTTTACGGTCTCGACCAGGTGCAAGCCGGCGAGATGGTGGAATTCCCCGGTGGCATCCGCGGCATGGCGCTGAACCTCGAGGCCGACAACGTCGGCGTCGTTATCTTCGGCGACGACCGCACCATCAAGGAAGGCGATACGGTCAAGCGCACGGGCGCCATCGTGGACGTGCCGGTGGGCAAGGGGCTGCTCGGTCGCGTGGTCGACGGTCTCGGCAATCCGATCGACGGCAAGGGTCAGATCAAGACCGAGAAGCGCTCGCGCGTCGACGTCAAGGCTCCAGGCATCATCCCGCGCAAGTCGGTGCACGAGCCGATGGCAACCGGCCTCAAGGCCGTGGACGCGCTGATCCCGATCGGCCGTGGCCAGCGCGAGCTGATCATCGGCGACCGCCAGACCGGCAAGACCGCCGTGGCGCTCGACACGATCCTCAACCAGAAGGCGATCAACCAGGGCAACGACGAGGGCCAGAAGCTCTACTGCGTCTACGTCGCCGTCGGCCAGAAGCGCTCCACGGTTGCCCAGTTCGTCAAGGTGCTGGAAGAAAACGGCGCGCTGGAATACTCGATCGTCGTTGCCGCTACCGCTTCCGATCCGGCGCCCATGCAGTTCCTGGCTCCGTTCACCGGCTGCGCCATGGGCGAGTTCTTCCGCGACAACGGCATGCACGCCGTGATCATCTATGACGACCTCTCCAAGCAGGCCGTCGCCTATCGCCAGATGTCGCTGCTGCTGCGTCGTCCGCCCGGTCGCGAAGCCTATCCCGGCGACGTGTTCTATCTCCACTCTCGCCTGCTCGAGCGCGCCGCCAAGATGGGTGACGCTGCCGGCAAGGGTTCGCTGACGGCGCTGCCCGTGATTGAGACGCAAGCCAACGACGTGTCGGCGTACATTCCGACCAACGTCATCTCGATTACCGATGGCCAGATCTTCCTCGAGACGGATCTCTTCTACCAGGGCATCCGTCCGGCCGTGAACGTCGGTCTGTCGGTGTCGCGCGTCGGCTCGTCGGCCCAGACCAAGGCGATGAAGAAGGTCGCCGGCAAGATCAAGGGCGAGCTGGCGCAATACCGCGAGATGGCGGCCTTTGCGCAGTTCGGCTCCGACCTCGATGCGACGACGCAGAGGCTGCTCAATCGCGGCTCGCGCCTGACCGAGCTCCTGAAGCAAGGGCAGTTCGCGCCTCTGAAGATGGAAGAGCAGGTCTGCGTGATCTATGCCGGCGTCAACGGTCATCTCGATCCGATGCCGCTGAACAAGGTGCGCGAGTTCGAGACGGCGCTGCTGTCGAGCCTGCGCAATCAGAACGTGGCGATCCTCAACGACATCCGTGACAGCAAGGATCTCTCGGACGCGACGGCTGCCAAGCTCAAGGGCGTCGTCGAGACGGTGGCCAAGCAGTTCGCTTGAGCGAAGGATGCGGGTTAGCCTTCGCTAGGCTAATCCGTCGGAGGGGTAGCAATATCTATGCCCCAATCGCTCAAAATACTCGCTGTTCTCGTCGTAAGTATCTTCGCCGTCGGTGCTAGTTTCTTTGGCTACTTTCTCTACGAAGTCAGCTGGTACAGGAAGGAATGTGAGAGGCTTGCAATACGGATGGTGGGCGAACATTGGATCGATCCGATCCATGGGTGCCATGTGAGATTTGGAGATAAGATCTTCAAAGTGGACCCCAGAAGACCTCCGAGAAGTAAGAGCGAGCTAACGCAGGGCGGCAACTAGAGACGGCTTGCAGCATCGAAAGACCCTTATTGGGGTAAGGCCGCAAAGGTGCGGGTTTACCCAACCTACGGAAGAACGACATGGCCTCACTTAAAGACATGCGCAACCGCATCGCCTCGGTCAAGGCGACGCGGAAAATCACCAAGGCGATGCAGATGGTGGCTGCGGCCAAGCTGCGTCGCGCGCAAGATGCTGCCACGGCGGCGCGCCCCTATGCTGAGCGCATGGACAAGGTGCTGGCCAATCTGGCGCGACGCGCAGGCAAGGAAGGCGCCTCGCCGCTGCTGGTGGGCAATGGCAAGAACGACGTGCATCTCCTCGTCGTCATGACCGCTGAGCGCGGCCTGTGTGGTGGTTTTAACTCGAACATTTCGCGGCTCGCACGCACCGAAGCGCAGGCGCTGATCAAGAGCGGCAAGACCGTCAAGATCATGTGCGTCGGCCGCAAGGGCGCCGACAACCTGCGCCGCGATCTCGGCCGCAACATCATCGACCGCATCGACCTCAAGGGCGTCAAGCAGATGGCTTACGTCAATGCAGAGGAGATCGGGCAGAAGGTGCTCGGCATGTTCGAGAAGGGCGAGTTCGACGTCGCCACGATCTACTTCTCCGAGTTCAAGAGCGTCATTGCCCAGAAGCCGACGGCGCTGCAGCTGATCCCGGCGCGCGTGCCCGACGTGAAGGCCGACGCGGGCGCGAAGGCCGAGGCGGCGGTGGAGTACGAGCCGTCCGAGGAGGAGATCCTCAGCTATCTGCTCAACCGCAACATCTCGACGCAGATTTTTCGGGGCCTCCTGGAGAACGCTGCGTCGGAGCAGGGCGCGCGCATGTCGGCGATGGACAACGCCACGCGCAACGCCGGCGACATGATCAACAAGCTGACGATCAAGTACAATCGCCAGCGCCAGGCCAACATCACCAAGGAGCTGATCGAGATCATCTCGGGTGCCGAGGCGCTTTGACAGCCAACTCGACAACATGTATCTGGTTTGTTCACGCAAGCAGCCAAGGGGGATGTCGATGCCTGGTTTCGAGGAAGCTCAAGCGACCTACCTCCAGGATAGCGGCAAGCCGTTCATCGGCGAAGTTCGTCGGTTCGGAGTGGATGGGCCAGCTTACGAAGTCATGGGCTTCACCGCCTTGGGTGATGCCGAAATTCAGGTGATCGAGACGGGCGAGCGTCTTGACTATGCGCTCGCAGACGTCATGGCGGATCCACTGGCGGAGACGGTTCCGTGAGGTGATGTCATGTTCGCCATTGCCTTCGATATGGTCGTCGCCGACCTCAGGGAGCACCACCCGAAAGGAATATCGAGCGCCTACACGGAGATCGGGCAAATCTTGGCACCGCACGGATTCGAAAGAATACAGGGCAGTGTCTACGTCACGCACACTTCTGACATGGCAAATCTGGTGGCGGCCATTCTGGCGCTGAGGTCACTACCATGGTTCCCGAAATGCGCCCGGGACATCCGGGGCTTCCGGGTGGAGAACTGGTCGGACTTCACGGCCATCGTGAAGGGTTGAACGTGGAATTCGCGGGTTTGCCGAGCGGCACCGCCGGTACGGTTGGGAATAGGGACGAGAGCAACAATGGCATCGAATAAGGTCGGCAAGATCAGGCAGGTGATGGGCGCCGTCGTGGACGTGCAGTTCGACGGCGGGCATTTGCCCGAGATTCTGAACGCGCTCGAGACGATGAACCACGGCCAGCGCCTGGTTCTCGAGGTGGCGCAGCATCTCGGCGAGAACGCCGTGCGCACCATCGCCATGGATAGCTCCGAAGGCCTCACTCGCGGCCAGGAAGTGACCGACACCGGCCAGCCAATCTCGGTGCCGGTTGGCGACGAGACGCTCGGGCGCATCATGAACGTCATCGGTGAGCCGGTGGACGAAGCCGGTCCGGTGAAGACCGCCAGCCGGCGCGCCATCCATCAGCCCGCACCAAGCTTTGCCGACCAGTCGACGGAAGCAGCGATGCTGGTGACCGGCATCAAGGTCGTGGACCTGCTGGCGCCCTACGCCAAAGGCGGCAAGATCGGCCTGTTCGGCGGCGCCGGCGTCGGCAAGACCGTGCTGATCATGGAGTTGATCAACAATGTCGCCAAGGCGCACGGCGGCTACTCGGTGTTTGCCGGCGTCGGCGAGCGCACGCGCGAGGGCAACGACCTCTACCACGAGATGATCGAGGGCAACGTCAACGTCGATCCCAAGAAGAACAACGGCTCGACCAAGGGCTCCAAGTGCGCCCTGGTGTACGGCCAGATGAACGAGCCGCCGGGCGCGCGCATGCGCGTGGCGCTGTCGGGTCTCACGGTCGCCGAGCATTTCCGCGACCAGGGTCAGGACGTGCTGTTCTTCGTCGACAACATCTTCCGCTTCACGCAGGCCGGCTCCGAAGTGTCGGCGCTACTCGGCCGCATCCCCTCGGCGGTCGGTTATCAGCCGACGCTGGCCACCGACATGGGCGCTCTGCAGGAGCGCATCACGACGACGCAGAAGGGCTCGATCACCTCGGTGCAGGCGATCTACGTGCCCGCCGACGACTTGACGGACCCGGCGCCTGCGACCTCGTTCGCCCACTTGGACGCCACCACCGTGCTCTCGCGCTCGATCGCCGAGAAGGGCATCTACCCGGCCGTGGATCCGCTCGACTCGACGTCGCGCATTCTCGAGCCGCGCGTCATCGGCCAGGAGCACTATGACGTCGCCCGCCGCGTGCAGCAGATCCTGCAGAAGTACAAGTCGCTGCAGGACATCATCGCCATTCTCGGCATGGACGAGCTTTCGGAAGAGGACAAGATGACGGTGGCGCGCGCCCGCAAGATCGAGCGCTTCCTGTCGCAGCCGTTCCACGTCGCCGAGGTCTTCACAGGCTCGCCGGGCAAGCTGGTGGCGATTGCCGACACCATCAAGGGCTTCAAGGGCCTTTGCGATGGCGATTACGATCACCTCCCAGAACAGGCTTTCTACATGGTCGGCACCATCGACGAGGCGATCGCCAAGGCCGAGAAGCTGGCCGAGGCCGCCTGATCGCACTGCCGGCTGGCACGAGGTGTCGGCGGATACGAGTCGAACTGAGGGTGAGGAGGCTTGCATGGCTGCAGATGCCAAGACGTTCGGTTCGTGCTGCGATCTACTGAAGGATGCGATGAGTGATGAGGATTTCGATCCCCTGATCACCGTCGGCGACGACGGCGTGCTCTACATCTCCGTCGGCATGATTGACGTCGAGGAGGAAGAGCCGGGGATGGTGGAGTTTCCGCTCTACCATTGCCCATTCTGCGGCACCAAGCTGCAGAGCCAGGAAGAGATCGATGCCAAGGCGGCCGGGCCGACGAACTGAGCCGGCCCGCAAGGTGGCGATTTCCAGACGATAAATCGGTTGGCTGCGGCGTTGTATGACGCGGCGTGGCCGGCACCAGAAAGTCGAGACGTACGATGGCAGGCACGTTCAAGTTCGAGCTGGTGACGCCCGAGCGCAAGCTCATCCCCAGGCCCGGCGACGATCCCAAGTCTGTGGCGATCGCCGAGGCGACCGAGGCCATCGTGCCCGGCATGGACGGCCAGTTCACCGTCCTCGCCGGACATGCGCCAGCCATCTCGGCGCTGCGCCCGGGCGTCATCGATATCAAGCTGACGTCGGGACGTCGGCGCATCTTCGTGCGTGGCGGCATCGTCGAGGTGGAGCCAGACCAACTCGTCATTCTGGCACAGCAGGTGATCGATCTCGACGACGCAGAGCCGGGTCTACTCGCCAAAGAGCTTGCCACCGCGAAAGAGATGCTGGCAGCGGCCGGCGACGACACCGCGCGCATGGTGGCGCAGGACGCCATCGACCAGCTGACGGCGGCCGGGGCTGCCTGAACGCTCGGCTGTAGCGTGGGGCTGACCGTTCGCGTGCAATGGTCGCTCAGCAGGCTCCACTTGCATCGTCACGCCGGCGTAGGCGGAGAGCGACGTGGTGCGAGAAGATTGACGCAGCCGGTTGTCGAGGGCTGACAGCGTGCGCCGCACGGCCCAACCAAGTGACTCAGCCGCCGTGCGACTGGCCGCGCATTGCTCAGATTTGAGTGCTGCCCCTGATTTTGGCCCCTCGATTTCGCAAATGCCTCGCGCAGGCTCAGGCAAGCTGCTGCAGGGCCCTCGGCATGCGTCTGGCTAGGGCCGGTGCCAACGGGTTGCCGCACGCTGCCGGCGAGCTGATTTTCGGATTCACCATCTTTCGGCGGCAGTCTGGTTAATTTCGGCGGATCAATGCGGGCACCAATTGGCTCTGATCGCCCGTTGCTCGCGCCCAACATCGTTAGCTGACCCTATTTTCTGGTCTCTATTTTGCTGTTCTCCCCCAACACCATTAGGATTGCCGCGGCACGACTTTAACCAAATTTCCGCGGCAAAAGTTGCCCTGGAAATTGCTTATCGAGCTTGCCCCATGCGACGTCCGTCAGGAGTTCGTCTCCCTTATGCTTATGATACAGTTTGCCGTCATGCTCCCAATCTGCTTCACGCCATATCGGCGGATGCTCCGGCGTGAGCACTTTCACTTTTGTCCAGGGGCCCGTGATGGCACCTTTCAGGACAATTACCTCCCTACCGTCAGGCGCGGGAAACTGACGCACTTTCGTGTCGGAGGAGAGCCAGTCGATGGAATGTGCTCGAGCCGTCACATCGATCAGGAAGTACTCTTTGTCCGGCTGCATGTGTGCCGGGGCGGAGATGTTGAGGTTGAGAAAGTTGATGCAGCCGGGGGCTAAGCGCTCAAGTCCATCTCTGCCTTGACGGGATACGAACGTAAACGACAGTGTGGCCTGACAGATATCAGGTAGGATGAATGGTCCGGCGATCGGCACCTCCAGCGGGAGATCGCTATCGACGAGTGGGAGTCCCTTCACTTTCTTCTCGTTGATTGCCAACGAAAAATTCGTGACGAGATCCCACTCGAATTTTACTGAAGATGGAGAAAGCAGATAAGCCATGGTACGGAACCCAAATTATGAGGCCTGGGAAAGTCGCAGAACGGGCGAGAACCCGAAGGCTCCCTTGCTCACTTCGTCCGCACGAAACACATATTTGCGATCAAAATCCACCGTATCCCCGTGTCGAATTGGCGGCGGTTTCATGAGTTGTCACACCACGATCTGCTTCTCGAAGCGCCAGCCGGAGCCGAGACCGTCGCGCCGCAACCGCTCGTAGAGCGTGTCTGAAATCATCGTATAGACACCCACATTCCACAGCTGCCGGTTGCCGATGATCTCGGCGCGCAGCACCAACGGCAGGCCGGGAATATTTGCCCAGTCGTTAGGATAGATTTTCACGTTTCTATCCCACACGATTGGGCTTGCCGGATCGAGGCGCGTGCCGGGTAGCCGGTGGTTGATCCACAGCGTGTAATACTGATGCTCCGTCGGCTCGATGGCCGGTGTCTTCCGCTCGGGCACATAACGATGGAAGCGGCCCTGCGCGTTCATGGTGGTCACCACCGCGGGTTCCAGCTCAGGGCCCGCAGTGACACCGTAGATGACCTTCACCGGCACGAACTGATGCACACCGGGCTCGATGTCCTCGATCGCGCGCTTGATACCTTCGTTCACAGCCAACAGGCCATACATCGCCACGTCGGTCAGCGGATAGCTCGGATGCACTTCGAGGCGGGAAGGGAAAGCGTCAAACATCCATGGCTCGAGCGGCTTGCTGTAATATGGACCCGGCGGAGGGTTCCACGTCGGCCACGGATCGTCGATCATGCGGTCGTAGCGACCCTGCATAATGTTAGAGTAATCGACACAATCGACGGAATAGACCATGGCGTTGGCTCCTACGCCTTGACCACTGCAGCACCCATCGCCTCGCCACCATACAGATGGCACTCAACAAAGTCGGTGCCTTGCGCGATCTGCTTCGGTGCGACGCTGCGGCAGGTGTCCATGGCCGCCTTGCAGCGCGGATGGAAGCGGCAGCCCTTCGGCATATCAAGCGGGTTGGGATAGGCCGCGCCAAGCTGCGTGTCGGGCACGCCGAGGCCCGGCTCGGGCGTGAGCACGGATTGCAGCAAAGCTTGCGTGTAAGGGTGCTTCGGGCTGGTGAACAGCGTCGCTGTGTCCGCCTCCTCGACGATGCGGCCGAGATACATGACCGCGACGCGATCGGCCATGTGCTCGACGACGGCGAGGTTGTGGCTGATCAGCATGTAGGTAAGGCCAAGCTCGCGGCGCAGATCCTGCAGCAGATTGAGGATCTGCGATTGCACGGACACATCGAGCGCCGATGTTGGCTCGTCGCAGATGACGATGCGGGGGCGATTGATGAGCGCGCGTGCGATGGCGACGCGCTGTCGCTGTCCCCCCGAGAGCTGGCTCGGATAGTTGTCATAGAGCCGGCGCGACAACCCGACGAGTTCCATCATCTCCTCGACGCGGCGACGCCAATCACTGCGCTCGCCATCGCCCTGGATGACCAGTGGCAAGGTGATGATCGAGCCGATGCTCTTCCTGGGATTGAGCGAGGAATAGGGATCCTGGAACACCGGTTGCACGAGGCGGGCGACGTCGCGTCTGGGCATGCCGATGATGGGCTCGCCACCAATGCGCAGCGAACCCGTGCTCGGCGGCAGCAGGCCAAGCAACATGCGCGCCAGCGTGGTCTTGCCGCAGCCGGATTCTCCGACCAGCGCCAGGACCTCGCCTTGGCGCACGGTCAGCGAGACGCCATTCACGGCATACAGCGGGCGCTTGGCGCGCATGAAGCCTTGCGCAACCTGGAACACGCGAGTGACGTCGCGCGCCTCCAGCATCGGTGTGCCGGCAGCGGGCAGCGGTACGTTGTGCGCCAAGGCGGTCATGCGCCAACTCCGATGGCCGAATGCGGCGTGTTCGCCATCTCGTCGGAGCGCAGGCAACGCACTTTGTGGGTCGGCGCGGTACCTTGGGCGAGGCCGATCGGTCCGGCGCGGCAGGTGTCGGTGACGTTGGCGCAGCGGCTGGCGAAGTGACAGCCCTTCATGCTGCCGACCAGCGAGGGCACCATGCCGGGAATGACGCCGAGGCGACCGCCGCGTTCGGTGCGGCCGGGGATCGGGATGCAGGCGAGCAGGCCCTTGGTATAGGGATGGCGCGGCGTGCGGAAAATCTGCTCGGCGGGACCGGTCTCGACCACTTCGCCCGCATACATGACGACGACGCGGGTGGCGATGCGGGCGACGACACCGAGATCGTGCGTGATCAAGACGAGCCCCATCTTGAACTCGCGCTGCAGCTCCGCCAGCAAATGCAGGATCTGCGCCTGGATGGTGACGTCCAGAGCTGTCGTCGGCTCGTCGGCGACGATCAGATCCGGTCCACACATCAGCGCCATGGCGATCATGATGCGCTGGCGCAGGCCGCCCGAGAGCTGGTGGGGATACTGGCGCAGGCGCTGCTCAGCACCGGGAATGCCAACGCGGCCGAGCAGGTGAATGGCGCGCTCGCGGGCCTCCTTGCGGGGCACGCGCTTGTGGCGGAGCATCGCCTCCTCGAGCTGATCACCGATCGTGTAGGCCGGATTGAGCGACGTCATCGGCTCCTGGAAGATCATCGCCATGCGGTTGCCGCGCAATTCCGACATCTCGCGCTCGGGCACGCCGATCAGCGGCGTGGTGCCAAGCTCGAGGCGGGTGGCGGTGCGCCGGGCCTTGCGCGGCAGCAGGTCCATGATGGCGAGCGCGGTCAGCGACTTGCCGCAGCCGGATTCGCCGACGATGCACAGCGTCTCGCCGCGATCGACGTGGAACGTCACGCCTTGCACGGCATGCAGCGTGCCCGAGGGGACCGGCAGATCGACACGAAGGTCCTCGACGGTGAGAATGCGCTCGGTCATATCTAGCTCAGCTCCGGTTCTCGGGCGCGGTGACGTCGCGCAGGCCGTCGCCGACGAGATTGATCGAGAGCACGAGCAGGAACAGGGCGAGCCCGGGAATGGTGATCAGCCAGGGCTCGAAGTACATCAGGCCTTTGGCTTCCGAGATCATCAGGCCCCAGGATGGCGTCGGTGGTTGCACGCCGAGCCCCAAGAAGGACAGCGCCGCTTCGAGCAGGATGGCGTGGGCCATCTCGAGCGTCGAGACGACGATCAGGTGGTTCATGACGTTGGGCGCGATCTCGGTCAGCAGGATGCGCGTCGTCGAGCAGCCGAGCGCCTCGGCGGCGGTGATGAACTCGCGCGAGCGCACCTGCTGGGTGGCAGAGCGCATCACCACGGCGAAGCGGTCCCAGATCAGCAGCCCCAGCACCCAGATGACCACGGTCAATGACGAGCCGATGATCGACACCACGGCCAGTGCCACCAGCACCACCGGCATCGACAGGCGGGTGGTGATGAAGAAGTTGACCACCATGTCGACGCGGCCGCCGAAGTAGCCGGCGAGCACGCCGACGGTGGTACCGATGATGCCGGAGATCAGCATGGCCGAGAACCCGATCATGAGCGAGACGCGCGCTCCGTGGAAGAGACGCGAGATGTAATCACGGCCGAGCTGGTCGGTGCCGAGGGGATGGGCGGGGTCGACTTTCGGGCTGCCGCTCCAGAACGGCGGGATGAGCTTGCGGGCGAGTTGCTGGTCGAGGGGATCGTGCGGCGAGATGAACCCAGCCAGCAGCGCCATGGCGACGATGGTGAGCAGAATGACGCCGCCGAGCATGAGGCCGAAATGGCCAAACACGCGGCGGCGCATGAGAGCACCAGGCGTCGGCGCCAGGATCTCAGCCGCCGTCGGGATGCCAGCGCGGGCAATGCCAATGTCTGCCATGTCAGGCCACCCGGATGCGAGGATCGAGGAAGGCGTTCAGCATGTCCGCCAGGAAGGTGATCACAACGTAGATGATGGAGAGCACCAGCACGATGGCCTGCATCATGGGGAGATCCTTGCGCTGGATCGATTCCCAGGCGAGGTATCCCAGGCCGTTGATCTGGAAAATCGTCTCGATGACGATCGAGCCGCCGAGCATGAAGCCGAACTGGACGGCAGCCAGCGCGACCACAGGGATGATGGCGTTGCGCAGCGCATGCTTGAACAGCACCCGCATGGGGCGCAGGCCTTTGGCGCGCGCGGTGCGGATGTAGTCGGAGGAGAGGACCTCCAGCATGCCGGCGCGGGTGAGGCGCATCACGGCGGGCGTCACGTAATAACCGAGCGCGATCGAAGGCATGACGAAGTTGGCCCAGCTGTCCTGGCCGGTGATGGGCAACAGGCGCCAATACACGCCGAACCACAGAATGAGAGTGAGGGCGAACCAGAAGCTCGGCATCGCCTGCCCGATGACGGCGAGGCCGAGGGCGAAGCGATCGATCAGGCTGTTCGGTTTCACGGCCGCCAAAACGCCCAAGGGAATGGCCAGCAACAGCGCGAACGAGATGGCACAGGCGCCGAGCAGCATGGTGGTCGGCAGGCGCTGGAAGATAACTTCACTGACGGGTTTTCGCAGGTTGAAGGACTGGCCAAGGTTGCCCTGGACGGCATTCCACAGCCAGTCGAAATACTGCACATGAATGGGACGGTCGAAGCCGTAATAGCGGCGGACATTCTCGATGTCCTCCTGGCGTGCGCCTTCACCTGCAATGGCCAGGGCAGGATCGCCGGAAATGTAAACCATCGAGAAGGTGATGCCGGAGACGGTCAATGCCACCAGAATGGCCACCCCGAGGCGCTTCAACGCATATGCCAGCATGTCAGCTCACAACCTTCTCCGTGGGCCGCGCGCCCTGCTGCGGCGACTTTACCCGGCTCCACCGACAACTCCAAGGAGATGTCGCAATCCGATCACTGGGTGTGGCTCCAGAGCAATTGCCGAGCGCTTTCAGAAGGCTGACGATCGCAGAGTGCAGGGGAAACTACGGCGGACCTGTGGAGGGATGGGATGCCGCGCTTGCGGGATCATGATTGGGCCGCAATTGGCTGGTCCCTCCGGCTCCTGATCCATTCCATCCGAGGGGAGCTCCATGGGGCGTGCAGCGAATTTCAGCAAGATCGTTCTGGCCACGGCAGCCGTGGCGTTTCTGGCCGGCTCAGCCTTTGCGCTGGAGGAAGGCAAGGACGAGAAGGACAAGCTCAAGGCTTGCGAGGCGAGCCTCTGCCAGCTGGTGAAGAAAAAGGCGCCTGCCAGCGGCGATTTCACATGCGCCCTGCAGAAAACCTGGGCCAAGGAGAAGATCGTCGAAGGTGCGCAGGCGAGCAGCGTCTCCTGGTCGTTCGGCGATGCCCGCTGCACGATCAATATCAAGCTGCCGAACGCCGACGCCATCGCGGCGCTGGGCGCTGGCACGCAGACGCTGCTGTTCCCCGAGCACGTGGTGAAGTGCGAGATCGAGCGTGACAAGGAGATCACGCCGGTGACGGCCAAGCTGGCACCAAAGATCGAGTTCAAGGATGGCATTGCCCAGAAGGCCTGGGTGAACCTGAAGGACGTCGAGGGGCCAACGGCCATCAAGGGCCTCGTAACCACGGTCGCCACCGTGCAGGACGGCCTCGGCCTGTTCCACAAGGCCATGATCAAGGCCATTAACGACCAGATCGGCAAGAAGTGCGAGAAGATCGGCGGCTGAGGCCGGCGACGCCTTTTCACTGCAAGCGCCCTGGTCCTCGGGATCAGGGCGCTTTCGATTCGCCGCGCCAGCCGAGGGCCGCCCAGAGCAGCAGGGCGAGCGCCCCAGCATAGATCATCGCATGTACGAAGCCGACCACGGCAAAGATCCACTGCAAGTCCTGAGCCCCGTAGCCGGCCTTCGCCGCATAGGCTGGCACTTGCATGTAGACGATCGTGCTGACGACGAAGAGCACGACCTCGATGACGGCGAAGGCGATGATGAGATCGGTCACTTTCGGATGCCTGTACCGGCGCGCCAGGGCGACGACAGCGGCGACCATGACCACGAGGACGCTGGGTATATGGGGGAGCAGCCGAAAGGCAAGGTCTTGCAGAGTGTTGATGTCCATCCTGAGTGTACGCCTCTCTCACGTCTCGCCGGGATCAGCGACGTGCCAGATAACAGGCCCACCGCGCAATTGTGGCATCTCCACGGCGCCACACGCGCGCCGCAAGTCGCCCATGACGCCGCCAGAATATCAGGGTTGAACCGCGAGCGTTCCATTGTCCCAACGGAGCCTCGCCCGTGGCGTATCTTTCGCGTCCCTCCATCCATTGCCTTGCTCGAATTGGCCTCGGTGGCCTGCTGCTGGCGATCACAGGCGTTCTCTCGGCGCCGAACGCGGCCGGCAGCGCATTGCGCTCGAAAGACTGCTTCTGGCAGCTGGAGCACGGACGCGGAGCGGAGATCGATTGTGTGTTCCCGACCCGCCTGACCGAGCAGGAGCAAGGCGATCTGCGGCGGTTGACCCGCGACATGCTGCAGGACGCCACCTGTGTGGTCGCAATCCGCATCGCGCGCGCCTTGATTGCCGACGCCATTGCGGCCGACGCCCTGGTCTTTGAGACACCACCGCAGCCTGTGACATGCGAGATCGTCACCCGGGATGGCCGAGTGCCGATTACAGGTACCTTTGCCCCACGCATCGTGATCAAGGACGGCGTTGCCGTTGACGCCACCCCAGGGCTCGCCAACGTGGCGGGCGTGCCGAGCTACGTCGCCTGGCCCGTGGTGCAGTACGTCAATCGCTCCGGCGCCATTCGCGACAATGTGCTCAGCATCGTCAATGCGTATCGTTCGCATCTCGCTGTGCGGCGATAACTCGGGCCCGATGTTCGTCGTCAGAACACAGGTCGGCCAGGTATCGTCGTTCTGATCCTGTAGAGCGACGTCGCGGCCGTGATGAAGAGCGAGCGATAGTCGCCACCGCCCCAGCAGAAGTTGGCGGCCGGCTCCGGCGTGTGTATGACGCCGAGACAGCGTGCCTTGCGATCAAAGACATGGATGCCGCCCGGTCCGCAGCAGTAGACGTTGCCGATCAGATCCAGCTTCATGCCGTCAGGTGCGCCGGGGCCGTCGCCCTTGGTTTCGGCCCAGACCTGCCCACCCGTGAGGGCGCCATCCGGCTGCACGGCAAACAGTCGGATGTGGCCGCGCTCGGTATCGTTGACGTAGAGTTGCGTCTCATCGAGCGAGAAGCACAGCCCGTTGGGTTGACCGAAGTCGCTGGCCTGCAATTGTACGGCTCCGGTCTTGGGATCGATGCGATAGAGGCCCTGGAATGACAACTGCTGCGCCCGCGGCACGCCATAGTATTCGACACGGCCATACTTCGGGTCGGTGAAGTAGATGGCGCCGTCGTGGCGCACGACGATGTCGTTGGGGCTATTCAGCTCCTTGTCGCCGTGGTGGCTGGCGAGCGTCGTGGAGTGACCATCAGGCTCGGTTCGAGTCACGCGGCTGCTGGCGTGCTCGCAAACCAGCAGGCGGCCTTGCTTGTCGTAGACGAGGCCATTCGATTTGGCGCAGGGCTGGCGAAAAGTCTCGATGCCTTTGCCCGCACTCCAGCGGCGCATGATGTCGCCGGGCATATCGGAGAAGGTGAGTGTCTGGTGGATGGGATGCCAGAGCGGCCCTTCGGTGAACAGGAAGCCTGAGCCGAGCGTCTCGAACGTGACGTCGTTTCCGACGACATCACGCAGGCGTGGATCGCGGACGTCGAGATTGCCTGCTGTGCTGGTCATGGTCTCAGCTCCCGCCCTTCAGTTTGTGAACGCTTTTGTCGCCGACATACCAGTCCGTGGCTTTCACGTCCTCGAACACCACCCAGATCGCCTCCTTGGGCAGCTTGGTGAGATCGGTGATGGTCTCGGTGATGCGGCGCGCCATCTCGTCCTTGCGCTCTTGCGGGTGACCTTCCAGGATACGAATGTTGACGAAGGGCATGGGTGGACTCCTTGGGGTGGTCGGCTCAGGCAAAATGGACGGCCGCCAGGGCCGCAGTGGCAGGGAAAGTACATGGCACCCGAGAAACTTCTCGAAGGCAAGGCCCGTCCTTACACCGGTGCCGAATATCTGCAGTCCCTGCGCGAGAGTGAGCGCGAGATCTACATCTACGGCGAGCGGGTCAAGGACGTCACCACGCATCCAGCCTTTCGCAATGCGGCCCGCTCGGTGGCCAAGCTCTACGATGCCCTGCACGCGGAGAAAACGCGCGCTGTGCTGACCGGCCCGACCGATACGGGCAATGGCGGCTACACGCACAAGTTTTTCAAGCCGGCGCGTTCCCGTGAGGACTTGATCGGCCAGCGTGATGCCATCGCGGCCTGGGCGCGCATCACCTACGGCTGGATGGGGCGCAGTCCCGACTACAAGGCGTCGTTTCTCAACACGCTCGGTGCCAACGCCGAGTTCTACGGCAAGTTCGCGGGCAATGCGCGGGCCTGGCACAAGCTCGCTCAGGAAACCGTGCCTTACGTCAATCACGCGCTGGTCAACCCGCCGATCGA
The DNA here is from genome assembly GCA_046154645.1 of Hyphomicrobiaceae bacterium. Taxonomy (GTDB): domain Bacteria; phylum Pseudomonadota; class Alphaproteobacteria; order Rhizobiales; family Hyphomicrobiaceae. The sequence goes on from JBJXDZ010000064.1 coordinate 67,207, forward strand.
CCGCGATAAGCCCGTCGACCAGGTGAAAGACGTCTACATCACCATCCAGAAGGAAACCGACGCCGGCATCTACGTTTCGGGTGCCAAGGTGGTGGCCACCAACTCCGCGCTCACGCATTACAATTTCCTGGGCCAGAACATGGGGCAGGAGGTCAACGATCCCGCCATGGTCGTCATGTTCATGGCGCCGATGGACACGCCCGGCATCAAGCTCATCTGCCGCGCTTCCTACGAAATGACGGCGGCGAAAGTCGGTTCGCCCTGGGACTATCCTTTGTCGTCCCGCTACGACGAGAACGACGCCATCATCATTTTCGATAACGCATTCATTCCCTGGGAAAACGTCTTCATTCATCGCGACATCGAACAGCTGAAGGCGTTCTACCCGAAGTCTGGCTTCGTCAACGGGTTCACCATGCAGGGCTGCACGCGGCTCGCGGTGAAGCTGGATTTCATCGCGGGCCTGCTGATCAAGGCGACACGGGCGACGGGTGCGGACGCGGCGCGCGCCACGCAGGTGCAGATCGGCGAGGTGATCGGCTGGCGCAATCTGTTCTGGTCGCTCTCCGACGCCATGGCCGGCACGCCGGACCCCTGGGTGAACGGTTGCGTGCTGCCCTCGATCAAGGCGTCATCGGCCTATCGCCTGTTCGCGACCGAGGCCTATCCGGCGGTGCGCAACATCGTCGAGAAGGTGGTGGCCTCGGGCCTGATCTACCTGCCGAGTCACGTCAAGGATTTCAAGAACCCCGAAATCGACAAATATCTCGCCCGTTATGTGCGCGGCTCCAACGGCATCGATTACAAGCAGCGCATCAAGACTATGAAGTTGCTATGGGACGCCATCGGCTCGGAGTTCGGCGCCCGCCATGAACTCTACGAGATGAATTATGCCGGCAATTACGAGCTGATCCGGATGTTTCCGCTTCAACTGGCGCAAGGCAACGGCACCATCAAGCAGATGACCGACTTCGCCGAGCAGTGCATGGCCGACTACGACGAGGACGGCTGGACGGATACGGATTACGTGTGAAGCGTTCTGCGCAGTCCACTCATAACGCGAGCCCGAGATGACAGGTTTGCGGGAGCAGGGGTGCGTTTTGATTGCTTGCTGCCGCCACAGTACGGTGGCACTCAGTGTCTTTGAACACATCAATCGGGAGACCACGCATGGCGACGCGCCACACAGCCCTGATCACGGGGTCGAACAAGAACATCGGGCGCGCCTGTGCGCTGGCACTGGCAAAGGCCGGCTGCAACGTCGTCGTCAATGGTGCGCGTGACAAGGCCGCAGCCGAAGAGGTCGCCAAGGCTGCGCGTGCACTCGGCGTCGAGGCGCTGGTGGCGATGGGCGACGTGGGAAAACGCGAGGAGTGCCAGCGCATCACCACGGAGGCCCTGGCCAAGTTCGGCACCGTCGATATCCTGGTCAACAATGCCGCCATTCGCCAGGACGGCAAGTTCCTCGACATCACCGAGGAGGACTGGCGCTACGCCATGGCCGTCAATTTCGATTCAGCCTTCTGGACCGCGCGGGCGTGCCTGCCGGGCATGATCACCAAGGGGTGGGGCCGGATCATCAATTTTGCCGGCATGAATGCCATCCACGGCTACAACGGCCGCGCCCACGTCTCCGCCTCGAAGCATGCGGCGTGGGGCCTGACCAAGGCCTTGGCCAAGGAGTTCGGCGCGAAGGGCATCACCACGAATATTGTGTCGCCGGGGCCGATCATGGGCGAGCGGCAGGATCCGAAACAGGCAGCGCACATCGAAACCATGAAGGGGCGGGTGCCGGTGGGGCGCCTGGGCACGCCGGATGAGGTGGCGGCGGCCGTGGCCCTGCTCGCCTCGGAGCAGGGTGCGTTCATCAATGGTCAGATGATCCAGGTCAACGGCGGCGCCGAGACCTGAGTCGCAGGGGCGGATGCCGGCTCATTGGAAGGCGATGAGCCGGGCCTTGTCGGTCAACACGAACAGCTTGCCGCCAGCGACGACGGGCGCGATGTAGGTCGGCGCCCCAATGGCCTGTGGTGTGTCCGGCTTGCCCGTCGAGGCGTCAACGCCGATCAGCTGGCCCGTATTCGAGGTCAGCCACAACTTGTTGCCGGCCAGCGTCGGGCCGGACCAGGTGCTGGCGCCGGGCAGCTTCGTCGTCCACAGTACCTTGCCATCGCGACGCGTAATGGCCATCAGCGAGCCGCCGGTGTCGACGACATAGACAAATTCACCCGCCACGGCCGGCGCCTGGATTCCCGGCACGTTGAGCGACCAGATGCGCTCGCCCGACTTCAAACCCGTCGCGACCATGCGGCCGGAGTGTCCGACGCCGTAGACCGTGCCGCCATCGACCACCGGCCGTCCGGCGTCCGTCATGGAGCCGAGTGAGGAAGCGAGGCGTGTGCGCGCCAGCGATTCCGTCCAGGTGGGTTGACCGTCGGCAATGCGCAGCGCCACGAGCTCGCCGGACGGATACGGCACCACCACGAAATCGCCTTCCACAGCGGGGCTGGCGTTCGAGAGAATGGCAGCCTTCTCCGGCAGGCCCTGGTGTGTCCACAGATCGCGGCCATCGCTGGTCGATAAGGCCATCGCCGTGCCGTCCGACGTGACGACGAACAGGCGGTCACCAGCCACGGTCGGCGACGAACGGATCGGCGAGTTGACGTTACGCTCCCAGAGCTTCTTGCCCGTGCCGGTCTCGAGTGCGTAGACATAGCCGAAGCCCGTCGCCGCAAAAATGCGGCCACTTTCGGCGGCAAGTCCACCGCCAAAGCCCTTGTAGTCCTTCTCCTTCGCCGGCGTCAGGGACACGCGCCACGCCGAGGAGCCTGCCAGCGTGAAGGCTGACACACGACCGTTGGTGTCGAGGACGAAGATCTTGCCATCAGCGACGATCGGGCTGGCCGTCAGGCGTCCATAGGAGCTGGAGCCGGCACCGGCATCGGCGCTCCAGGCTTGGCGCACGGTGCCGCCAAGGGCCACATGGCCGGGCGAGTTGTTGGCAGTGCCGCCCGGTTGTGGCCAGCTGTCGTTCACACGGGCTGCCGGCAGCACGATCGGCTTGTCGGCGGCGGCAACTTGCAGGCCGGCTTTGCTCTCGGCCAACGCCACGGGCACCCGCTTGCCAGGCAGCGGCTTTTCTTTTTCGGCGAAGGGATTGAGATCGCCGATGCGCGGCAGGCTCGGGCCATCGGAGCATGCCGTCAGCAGGCCGGCGGCAAGGGCCGCGGCCAGGGCAATCCGGAAGTTCGTCCCACCCGTCATGGTCATTCGTCCTCAGGGTCGGCTGCTACGATGCCGGTCCGACTCATGTCCCCCGTGAGTCGGGCAGCGCTCAACTCTTGCCCTATTTCTTCGGGGCCGGAGGCGGGGCCGCCGACTTATCCTTGGTTTTTTCGGTCGCAGCGGCCGGAGCGGGCGGTGTCGCAGGCGCCGGATTGGCGGCAGCCTTGGCGGCATCCGCGTCCGTCAACACGGCGAGCATCAGCTGTACACGCTCGTTCATGCCCGGAGGGGCTGTACGGTCCACGAGCAGCATTTCGAAGTGCTTGCGGGCTTCGTCCAGCTTGCCGGCCTTGTAGGCAGCCAGTCCCAACGTCTCGCGGGCGGCTGTTCGCCACGGCGCCTTGTCCGCCACCAGCGGCGTGAGGCGGCGCTCGATCTCGGCATAATCGGCGGTGGCGAGCAGCAACGACGCCGCTTGCACACCGGCCAGATCGCGTACGATCTGGTCGACGGATGCATCGCGGGCAATGGCATCGAAGGTGGAAGTCGCTTCGGCCGTTCGTCCGGCTTTGGCATGGAGGGCCGCGATGCGCAATTGTGCCAAGCCCTGATAGCCAGGCGCCGCCGACTTGGCGAGGTCGGCAAAGGCTTTGGCAGCGTCATCGGCCTTGCCGTCGCGAATCAGGCGCAACGCGGCCTGATATTGTGCGCCATGCACCTCCGCCGCAGCCGCACGGCGGCCCTGCATGTGGTAATAGCCCCATACCGACGCCAGCACGGCGAGCACACCGCCGATGACGAAGAGGCCGTATTTGTCCCACAGCTGCTTCAGCTGCTCGCGGCGATAGTCTTCTTCGACCTCGCGCAGAAAGGAATCCGACTTCTCGACCATGAGCCCCAGGTTCTTTCGTCGTAAGTGCCGTCGTCGCGTTGTTACGCGCCACCAGCAAGACCGATGGTGCCGACCTTGCCGGCCAGCATACCCCCACCGTCAGTCATAGCGGGTCGGGCGCATGAATGAAAGTCGTTCATTCGATGGGCCGACCCTCCCAACTTCTGCTTGTCGGCTGATTTTCGGGCAAATTCGTGGCTCGATGGCCTCGGCCCGGCGCGATCAAGGGATGACGCGCACCCCAATCAGGGCTGGATGCCCCCATTTCATCATGATGTAGTAGAGTACCAGTCCACCAATCACGGCGATGACGTCGTTGAGCACCGGACCGGACTTGGGCACGACGAGACCAGCGGCTTCCCGCCGCTTCAGCGAGATGCGGTCGAACACGGCCCAAGCCAGAAAGCCAGCGAACAGCGCCAGGGACGCCGCATCGCCACGCACGAAGAGGTGGGCCAGCGCCCAAAGCTTGACGGCCAAGATCATGGGATGACGCACGGCCGCCGTGATCCGGCCTGGCAGGTAGGCCGCGATCAGCAGGATGAATACCGGCAGCATCAAGGTCATGGTGACGTGGCGGCCCCAGGCCGGCGGGCTCCAGAGCACGGGGTTCTTGCCGGGTGCCAGCTGGATCTTGTGGTAGCCGAGGACGATCAGGGCCAAGCCTGCGAAGGCAATTACGGCGAACAGACCCTTGTAGGCCCCTTCGCCGAAGCGCGCCGCCAGCCCCTGTCGCAACGTCGGCTGGGTCGGCACCAAGTGGATGCCGAGGAATATGAGCAAACCGAGCAGAAGCAGGATCATGAAGCGGGTCCTCGACGGGGGCGCGGGCGGCGATGGCGGTTGCGTGTCCTGGTGGCGACTGTGCCACATGCGCAAGTGCGAATGCCAGCCCACTATGAACATGTTGTGAAGCGCGCCGGGCTTCGCTAACAGTCAGGTGTGCGGCCTGGGGAGACCGCACGATCACGGGTCAACAGATGCGCTGGCGTGGTGGCAGCGTGCACAAGCCGAGAGGGTTCCCGGCATATGCAAGCGGCTGTCCGCAGCAGGCACGAAGATGATGCACGGCAAAGCCGGTCCAGCAACACGGCCGACAGCGTGGTGAAGGCCGCGCTGCGGCTGCACCATATCCGCTGGGGTGCTACAGGCTATGCAGCCGGATTGCTGCTCGTGGTGCCGTTTGTCTTATGGGTCACGGTCCCTGAACCGCCTGAGTCCCGCGCCGTGACAACCGCGCCCTTGAGCACACCGGGCACGACAGTTCCGGTTCTCGTTCGGGGCCCGACACCGATCGGTCGCGAGCAGGCGCGGACCACAACCATTGTCGCGGCCACCAACCTCGAAGCCGAAGTTGTGCGCGAACGCCTCGCGGCTGCTGCCTCGCTGATTGCGGCGCGGTCGATCCTGCCGGCCCGTGCCAAGCTCCAACCCTTGGTGGAAGCCGGTGACGGCGAAGCCCTGTTCCTGCTGGCCGGCACCTTCGATCCGATCCAGCTTGCCACGCTGGGCGTGACCGACGTGCGCGCCGAAGCGGAGCGGGCACGCCATCTCTACATGCAGGCACTGATGGCCGGGATCGAGGCGGCGCGTGGTCGCCTCGAGCTGCTCAAGTAGGCCCGCTGCCAAACCCTCAACACGCGCGCCGGGCACAGCGATTCTGTGGATCGTCCGCCAAGGTCGGTGTCGCGCGCTACTGCAATGGCTACCCTCGTCCGCAAATGAGTCGTGCCGGTCTGACCCGTGCAACGGCGCACTCTGGGGGACGATGCCATGCGCCTTGCGACCTACAATGTCGAAAATCTGTTCACGCGCGCCCGTGTGCTCAATCTCGATACCTGGAGCGAGGGCCGCGGGCTGCTCGAGGCCTATGCCGAGGTCAATTCCTTGCTCGAGGAGGCAGCCTACACCGACGCCATCAAGGAGCGCATCCTGGGGCTCTTGAAGAAGCTCGGTCTCGACAAGAAGAATGACTCGAAGTTTGCGCTGCTGCGCGAGAACCGCGGCCACCTGATCAAGCGTTCGCTCACCGCCAAAAGCCAGATCTTCGCCGAAGGGCGCGCCGGCTGGGTCGGCTGGGTCGAGCTCAAAAACGAGATCATCAACGAGACGGCGACGCGCAACACGGCGCAGGTCGTGCGCGACATCGGCGCCGACGTCATGGGTGTGGTCGAATGTGAGGGCCGTCCGGCGCTGATGCAGTTTTCCTACAGCCTGCTGCCCGGCGTGAAAGGTGCGCCCTACGATCAAGTGATGCTGGTGGATGGCAATGACGATCGCGGCATCGACGTCGGCCTGATGGCCAAGAGCGGCTACCGCATCGGCTGGATGCGCAGCCACGTCGACGACGTCACCAGCCACGGCAATCGCGTGTTCAGCCGCGACTGTCCCGAGTTCTCGGTGTGGACACCATCCGGGGAAACCGTGTGGGTGCTGGTCAACCACTTCAAGAGCAAAGGCTATGGCGCGCAGGATGCCTCCGACGCCCGCCGCTGGCTGCAGGCAGAAGCGGTGCGGCGCATCTACGACCGGCTCAAAGCCGAGGGCGCCAAGCACATCGCCGTGATGGGCGATCTCAACGATACGCCGGACAGCCAAGCCCTGGCGCCGCTGTTGCGCGAGACCGATCTCAAGGACGCCGCCGAGCACCCGAACTTCGACGATGGCGGCCGGCCCGGGACGTATGGCAATTGCACAGCGCGCGAGAAGATCGACTATCTCCTGCTCTCGCCGGCGCTGTTCGAGCGCATGGAGGGCGGCGGTATCTGGCGGCGCGGCGTTTGGGGTGGCAAGAACGGCAATCTCTGGGATGTCTATCCAGAGATGCAGTCGTCCTATCACGCCGCCTCGGACCATGCCGCGCTGTGGGCCGAGTTGCGGGTCTGAGCCTCGGCCAGGCCGTCATCTACGAAAAGAACCGATTGGCAGGGCGTGGCAAGCCGAGATTTTCGCGCAGCGTCGCGCCTTCGTATTCGCGGCGAAAGAGGCCGCGGCGCTGCAGCTCCGGGATCACCTTATCCACGAAGTCGTCTAGACCGCCGGGCAGATACGGGAACATGACGTTGAAGCCATCGCAGCCGCCGCTTGTGAACCACTCCTCCATTTGATCCGCCACCATCTTGGGTGTGCCGACCATCCCGAGGCCGCCAAAACCGCCGAGCCGGCCCGCCAATTGACGGACCGTCAGGTTTTCGCGTTTCGCCAGCGCCAGCACGCGATCACGTCCGCTTTTGCTGGCATTACTTTCTGGGATCGGTGGCAACGGGGCATCCGGATCGAAGCTCGAGGCGTCATGGCCAAGCGCGATCGAGAGTGCCGCGATGCCGCTCGCATGGTGCACGAGGCTATCGAGCAAGGCTCGCTTGTCGCGCGCTTCCGCGGCGGTCTCACCGAGCGCGACAAAGGCGCCAGGCAGGATCTTCAAGTACTCACGGTTGCGGCCAAGCTTGTCCATGCGGCCTTTGATGTCGGCGTAAAGCCGTTGCCCGTCATCGAGCGGGCCACCACCGGCAAACACGACTTCGGCCGTCTCGGCGGCCAGTTGCCGGCCGGCATCAGAGGCCCCGGCCTGCACGATCACCGGCCATCCCTGGACGGGGCGTGCAATGTTCAGCGGGCCACGCACCTTCAAGTATGTGCCGGTATGGTTGAGCACATGCAGTCGCGCGGGGTCGAAGTAGATGCCGCTGTCGACGTCGCGAATGAAGGCGTCGTCGGCCCAGCTGTCCCATAGCCCCGTCACCACATCGAAGAATTCGCGCGCACGGGCGTAGCGTTCGCCGTGCTCCATGTGATCGTCCATGCCGAAATTCAACGCCGCGTCGGGGTTCGACGTGGTGACCAGGTTCCAGCCGGCGCGTCCGGCGCTGATGTGGTCGAGCGAGGCAAAGCGGCGCGCAATGAGGTAGGGCTGCTCGAACGTGGTCGACGCCGTCGCGATCAGGCCGATATGCTTGGTCATCATGGCCAGCGCCGGCAGCAGTGTCAGCGGATCGAACGAGGTCACCGTGGCGCTGCGCTGCAGGGCTGCCATCGGCATGTTGAGCACGGCCAAGTGGTCGGCCATGAAGAAGGCATCGAACCGGCCCCGCTCCAGCGTCTGGATATAGCGGGTCAACGCGGCGAGATTGAAATTGGCGTCGGGTGTGCCACCAGGATAGCGCCAGGCTGCAGTGTGAATACTGACGGGACGCATGAAGGCGCCAAGGCGCATCTGTCGGTTGGCTGGCATAGGGCGCCACGGCTCCATGGTGGTTGGCGTTCGGTGGCGACCATACACCAATCGGCGAGGCAGGCCGATGGGGCGTTCGACCAAGGCTGGTCACCAAAATTCGCCTCAATGCTGACGCCGCTGCAGGGCTATGGTAGGGGCTCAATCAGCATTAGCGCACCGCAACCTGAACAAGAGTGCCTCTCCCATGCCCAGTCACTGGTCCCGCGTTCGTCGTGCTGTCCCGCAGATCGCCGCTGCCGTTCTGGTGCTGGCGGCGCTTGGCCAACCCGCATGGGCGCAAGCTCCCGCCCGCCCGGGGCCGGCTGCCGACTGCGGCAATGATGGTGGCGGCTTCGACGCTTGGCTGGGGCGTTTTCGCAGTTATGCCGCTCAGCAGGGGATCTCGCAGCCGGTCATCCAGGCGGGTCTTGCCGGGCTGAGCTACGACCCAACTGTGATACGCCTGGATCGCGGGCAGAAATCGTTCAAGCTGACGTTCGAGGAGTTCTATCGTCGCCGGGTCGGCGAATCACTGCTCAATCGCGGTCGCCGCCTGATGGCGCAGCATGCAGCCCTGCTGCAGCGGATCGAGAAGCAATACGGCGTGCCGGGGGCCGTGCTGGTGTCGATCTGGGGGCTGGAAACCAACTATGGTGGCGACAGCGGCGGCAAGCTTTCGATTCCGCGCTCGCTGGCCACACTCGCCTATGACTGCCGCCGCTCGGACTTCTTCCGAAATGAACTGCTGGCCACGCTCAAAATCATTCAGCGCGGCGACATGACCACGCAGCAGATGATTGGCGGTTGGGCTGGCGAGATTGGCCAGGTGCAGTTCCTGCCGTCGTCCTACTTCAAGTATGCCGTAGACTATGATGGTGATGGCCGCCGCGATCTCGTGCGCAGCGTGCCGGACATGCTGGCCTCGACCGCCAACTTCCTGAAGGAGCACGGCTGGAAGGCCGGCGAGGGCTGGCAAGAAGGTACGCACAACTACGGCGTTATCGCGCTCTGGAACAAGGCCAGCGTCTATCAGAAGACGATCGCTGTCATGTCGGACAAGCTTGCCGCCACGCGGGATCAAGCGCCGCCGCCAGGCCCGCGGCCAAAACCACAGTCGACCAGGGTGCAGTAGGTCACACATTCGATCTCACGCGAATTTCTTGGGACAACTCGCGTTGGGATAGGGCCGGCGGCAGCACCCCGCCTGTATCCTGATCCCATGTCGAATCACGGTCCAGCAACGGCTCAGGGCTATCAAACAGGGGGTGCGCAGGCGCCAGCGGGCCCGCGCGTGGTGGCGGCCGGCTTCGGGCCTTCGCCGCTGCAGCGCTTGAAGGACAAGCACATCAGTGATTGGAAGCTCGTCAAGCGGGCGCGCTTCAATGCGGCGAAGCGTCTTGAACGCAAGCACTACGCCGGCATCGTCACGCTGGCGATCGTGGCGCTCTATGGCGGCTTGATCTCAGTGTTCAACCTGATGTTCAAGCATCGCGTCAGCGCCGACTTGCGCGACGTGCTCGAATATGTGGCGGTCGTCTCCAGTTGGCTGACGCTGATCATCGGCTTGACCGAGCAGCAGAAGAACCACAGCGCCAATGCGCGCGAGCTGCACGACTGCGGCCAGGCCGTCAACGATCTGCAGAAGCAACTCTCCGCCGCGCCCATTGCCAGCGAGCGGGATTTCGCGCCCTACCTCGGGCACTACCGCGCGATCATGGAGCGCTGTCGGCCTAACCACGATGATGTCGACTATCGGCTGGCGGAGGTGACGCCCTCGCGCGAGGAACGGCAGGCACTGCAGGAGCGGGGCGAGTGGGACGACTCGCGGCTTCGTCGCGAACGGCGCTGGGCGCAGATGCGCTACGACATCAACACCTATCTGTTCTACGCCAGCATCTGGTTCACACCGGCGCTGGTCGGTATGGTGCTGTGGTGGCTAGTCCCGGCCGCGCCTGGTGCTGGCGGGCCGGGCTGAGCACGACGGTTATTCCGCCGCCGCGCGCTTGGCTCCGCTGTTGTCGACGATGACGGGGCTGTCGAAATAGCTCACCTGTGGTTCCATGCCGTACCGCTTCGTCAGGTCGGCCTTCCAGGCGGCCTTATAGACGGCATCAGCCGCGGCCCGGCTTGTCCAAAGGTAGACACCACCCGCTTCGCCCGTCTTCGGATCGAACAGGTAGTATTTGCGCACGAGACCCGCCAGGTTCTCGTACTTTTTCGACGAGGCCCGGTACATCTCGGTGGCCTTCTCGCTGGTGGTGCCGGCGGGCAGCTTGAAGCGAACGATGGCGGTGATCATGGCTGGCTCCTGGAATCTGGTTCAAGCCTTCGGTTGCACGAACAGTTCCGTCGAAAGATAGCGCTCGGCGGATGATGGCGCAAAGGTGACGATACGCTTGCCCGCCATCTCAGACCGCGCAGCAACGACCAGCGCTGCCGCGACGTTGGCACCAGTGGAAATTCCGCCCGGAATGCCCTCGACCTTGGCCAATTCGCGCGCGACGGCAAAGGCCTTATCGTTGTCGATAGTGATGATCTCATCGATCAGCCCGCGCTCCAGGATCGACGGCACGAAACCGGCGCCGATGCCCTGGATCTTGTGCGGCGAGGGTGGCCCGCCGGACAGCACCGGGCTTGCCGTTGGCTCCACCGCGATGATCTTGAGCGCCGTGTTGCGTGCTTTCAGGACGCGACCGCAACCCGTGATCGTGCCGCCGGTGCCGATGCCGACGACGAGGGCATCGATTCTGCCACCGGTGTCCGACCAGATCTCCTCGGCGGTGGTGTGCTCGTGCACCAGTGGGTTGGCAGGATTGTCAAACTGGGCGGGAATGACGGCATCAGGCAATGACTTCTGAATTTCCTCGGCTCGAGCAATGGCGCCTTTCATGCCCTTTTCGCGCGGGGTCAGCTCAAGCTCGGCGCCGAGATGGGCGAGCAACGCCCGGCGTTCGATCGACATGCTGTCCGGCATCACCAGGATCAGGCGATAGCCACGTGCCGCCGCCACGAAGGCGAGGCCGATGCCGGTATTGCCGGAGGTCGGCTCTACCATCACGGTGCCCGGCTTCAAGCGGCCCGAAGCTTCCAGCGCGTCGATCATCGAGACGCCGATGCGATCCTTGACTGACGACAGTGGATTGAAAAATTCGAGCTTGAGGCAGACCTCGCCCTTGGCGCCGTGCTTCTTTGCCAAACGTTGCAGCTTCACCAGCGGCGTGTTGGCGATGGTCTCGGTGATGTCATTGTACATGCGGCCGCGGCCGATCTTGCCTACGGCGTCGAGGGTCTTCAGTCCGTGGGGCTTGCTCATGGGTTCATCTCCGGCGGGTGCGGGGCGCTTGGGCGCCTTGTGGTCCCAATAAGCCCGCCTAAGCCGGCGAGATCAAGGGCGTTTGCCGGTACCTGTCGAACCGAAGCCGCCGGCGCCGCGATCGCTCGCCGTCGTGAAGGTCTCGACGACCCGGAACTCGGGCCGCAAGATCGGCACGAACAGCATCTGCGCGATGCGGCTGCCGGGCTCGATCGTAATCGGTGCCGTGCCGGGCGCGCTGCGGTTCCAGGCCGAGATCATGACCGGGCCGGTGTAGTCGCCATCGATAACGCCGACTGTGTTGCCGAGCACCAAGCCCTGCTTGTGACCCAGGCCAGAGCGTGGCGCGATGATTGCGGCCATGTCGGCCCGTCCCATATGCAGCGCAATGCCTGATGGAATGAGCACAGCGGGCGCGCCAGCCGCCAGCGACAGGGGCTGGTCCAGGCAGGCAAAGAGGTCGATACCCGCCGCCATGGCACTTTGGTAGCGCGGCAGGCCCCAGGCTTCGAGGCGCCGGTCCAACACCTTGATCTCGATCGTCGGCTGCACATTGGCCGCCATGGCGAACTCCCGTTCCGCAATCGTTCTCTGGCTTGACAAGGGCTGCCACAGGTGCGCTTTTCCCGCACGCCTGCACATCTTAGTCAATGACACAAAAAGGACAGCGGCCATGGCCGGCTTGACCTCGCAACGCTATCGCACCCACACCTGCGGCGCGCTCCGCCAGAGCGACGGCGGCACGACAACCCGCATTTCCGGCTGGGTGCACCGCGTGCGCGACCATGGCGGCGTGCTGTTCATCGATCTGCGCGACCACTATGGCATTACGCAGGTGGTGGCCGACCCCGACTCGAAGGCCTTCAAGGTCGCCGAGGCCGTGCGCTCGGAGTGGGTGATCCGCGTCGATGGCAAGGTGCGCGACCGTCCCGCGGGCACCGTCAACGCCGAGCTGCCGACGGGCGCGATCGAGGTCTATGCGACCGAGATCGAAGTGCTGTCCGAGGCCAAGGAGATCCCGGTGCCGGTGTTCGGTGAGCCGGACTACCCGGAAGACATGCGGCTCACCTATCGCTTCCTCGATTTGCGGCGCGAGTCCCTGCACGCCATCATCATGAAGCGGCTTGGTATCACCGCATCGATCCGGCGGCGCATGCATGAGGCGGGATTCAACGAGTTTCCGACACCGATCCTAACGGCTTCCTCGCCCGAGGGCGCGCGCGACTTCCTGGTGCCGAGCCGCCTCTATCCCGGCAAGTTCTACGCGCTCCCCCAGGCGCCGCAGCAATATAAGCAACTGCTGATGATCTCGGGCTTCGATCGCTATTTCCAGATTGCGCCCTGCTTCCGCGACGAGGACCCGCGCGCCGACCGGCTACCGGGTGAATTCTACCAGCTCGACGTCGAGATGAGCTTCGTCGAGCAGGAGGACATCTTCCAGACCATGGAGCCGATCATCACGGCCGTGTTTCAGGAGTTTGCGGGCACCAAGAAGGTCGATCACACTTGGCAGCGCATTCCCCATTCGACGGCGCTGCAGAAGTACGGCTCCGACAAGCCGGACCTCAGGAACCCCATCGAGATGGCTGACGTCACCGAGCATTTCCGGGGCTCGGGTTTCAAAGTATTTGCCGGCCTGATCGAGAAGGACCCGAAGGTGCGCGTATGGGCGATCCCTGCGCCGAAAGGTGGCAGCCGCGCGTTCTGCGACGCTATGAACGGGTGGGCGCAGAAAGAGGGCCAGCCGGGTCTCGGCTACATCATGTGGCGGGCCGAGGAGGGTGCTGCCGGTGCCGGACCCATCGCCAAGAACATCGGCGGCGACCGAGCAGCCGCGATCATGCAGCAGACGGGCCTCGCTGTCGGCGACGCCTGCTTCTTCACAGCGGGGGACCCGGCCAAGTTCTACAAATTCGCAGGTCTTGCCCGTGACAAGGTTGGCCGCGACTTGAAGCTCATTGACGAGAACCGCTTCGCCTTCGCGTGGATCGTCGACTTCCCGTTCTATGAGTGGAACGAGGAGGACAAGAAGATCGACTTCTCGCACAACCCGTTCTCGATGCCGAAGGGCGGCCGCGAGGCGCTGGAAGCCGCCGAGAAAGACGGGCGCGACGCGCTGCTTTCGTTAAAGGCCAACCAGTACGATATCGTGTGCAACGGCTACGAGATCGCGTCGGGCTCGGTGCGCAATCATCTGCCCGAGACCATGGTCAAGGCGTTCGAGATCACCGGTCTTACACGCGCCGATGTGGAGTCACGGTTCGGCGGGCTCTACCGCGCCTTCCAGTATGGTGCGCCGCCGCACGGCGGGTGTGCCGCCGGCATCGAGCGCATGGTGATGCTGCTGACGGGCTGCACGACGGTGCGCGACGTGGCGCTCTTCCCGATGAACCAGCAGGCCAACGACCTCCTCATGGGCGCCCCCGCCGAAGCCACACCCAAGCAGCTCAAGGAGCTGCATCTCCGCGTCGCCGCGTCGGTGGAGAAGAAGGGGTGATCGAGCTGCTTCCCTCACCGGTGATTGTTCTGGTGGGTGGCCCAAATGGGGCTGGGAAGTCGACGTTTATTCGGCAGTATGTAGCGGTACATTATTTGGAGTTCGTTGTCTTGAATCCCGACGAGGTCGCTCGTCGTCTGGAACAACGCGGGCGGTCGACGGCCGCACGGAATAGGTCGGCGGGTCGCGAGACGCTGACCGAAATCACTGCAGCAAGTGAGGCGTTGCAGAACATCATCTTAGAGACGACGTTGTCGGGACGGATCTACGCCGGCCTCATTCCCCGATGGCAAGCCAAGGGGTATTCGGTCATTCTCCACTATCTCAAACTTCCAAACGTCGAGATGTCGATTGAGCGGGTACGCCGTCGAGTGGCTAGTGGCGGGCACGACATTCCGATTGGCGACCTGCGTCGGAGATTCGCCAAGAGTCTCACCAATCTTGAAGGCCTTTACAAACCTGTGGTCGATAAGTGGTACGTCCGGCGTAGCGAGGAAGATAGATTCCCACTGGAAGATTGGCATGAGGGAAGCTGATGACACGTGCAATTCAATCGCATCAATCGGAAGGGGAGATTGCTCAAGCGGCAGCAGAGCGCGCAGCGTGTTCACTTCAGAGCGGCACTGCAACTGTGCGTTCAGGCATCCTGGACGAGGAAATGCTCGCGCTGCAGGCCGCCGCCACCGACATCCTGATTGAAGCGCAGGCCTCCTATCAGGAGTGGACTTCAGCGATAGTCGTGTCTGAACTCATCCAGAGTGATCCTGACTATGCCAAAGGATTGGATCATTGCGACACTGCTAACCTGTTGGTGGTGCATCGAGCGTTGCTGAAAAGCGGGCTACTCGGCGCCTACAGGTTAACGGACGATCCAAAGGACGATCGCACGACGCTTTGCATGATGGCGGGAAAAATAGGTGTGAGGCATGCTGGCGGCAAGATCCATGCGCTATTATACAGTGAAGACTGGCTGCGAACTCTGGGCTTTAGTGAAAGCGTCGTCACGAAAGAATGTGAGCGAAATCGAACAAATTTGGAAAAGTTTACGGCGATCGTTCCCACTCGTTGGGCGAAGCATGATGGTTCAGGTGAACTGGCCCAGCTTCGCCGGAAGATTAAACCCCTGCGCGACAATGCACTTGCACACCATATCCCGCGCCAGTTGCACGATTTGCCGACGTACCAAGCGGCAGGTCGACTAGTGGATCTGACACTCGGCTTGGCAACGATGCTGGCGGGTATTCTAAAGGGAAGGTCATCGTCCGCTGAGGACTTTAAGGAAGCCGCGCGGGTCGATGCTGAACGATACTGGAAGGCAATGCTTACAGGACCAAGAGATAAGTTCAGACAGCATCGGCAGCTAATCGTGGGACGAAGCAGTAAGAGTTGAGCCTAGATTTGACTGCAGATCGCTGCAGGAGCCAATCACACTGCGGTCCGCCTATATGATCCTCCTCAACGCCCTCCCCGACTATCGCCAGCCTCTCGATCCTGTCGATGCCGAGGTGTTGGGCGTGGCTGGTGCGGAGGCGGCCGAGCGCGTGACCAGGGTGCGCCCCGGCTATGGCGCGACGCCGCTGGTGTCGCTGCCGGCCATGGCGCGGGAACTCGGGGTCGCCGCCATCCACGTCAAGGACGAAGGACCGCGCTTCGGGCTCGGCAGCTTCAAGGCTTTGGGCGGCGGCTATGCCGTCATCCGGCTGCTGCTGGAGGAAGCCGAAAGACGCCTCGGGCGCCTCGTCGATCTGACGGCGTTGCACGCGGCTGACGTGCGCGGCATCGCCTCGACGCTGACTTTCGCCTGCGCCACGGACGGCAATCATGGCCGCTCGGTTGCGCAGGGCGCCCAAAGCCTCGGCGCTCAATCGGTCATTTTCATTCACTCCGGTGTCAGCGCCGAGCGCGAGGCTGCCATCGCTCGCTTCGGTGCCCGGATGGTGCGGGTTGGTGGAACCTATGACGACAGCGTCGCCGAAGCCGCGCGCGTGGCAGCCCGCGAGGATTGGATCCTGGTGTCGGACACCGCCTGCGCCGGCTATGAGCGCATCCCTGGCTTGGTCATGCAGGGCTACACGGTGTTGTTGCGCGAGGCGTTGCGGCAATTGCCTGAACTGCCGACACATGTGTTCATCCAAGCCGGAGTCGGTGGCATTGCGGCGGCACTCGCCGGCCATCTGGCCCTCGTGCATGGCGACAAGCGGCCCACATTCGTGGTCGTGGAACCGGCACGCGCGGCCTGCATCTTCGGCAGCGCCAAGGCGGGCCGCCTGACCAAGGTGGATGTCGGCGAACCCACCGTAATGGCCATGCTGGATTGCTATGAGCCTTCGCTCACGGCGTGGCGCGTGCTCACGCGGGCGGCAGATGCGTTCATGACGCTCGAGGAAGACGAGGCGATTGCCATCATGAACCGGTTGGCCAGGCCCCATGGCGGCGATCCCGCCATCGTCGCAGGCGAGAGCGGTGGCGTTGGCCTGGGCGGGCTCATCAAAGCTGCGGGCGATGCCCATATGCGGCGTGCGCTTGGCTTGGAGGCAAGTTCCCGCGCCCTGGTGGTCAATACCGAAGGCGCCACGGATCCCGGCCGCTATCGCGAGTTGGTAGGCCTCTCCCCGGCAGACGTCGCCGCGTCGGAACAAGCTTGAATCGCTGTTGCCGCATTTGTGCGCGCCATCACTGCGGCGGGTCGACCACCAAGGCATCCTGATGGTCACAGGCGGCTGGCACATGAGGTGCCCCGGCCGCAGCCGCAACCAAACAGGGGGCCATCATGAACCTCATCCTCGAAATTCTGGATGTCATCAAGATCTTCGGTTTGGTCACTGGCGGGCTGGCGCTCGGTTTGATCCTGATCGCCATCTTCTCCGTGGTCAGCCAAAGAGCGACAGCCCAGTGGTTGGCCGCACGGATGGCCAGCGACAACTGGCACGCCAACCCGACTTCGGTCGGAGTCTTTGCATCGACGCGTGGTTCTGGCGGCGCGGACGGCGGCGGCTTCGATGGCGGCAGTGATTGAAGCCGTCGCATTGGAAACCCAGGTGCCAGGCTGGCGGCAGGCTGTACGCCTGCCGCCAGCGGTGCGGGCTGAAGCGCGTCCGCGTTCAGCCGATGCGCGGGGCGTCGAGTTTATGCACGAGGCCCTGGGTCTCGGGTTTCCAGGCGGGATAGCGTTTTAGGATCAACGGATCGTGGCCGGGAATGATGTTCTTCAGGCCGCCAGCCATCGCCGTCAGCCGGTCATAGGACTTGAGCGTCTCGGCCATGTCGATGGTGATGAAGAACGGCCGCCGCTGCTCGATGTTGGCGTAGAAGTGCACCACGTCGGAGGCCAGCACCACGGGGCCGTGCGCGGTATTGACCTTGATCGCCTGAATGCCTTGGCTGTGGCCGGCCGCCTTGTGCACCGTGATGCCCGGCGCCACGTGGCCGTCGCCGTCATGGAAGTGCACGCGGCCGGAATAGACGTTCTTCACCATCTGGCAGACGTGATCGGCGGTGAAGGGCACGCGCATCGAGGCCTCGCACATGCATTTGCCTGTCGCGTAGGCCATCTCCGCTTCCTGCAGATGGAACTTCGAGTTCGGGAACTGGTCCATGGTGCCGGCGTGATCGAAGTGCAGATGCGTGATGATGGTCTCCTTGATGGCGCCGGGCTCGATGCCGATGCGCTTCAGCGAGACGATCGGTTCCTCGGTAATCTTGCGCCCGCGCGCGGCGGCTTCCTTGTGGTCGAAACCGGTGTCAACCAGGATGGTGCGGTTGGCATTGCGGATCACGAACACGAAGTAATCGATCGGCATGGTCGAGGCGTGATCGTCGGGCGTCGGGTGCATGAAGTTGTCGGCCCCCTTGCGGGCAGTGTTTTCGCCGTACTTCAGCGCCAGGATTTCGTAGGTCTCAGACATGTGGGTTCCTCCTCCAGGTGTGCTTTGGGCTGCCACGCAGGATGGACCGGGACAGCGGGCGAGGGAAGGGGATGGAGTGGGGGGCGGGGGGCGCTGTGGGCCCGGTTATCAACGCCAGACCGTAGCGGAAGGGCGGGGTACGTGGCGGTGTCGCGATTCATCCTGAGCAGACGAAGCGGCGAGGCGGTCTCGCCCCTTCTCCCCGTTGAACCGCAGGCAACGGGGAAAAAAGACGAGTTCTACCGCGCCACTTCCGCATCTGCCCGTCACGTCGAACTCCTCACGGCCCCCTCGACAGCGCACGGAAGAGTCCGCCGGCACGCTTCATGCTGCCCAGCGTTAACCTTCGGGCGACATCGGGTCCGGGATCGGGACCGGGATCGCCTTGCGTTAAGCTCACGTTACGCGCACACTCCGGTCGCACACCAGAAACCGGCAGAGCCATGCGTCGCGGGAAACGTCAATCGGCCCACAGAACAGCCCTTGCCATGGCACTCGTGTTGTTGGCGCTGGCCTATGGCGCCTCCACGGCCGCTGTTGCCGGGCAGAAATCCAAGCGAAAAGCTGTGACGCCGCTCGAGGTGGTCTGTGTGGCGGGCTGCAACACTCCAGCGCCCGAGGTTGTCTATCGGGCAAAACCCGGGCAACCGGTCGGGCCGCCAGTCCGCACCGAAACCGGCCAAACCGAGGTTATTCGGGGTGTCTGGTGCAGTAGGCGGGATGGTTGCTCGGCTGTCGGTACGTTGCCGCCTACGGAATGGCAGCGCGGCGCCAGCCACTCACTCGCCGTGCACGTCTGGCATCACTGACGCGGGCTGCAAAACCGGAAACCGAAGGCAACTGAATTATCCAGTGCGAGCTCGTCCACGAACCGGCGTGACGTGGGATTTGTTGCGGGTTCGAGTTGCAAAAGCCCAACGGCGCACAAGCGTGCCAGCAGCCGGGTGACGAGCGACAGCGGTTGCATCCGGCTAGGGCGATGATGGCATCGCGTGGGTTGCGATGCCCGTGGCCAGAGTTCCGCTTGAAGCTGGAGTCGTTAACCTTTGTCGAAGCCAACCAGAGTGCGGGCCACGGCTTCGGCAACCCTGATGCCGTCGACGCCGGCGGAGAAGATGCCACCTGCATAGCCGGCGCCTTCCCCGGCGGGATACAACCCGCGCGTGTTGATGCTGTGATACTCGGCATCGCGCCGGATGCGGATCGGGGACGAGGTGCGCGTCTCGACGCCGGTCATGAGCGCGTCGGCCATGTCATAGCCCTTGATCTGGCGGCCGAAGGCGGGCAAGGCCTCACGCAAGGCGGCAACAACAAACTCCGGCAGGCAGCGCGCCAGATCGGTCGGGGTGACGCCGGGCTTATAGGACGGCACAACCGCGCCCAGGGAGGTCGACGCGCGGGCGGCGAGGAAATCCCCGACGCGCTGGCCGGGCGCCATGTAGTTCGAGCCGCCGGCGATGAAGGCTTGCTCCTCCCAGTGACGCTGCAGCGCCACGCCGGCCAGAACGTGTCCGGGAAAGTCGACCTCCGGCGTGATGCCGACGACGAGGCCTGAGTTGGCGTTGCGCTCGCGGCGCGAGTATTGGCTCATGCCGTTGGTGACGACGCGGCCCGGCTCCGAGGCGGCGGCAACCACCGTGCCGCCCGGACACATGCAGAAGCTGTAGACGGCGCGGCCATTGCTGGCGTGATGCACGAGCTTGTAGTCGGCGGCGCCAAGGATCGGGTTGCCGGCACAGGCGCCGAAGCGGTCCTGGTCGATCAGCGATTGCGGATGCTCGATGCGGACGCCGATCGAGAACGGCTTGGCCTCGACGAAGACACCGCGCGCATGCAGCATCTCGAAGGTGTCGCGGGCACTGTGGCCGACGGCAAGTACGACATGGTCGGCCGCGATCTCGGTGCCGTCGGCCAGGATGACGCCGCGCACATGGCGGGCGCCTGTACCATCGGTTTCGATGGCGATGTCGCTGACGCGGGCGCCGAAGCGGTATTCGCCGCCGAGGGCCTCGATCTTGGCGCGCATGCTCTCGACCATGGTGACCAGGCGGAACGTGCCGATGTGCGGTTTGGCGACATAGAGGATCTCCTCGGGCGCCCCGGCGGCAACGAACTCGGTCAGGACCTTACGGGCGAGCTCGAGTGGTGCCTTGATTTGGCTGTAGAGCTTGCCGTCGGAAAACGTGCCGGCGCCGCCCTCGCCGAACTGGACGTTGGATTCCGGATTGAGCACCGAACGGCGCCACAGGCCCCAGGTGTCCTTGGTGCGCTCGCGCACGACCTTGCCGCGTTCCAGGATCAGGGGGCGAAAACCCATCTCCGCCAGGATCAGCGCCGCGAACAGGCCGCAAGGGCCGGTGCCGATCACGACCGGGCGTCGGAGCAGCGAAGCGGGCGCCGTGGCGACCGGATGGTAGCTCATGTCCGGCGTCGGCCCGAGCTGACGGTCGCGGGCGAAGCGCTTGAGCACGGCCGGCTCGTTGCGCACCTCAAGGTCCAGCGTGTAGATCAGCATGATCGCCGACTTCTTGCGCGCGTCCCAGGCGCGGCGAAACACCGACACCGACAGCAGATCAGCCGCCTTGAGCGACAGCCGTTGCAGGACGGCAGCCTTCAGGGCCTCCGGCGGGTGGTCGAGGGCTAAGCGCAGTTCGGTGAGACGCAGCATGACGCGCGATCTAACAAGTCAGCGCGCCGGCAACAAGGGTTGATCGCGACATTGTCTGCCTAGCCCCAGCTGAGGTGGCGGAGAATGCCACGACTGCCGACGCTCGAGACTGTGGCATGGCTGATGGCTGGGAAAAACGGGCCCTCACCGCATCAGGCAAGTCCCGAAACGACCGGAATGACAAGGGTGGAGTTCAGCGCAAGCCATGAACAGACGGCCCAGCAGCTCCTCGGTAACGGCACGCAGATCTCCGTGCTGTCCGGAGCAGACTTGGTGCTAGGCTTCCTCATCCGGGAACAACATCGGATTGTTCACAATCGAACTCTAGGGTGGAGGACAGGATGGCTTGCAGATTTGCTGCACTGCTGACGTTGACCGCGACGGCTGTCTTGGCGACAGCGCTACCGGCCGAGGCGCAGAAGTCCGGCGGCACGCTCAGGATCTACAATACGACACAGCCGCCGAGTGCCTCGATCCACGAGGAATCGACCATTGCCACCAACATGCCGTTTATGGCTGTGTTCAACAATCTCGTGCGCTTCGATCCGACCAAGCCGAAGAACAGCTTCGAGACCATCGTGCCTGATCTCGCCGAGAGCTGGGCTTGGGACGCCACGGGCATGAAGCTGTCGTTTAAGCTGCGCTCGGGCGTTACCTGGCACGACGGCAAGCCGTTCACGGCCAAGGATGTGCAATGCACATGGCACCGGCTGAATGGCATCGAGAAGGACTACTTCCGCCGCAGCCCGCGCGCCATCTGGTATGAGAACCTGAAGGAAGTGACGATCGACGGCGACAATGCCGTCACCTTCCATCTGACCAAGCCGCAGCCCTCCATGCTGGCCATGCTCGCCTCAGGCCTGTCGCCGGTCTATCCCTGCCACGTATCGGGGCGCGAGATGCGCACCAAGCCGATGGGTACCGGTCCTTTCAAGTTCGTCGAGTTCAAGAGCAACGAGTCGATCCGGCTGGAGAAGAACCCGAACTACTGGAACAAGGGCAAACCCTACCTCGACGCCATCGAATGGCGCATCGTCACCAGCCGCTCGACCCGATCGCTGGCCTTCGTCGCCGGCGAGTTCGACCTGACGTTCACCGGCGATATCACCGTTCCCATGATGGCCGACATCGCCAAGCAGAAGCCCGATGCCGTATGTCAGCTGGTGCCGAACAACGTGCCGATCAACATTCTCGTCAACCGCGATCGGGCGCCGTTCGACAAGGCGGAGGTGCGCCGCGCGGTATCGCTGGTGCTCGATCGCAAAGGCTACGTCGACATCATCACGGCGGGGAAGGCTTTGCCGGCCGCCAACATGATGCCGCCGCCCGAGGGCCAGTGGGGCATGCCGCCGGAGGAACTGGCCAAGCTACCGGGCTATGGCAGTGTCGAGACACAGCGGGCCGAGGCCAAGAAGATCATGGAGGGCCTGGGTTACGGGCCCAATAACCGCCTGAAGGTGAAGGTCGCGACGCGGGACTTTGCCACCTACAAGGACCCGGCCGTCATCTTCGTCGACGAGCTCAACAAGATCCATTTCGATGCGGAGATGGAGCTGGTGGAATCCTCGATCTGGCATAGCCGACTGACGAAGAAGGACTACACGCTCGGCATGAACACCTCGGGCGTCGGCATCGATGATCCCGATGCCGTGCTGAAAGGCGCCTACGCCTGCAAGTCGGAAGCAAACTACACCGGCTATTGCCGGCCCGACATCGAGAAGCTGCTCGACGAGCAATCGCAGATCTCCGACGTCGACAAGCGGCGCAAGGTGGTGTGGGAGATCGAGCGGTTGCTGGCCGAGGACGTGGCGCGGCCGATCATTTTCCACAACAAGGGCGCCACCTGCTGGCAGGCCTACGTCAAAGGCCACACGCACCAGGTGAACAGCCTCTACAACAACTGGCGCTTCGATACGGTGTGGCTGGACAAGTGAGTTCGGCGGTGGGGGCTGAAGGCCCTTGCCGTGTCA
Source organism: Hyphomicrobiaceae bacterium (assembly GCA_046154645.1). Lineage (GTDB taxonomy): Bacteria > Pseudomonadota > Alphaproteobacteria > Rhizobiales > Hyphomicrobiaceae. The sequence goes on from JBJXDZ010000064.1 coordinate 89,890, forward strand.
TCGAGGTCTGGGGATGGGGCGGGATAGGCTCCATCCCGGAAGGGGACTGGGGATCGCCGAAAACCAGCCAGCAAAGGCTGCTTCCGAAGCGAAGCAATCCCGCTAACGAAACCGCTTTTCCGCCTCCGCCGCCACACGGTCGAACTCGGCATCGAGTGCGGCGTTGACGCCGCGGCAGCCATCGGCCACGAGGCGCGCGAATTCGAGATAGTCGCGGCGGCGCTGCAAGGTCCAATCACCCGGCGGATTGGCCACGGTATCGGCGACGTTGCTGGTCTTGTCCGACAGCTTGATCAGCTTGGCCTTGTCGGAGAGCTTCACCGCATCGTCGATCTCGTTGCGCTTGCGCACCGTCCAATAGGGCTCTTTGTCGACGGTCAGCTCCACGACGAGCCGCGCCACCTCCGGCCCGAACAGCCGCGCGAGATCTGCCTCCGTCGTTTCCGTATCCTCGATGGTATCGTGCAGGATCGCCGCCACCAGCACAGTCACATCCTCGACGCCGCCAACGGTGCTCAAACGCTCTGCCACCTCGAGCGGGTGATTGATATAGGGCGTCTGCCGCGAACCCTTGCGCCGCTGGTCTCGATGCTTGTCCGCGGAGTAATGCGCCGCCTGCAGGATCAGGCCGATGGGGGAGGTGGGTTTCGCTGTCATGCCGGCGTCAATGACGCAGGAACGACGAAGTTGCAAGCCCGTGCCTCAGGGCCGCCACCCTGTCCCCGGTTCGCCCAAATCCCAGTAGATGCCGGTGACATGGCGCAGGCCTTCGCGCATCAAGGGCTTGAGCATATGCTCGTTGGGCGCGTGCTGGGAGCAGCCTGCGTAGGACAGCGGCAGCCACGCGCAGGGCATGCCGACGATGTACTGCAAGATGTAAGTCATGTTGGAGCCACCTCCATTGGGGAGCACGCCGCAGGGGTGGTTCGAGTTGCGCTCGACGGCCGCTTTCATCCATTGCGCAAACGGGTGGCGCGGATCGGTCCGGCTGGCGTAGAAGCGACCGTTGTTGCTGGCTGGCGGCGGTTCGACCTTGACCTGAGTGAAGCCGCGCTCGGCCAGATGCGTCTTCAAGTTGACCTCGATGTTGGGCTCGTCGGTGCCGTCGACGTAGCGGAGCTGGCAGACGGCGCGGGCTTTCGGCGGCACGGCATTGACCGGCTTATCCGGATTGCCGGTCTCGAAGGCCAGCACCTCGAATGTGTTGAAGGCGGTCACTTTCTCGATGCGCGAGAGGCCTGGCTCGCCCCAGCTGTCGTCGATCTTCGGCGCGGTGGCGCCCGCTTCGCGGTCGATACCTTTCAGCACTTCGCGCACGTGCGGGGGAATTTTCGGCCGCCAGCCCTCGACCAGGATTTTGCCTTTGCCATCGACGATCGACGCAATCGCATGGGCGAGGATGATACCGGGATTGGCGAGCAGGCCGCCCCAGTTGCCGGAGTGGTGCCCGCCGTCGCGCAGGTCGACCGACAGCGTGACGTTACAGCAGCCGCGGTTGCCCAAGGTGATGTTGGGCTTCGACATTTCGGTGCGGGGGCCGTCGGAAGAGAAGAACCCATCCGCGGCAAAATCAGCCTTGTTCGCTTCGACGATCTCCTTCAGGCCCTTGGAGCCGTTTTCCTCGCCCATCTCGATCAGGATCTTGTGGTTGAAGCCGAGCTTGCCGCGAGTCTCGAGAATGCGCTTCAAGGCCGCGATGTGCACGAGGTGCTGGCCCTTGTTGTCAACGACGCCACGACCGTAGACACGGTCACCTTCGAACGAGAGCTGCCAGGGATCGCGATTATTGGCCCAGCGTCCCTCCATACCGAGCACCACGTCACCATGGCCGTAGCAGATGAACGTCGGCAGCTTCGGGTCCTCGATACGGGTTGCCAGCAAGACGGGCCCACAGCCCTTGAGCGGGTTGTCGTAGATGCGGACGGTGTAACTCATCGGTTCGACTTGCGCGCGCATGGGCCCATCGAGATAGGCGCGCATTTCGTTGATCCGGGTTGCGCTCTGGCTTTCGGTAGGGATCGCGATCAACGCGGCCAGATCCTTGAAGTAGCCGCCACGCTCGTCATCGAAGTAGGTGAGCGCGCGATCGATTGCCGTAGTGCGGTTCATGATGCGTCTTCTCCTGTTCAGCAATCACCGCTTGGGCACGCCCTTGCCTTCGCCGATATCCCAATAGAGTCCGGCCATCAGGCCAGCGGCGTGGCGCGACAAGCCCATCAGGATGTGCTCGTCCGGCCAATGCTGCGAGCATGACGGATAGGAATGCGGGATCCAGATCGACGGCAGGCCCAGCAGATCGGTGAAGATGTCGTTGCAGATTGAGCCACCGGTCGAGGGTATGACGGCCGGCTTGGCATTCGACGAGCGCTGAATCGACCCCATCACGAACGTCGCCCAGGGGTGATCGGGCTCCGTACGCGTCGCCGGAAAGCGGCCGTCGTTGATGGATGGTGGCGGCATGACCTTGACGAGATCGTGGCCCTTGGCGTGCAGATGCCGCTCGAGCGCGGGCATGATGTTGGCGACGTTGGTGCCGGCAACGAAACGCAGCTGGCAATTGGCGACGGCCTTGGGGGGGATCGCATTGACCGGGCGGCCGGGTGTGCCGGTCCAGAAGGTCAGAATGTTGAACGTATTCGCCGCGTAGACGCGCTCGGCGGGCTTCAGGTCTGGCTCACCCCACCACTCATCGACGGGCGGGCCTTGGTCGCCGCCATCGACCTCGACGTCGGCGAGCACGTCCTTCACCGCCTTCGACATGGGCGGCGCCTTGAGTTCTTCGACCAGCAGCTCACCCTTGGGCCCGACGATGCTGGCCAGCGCGTGCGCCAGAAGGAACCCGGGGTTGGCGATCAGCCCGCCCCAGTTGCCGGAGTGGTGCCCGCCCTCGCGCAGATCGACGACGAGATCGAAGTTCATGGCGCCACGGCAGCCCAACGACATCGTCGGCCGATCCTGCTTCACGCGCGGGCCGTCGGACGCAATGAAGACGTCGGCGGCGAAGGCGTCCTTGTGAGCTTCAACCAGCTCATAGAGACCCTTGGAGCCCGCTTCCTCGCCCATCTCGATCATGAACTTGGCGTTGAAGTCCAAGCGGCCGCCGCGCTCCGCCATCACCGCCCGCAGCGCCGCCATGTTCAGGGTATGCTGCCCCTTGTTGTCGGCCGTGCCACGGCCATAGAGACGGTCGCCGTCACGCGCGGTGACCCAAGGACCCTGGCCCTTGGTCCATTGCTCCTCCATGCCGCGCACCACATCGCCATGGCCATAGCCGAGCACCGTCGGCAGCTTGGGGTCCTCGATGCGGGTGGCGAGCAGCACCGGCCCCTGACCCTTGATGGGATTATCGAAGGTGCGGCAGGTGAAGCCCATGGCCTCGAAGGCCCCGCGCATCTCGGTGTCGAGATAACGGTGGCACTCGGCGATGGCGGCGGGATCGGGAAACTTCTGGCTCTCGGTCCTGATGGCGACGCGGGCGGCAAGCTCGGCTTCGAATTCCCCTTTGTCGACATAGGCTTCCATGCGCCGAACGGCGCCAGCCCGATTGCCTGTCGCTGTGGAATTAGTCATGCTGTTGCGTCCCGTCAATGCCGTGGCTGCATTCAACCATCAGTCTAACCGCCTCGCAGCGCATGGGGCCAGCAGTTTGGTTGCAGTCTTGTCGAATGCGCGTTGTGGCAGGATAGTTCGTCGTTGGCGAGAAGTACTGGCGGAGCAGAACCAATGAAATTCTTTGCGGGCTTGAACGTCTGGGCGCTGCCCCTGGCAGCGGCGGCAAGCTTCATTTTCGGCGGCATTTGGTACGGCGTCTTGTCGAAGCAGTGGATGGAGGCCGCCAACCTGACCAAGGACGAAATCGACACGGCCGGCGGCATGTCGGCCAGACCGTTGATCATCACCTATGTCGCGCAGGTGTTCATGGCCTGGATGCTGGCCGGCGTGATCCTGCACATGGTCAAGGCCGGCATTCCCGCGACGATGCAGAACGGCATGATCACGGCCGGTTTCATCTGGGCCGGATTCATCATGACGACCTTGATCGTCAATCACCAGTTCCAGATGCAGAAGCGGGCGCTGACGCTGATCGACGGCGCCTACTGGCTCGGTGTCATGCTGATCCAGGGCGCCATCCTTGGGATTTGGGGGCTTCGCTGACGCCCTGCCGACGCCAGCTTCACATCTTGGTGCCGGCTGTCCAGCCGCCGTCCACCATCAGCGTTGTGCCGGTAACGAAGCTGGCGTCGTCCGAGGCCAGGAACAGGATGGCGCGGGCGATTTCGCGGGCCTCGCCCCAGCGGCCGATGGCGTGAATGTCCTTGATGCGTGCGGCCATGTCGGCATCCTGGAAATAGCGCTCGGTCAATGGCGTGCGCGTGACGCCGGGACCGACGGCGGTGACGCGGATGCCCTTGGCGCCAAGCTCCATCGCCATTTCCTTGGTGAGACCGACAACGGCGTGCTTGGAGGCGGTATAGGCGGCGCGGTTCGGTGCTGCCGTGACACCCAGCGTCGATGCGATATTGACGATGGCGCCACCCTTGCCGGCCTTGACCAGATGACGGCCGAACGCCTGCGAAACCAGGAAAGTGCCGGTGACGTTGACGTCCATCACCTTCTGGAACTGCTCGTGTGATAGGTCCAGCACTGGGCTGATCTCACGAATGCCGGCGCTGTTGAGGAGCACATCGAGCCGGCCGATTTTCTTCGCTGCCGCATCGACGCAGGCTGTCACCGAGTCGGGCTTGGTGACGTCGCAGACAAAGGCGTGCGCGCGGCCACCTTTTTTGGTGACCTCCTCGACCGTGCGCTCCGCCATCTTGATGTCGACGTCGGCGCAGGCGATGACGCCGCCTTCGACCGCGAACTCGAACGCCGTCTCGCGCCCGATGCCGCTGCCAGCGCCCGTGATGAGCACGCCTTGATCCTTGAACCGCATGTCGCGTCTCCGTGTTGCGCGTTTCCTGTCCCGGCAATCAGAGTGCACGCTCGTTGGGGCAGCGGCAAGGCGGCCCATGGCGGAGACGGGTGAGCTGCAATGCTGATGCGCGCCGTGCGCGTAGACCCATTGTCAGCCACGCCGATCTGACGCACGATCTGGTCGTCTGTTGCGACCTCGATGCCAGGAGTGCTGCCGCGTGGCTGCCGATCCCCCGCTGCGATCCGCGGCCATTCTCGTTGCCATGCTGGCGGCGACGACGAGCCTGTCGCAGTTCTTCCGCGCCTCGACCACCGTGATCGCGCCGGAACTGATCCGCGACCTCACGCTATCGCCCGAGATGCTGGGTTTTGCGGGTGCCTGCTTTTTTCTCGCACTTGGTGCGGTACAGGTGCCGGTTGGCATCCTGTTCGATCGTTTCGGGGCGAGACTGACCGTTGCCGTCCTGGCTTTGATTGCCGTTGGTGGCGCGCTCATGCATGCGTTCGTCGAAGATGGCCGCGGGCTGGCACTGGCCCGATTCATCCTCGGCGTCGGTCACGGCGGCAGCTTCATGGCCACCGTTTTTCTGATTTCGCGCTGGTATCCCCGCGCGCGCTGGAGCACGGCGCTGTCGTGGGTCTTTGCCGCCAGCATGCTCGGCATCGTGGCGGCGGGCACACCACTGGCGTTTGCGAGTGAACGGCTCGGTTGGCGCACCGCGTTTCTGCTGGCGGCCGGCGTGCAGGCCATGGTTGGTATCCTCTTCCTGTTGCTGGTGCGCGATGATCCCCCAGGTTCGCGCCGCCCCCCGCAGTCGCCCGAAACTTTTCTGGCCGCCCTCGGCGGCTTCGTCACCATCGTGCGATTGCCGGGTCTGATGCGCGTCATGGCGCTGCAATTCTTCGCCTATGCCGTGCTGGCCACCATGATGGGCCTGTGGGCTGGTCCCTACCTTCACGACGTGCACGGCCTCGATCCCGTCGCACGCGGCAATGTGCTGATCGCGATGGCGGTGGCGCAAACTGTGGGTGTGCTGGCGACGGGACCACTCGATCGCGTCTTCAATACGCGGAAGTGGGTGGCGGCAGGTGGCGCCCTGTTGACCATTGCGACCCTGCTGGCGCTGGCAGCAACGCCGCGTCCGGCTACGCCCCTCGCCATCGGCCTGCTGGTGGTGCTGTGCGCTGTCTCAGCCTATGGCGTCGTCGTCGTCTCGCACGGCCGCACGTTCTACCCTGAGCACCTGGCCGGCCGCGGTGCTACCACGTTCAACTTCGCCCAGGTCATGGGGTGCGCCCTGGTGCCGATTGCCACCGGCTACATTCCAGGCTTCTTTCCCATCACGGCTTCAGGCTATGCTCCCGAAGCCTATCAATGGATCTTTGCGGGCATAGCGGCGGCACTCGGCTCGGGTCTGATTGTCTACCTCACCTCGACCGACGCCAAGCCACTCGCCGCCCCCGCCAATGCCAACTCAATGGGACGATGACGATGCGCGCGCTCATGACACCTGCTGCAACGCTACCGACAGATGCCGACAAGGCCGCGCTGGCCGGCCGGGTTTGGCGGCCTGATGTCGGGGGGCCGTCGGTGGTGCGTATCGACAAGGGCCGTGTTACGGACATTACACCAATCGCTGCAACTATGAGTGAGCTTTGTGAACATGGCGACCCTGCCGCTTCAATTCGAAGTTTGTCAGGAGGCGACCTCGGCCCCCTCGATGCCATTCTCGCCAATACGCCGGAGGCCACGCGCGACGCCAAGAAGCCCTGGCTGCTGCCACCGATCGACCTGCAAGCGGTGAAGGCGGCAGGCGTCACGTTTGCGCGCTCGATGCTGGAACGTGTCATCGAGGAGCAGGCCAAAGGCGCACCGGAAAAGGCTGCCGCTATCCGCGCTTCCGTCGAGAAGCTGCTCGGAGGCGATCTGCGCAAACTGAAACCGGGTTCGAAGCAGGCGCTGGCCTTGAAACAGACGCTGATCGAGCAAGGGGCGTGGTCGCAGTATCTGGAGGTTGGCATCGGCGAGGACGCGGAGATCTTCACTAAGGCGCAACCCTTGTCCGCTGTTGGCCACGGCATGGAGGCGGGCCTGCATCCGCGCTCGACCTGGAACAATCCAGAGCCCGAAGTGGTGCTGGTGGTCGCCGCGGACGGACGAATCGTCGGCGCCACGCTCGGCAATGACGTGAACCTCAGGGATTTCGAGGGCCGCTCGGCACTGTTGCTGTCGAAGGCCAAGGACAACAATGCCTCTGCGTCGGTCGGTCCCTTCATTCGCTTTTTCGATGCCGGTTTCACGCTCGACACTGTGCGCGCCATGGATGTGCATCTGACGGTCGAAGGCGACGACAAGTTCAGGATGACGGGCAAATCCTCGATGAAGGAGATCGCGCGCGATCCAGCCGATCTCGTCGGCGAGCTGATCGGCAAGACGCATCAGTATCCGGATGGGGCGGTGCTCTATCTCGGCACCATGTTCGCACCGACCGAAGATCGCGGCGCCAAAGGTATGGGCTTCACGCATAAAGTCGGAGACGTCGTCACCATCTCGGCGCCAGCGCTAGGGGCGCTGACCAATCGCATGGTGCACGCCGACAAGGCGCTGCCCTGGACCTTCGGCATCGGCGAGCTGATGCGGAACCTCGCCAGGCGCGGGGTGCTGTCATGAGCGCTGACGCCCAACCCGACGCCTCCGTGCGCGCAGCGATTGCCCGTCTGCACGCCGCCATGGCCAAGGTCGCCATGGGCGATGTGTCGGCCATCAAGGCGCTGTATTCGCACTCGGCGGATGCCACGAGCTTCTACGGCTGGGGTGGCTACGAGAAAGGCTGGGACGGTGTCTCGAAACGCTGGGATTGGGCGGGGCAGCAATTCCAGGGCGGCAGCGTGCGCTACGAGACCATCACCACGGTGGTTGTCAGCGACATGTTCTACACCACGGATATCGAGACTTACGAGAACCAGCGTATGGCGGGCGTCGCGGGCCTCACCGGCTGGACCAACCGCGTCACGCACATCTTCCGGCGTGAGGGCGGTGAATGGCGCCTGCTGCATCGCCACGGCAATCGCCTGGAAGCGCAATTCGAGCCCTCGAAGATTCTCAAACCGAAAGGTTGACGCACATGCTCTTCATGGTCATCTCGACACCGCGCCCGGAACAGCCTTCGCTCATGACGCCCAAGCGCGAGGCTTATTGGGAATGGTTGGCGCCGTTACAGGAAAAGGGCCTGTGCAAGGGCGTGTGGGCCCGCACCGGTCGTGGCGCCATCGCGCTGCTCGACGTCCCCGACAACGAGACCTTGCATCGCCTCATGAACGAGTGGGCCGAGATCATTCCGGCAACGTTCGAGGTCTATCCGGTGATCGATCCCGGTCCCGCGAAGGCCTACCTGAAGAAGCATAAGTGAGTAACGTTGGCGCAGCAGCAAACGTCACCCATCGGGAGTTCGCTCATGTCCGTCATTCTGGGTCAAGCCGAGCACAAGTATCGCGTCGTCGAGAACTGGGCCAAGCTGCCCGCTGGCTGGGAATTCATGGACGTTGGCGCCGTCGCCTGCGACAGCAAGGACCGCGTCTACGTGTTCTGTCGCGGCGAACACCCGATGATCGTGTTCGACAAGGACGGCAACTTCATCAAGAGCTGGGGGGAGGGCGTGTTCACGCGCGCGCACGGCTTGCACATCGACGAACATGACAATCTCTATTGCACCGACGACGGCGATCACTCCGTGCGCAAGTGCACGACCGACGGCAAGATCCTGCTCACGCTTGGCGTCCCCGGAACGCCGGCGCCTTTCATGTCGGGCGAGCCCTTCCATCGCTGCACGCACACGGCCCTCTCGCCTAAGGGCGAGATCTACGTTTCCGACGGGTACGGCAATGCCTGCGTGCACAAGTATTCACCCGACGGGAAACTGCTGAAGACGTGGGGCGAGCCCGGTACGGATCCCGGCCAATTCAACCTCGTCCACAACATCGTCACCGACAAGGACGGTTGGGTCTATGTCGCCGACCGAGAGAACCACCGCGTGCAGGTGTTCGACGGGAATGGCAAGTACGAGACGCAGTGGAACAATCTGCACCGGCCTTGCGGTCTCTATTGCTCGTGCCAGGCCGGGAAGAAGCCGATGTTTGTGATTGGCGAACTTGGACCCTCACTGCCCGTCAATCTCAAGTACAAGAACATCGGTCCGCGCCTCTCTATCGTCGATCATCAAGGCAAGCTCATTTCGCGCCTCGGGGGTGCGGACGGCGCCGGCACCGAGATCGGCAAATTTATGGCGCCGCATGGGCTCGCGATGGATTCCCTTGGCGACATCTACGTCGGCGAAGTCGCCTACACCAATTGGCCACAGAGCTTCCCCGGCCAGACCATGCCGCGTCCGCTGCGCTCGCTGCAAAAGCTGACGCGCGTGACGTGATCTGAGGTGTCGAGTTTGGGGTCAGACCCTTGGGCCCATTCAATGGCAACAACCAACAGCCGCGAGTCCCATCATGACCAACCTGATTGAGATCGACATCAGCGAGCGCTCCAGCTTCGCGGGCGGGCAAGCATTCGGCAACGTCGGCGCCTACGAGCGCATCAAGGGCCGCGCCCGTTTTGCCATTGATCCCAAGGCACCGGCACAGGCGGGCATCGTCGATCTCGACAAGGCGCCGGTCGACGCCAAAGGCCTCGTGCATTTTGCCACCGACATCGCGATCCTGCGGCCGGTTGATCCGGGAAAAGGCAACAAGCGTGTGTTCTTCGACTGGGGCAACCGCGGCAACGTGCGCTGCCTGCAATTCTTCAATGATGCCCAGCATTCCAACGACCCGCGAACGGCGGCGCATGCGGGCAACGGCTTCTTCTTTCGGCGAGGCTACACACTGGCATTTGCCGGCTGGCAGGCGGACCTGCTGCCCGGCGGCGATCGCTTTCTGCTCGATGTGCCCGTCGCGATGGACAACGGCAAGCCCGTCACTGGCCCCGTGCGCGTCGAATACATCGTCGACAAGCCCGGCATCAAGACGCTGCCGCTCTCCTCGCGCGCCTCAACACGCAGCCACCCGACAGTGTCGCTCGATACCAAGACGGCATCGCTGACCCGGCGTCGCTATCCCGGCGATCCACGTCAGCCGGTGCCGCCCGAGGCGTGGATGTTCGCGCGCACAGAGACCGGCATCGGCCTTGATGCGGTGGGTGCCGAGACCGCGATCGTGGCATCGCCCGTGCACATTCACATGCCCGCCGGCTTCGAGCCCGGCTGGATCTACGAGATCATCTATCAGGGACGCGATCCCCTGGTGCTTGGTCTCGGCCACGTGGCGGTGCGCGATTTCGTATCGTTCCTGAAGTCCGGCAAGCCGGACAGCGCCGGCAAGCCCAATCCCGCGGGCGGGCCGATCGAGAAAGCCTACGGTTGGGGCCGCTCGCAGACGGGCCGCTGCATCCGCGATTTCATCCATGGTGGCTTCAATGCCGATGCCGCGGGCAAGCGCGTGTTCGACGGCCTGCTGCCGCACGTGGCCGGCGCCGGCCGCATGTGGATGAACCATCGCTTCGCCAACGCTATCGTCTCAGGCGGCCAGCAGTACGAGGACCACCTCAACCCGGCCGATGCCTTTCCGTTCTCCTATGCCCGCTCGACGGATCACCTGACCGGCAAAACGGACGCCATCTGCAAGCGCCCGGACACCGATCCGCTCGTCTTTCACTCGCAGACCGGCACCGAGTATTGGCAGCGGCGCGGCAGCCTCGTGCACACGGACACACAGGGCAACGATCTGGCGCAACCCGACAACGTGCGCGTCTACTTCTGGTCGTCGTCGCAGCATTTCGCCGATCCGCTGCTGAAGACGGTGACCAATGCCGGTGTATGCCAGAACAAGCAGAACGTGGTGTGGACGTCGATGCTGTTCCGCGCCGCGCTCGACAACCTCGATGCGTGGGCGAGCAAGGGCACGCTGCCGCCCGACAGCCGCATGCCCAAGCGCTCCGACGGCACGCTGGTCGAAATGGAAACCTGGCGCAAGGGTTTCCCCGAGATTCCCGGCGTAATGACGCCCGCCGAGCCGAGCCGCCTCGAGCTCCTGGATTTCGGGCAATTGGCGGCGAAAGGTATTCTGGATGAGCCACCGAAGCACACCGGGAAGCATTATGCTGTGCTCGTTCCCGCCGTGGATGCCGACGGCAATGACATTGCGGGTATTCGCGCGCCCATGGTGCAGGCGCCGCTCGCGACGTATACGGGGTGGAACCTCCGCATGCGTGGCCAAGGCTTCGGTGCCATGCACGAGTTCACCGGCTCGACCATTCCTTTCGCGGGCACAGCCAGCGAGCGCAAGCAGACGCGCGATCCCCGCAAGTCCGTGAGCGAACGCTATCCTGACGTTGCCGCTTATCAGAAGGCCATCGGCGGGGCAGCCAAGAAGCTGGTCGCCGAGCGCCTCATGCTGGAAGAGGACGTGGAGCGCTGCATCGCTGCCGCTGCCAATTGGCACAGCCCTCGGCACGATGTCGACGTCGTCTGAGCGTGGTAGAGCACGTTCAAAGTAGTCGCAGCGGCGGACGTGCCGAGGCTGCACCGCTCCGGGACACGTAGGAAAAGCACATGGATATGTTCGACTGGCAGTTCCCCTATTCGTCGCAGCGCATGCCGGTGCTGGCCCGCAACTGCGTGGCGACTTCGCAGCCGCTGGCGGCACAAGCCGGGCTCGCCATGATGCAGAAGGGTGGCAATGCAGTTGACGCCACGCTTGCCACGGCGATCGCGCTGACGGTGCTCGAGCCGACCAGCAATGGCATCGGCGGCGATGCGTTCTGCATTCTGTGGGACGGCAAGGGGCTGCAAGGGCTCAATGCTTCGGGGCGCTCGCCGGCGGGATGGACCCCCGAGCGGTTCAAGGGGCACACCGAGATGCCCAAGCGCGGCTGGGAGTCGGTGAGCATCCCGGGCACGGTGTCGGCGTGGGTCGACATGTCCGCGAAGTACGGCCGCTTGCCATTCGCCGATCTCTTCGAACCGGCCATTCGCTATGCCAGCGACGGCTTCATGGTGTCGCCGACCATTGCGCGGCTGTGGGCGAACGGCGCCGCAGAACTCGACAAGCAACCAGGTTTCGCAGAAACGTTCATGCCGAATGGACGGGCGCCACATGCCGGCGAGAAATTCGTCTCAAAGGCGCACGCAGCGACGTTGCAACTCATCGCCGAGACCAAGGGCGAGGCCTTCTATTTCGGCGAACTGGCGGAGAAGATCGCGGCCTTCGCCAAGCAGCACGGGGCCGCGTTGACGACGGCTGATCTGGCAGCACATCGCAACGATTGGGTGGCGCCGATCGGGATCGACTACCGCGGTTACACGCTGTACGAGATCCCGCCCAACGGCCAAGGCATCGCGGCGCTGATCGCGCTTGGCATCCTGGAGAATTTCGATGTTGCGGCGATGCCGGTTGATTCACCCGACAATCTGCATCTCAAGATCGAGGCGATGAAGCTCGCCTTCGCCGATATCAACGAATACGTGTCCGATATCTCGACGATGCGCGTGACGCCGGAACAGATGTTGGACAAGGGTTATCTCAAGCAGCGCGCCAAGCTGATCGACATGAAGGCGGCGCAGAAGCCAGTGCACGGCACTCCGGTATCGGGCGGCACGGTGTACCTGACAGCCGCCGATGCCTCGGGCATGATGGTGTCCTACATCCAGTCCAACTATTCAGGCTTCGGGTCTGGCGTCGTGGTGCCGGGCACGGGCATTGCGCTGCAAAACCGCGGCTCAGGATTCGTGCTCAAGCCCGGCCATGCCAACGTCGTGGCGCCACGCAAGCGGCCATTTCACACCATCATTCCGGGATTCCTGACCAAGGGCGGCAAGCCCGTAATGAGTTTCGGCGTTATGGGCGGCTCGATGCAGGCGCAGGGCCACATGCAGGTCATCTCACGCATGGTCGATCATGGTCAGAACCCGCAGGCGGCGAGCGACGCGCCGCGTTGGCGCATCGACAGCGGCGTCAAGGTGGGCATCGAGCATGGCGTATCCGGGGAAACGATTGCCGCATTGAAGGCCCGCGGTCATGACATGCCGCAGGCCGATCGCTGGAGCACCGACTTCGGGCGCGCGCAGTTGATCTACAAAATGGACGATGGCTACTTCGCCGCCTCGGAACGGCGCACGGACGGCCAAGCAGTAGGATTCTAAGGCTCATGTCGCTTTTCGATCTTGCCCGCGCGGACTTTCCGGCTTGGCTGCAGCGTCTCGATGCCTGTGTTGATGCAACGCTCATTCCGGGCGAGGCCCGCATCACCGATGAGGCCACGATCCCCGAGGATCTGGCGCAGCACCTGAAGGACTTCGGGCTCTTCGGCATGACCATTCCCGTGCGCTTCGGCGGACTGGCGCTTGGCATGGTCGAGCAATGCCAGGCGACGATCGCCGTCACACGGGCCTCGTCCGTGTATCGCGCGCGCTTCTCGACCACGGTCGGTCTTTCGGCCCAGGCGATCCTGCTCAACGGCACGGCGGAGCAGTGCGAGACCTATCTGCCCAAGCTGGCGCGCGGCGAATGGACCAGCGCGTTCGCACTGACCGAAGAGAACGCCGGCTCGGACGCCACGAACGTCGAAACCGTGGCGCGGCGGGACGGCAACGGCTACGTGCTGAACGGCACCAAGCGCTACATCACCAATGCCAACATCGCCGACGTCATGGTGGTGATGGCGCGCACCGACGAGAGCAAGCGCGGCGCTGACGGCATCTCGGCGTTTCTGGTCGAGCGCGGCACGGCGGGGTTATCCGTTGGCCCCGTGGACAAGAAGATGGGCCAGACGGGCGCGCCCACGGCGCAGGTGTTCTTTCGTGATTGCCGCGTGCCGGGTTCCGCGCTGCTTGGCGGCGTCGAGGGGCACGGCTTCAAGAATGCCATGGGCGGTATCAACACGGCGCGCTTGCACGTGGCCTCGACCTGTGTCGGTCAGGCCGAGCGACTGACCCGCGAGGCGCTGGCTTATGCCCTGCAGAGGAGGCAGTTCGGCAAGCTGATCGTCGAGCACCAGTCGGTGGCCAACATGCTGGCCGATTGCCGCACGGAGACCTATGCGGCGCGGGCCATGGTGATGGACGTGGCGCGCCGCTTCTCGCATCCGCCCACGCCCGAGGTGGCAGCTGACATCGCCTCGGCCAAGTACTTCGCCTCCGAGATGGTGTGCCGCGTGGCCGACCGCGCGGTGCAGATCCTTGGCGGCCAGGGTTATCTGGCGAGCCACCCGATCGAGCGGCTCTACCGCGACGTACGCCTGTTCCGCCTATTCGAGGGCACCAGCCAGATCCAGCAGATGGTCATCGCCCGCGCCATGGTGCGGGAGGCCACGGCCACGCGCGAGTGATTGGCGGGGTCACGCACAGAACGCGTGCTTCTTGGTGACGCGATCGGTGGACGCCGGGAACCTTGCCAGACGATCAGCGGGTCGGACGGGACGGCGGACGAGTTCGCCGCCACAGTTGGGGCAGCGTTTTCCGGGCAGGCGCTGCTCGACGCAATCGCGACAGAACGTGCACTCGAAGGTGCAGATCATCGCGTCGGCGGCGTCGGGGGCCAGATCCTTGTCGCAGCACTCGCAATTGGGTCTGAGCTTCAGCATGGGTGTCTCCCGCTACTTGATTTCGATCTCGATCAGCGCGAAGTCCTCGGTCTCGATGCTGATGACGTTGTGCTCGACGCCCTTCTCGCGAAAGTACGGCTGGTCGCGAAACATGCCGGCCTCGAAGCTGTCGATCGCTGTCTCCACGCGCACCTTGCAGTCGCGATAGGGCACGATGACGTAATCATAGGGGTGCTTGTGCCAGCCGGTCTCCGCGCCCGGTCCCCAGGTGTAACGTGTGATGCGCACGCGGTCGTTATCGACGATCGGCTCAGCGGTGGTTTTCTGTCTCTCGGACATGACGCATCCTTCACGCTGGTTTGCCAAATCTCAACACGCCCCGCATGTCACGTGCGACGGACTTCTCGCTCGGGCTGCCGCGCCAATCGAGCATGCGGGCGACCTCATGCGCATCGATGGCCGAGCGGTTCTGACTGAGCTTGAAAACAGTTTCGATGCGATCGACGCGAATCTCGATGGCGACGATAGCCGCCAGCATCATCTGCAGGTGGCGGTCGCTCATCTTCGCCGTGCTCCACGGTCGCTTCGGACGCAGCCGCTCCTCGCGGTCGAGACTGATCGCTTCCACATGCGCGTGTGTGCGCTCGGGCGGCAGCACGTGGGCTGTTCCCGAAAGATGTACGGCCGAATAGTTCCAGGTCGGCACCAGATTCTCGGAGACGTACCAGTCCGGCGAAATGTAGGCGTCGGCGCCCGTCACGGTGACCAGCACGCGCGGGGCTGCGGCAATGACTTGATGCAGCGGATTGGCCTTGGCCACATGCGCCTCGAGACGCACGGCGCCATCCTGCTCGATCAGCAACAGCGGCACGTGCGCTGCGACCGGCTGCGCGCCATCCACTGCCACGACGGCGCCGAAGCTGCGCTCGCGCACGAAGGCCAGCGCGTCGCGATCGTCGGTCTTGAAGGCGGGGTTAATGTACATCGCAATCTCCTGGGGCGTCACCTGGGGCGCAGCAGTGTTGTTCAGAGAAGGCCAGGGCGCGTACGCGAGATCACGGGAGCGCACCCTGGTGGGGCGGCTGGCGGATCGTTTCGCGTGAGAGAAAGGAAATGACGAACGAAGCGATCAGCGCGCCGGGAAGCCGGCTCGTGCTCGGTCGTGTACCGCAGATTTGCGCATCGTCATCATGGTGCCGTTGAATAAGGTTGTTCGCTGGCGGCGTCAAGCCGGCAACAGGCGGCGCGGCAGCATGCGGCGCACGTCAGACGGTGCCGAAGGGCGGCCGAGCGAGGCGGCAATGATCTCGAGACTGCCGTCGACGACCTCGCTCCAGGTGAGGCGACAACCGGGCTGTGGTCCGCGTGCGGGATTGCGCTCGTTAACCAGATCGGAGGGCAGATGAATGAAGCCGCTGCGCACCGGCGTCGGCTGACCGCGTGCCAGTTCCGCCGTGCGATAGAGCAGTGCGTTGCACAGATAGCCGCCGGCGTCGCGCGAGACCGTCGCGGGGATGCCACGACGGCGCAGCCGCTGCGCGATGTGGGCTGCGGGCAACGTCACGGGCAGGAACTCCGGCCCCTCAGGCGAGAGCCGCCGTAGCAACGGGAATTTACCCGCCGCATCTTTCGACAGACTGCAGTAGTTGCGTCCGCGCGTTTCGATCTCGAAACCCCGCGCGCGCCCTGAGACGCCGAAATGCAGCGCCAGTGCCGGGCGGTGCAGGCGATAAAGCTCGCCGACGCGGGCGAGGCCCACGGTCCATTCGGTTGGCAGGATGTCATGGACGATGGCCACGCCCGCGAAGGCGTCGGCGGCCGCGGCCGCGATGCGCGGCACCAGCACCGAGGTCGCGTTGGCCGCGATGCTCGGGAAGGGACCGAAGCCGGTGAGCAGGATGGTCTGGCGGTCGCTTGGCATGGACGGCATCGTCTCGTTGATCGTGGCGGGATGTCCCTCAGGCGGGCTTGGCGGGTTGTGCGGTGCCAAGCATAGCCATCAAAGTGTCGACAGCAATCGCTGGTAACAAGCGGCCGGCTGCGACTTCGGACTCCAGTTGGGTGAGGCGAGCTACAGCTCCCGGTGCTGCCATCAAGTGTTCCATCAGACGGTCGGACAGCATCTCACGCAGCGTTGCCACGGCCTGGCGCTGACGGCGGGCGGCCCACTTGCCCGTGCCGGTCATGATGCGGCGATGCTCCTCGATGCGCGACCACAGTGCGTCGAGGCCGATGTTGTCGCGGCCGGAGATGGTGACGACGGGCGGATGCCAGCTCGGTGACGCCGGTGTGAGAATGTTGAGCGCGCCCTGGTACTCGGCGGCGGAGTTGGTGGCGCGGCTGATGTTGTCGCCGTCGGCCTTGTTGATGGCGATCATATCGGCCAGTTCGACGATGCCCTTCTTGATGCCCTGCAGGTCGTCACCGCCACCGGCGAGCAACAGCACGAGGAAGAAATCCACCATGTCGGCGACCGTGGTCTCGGACTGGCCGACGCCGACGGTTTCGACGATCACGATGTCGAACCCGGCGGCCTCGACCAGGGCCATGGTTTCACGTGTACGCCGCGCCACGCCGCCAAGCGTGCCCGAGGTCGGCGATGGCCGGATGAACGCCTCGGGGGCCTGTGACAGCCGCTGCATGCGGGTCTTATCGCCGAGGATGGAGCCGCCAGTGCGCCGCGAGGTGGGATCAACGGCCAGCACGGCGACGCGGTGGCCGGCTGCGATCAGCGACATGCCGAGCTGGTCGATGGTGGTGGATTTACCGACGCCGGGCACGCCCGTGATGCCGATGCGGTGCGCCGGGCTCGTAACGGCGCCGGCGTCGGAGAGCAGGGCCTGCAGGAGGGCCCGCGCCAGGAGGCGGTCGTTCGGGCGCGAACTTTCGACGAGGGTGACGGCGCGGGCGAGTACGGCACGGTCCCCGCCGCGAATGCCTGCCACATAGTCCGCCACTGACAAGGCACGGCGCTTCCCGCTCGCAGCCGCACCGGCTGAGGCGGACGTTTCGGCTTTGGACGGCGGCAGGCCGTACATGTTGGGTTGTCGACTCATGGCCGGGCAGGATGAGAGTTTCCGAGCGTCGCCGCAAGAGCTTGGCCCAGTGGTGTTCACACCCGCCGTGAGATGAGAGTAACGCCCTGCGTTGCGGCCGGCCTGTCCAGGCATCGCCGCATTGCGCCGCCACATTCGTGGTTTAAGGTCCTATTCCAAGATCAATATGCGGGAACACAATAATGACACGCCAAATTAGCTGTGCAGGAGTTGCGCTGGTTGCAGCGCTCGTATCGGCCGCTTCGCTGATTGCCACGCCGGCCACCGCACAATCGGCCACCCACCACATTGAACGGGTTGCCAATCAACGCCTTGCCGGCGCAGCTTACGCCCGCCTCACGGGCCTCACCTGGGACCAGTGCGTTGCCCGCTGCCTGCAGGACCAGCAATGCCAGGCGATTGAGCATTTCCGGGGCGGTGGCACCTTCGTTGGCCGCAATGCCCAATGCAAGCTGCTGAGCGCGCCGGGCGAGGCGCGGGCCTCAGGTACCAGTGATATCGGCTATAAGCGGTCGAATGCGCCGCAGCGGCCGCCAGGCCAGGTGGCACAGGAACGAAAGAAGGACGACCGCGACCAAGGCGCGGTCCGCCGGTCCGTGGAGCCTCGTCGCGTTGGCGAGGCCAAACCCACAGAGACGGCGCGCCAGCCGGTCGAGACTGAACGCGCGCCAGCACCACCCACTGCAGCGCCGCCGCGGCCAACGGCCCCGCCGTCGACGGGATCGCGACCTGCGGCGCCGCCGCCTGTCGCATCAGCGCCGCAGCCACCACCTGCGACAGCGCCCGCACCGGCGCCGTCGTCGCCGCCACCGGACCGGAAAGCCGCCGAGCCAAAGGAACGCACGCGAGGGCTGGTGCCACCGGCGCCACCACCACCTGCCGGCGGCGGTGGCCAAGCCCGCACTGATTACGACGTCGTGCCGGTGTTCTACGGTACCGATCGCAACCGTCGCGATATCGTCGGCAAGCGCATTGCCTATGGCGCCGACCGCGCTGGCCGCCTGGAACTTGGCCGCGCCTTGGTGACGGTGCCCAAGCTGCATCAGGTGCCGCAGGTCGAGCGGCCGTGGAAGGTGACGATCCCCTACACCAGCATTGTGCTCTATGAGGAAAAGGAAGACCCGGCGCGGCATTTCACCATCCAGAACCTCGCGGCGATGAGCCGTGACGAAGCTCTGGTGCTGATCCGTGAGCGCCTGCGCGCGTCCAATGCCTATCGTGGCCAGGCCCTGGTCCTGGTGCATGGGTTCAACAATGGCTTCGACGATGCCCTCTATCGCTCGGCCCAGATCAGCTACGATCTCAATTTCGACGGCGCCTCGTTCCTCTACAGCTGGCCATCGGGCAGCGGCTTGGAGAAATATCTCTACGACCGCGACAGCGCCCAGCAGGCCGAGCCGTACCTGACGGAATTCCTCGAAATGGTGCTGAACGAAACCGGCGCCGAGAAGGTCAACCTGATTGCGCACAGCATGGGCAACCAGCTGCTGCTGCCCGTATTGCGCCACCTCAAGACCCGCAATCCGGCTTTGGCGGGGAAGATCAACCAGATCATTCTGGCGGCACCCGACGTCGATCGCGATACGTTCACCTATCTCGCCGGCGAGATCAAAGGCGTCGGCCGCGGTATCACCATGTATGCGTCCGGCAACGATGTAGCGCTGCAGACGGCGCGGCGAATCGCCGGGCAGAAACCGCGCGCCGGTGAAGTTCCAACCGACTTAGGGCCGGTCATCGTCGCCAACGTCGACACCATCGACGTCACCTCGCTTGGCACGGGTTATCTGTCGACCAATCATTCCAGCTACGCCGAGAAGACAGCGCTGCTGCGGGATATCGAGCTGGTCTTGAAGACGGGAACGCGCCCACCTGAGCGCCGCTTCCCGCTCTACCAGCGCATCACCACCAACCGCGGTGACTACTGGCGCTTCCCGCAGTGAGGGGCGGCCTCAGCGGAAGTGGTACGGCACCTCGTAGGTGCGCTCTTTGTCCGTGAGGCCCGGCGGGGGAGGCTTGAACGTGGCACGGCGAACGGCGGCCAGGGCTGCCCGGTCGATGGCCTCATGGCCGCTGGATTTGGCGACGCGCACGTCGTCCAAATCGCCGGACTGGGCAATCAGGAACGCAATCTTGACCGTTCCGCGCACCAAGCCAGGGGCTGACTTCGGACGCGATTGATCGAGGGCTGCCACGATCGAGCGGGCATAGGCTTGCACCTCGCGGGGACTGGCACGGGCTGCGGCCGCCGGAGCTGACGAAATCGGGCGAGCCGGCGCACCAGTGGCCGCCGCTTCTGCCTGGGCTTTGGCGGTGATGGGCGTCGTCACTGGGGACGGCGCGACCGTCGTGATCTCGCGGATCTCGATTGCGGGGGTCTCAGGCTCGGCAGGCGCCGGATCAGGCTTAGCGACAATGGTTGGCGGCGGCAGAGGTGGCGCGGGCGGTGCGTCGGTAGCCTTTTCGGTGGGCTGAACGGGCGGCGGTGGCGCCGACGCTGATGGCAGTGCCGCAGCGGGTGTCGGCGACGGTGGCGCATCGGCGGGGGCAGGCTCAGGCGCCGCCGCCGTCAGCCCGATCGATGGGACCAGCGCGATTTCGACACTGATCGCCTCCAGGGACTGGCCGCTGGATCCGATCGGGTCGCGCGTCCAGGATGCCGCCATGGCCGCCAGTAACGCTAGATGCAATGCACCAGCACAGATCAGCGCGCCTCGGTGCCTGCGCGCATCGCCGCGTTGCAGGACGGCCTGCTCGCGCATCAGTTCGGTGACGTCCGGCGCTGCCAAGCCGGGGCCATTGCCGGATGGCTCCGGCACGGCAGTGAGATCACTTGGCTTGACGTGCTCCAACATGGGTCGCGGCTTGGTGTCCGTACGCTCGGGCGACATGGTGTTAGCTGCGATCCGTTGCCGTCACAAGTTGCTGTTGCGCTGAGCCGTCAGCTTTCCAGTGTCGAGCCCGCCAGTCTCTTGATGGCTGCAATGGCGCTGCCATCACGGCGGATTCGGGCGGCAGCGGTGACCAATGGCTCGGCCGCCACCGACATATGATGCGCATTGGCATGCAGCAGCATAACGCCGTCCAGCATGATGCCGACATGGCCGGGCCAGAACACCAGATCGCCCCGGTCAAGGCCGTCGAGGTCGGCGGGAATGAGCACCTCGGAGCCGAGGTCGGCCTGCTGCATGTCGCTGTCGCGCGGACAGGGGGCACCGGTTGCAACGAGCGCGATCTGAACGAGGCCCGAGCAGTCCAGGCCGAGCCGTGACCGGCCACCCCACAGATAGGGCGTTCCCAGAAAGCGCTCGGCAACGGCGACAAAATCGCGGGTAAAGCGGCTCGCTTCGGTGATGTGCCGGGTGATGATGAACTCGCCGGATACGAGCTCGGAAAAGCGCTCGCCGCTGTGGCGCACGGCAATCTCGGAGCCGAGCACGACGTGGGCCAGCGGCGGCGCCTTGATGCTCGCTTCCGGATAGAGCCAGGTCCCGATGGCCGACACGCGATGGGTCGGCTCGGTCACGTCGCGGCCAACGGCCTCGGCCGGGACGTAGCCCACATAGCCGTCGCGAGCGAGTTGCACCCAGGCCCAGCTCCCATCCGGCCCGCCACTGACGTCAAACACGCTGACGCGCTCGCCGAGGATGGCCTCATTGACCAGCGACTTGTCGAACCCCGGCGCACCACGCATGCCGACCAGCGGCCGGATGATCTGGCCCGGGCTGCCGGCGATGAAGCGGCCAGCCTCGACCCGGCCGACCAGCCGCGCGTCCGCCAGATCGGGGCGGATGGCATTGCGCCGGGGATCGAGGTCCGCCGTTGGCATGGGAATGGTCCTTTGCTGCCAGCTTACTGAGGGCGCGCCGGATGGGCCTGCCGCAAGGCCTCGTAGACGGCCCGCACGGCCTGCGTCTCGCCACCCTTGGGGCCAAGCGCCTTGGGCGCGGGCCGCCAGCCATAGATGTCGAAATGGGCGAAACGGCGGGCCTTGGTGACAAATCGCTTCATGAAGTTGGCCGCGACGATGGCCCCGGCAAAGCCGCCCTCGGCGACATTGTTCATATCGGCGACGGGGCTGTCGAGCCAGCTTTCGTAGGAGGCCGCGAACGGCAGGCGCCAGACCGGATCGGCATTGGCGAGACCGGCCGCCTCGATGGCGCGCACGAGCGCGTCGTCCTCGCAGAAGAGGGGAGGCAGATCCGGCCCGAGCGCGACACGGGCGGCCCCGGTCAGCGTCGAGAAGGTGAACAGGTAGTCGGGCTGCTCCTCGTCGGCGAGGCTCAAGGCGTCCGCCAGCACGAGACGACCCTCGGCGTCGGTGTTGCCGATTTCGACGGTTTTGCCGGCGCGGCTCTTGATCACGTCGCCGGGGCGGAACGCATCGCCCGACACACTATTCTCGGCGGCGGCGATGAGCACGCGCAAGCGCACGTCCAGCCGAGCGGACAGCACCATGTGCGCCAGCGCCAACACCGCGGCGGCGCCGCCCATGTCCTTCTTCATGAGCAGCATAGCGCTGGACGGTTTTAGATCCAGGCCGCCCGTGTCGAAGCAGATGCCTTTGCCGACCAGTGTGACCTTCGGCGCGCCGACTCGGCCGGCGTTGATGTCAATCAGGCGCGGCGCCCGCGGGCTCGCCCGGCCAACGGCGTGAATGAGTGGGAAATTCCGCCGCAGCAGTTCGCCGCCGACGATCGAAGAGAATTCCGCGCCGTGTCGGGTGGCCAGAGTCTTCGCTGCGGCCTCCAGCTCTCCAGGGCCCATATCGTTCGACGGCGTATTGATCAGGTCGCGGCCCATGGCCATGCCCTCGACGATGGCATGCACCTCGCCCACATTGAGACCATCGGCAAGCTTGAGGCGCGGCAAGGGATCGGCCTCGCCCGATTTGTAGCGGCGATAGCGATAGGCACCGAGACCAAAGGCGATGGCGGCCAGCCGGGCATTGTAGGCCGCACCCGCCAGATGATAATCGCCGGCCGGCAGCAGGCCCGGCAGCAACCCGGCGAGCGCCGCAGCAGGCTCAGTCGGATTGCGGTCCGGCCCTTCGCCAAGCCCGAGCAAGGCGCCGGCAATGGCGCCCCCCGGTCCCGGCAGCAGTGCAAACCGCCGCGCCTGCCCCTTGAAACCGAGACTCATCAGCCAAGCGCGCTGATCTGCCGAGAGCGTGGACAGCAGGCCGTCGACGTCGTTCGGCCGCACCAGCCAGACGGGGCGGGTCACTGTCGTGCTGCCGGCAGGCAAGTACGTTTCCGACGCCAAAGTGCTGATCGATGCCATTGCTGATCCGTGATCTGGTTGCGCCCCGGCTGCCGGAGCCACATCTGGCGCGATTTATGCCGAGCCGGCGGCGAAACTCAATTGGCGCAGCAATCTCGAGCGGGGACAACATGCAGCTTAATGCACGCAGCGTCCGCCTCGTACACCACCGCGACCGTAAAGCCATGGCAATCGGGATCAAAATCGAGTATGCAGCGGTTTGAACAGATGTGGGGCCGCGCCCGACTCCGCCTTTCGCGGGGCAGCTGCCGCCCGCATCCCTTGCCCGAAAAGTCTGAACTCCCATGACATTCCCGACCACCCATCCGGCGCTCGCCCGCGCGCTCGCCGCCCGTGACTATGCTGTGCCGACCACGGTGCAGCTTGCTGTCCTCGAGCCCCATGCCGTGGGCCAGGATCTGGTCGTTTCGGCCCAGACCGGCTCCGGCAAGACGGTGGCCTTCGGCCTGGCCCTGGCGCCGACGCTGCTGGGTGAGGCCGAGAGATTTGAGAATGCGGCGGCGCCGCTGGCCCTGATCGTGGCGCCGACCCGGGAGTTGGCGCTGCAAGTACAACGCGAGCTTGTCTGGCTGTATGGCGAGACCAACGCCAAGATCGTCACCTGTGTCGGCGGCATGGACGTGCGGACCGAGGCGCGGGCGCTCAATTTCGGCGCCCATATCGTCGTCGGTACCCCGGGACGGTTGCGCGACCATCTCGAGCGCAAAAGGCTCGATCTCTCTAAGCTCAAGGCCGTCGTACTGGACGAGGCCGACGAGATGCTGGATCTGGGCTTCCGCGAGGACCTGGAATTCATTCTCGACGCGACGCCGGCCGAACGGCAAACCCTGCTGTTCTCCGCCACCATGCCCAGGGAAATCGAAGCCCTGGCCCAGCGCTATCAACGCAATGCGGTTCGCATCGCCACCGCGCGCCGCGACGAACAGCACGCCGACATCGATTATCGCGCCATGCGGGTCGCCCAGAGCGACGTCGAAAACGCCGTCGTCAACGTGCTGCGCTTCCATGAGTCGCGAGCGACGCTGGTGTTCTGCGCCACGCGGGACGCCGTCAAAAAGATGCACGCGCGCCTGCTGGAGCGTGGTTTCGGGGCGGTGGCGCTTTCAGGCGAACTCACACAGGCCGAGCGAACGCAGGCACTGCAGGCGCTGCGCGACGGGCGGGCGCGGGTGCTGGTGGCAACCGACGTCGCGGCGCGTGGCCTCGACCTGCCGGACCTGGCGCTGGTCATCCATGCCGATCTTCCGAACAATGGCGAGACGCTGCTGCACCGTTCCGGCCGCACGGGACGGGCCGGCAAGAAGGGCCTCTGCGTCCTGATTGTGCCGTTCAACCGCCGCCGCAAGGCCGAAGCACTGCTCGGCACCGCGCGACTGCGCGTCACCTGGGAGCAGCCGCCCGCCGCCGAAGCCATCCGCCAACGCGACCAGGAACGCTTTCTGGCCGATCCCATGTTCGGCGAGACACCCACGGACGCCGAGCGCAGCTGGGCCACGGCCCTCATGGCAGCCCGCACCCCCGATGAGATTGCCATGGCGCTGGTGCGCATTGCGCGCACACGACTGCCGGAGCCCGAAGAACTCTCCGAGGACATGGGACCACCGCGGCGCGAGCGCACGACCCGCAGCGATGGCGAGCGTGCGGCCCCGCGCTTCGAGCGCTCCGGAGACCGGGATTCCGTTGCCCCGCACACGGCACGCCCGCCGCGCGACCGGCGCGAAATGGTCTGGTTCCGCCTCAACATCGGCCGCGAGCGCAACGCCGATCCGCGCTGGATCCTGCCGCTGATCTGCCGCAACGGCGGGGTCAGCAAGACCGAGATCGGCGCCATCCGCATCTATGACAAGGATACGCGCTTCCAGATCGTTGCCGAGTTCGCCGATCAGTTCGCCGAAGTGGTGCGCACAAACAAGAGCAAGGAAGGCCAGATCTCGCGCATTGGTGCCCGCAACGATGCCGACGACGCCACCGTGCTGAACGCCATCGAGGCGTTGCCGACCACCACGGGCGCGGAGTGGATTCGCCCGGCTGCCGAGCCGGTGAAAGTGTTCGAAGCGAAGCTCGAAGCCCCGGCGGAAACGCTGGCGGCTCACCCTGTCGAGGCGGCAACCCCACCCCCGATCCTGCCGGTCCCCGAGATGACGACGGCACCGGCCGCAGCCGCAGAAGTGCCGACCGCAGCCAAGCCGGACACCGCTCCAGCGCTCGAAACCAAGCCGACGTGGGAGCGCAAGCCGCGTAACGACGCGCCGCCTCGCGAGCCCCAGCATGGGGCCAAATCCGAGAGCGCGCGTCCATTCGCGGGCAAGCCGAAGTGGCAGCCCAGTGAGCGATCGGCGAAGCCCGACGGTGACCGCCCGTTTGCGGCCAAGCCGAAATGGGAGCGCAAGGACCGCGTCGAGACCTCGGGCGACAAGGCCGAGGCACGACCAGCGCGTCATTTCGACAAGCCGAAGCCCGAGGGCGACCGTCCGTTCGCGGCCAAGCCGAAATGGGAGCGCAAGGACCGCGTCGAAGCCTCAGGCGACAAGGCCGAGGCACGACAAGCGCGTCATTTCGACAAGCCGAAGCCTGAGGGCGACCGTCCGTTTGCGGCCAAACCGAAGTGGGAACGCAAGGATCGCGTCGAGACTGCGGGCGACAAGGCCGAGGCACGGCCTGCGCGCCATTTCGACAAGCCGAAGCCCCATGGCGAGCGTCCCTTCAATGGCAAACCGAAGTGGGAGCGCCGCGATCGCAGCACCTCCACCGATGGCGCAACCGCCGGCACCTCGCCGCGCACGCGCTTTGCCCCGAAGCCCGATGGTGACCGGCCCTTTCACGGCAAACCGAAGTGGCAAGCGGGCGAGCGCAGCAACGGAGCCGACGCCGCCGATGCCGGACCGCGTCCCCAGCGCGATGCGCAGGCCGTGAAGCCCGAAGGTGCCCGCCCCTTTGCCGCCAAGCCCCGTTGGGATCGGAAGGACCGCGTCGCTCGTTCCGACAGCCAAGCCGCCGCCACTCGCGAAGCCCGCGAATTGCGCAAGGCCTCTCAAGACAAGCCGCGCGCCTTTGCCGGCGACAAGCCGAAGTGGGACCGCAAGCCCGGCAAGGAGCGCACCGGCGGTCCAGGTGCAGCGAAGCCCTTCCACAAGAGAAAGCTGCCGCAATCGACGCCGAGCGCATCCTGATATCGGCTCACCCTCGCCACGCCTGCGCGACAGCCCTGCACGGCTGAGACACCCGCCTATTGGCTGCCGCTTCATTTCGAGGCGGGATTTAAGCCTTTATTGACGGCTGTCGCGCACACTCTCCTTCAGCAAGTGCCGCGTTTACAGGTCCGCAGTCCGTTGGCGCGAACCCTGAAGGAATGCTGTATGCGCAATCTTCCCTCGCTACCGTCCGTCCGGCCCGCCGTGGCCGTTGTTGGCCGAGCCGCCGTCCTTGCCAGCGCGCTGATGCTCGGCGCCTGCGCGCAGAGCCTGGAGCTTGGCCTCGGTGGCACCAACGAGAAGCCGCCCGAGGCCTTGGCGCAGATGTCGCGCCCCAGCAACGAGCTTGAGAAAGCCGTCGAGTACTGGGCCAAGGAAAATGCCAAGAACCCCCGCGATGCCAAGGCGGCGCTGAACTACGCGCGCAACCTGAAAGCGCTTGGCCGCAAGCAGGAAGCACTCGGCGTGCTGCAGAACACCTACATGTTCGCCTCCGAGAATCGCGAGTTCCTGTCGGAATATGGCCGCCTCGCTCTCGACGCCGGACAGGTCAATGTCGCCGCCAAGATGCTGGAACGGGCCGATGACCCGGCCAAGCCCGACTGGCGCGTGATCTCGGCGCGCGGCACGGTGCTCGCCAAGCAGAACGACTTCAAGGGCGCCATCGGCTACTTCGAGCGGGCGCGTGAGCTGGCCCCGGCGCAGACCTCGGTGATGAACAATCTGGCCATGGCCTACACCATGGACGGCCAGGCCGAAAAGGCGGAGCAGTTGCTGCGCCAGGCGTCGCAAACGGGCCAGGAAGATCCGCGCGTGCGCCAGAACCTCGCGCTGGTGCTCGGTCTGCAAGGCAAGCACGACGAGGCCAAGCTGATCCGTGGCAATTTCAGCGACGATGTGGGCCAGCCGGCGCCGGCAGCG
This sequence comes from Hyphomicrobiaceae bacterium, assembly GCA_046154645.1. Classification (GTDB taxonomy): domain Bacteria; phylum Pseudomonadota; class Alphaproteobacteria; order Rhizobiales; family Hyphomicrobiaceae. The sequence goes on from JBJXDZ010000064.1 coordinate 116,841, forward strand.
GTGGCGGATCCGGCCGAGGCGCTGGTCCAGGATGCCAACGCGGTGGCTCCCGCCGCCGTGAAGCCGGTAGCGGTCGCCGCCACAACGCGGCCACAGGTGCAACCGGCAGCCAATGCCAAGCCTATGGATCCGGATGACGTCATTCGAGCGGCGATCGAAGCGGATATGGCGCGCAACAAGAAGCCGGCGGCACCGATTGCAACCGCAACGGCGCCGAAGCGCAAGCCGGTGACGGCGACGGGTCCTGCACAAGCGCCGACCATCATCAACGCGACCGGACTGCGCGCTGCCGCCGACTGAGCGAAGCCATCCCTGAGCTTTCACCACCTGAGGCTCGATCCTGTCGGATCGGGCCCCAGGTCGTTTTGTGCAACCTCAGCGCATAGTGGCGAGTTCAATGGCCAGCGCACAGGCGTTGTCGAACTCGTCCAGGTTGATCCACTCGTCGATGGTGTGGGCCTCGTGCTGACCGGCACCGAAGGTCACCGTGGGCACACCGTGGCGCACCATCCAGTTGGCGTCGAGACCGCCGTTGGCGCTGCGCACCGTTGGCGTCATGCCGCAGGCTTCCACCGCTGCGATAGCGCGTTTGACCACGGGCAACGTCTCCTTCTGGCGGAAGGGATGGTAGTCGGTGTGCGCCGTGAACTTCACCTTGCCGGCCTTGCCCTCGGAGTTGACCACCTTGGCTGCGGCATTGGTAAAGGCCTGCTTGTAGGCGGCGGTGATCTCCTTGAAGAACTTGGCATCGTGGCTGCGGCATTCACCGCGCACATGTACGTAATCGGTGACGACGTTGGTAGCGTCGCCTGCCGGCCTGCCGGGTCCACCGGTGACGGGTCCGACATTGCTGGTGCCATGCTTGTCGCCTTTCACCACCTTGCCGAACCAGCCCCCCGCCTGCACCTCGGCCAGCGCCAGCGACAGGATCATGGTCGAGGAGATGCCGCGCTCGGGGGCGACGCCCGCATGCGAGGCCCGCCCGAAAATCTCGCACTCCCAGCGATCGGCACCGACAGCGCCGACAGTCACGCCGTGGGGGATACTGCCATCGTAGTTGAAGCACATCTTGACGGGGCCGAGATCTTCGAGCTTAACGTGGCGGGCGCCCCACAGGCCGCTTTCCTCGCGCACGCAGAAGAGCAGTGTCAGCGGGGGATGATCGAGCTTCTGGCGTGCCAGTTCCGCCGCCAGCGTGACCAGCGTCGCACAGCCGACGCGGTTGTCGCCGCCGAGCGCCGTCTTGGCGTCGTTGACGATTTTGCGACCCTGCCGCTTGGGTTTGGCGCCGGCGCACAGCGGCACCGTGTCCATGTGCGTCATGAACAGCAGCGGTTCAGCGTTATCGAGCGCCCCACGCCCTGGAATCTGGACGATGAGGTTGCCGGTCTCGGTCGGCAGCGGAATGCGCGTGTTGGCATCATCGAGGCGCATGGCTTTCGCCGGCACGCCGGCCTCTTTCAGTGCCGCCATGATTTCGAGGCCGATCTTCTTTTCCTGACCGGTGATGCCCTCAACGGCGAGGAAACGCATGAGCCGTTTGGTTGCGGCTTCGGTGTCGATGGTGGTCATGTCAGAACCAAACCTTGAGTGCTGCCGCGATGTCGTCGATGGCGTTGTTGGCCTTGGGCAGCAGCTTGCCGTTCGACAGGAAGCCGTGGATCTGGCCCGGGTACATGGCATTCTTGACTTCGACGCCGTCTTTCTTGAGGCGCGCCGAATAGGCTTCGCCCTCCGCGCAGAGCGGGTCGAAGCCGGCGAGTAGCACCAATGCGGGGGGAAGTCCCTTGAGGCTCGACGCATGCAGCGGTGACGCCCGCCAGTCCTTCCGCTGCTCCACCTTCGGGATGTAGAGATCGATGAACCACTTCATCGTTTCGTCGGTCAGGATCAGGTCTTTGGTGAAGCGACCATAGTAGTCGCCGGTCATGGCCAGATCGACGGCCGGGTAGACCAGGATTTGGGCCTTGAGCTTCACCGGGCCACCGGCATCGCGCAGCCCGATTGCCACGGCGGCCGCTAGATTGCCGCCAGCGCTGTCACCGCCGACCGACATGCGACTGGCATCGACCTTCAAGATCGCCGCGTTCTTCACGACCCAATGCACGGCCGCGAGTGAGTCGTCATAGGCCGCCGGGAAAATATGCTCGGGAGCCATGCGATAATCGACCGAGACCACGGCGCATTGCGCGGCGTTGGCAATGCGGCGGCACACCCAGTCGTGGCTGTCGAGGTCGCCCAGCACCCAGCCGCCGCCGTGATAGTAGACATGCACCGGCAATGGCCCCATGTCCGCCGTGCCCGCACCACGATAGACGCGCACCGGCACCGGACCATGTGGCCCCGGCGCCTCGTGTTCCTTGACGCGATCGACCTGCGGCAGATCCGGCTGCGTCACCATGCGGCCGCGCCGGAAAACTTCCTTCGCCTGCATGGGCGGCAAGGAGTTGATCGGGGGACGGCCGAGCTTCTTGATCAGGTCGAGAAAGGCTTGGCTGTCGTCATCGAGTTGCATGGGTTTCACCTCCGAGTAGGATAAGGGAATGGGAATCAGGCACCAGGAAAAGAACGAGGCTCAGGCTTTCCTGGTCCGTCGGTTCTGGTTCCTTGTCCCTTACCTGCACCAATCCAAAATGGCCTTGGCGACGGCGTCGGGTTGATCGAGTTCGGCCAGGTGGCCTGCAGCGGCGATGACCTTAAGCTCCGACGGACCCTTGATGGCCTTGGCGATTTTGGCGGCATAGCTGCGCGGCATGACGCGATCCTTCTCGCCCCAGATGAGCAGCGTCGGCGCGATGATGGTCGGCAGTCGCTTGATGAGCTGCGTATTGCCGAGCGGCCAGAACACGCGAGCTGCTGCTTCTGACGCGCGAATCTGTTCGATCGGCCACTCGACGGAGTTGGCGCCGGCCGGCATGACCTTGAAGTCGGTCCAGGTCTTGCCATCGGCGCACAACAGGGGGGCGATATCGTCGGGGCGTTGCGCCCAGACATCGGCAGGCGGCTCGTTGTCGTCGTAAAGCCCGAACGGCGCGATCATCACAAGCTTCTTCACCTTGTGCGGCCACATCGCCGCGAACTCGGCCACGAACGAGGCGCCAACCGAGGAGCCGGCGAGATCGGCGCCTTCAAGGCCCGCCTTGATGACGATCTCGCGCACCGCGCAGATCCAATCGAGATGGCTGTCGAGCAGCGTGTGGCCGGTGGCGCCGGGAAAACCGGGGAGGGACGGCGCGATCACGGTGCGCGTTTCGGCGAGTTTATCGAGCATGGGGAGCCAGCGTGGCAACCCGCCAAAGCCCGCGATCCAGCCGAGCTTTGGGCCCTTGCCTTTCGTCCAAACGCGGCAGGGGTGGCCATTGATGTCGATGGTGGTGGTCGTTGGCTCGATCAACGTGGTGGCTCCGCAACTCGGGGTATTCGGGGCCACAGATTGGGTTAAGTCCGGATAAAGTTCAAGGCGGTGAGGTGAGTGGTCGTTGCAGGCCAACGGTGATAGGGTTTGCCGGAGTGCCGCTGACGCGAAAGCCATGCCCCGTGACACTGACGAAGCCACGCCCTGCCACCTATGCCGACATCGAGGCGCTTCCCGCCAACATGGTCGGAGAGATCCTCTATGGCGTGCTCCATGCGCATCCGCGGCCGGCGCCACGATATGCCAGGGCATCGAGCATGCTCGGCGCCGAACTGTCCGGCCCGTTCGACCGTGGGCGAGGCGGTCCTGGCGGCTGGATCATCCTGGACGAACCGGAGCTACACCTCGACCCGCACGTCATTGTACCTGACATTGCCGGTTGGCGCCGCGAGCGGCTGCCGCGATTGCCCGACACAGCCTACATTGAGACGGCACCCGATTGGATTTGCGAGATCCTGTCGCCTTCAACACAGCGGGTCGACCGCACGGACAAGCTCGCCATTTACGCCACGTTTGGCGTCAAGCACTGCTGGTACGTCGATCCGCTGGCAAAAACGCTTGAGGTGCTGGCGCTACAGGGCGACAAGTGGTTGATCGCGGCGACGTTCAAGGACGCCGATGCCGTCACCGCGCCGTCGTTCGAGGCGCACACCTTCGCGCTCGATGTGCTGTGGCCGGATGAGGAGCGGGATACTCCCGCGCCGTAAGGTCGGCTTCGGAGGCTGTACTGCCGGACCCGTGGGACGCGAGGGCAAGCGCCGGCAATCGTTCGTGGCCAGAACAGACCTCCCGCAATGCTGGCACTTATCATCCTCGGGTTTGCCTGCCCCCGGCGCATGCCGATGGGTACCGAGGACCCATCGCGCCTCGGTCACTGAACGTCGAGTTGGGCCAATAGCGTCGCTTGTGCCGAGTGGAACGGGAGCAGGCCGTTCGTCTGCTTATTGAGTGAATAGCCGAATTTCTGGGCGGCCATGAGGTCGCGAGATTCTCAACTGGAGCGCAGTTCAGGGGCCTGCCCCGCCCCCCGTGGCGCTCGCCATCGGGTGATCACACTTTTCGGTTCGGCTGTTCCAGGTCCTCGGCGTCGCCTCCGGCTCGCGCCCGGTAGGTCGGAAGGGTCCAGCCATAGACCAGCGCCAAGCTGCGCACGGCGAACACCGTGATCCCGCCCACCAGTGCCGCTGCGATCCGTCCCGCGCCGACGCCGGACAGCCCCACGAAAAGAACGGCGCCGGCCAGCGATGCCGTAACGTAGATTTCGCGGCGCAAAATGATGGACGGCTCTTGTCCGAGAATGTCGCGGATGATGCCACCCACGGCCGCGGTCACCACGCCCATGACGACTGCGACGATCGGGCCAGTTCCCGCATCGAGGCCTTTTGCTGCGCCGGCGATGGTGACCAGCGCCAGCCCGACAGCGTCGAGCCAGAGGATCCAGCGGTAGCGTGAATGTGCATGATGCGCCGTAAAGTAGGCGAGGATGGCTGCCACGATGCAGGCGACGACCGGCGACACATCCCGAACCCAGAATACCGGCACGCCCAGCAAAAGGTCGCGGACCGTGCCGCCGCCGATGCCGGTCACGACGCCGAGCCACATGAAACCGACGATATCCATCTGCTTGCGCGACGCGACCAGCGCGCCGGTCAGAGCGAATACGGCCGCGGCCGTGAGGTCGAGCGCCGGCAGCAGTCTATGCAGCGTGTCGAGCAATCCGCCGCCGGCAATCCAGAGATCTCCCATGACGTCCCCTGTTGCTCGTTCGTCTCGCGACGGGCTAGCACGGAACCACTCCCTGATTCGAAGGCTAAACTTTCGACAGGGGCGCAACCATGAAACCGTCGAAGAAAGCGGCCAGTTCGGCTTGAGCGTCGAGCGGCAAGACATGCGCGACATATTGATCGGGGCGCACAATAACGATGCAGCCCTCGTCGCGATCGATGCCGCGCATGGCGAAAATGTCGTTGCCGCTCTTCAGGTCGGGGCAGAACACCTTCTCGTAGTCCGTCAGGCCGTAGCGCCCTTTGCGCGGCAGCAGGAGGGCCGGCATCGACTGGATGTCGACGTTGCGAAACTCTTGCTGGACGATGGCGCGCACATCGACGACGGCGTCGATATCGGCGTCAGCGGGCGTGTACCGGCGGATGGGGGATTGCGCGGCCTGCAAGAGAGCCTCGCAGGCCGCGCGCAGGCGGGAGCCGGGTGTGGCCGGATCGCCTCGGTCGGCAAACAGGAAAAGGCGCCAGCGGCCATCCGCGGTGAGGGTGTCGGCGAGCCGCATCGGCTTGGCATCGGCGAGCCGGATGACCGGAGCGGAATGAAAGCGCGTGCCGACGACGAAGCCCGTGGCCAGACGCTGGTGGGTCGGCGCGCCGCAGATCGGCGAGTGCTTGTACTTGGTCGCGGTGCCAGCGGTGTAGCGGCCATGCCGGACGAAGTAAGTCTGGATCTCGGCGGGGTCGACCGCAGCCGTGCCACCCGCCCCCGGTGCCTGCCGCGACTTGCTGAGCAAACTCGCCCATTCGCGATCGAAATCGATCAGTTCCTGCGCGATGGCTCGTCGTTCGGCCGAATACGTTTGGAGGAGACTCGACGAGCTTCTCTCTTGCAGGACGGCGGCGAGCTTCCAGCCGAGATTGAAGGCGTCCTGCATGGAGACGTTCATGCCCTGCCCGGCCTTCGGGCTGTGGGTGTGACAGGCATCGCCGGCGATGAACACCCTCGGCTGGCGCGCGGGCATCTGGTCCGCCGGCACATCGTCGAACTTGTCGCAGAGACGCTGGCCGATCTCGTAGACCGACCACCACGCCACCTCCTTCACGTCCAACGTGTAGGGCCGCAAAATGCGCTGCGCCGCCGCAATCAGATGATCGGCCGTCATGTTGCGACTGGCGACGCGTTCGTTCGCGGCGAGCTTGTCCATCTCGACGTAGATGCGCACGAGGTAGCCGCCTTCGCGGGGGATGATCAGAATGTTGCCTTGGTCCGCGGACTGGATCAACGTCTTGCAGCGGATATCGGGGAAGTCGGTCACAGCCAGGATGTCCATCACGCCCCAGGCCTGGTTGGCCGAATCCCCAGTGAGCGAGCGCCCAAGCGCCTGACGCACGGCGCTGCGTGCCCCATCGCAGCCGACGACAAAGCGGGCCTTCACCGTCTCGGATTGGCCTTGGTGGGAAGCGTCGGTGCGCTCCAGCCGGACCGTCACCGGATGTGCTGGCATCTCGCCACCGGTCCCAACGCCAAGATCGATTTCCAGGGCGACGACGCGACGGGCGTAGTGCGGCGCCAGCCGGTTCGGGGAGTTGCGCATCGCCTGCAGATAGTAGTCGTGGACGCGCGCCTGATTGAGAATGACGTGCGGGAAATCCGAGAGGCCATCCTCCACATCCTGCACGCGGCCGTTGCGGACGATGCGGGTCTTGTCGGTGTCGTCCGCCTTCCAGAAGGTCGTCTCGTTGACCCAATAAGCCTCCTTCTCGAGCCGCTCGCGAAATCCGAAGGCCTGGAACATCTCCATCGTCCGACACGCTACGCCGTCGGCCTGGCCGAGCTGCAGCGGTCCGTCCTTCTGCTCGACGATGCAGGTGCGGATGTCGGGAAACGCCGCCAGTTGCGCAGCCAGCGTCAATCCGGCCGGTCCGCAGCCGACGATCAGGACGTCGGTTTGCGCGGGCAGCGCATCACCGTGCGGCAGCGTCCGCTCGGAGACATCAGCGATCTCGGGATCGCCAGGCCTGAAACCATTGAGATGAAATTGCATGTCGGCCGACCTTCATGTAACTTACAGGTTAACTCGAACTTAGCAGCATCCGCGAACGCCTGAAGCTCCCAAGTCGGCCGACTTCACGCGCCCGACGACTCCTTCGCGATCATATCCCGCAGCTCCGTCTTCAGGATCTTGCCCGTGGGCCCGAGAGGGAGTGCGTCCCTGAACATATTGCGGCGGGGCGCCTTGTAGGCGGCGAGGTTTGCGCGGCAGTAGGCGATCAACTCCTCGGCAGTCGGTGACTTACCAGAGACGGGGACCACATAGGCGACGGGCACCTCGCCCTTCTCGGCATCCGGGGCGCCGATGAGCGCGCACAGCGCGACATCGTTGCGCTTCAGGAGCACGTCCTCGACCTCGAGCGGATAGATGTTGAAGCCACCCGAAATGATAACATCCTTCTTGCGGTCGATGATGTGTAGGTGATCGTGCTCGTCGAGGAAGCCGATGTCGCCGCTGAGCCAGGCGCCATTGCGGAAGGCGTTCTCAGTGGCCTTGGCATCCCGCCAATAGCCGGGCCCGACCGTGTCGCCGGCAATGGCGATCTCGCCGGTTTGCCCACGCGCTACGGGGCGGCAATTGTCGTCGAGCACAGCGATCGTCGTGCTGCCAATGGGCAATCCGACCGAGCCGGGGATGCGCGGCCCATGCAGCGGCTCGGCCGTGACGTAGCCGGAGACCTCGGTGGCGCCATAGATGTTCATCAGACGTGCGCGAAACTTCCTCTCGAACTCCTCGACGAGCGAGGGGACGAGGACAGCGCCGCCGGCAAGACACAGGCGAAGTGATGAGAGATCGTACCTCCCGGCCTCGTGTCCTTTGAGCAGGAACGTGAACATCGTCGGGGTGCCGAAAAACACCGTGACCTTGTGGCGGCGGATGTCGGCGACCACGGCGTCGAGATCCCACCGCTCGCGGAGAATGAGCGTGCCGCCATTGTAGAGCGCGCCATTCAAGAGAACCGTGGCGCCGAAGTTGTTGAACAGCGGCAGCACGCACAGGAACACTTCTCGACCGGAAGCGCACGCTGTGTAGACATCGCCGCCGCGAACGCCAGCCAGGATGCTGCGCTGGCTCTGCATGGCGCCCTTCGGCTCACCCGTCGTGCCCGAGGTGAAGAAGAGGGCGCCGACGTCCTCCGGCCCTACGGCATCGTCGGGAAGATCGGCAGTGGCGAGACTGAGCAGGCCCTCGAGCGGCGCCGCCCGATCATCGCCGCCGAACACCAGCACATGTTGCAGCGAGGCCAGCCCAGACTGCACACCGCGAACATGCGGCGCACGCTCGGTGTCGGTGATCAGGACGCGGGCGCCCGTTCGCGTCACGATTTTGGTGATCTCGGCCGAGCGGTACATGGCGCTCATCGGCGTCGCGATGGCACCGATCAGTTGGCAGGCGTGATAGGCGAACGCCAATTCGGGCCGGCTCGGCAGATACAAACAGACCGGCTGCCCCTTGGTCACGCCATGATCTACCAGTACGCGCGCCAGCTTTTCGACCTGATCGACGTACGCGGCATAGGTCCAGCTTTTGTCGGCAAAGACGAGAAACGTCTTCCCGCCGAAATGGCGCGCTTGCGATCGCAACAGCTCCGACAATGTTTGCATGGGCGTACTCCAGCCTCGCCGTATCCACGCGCCGGATGCGCAGTGGGCATCCGAAGGCGCAAATTAAAAAAAACGCCTGCAGCCCCGTGATGGCGCGTCCCAGGATCAGCGCATGGACGTCGTGCGTCCCCTCGTAGGTGTTGACGGTCTCGAGGTTCGCGGCGTGTCGCATCACGTGATATTCGATCTGGATGCCGTTGCCGCCGTGCATGTCGCGGCTCGTCCGCGCGATGTCGAGGGCCTTGCCGCAGTTGTTGCGCTTCATGAGTGAGATCATCTCGGGCGCAAACCGGCCCTCGTCCATCAGCCGACCGACGCGTAGCGAGCCTTGCAGGCCGAGCGAGATCTCCGTCTGCATGTCGGCGAGCTTTTTCTGCACAAGCTGTGTTTGGGCGAGTGGTCGGCCGAACTGCTTGCGATCGAGCGTATACTGGCGCGCGCGGTGGAAGCAGTCCTCGGCCGCGCCCATGGCGCCCCACGAGATGCCGTAGCGTGCACGATTGAGGCAGCCGAAGGGACCCGCTAGGCCCTGCGTGTTCGGCAGCAGCGCCGACTCCGGCACCACGACCCCGTCCATCACGACTTCGCCCGTAATTGAGGCCCGAAGTGAGAGCTTGCCGCCGAGCTTCGGGGCGGAGAGACCCTTCATGCCCTTCTCGAGGACGAAGCCGCGGATGCCGCCGCCGTGCGCCTCGCTCTTCGCCCAGATCACGAAGACGTCGGCGATCGGAGCGTTGGAGATCCACATTTTGGTGCCAGTCAACCGGTAGCCGTCAGCAACCTTCTCGGCGCGCGTCTTCATGCCGCCAGGATCGGAGCCGGCGTCGGGCTCGGTCAGGCCGAAGCAGCCGACCCATTCGCCCGTGGCGAGCTTGGGCAGGTAACGCAAGCGCTGCTCTTCCGAGCCGTAGGCGTAGATCGGATACATCACGAGCGAGGACTGCACCGAATTCATGGAACGGTAGCCCGAGTCCACCCGCTCGATCTCCCGCGCGACGAGTCCATACGACACGTAGTTGGCACCCGCGCAGCCGTACGTGTCGGGGATCGTCACCCCGAGCAGCCCGAGTTGCCCCATCTCGTTGAAGATCTCTCGATCGGTCTTTTCTTCGAGGTAGGCCTCGTTGATGCGCGGCAGCAGCTTTTCCTGCGCATAGGCGCGCGCCGTATCGCGGATCGCACGCTCTTCGTCCGAGAGTTGGTCATCAAGGAAGAAGGCGTCCTCCCACGAGAAGCGGACCGCCTTGTCACTTGTTGAAGGTGCCTTGTCCTGCATGACGTCGAACCTTCTAAGAGACAGAATGCGGGGGCATAGTCGGCGGATGTCGTGCGCCGGTCGCCGGCCGTGGGGTGGCTATCTGACTCGCCGCCTCATCACTTCGCGTACTTGCGGAACTCGGGCTTGCGCTTTTCCTTGAGCGCATTGACGCCCTCACGCGACTCCTCGGTGTCGTAGTAGAGCTTGAGCGCGTACATGCCCATGCCGGCGATGCCCGCCTGATGCGCAGTGTCCATGTTGAACGAGCGCTTGGCGATGGCGAGGGCCGTAGGGCTGCGCTCGCACAATTCCTCGCCCCACTTCTGTACCTCGGCGTCGAGCTGGTCGTGCGGCACGCAGACATTGGCAAGGCCCATGCTCACCGCCTCCGCACCCGAGTAGCGGCGGCACATGTACCACATCTCGCGCGCCTTCTTCTCGCCGACGATGCGCGCCAAGTACGCCGTGCCGTAGCCCGGATCGACGGAGCCCATCTTGGGGCCGACCTGACCGAAGATCGCCTTCTCCGAGCAGATCGTGAGATCGCAGATCGTGGCCAGCACGTTGCCGCCGCCGATGGCGAAACCCTGCACGCGGGCAATGACCGGCTTTGGCACGTCGCGGATCACGGTGTGCAGCTCTTCCATCGGCAGGCCGATGGTGCCGCGGCCATCATAGTTGCCGTCGTGCGCCGACTGGTCGCCGCCCGTGCAGAAGGTGCGGTCACCGGCACCTGTCAGCACGATGGCGCCGATGGACTTGTCGTAGCCGGCCTTGTTGAAGGCGCGGATCAGCTCGTCGCAAGTCGTGCCGCGAAACGCATTCATCTTGTCGGGACGATTGATGATGATCCAGGCGACGCCGTTGCGCACCTCGAAGAGGATGTCCTTGAATTCCAATTTGCGCTCCCGTGTTTTCAATTGCGAGAAGCCGGCTTAGCCGACCATGGTGAGGCCGCCGGACACGCTCAGCACCTGGCCGGTGATGTAGCTGGCGTCGTCGCTGGCGAAGAAGAGGATGGCGCCCGGCAGGTCGTCCGGCTGGCCGATGCGGCCGAGCGGGATCGAGCGACGGAACGCATCCTCGAGTTTGGCGGGATCGCCCGCGCCCTGCTTGTAGTCGGCAAAGAGTGCCGTGTCGGTCGGGCCGGGGCAGACGACGTTGACCGTGATGCCGTGGCGCGAATGCTCGCGCGCGATGGTCTTGGAGAAGGCGACGAGGCCGCCCTTGCAGGCCGCGTAGACGGCTTCCCCGGAAGACCCGACACGCGCGGCGTCCGAGGCGATGTTGACGATGCGGCCGCGCCGCCGCTCGACCATTCCGGGCAGCACCGCGTGATGCATGTTGAGCGCACCGATCAGGTTGATGGCGATCAGGCGCTGCCATTCATCGGCAGTCGTCTTCGTGAACGGCTTGAACACATCCCAGCCGGCATTGTTGACGAGCACGGCGACGGGACCGAGATCGGCTGTCGCTTTGGCGATCGCCGCATCGACATCCTCGCGACGCGTGATGTCGCACTTGATAGCCACCGCGCGACCGCCCGCGGCGTCAATGGCCCGGGCCGTCACCTTCGCTGCATCGAGGTTGAGGTCCAGCACCGCAACCTTCGCGCCTGCAGCGGCGAACCGCCGGCACGTTGCGCCACCGATACCGCCGCCGCCGCCGGTAACGAGGACTGTCTTTCCTTCGAGGCCACGCATGTCGTTTGCTCCGTGACTACGTTGATCGGGTCTGGCGTTCGAGATGTATCATCTATATGATGCAATTTCGGATGTGTCAACTACTTGATGGAATATGTCATGAGCCGGCAGCGCGCCGAGACGAAGGTCAAGACGGAGGACGATGGCTTCGATGTCGCCAACCGTCTTTTTTTCCGCCTGTATCAGGCGTCCAATCTTATGCACAAGGCCGGCACGAGTGCCGTGATTGACTTCGGCGTCACGACACAGCAGTGGGCCGTGCTCGGTGCGCTGTCACGGCCGCAGGCGGAGGCGCGCGGATTATCCGTCAAGGAACTGATGGATTATCTGATGGTAAGCCGGCAGAGCCTGACGGCCATCCTGGACCGGCTGGAGGCGCAAGACCTCGTCGAGCGAGTCAAAGTGAATGACGGTGGCGACGGGCGCTTGCGCCATGTGCGCCTGACGACGAGAGGCGTGCGCACATGGAAAGAGCTGCTGCCGAGCATTCAGAGCTTCTATGCCGCGGCGCTGGCCGAGTTCTCGCTGGAGGAGAGCTTCCTGCTCATGCGTCTGCTCGATCGCCTCAGTGTGGGGTTGGCGAAGCTGTAGGCAATAGAACAAGCGGGGGCGGGCCGTCAGTATCACGCCCCATCGAGTGCTCTGCGCGACTGGTTAGCCGACTGTCGGGCGCGGCGACGCCACTCCTCAAGTGGGCCACAAGAGACGTGGCGGGCGGAATCAGTCATCATTCGCCGTGTATTTCTGCAACATGTGCCGATGGCAATCGCCCCCCCCCTGCCGTTGATCCAGCAGAGGGGGCCATTCGATGGCTGCTGTTGGACCGCGTACGGAAAGGTAGTCATGGAGCTCACTCGCTGCGGCGTTTTCCTCGGCGGTCTTGATTAGCTCGCAAATCCGCCCTGCCCGCCATTCGCGGCTGGAAGCGATTGCGGGACGCCACGCGTTGTCTACCCATACCGTAAGTATCACCCGGGTGGGACGGGTGTCGGCTAGCCAGTACATCAAGCCGATCAGAGCTTCGACCGTCACCACCTTCGGCCGCAACCGCAATTCGATAGAACTCGCTTTGACTCGGACCGAGATGAATCCGATATTCTGAACAAGGTTGTCGGCAAGCTTCGCGTCCTCCAAGTCATATCGTGACAACCGCTTGAGCTCGCCCGCATCGTCGATGAAAAATTCATGCATCGCAGGGCTCTCTTTAACGATTTCCGGCAGAGCCCATTTCCGTCGCCCCACGCCGTCGAGGCTTGCACACTGTCGACAACCCTGTCTGTGGTATGCACCACGTAGCAGCAAGAGTGGTCACCTCAGACAGCGATTCAGGAGAACGCACATGCCAATTGCTCAAGGGGAAGCCACGCATCACAATCAGCTGCTTGGCGCGCTGGAGGTAGCTAGTCGCAAGCGCATCGAGCGGCACCTCGAACGTGTCGATCTCGAGCTTGATGCCATCGTCTGCGACGCTGGCGCCACCCTCAGACACGCCTACTTTCCCCAGGGCTGCGTTCTCTCATTGTTGACCGTATTGGAGAATGGCTCAGCGATAGAGACGGCTAATATTGGGCGGGAAGGTGCGTACGGTCTGTTTTCGGCTATGTACAGCCGCGTGTCTTTCAATCGATGCATTGTGCAGCTGAAGGGTTCTTTGGTCCGATGCCCGATCACAGTTCTTCAATCAGAATTTGACAACAATGCACACGCTCGCAATCTTTTTGTCAGCTACTCCGAAACACTGCTGTCCCAAGTTCAGCAGACGGTCGCATGCAATGCCTTGCATTCCACGACGGAAAGAATGTGCCGATGGCTTCTCATGATGCATGATCGTGCGGAGGGCGAATACCTAACGTATACTCATGAATTTCTCGCCAACATTTTAGGAGCCAATCGGAAATCAGTAACCCTGGCTGCGCAATCAATGCAGGCAGATGGTCTTATCAGTTACCGACGCGGAACAATTCAGGTGATGGATCGACCGGGACTCGAAGAGGCGTCCTGTGAATGTTACGCGATAGTGAAGGAACGGTTCGACGCTTTTCTTACGCCTCCGTCGACTGCGGTTCGAGGCAAGACGAAGGGGCGCCATAATTAAGTCAACTCAGAGTCTTTTTTTGGGGATGTGTGCGGGTGCACAAATCTTTTCTTCGCTCTTTTGTCGTCGAGCAACATGGGGCTGGTCACAGGATCGTGCTTTGTTCGCACTGCTTCTGCTAGGACCGGTTTGGGTCA
>JBJXDZ010000065.1:0-2753 GCA_046154645.1 Hyphomicrobiaceae bacterium
GCTGGCATCTCGACGATCCTGCTCGCGGCCTGGAGGCTTTTGAGAGTCTGGTCCTGCAGGCGCGTCAACGCGGGAAAATGTGCAAGCCACTCGTCGCCAGTCGGCATTGTTCGCCTCGCAGTGGAACTTGACGTCTTGCACTACTACCTATCCCAGCGTGCATTGGATTGTTAGGTGCGGCACTATGAACCGGGCGCGTTTTTGGCAGCCGGCGTGTGCGTGAGGCCGACTTTCAATTTCCTAGGGCGCCGGTCGACGGTGACGATCGGCATCGTGTCCCCTTGCGGCATGAAGGCTTTGGATCGCCGCCAGCAGTTCGTGCCCCGATGGTGTCGACCGCGCGTCTCGGTCGCAGCGTGACGGCGCCAGATCGTCAAGGCTGGCAACGACCTTCAGCGCGCCGGTGAAAGTCTCGCCGGCCGTGTAACGGCTCGCCGTCATTAGGACCGCTAGGTCAGCCGAAAGGGCCGCGGCGAGGCCATTGTTGCTGTCCTCGATCGCAAGGCATGCGTCGGCCGCAAGGCGAAGGCGGGACAAGGCTTCGAGATAGACGTCAGGTGCCGGTTTCTTGCGGGCTGCTTCGTCGCCGGCGACGATCACATCGAATATGCCATTGGCCTCAGCCCCAAGGGTGGCCCGGAGCAGAGCGTCGACATTGGCGCGGCTGGTCGTGGTGGCAATCGCCAAACGCAAGCCGGAACTGCGCGCTTGCCGAAGCAACTGGCGAACGCCCAGGCGCAAGTCGATCTTGCCGGCGGTCAGCAGGCGGGCGAAAACGGCGGTCTTGGCCGCGTGCAGCGATGCAATCGTGTGGCCTGGCGGCAATTGCGCCGGCGTCCGGCCGAGGCACTCGGTTACATAGCGCGTCATGCGCTCCTTGCCGCCTGTCGTCGATAGCAGCACGCCGTAGAGGCGCTGGTCCCAATGCCAGTCGAGCCCGGCTGCGGCGAAAGTCTCGTTGAAGGCGGCGCGGTGCAATTCCTCGGTTTCCGCCAGTGTGCCATCGACGTCGAATATCAGGGCTTCGAGCTTGGCCGGCGCACTCATGATACGGCGTTTGCTGCCGACTGCGCCGCCTCGCGGATGGCGCGGATGTTGGCTCCATAGATTTCCGGGTTGGCGACCGATCCGCCCTTGAAAACCGCCGAACCGGCAACCAGCACATCGGCCCCGGCCGCTGCGACGAGTGGTGCAGTCGTCGGATCAATGCCGCCGTCGACCTCGACATGGATCGGCCGCTTGGCGAGCATTGCGCGGGTTTGACGCACCTTATCGACCATCGAGTGAGTGAATTTCTGGCCACCGAAGCCCGGGTTGATGGTCATCACCAGCACTAGGTCGACGTCGTCCAGGATGTGCTCGATGACCGAAAGCGGCGTGGTCATGTTGAGCGCCACCCCGGCCTTCCGGCCGTAGCCGCGGATCGACTGCAGCGTGCGATGCAGATGCGGCCCGGCTTCGGCATGGACAGTAATCATATCCGAACCAGCCTTGGCGAAGGCCTCGATGTAGGGATCGGCGGGAGCGATCATAAGATGGACATCCATGAACGTCTTCACATGCGGCCGGATGGCCGCGACGACGTTGGGACCAATCGTGAGATTCGGCACGAAGTGGCCATCCATGGGATCGACATGAATCCAATCGGCGCCCTGCGCTTCAACTGCTGCGATCTCGGCGCCGAGCGCTGCAAAGTCAGCCGACAGGATCGAGGGTGCGATCTTGATGTGGGACAAGGGGGGGCTCATTGAGTTTGCTCCTTCGGATGGTCGAGACCACCGCTGAAGACGCGGCTGGCGAAGATGTCGGCTGCTTCGATCGTCGATAACGATGAAACCGGCACCGGCGTTGGCGAACTGAATATTCGACTGGCTTGCCGCAATCGGGCGCGATCGAGGGCATTGCGGATCGATCGCGCGTTGGCGAACAGCGGCTGGTTCTTGCGGGCCTCGATATAGGCGACCAGAGCCTCGCGCGCGGCCGTGCTCAAGTCGAACTGTTGGCCGTCGAGCATCAATTCGGCAATCCGCAGAAGCTCGTCGTTGGAATAGTCAGGAAAATCGATGTGCTGGGCGACGCGCGAGCGAAAGCCCGGGTTCGACTGGTAGAACTTGTCCATCCGGTCGCCGTAGCCGGCGAGAATGACGACCAGATCGTCGCGCTGGTTCTCCATCACCTGCAGCAGGATCTCGATCGCCTCCTGGCCGTAGTCGCGCTCATTGTCGGGGCGGTAGAGGTAGTAGGCCTCGTCGATAAACAACACGCCGCCCATCGCTTTCTTGAGGATCTCCCGGGTCTTGGGCGCGGTGTGACCGATGTACTGGCCGACGAGATCGTCACGGGTAACCGAGACTAGGTGCCCCTTCCGCACGAACCCCAGCTTGTGCAGGATCTGCGACATGCGCAGGGCCACGGTGGTTTTACCGGTGCCGGGATTGCCGGTGAAGCTCATGTGCAGTGTCGGCGGCTCGGAGCCGAGCCCGAAGCGTCGGCGGACCCGATCCACGAGAAGCAAGGCGGCGATCTCCCGGATCCTGGCTTTGACCGGGCGCAGCCCGATCAGCTCCCGATCGAGTTGTTCGAGAACGGCATTGAGACCGGTTTCAGCGAACTCGCGCTGCAAGTCGACGTGCGTGGGCGGTGTCGCGGCGCCGCCTTGAGCTGGCGAGATTTCGTCAGTCGTCATGGCAGGCTCCGATGCGGGCGCGATGAGATCGAGAAGGGGAGGCGGGTTAGCGCCGCCTCCCGAGTGC
>JBJXDZ010000066.1:0-7449 GCA_046154645.1 Hyphomicrobiaceae bacterium
GACGCTTCGATGTCAGCGGGCCGTTGGAGACGGCTTGGCGCTTGTCGCAGCACTGGACGACCAGCCGGCTCCATATTCTCGACGATGCTGGCCATGGCGGTGGCCGCGAGTTCATGCCGCTGGTCCAGGCTGCATTGCAAGAGTTCGCAACTTTGGCTGATTCAAATTGAGTTGGTGCCGGCATCATGGACGGGGTCGCGGCACTGTCAGTTTTGCCCAGCAGCGGACCCGAAATCAATGGTCGATCGCTGAGTTATCAATGTCTCTTGAGGGTCAATCGCGTCCACGCCGGACCAACCTTGGCACACCGACAGTCAGGCAACTTGACCCCGGATAGCGTCCATCGTCAATTGCCATGGCCCGGCCCAAGTGTTGCCGTGGCGCGCCAAGCGGCCGCCTTTTGACGATCATCCGTAGATCGGGGCGACTTGATCGCGGCGGCTCTGCGACGCGGGCCAAAGTTTGCGGTGCGGACCCAACCCGATAATTCGGCCCCGGAGGGGCCGTAGGTTGTAGCCACGGGTAAAGCGCAGCGGCGCTTTACCCGTGGGAAAGTCGATTTCACTCGCATCCGCCCCGGAGGGGCGGAGGATTTCGGTCGACGTACCGATCAATCGAACACGTATCTCTCATCGAACTCGACGGCATGGGGCGGGTGTACAAGGCATCGGAACTCCGTCGCCCCTCCGGGGCTCCGTGGAATGAGTGACGTCCTTCTACGGGTTTCGCTGCGCTCCACCCGCAGCTACATTCCGCGGCCCCTTCGGGGCCAAACTCCCGCACTCGTGCTCGACGGCATGGGGCGGGTGTGCAATGCATCGGAACTCCGTCGCCCCTCCGGGCCTCCGTGGAATGAGTGACGTCGTTCTACGGGTTTCGCTGCGCTCCACCCGCAGCAACATTCCGCGGCCCCTTCAGGGCCAAACTCCCGCACTCGTGGCGATTGAGCGTATGTAGTCGGTGGGCCCTAGAGGAGAGAGCGGCCACGACGCGCCCGATGTCAAACGCGGCGCTGCGCTTTGCCATCGATTGCGTTCTGACGCTTCGACCATTCGCCCCCGACCTTTTGTGGTCATCTCCCACCACTCCCACCCGTCCGCCACGCCTACGCCTTGCCCTGTCCACCGCGGCCGCTTAGCCCTTCAACGTGGCGGGCGAAGTTGTTCAGGATCGCCCGCCAACCCTGACGCTGCAGGTCGACGGGGTGCTGATCTTCGGCGTCGAAGGTCTCGCGGACGGTGACGCCGTTGCAGCCGGCAGCAAACTCGACCAGCAGCACGCGATCGCCGAACGCGCACTCGATCAGCTGATGCGGCACGATCCGCGTATAGGTGCCGGCAAAGTCGAAGCCGGCGCTGCCGTCCTTGGCTTCCATGCGGGATGAAAAGGCGCCGCCGACGCGCAAGTCCACCGACGCGGCGGTGGTGTGCCAATCATCGGACGCGGCATTCCACTGCTTGATGTCCTCGGGCGTGGTCCAGGCGCGCCAGACCGCCTCGATGGGGGCGGCGATGGTCGTTGCTACGGAAATCTTCATGGCGACCTCCATCCGGGTTGGGTGCAGGCTACATGCACTCATGCGTGGCCCTCAGAGCCAAAATAGCTGTGGCCATTGACGGTGCGGCGCACGCCTGCCGCCGGCGCGTGTTCGCGACCGTCGCCGGTTGCCGCCGCCTGTCGCGGTGCAACCGGCGGACGGTTCGCTCAGAAGGCCTTCTTGGCCTCCGGCCGGTACTTGTTGCTGGGCACGAAGCCGGTGCGCTCGGCCTGGCGCGGCTCGCGGACCCAGACCTCGCGGTTGGGATGCATGCCGCCACCGCGGGTGGCCGGAACAGAGGTGTGCCGGGCGCGCTGCAGCAGCCGCGTGTCGGCGATGCCGCAATTGGGGTGGACGCCGCCGTTGTCGGCAACCGCCTTGTCCCAGGCCGCCTTGCGCTTCTTCAGGATGGCTGGGTCCTTCAGGGCCGGGCAGTTGAGCTCGTTCGTGTTCAGGTCGGCGATGACCTCGTCGCCGTCCTCGATGAAGGCGATGGGTCCGCCCAAGGCGGCTTCCGGGCCGACGTGGCCGATGACGAGGCCGACGGAGCCGCCGGAGAAGCGCGCGTCCGTCATCAGTCCGACGGTGATGCCACGCTCGCGACAGAGCGTGGTGATGCGGGAAGTCGGGTCGAGCATTTCCGGCATTCCGGGCGCGCCGCTCGGGCCGTCATAGCGGACGATGACCATGTCGTTGTTCTGGAAACGATCGGGGGTCTTGTCGAGAGCATTGAGCAGGCCCTGCTCGCCCTCGAACACGCAGGCCTTGCCACGGAAGATGTTGTTCTCGAGACCACCTTCGACGCCGGCGAGCTTCAGGATTGCCGAGAAATCCGGCGACAGGTTGCCGCCGAGCACGCGCAGGCCGCCGGTCGGTTTGTAGGGCTTGGCGACGGGATAGACGACCTTGCCATCGGCGCTTTTGGCGCCGAGCCGCTTGACCTGCTGGGTCAGCGTTTCGCTGGTGCAAGTCATCACATCGCCGTTGAGCAGGCCGGCCTCCAGCAACTCGCGGACAATCACCTGCACGCCGCCGACCTTGTCGATGTCGACCATCGAGTACTTGCCGTAGGGGCGGGCGTCGGTGAGCACTGGGACGACGTGCTGCGAGAGGTGATTGAACTCCTCCGGCGTCATGATCTCCTTCCAGAAGTCGGCATAGCCGGCGGCGCGGGCAATCTCCGGCGCATGCAGCGTGACGTTGGTCGAGCCGCCGATGGCCATGGCGACAATGACGGCGTTGCGCAGCGAGTCGCGACCGACGATGTCACGCGGCTTCAGGCCCTTCTCGATCATGCGCGCGAGATAGTCCACCAGTTCGACGGCAAACTCATTGACGCGGCGCGGATCATCGGAGGGCGGCGCCACCATGTGCAAGGGCTGCATGCCAACGACGCCGATGAAGGTCTGCATGGTGTTGTAGGTGAACATGCCGCCGCAGCTGCCATAGCCAGGGCAGGCATGGCAGGCGATGTGGTGGCGATAGGCGGCGTCGGGGTGGCCGGCGACCTGATATGCGCTGACCAGATCGATGGTCTCGCCGGTCTTGGGATCGTGACCGGGGTGGATGGGTCCGTCCGACATGATGATGGCCGGCTGGTTGTGCTCGAGAAGCGCTGCCAGCGTGCCGACCGGTGGCTTGTCGCAGGCGACCACGGCAATGGTGCCGGCAAGGCCGGTGGCGCTCAGATGCTCGCACAGCGCGTCGTTGGTCACCTCGCGCCCGATGAGTGAGTAACGCATCTCGCGAGTGCCGTTGCGAATGCCGTCGGACGTGGCGATGGTGTACTCGGGCTGGACGAGACGCAGCTTGAGCTGGCCCGGACCCTTGCCGATGCGGCTCTTGAGCTTCTCATGGATGGCATCGACCTTGGACAGGACGCCGAGATAGCACTGGCTGTCGCCCTTGGTGCCGACCACGCCGACCGACGGCTCGTGGATGAGATCCGGATCGGTGCCAAGCTCGCGGGCAAGACCAATGGTCTGGCTGTTGCGGCCCGGATGGCGGTCGATGAGGACGATACGCGATTTCGTCAAGGGAAGGCTCCTTCGGGCGGTGCTGTGCGTCGGGTTCGAGCCAAGCGGCAGCTCGGCGGACCTGGCAATCAAGTCTTGTTATGACCAGGAATGGCGGTGGGAGGCAAGAGTTGGAATGGCGCGTGGCTGGCCGAGATGGGAGAGCCGGGGACATGGCGGGTATGGGCTTGCGGCATGCCCCAGGGCATTCTCCGGTGGCCAGATGCCCCCTGCTGCCGCTCCTCTATGCTGACCCTTTCGCTGCCGGGATGTTTCAGCTTACGGTGCCAAGATGGGCGTTGACGACGGCCTTATTGTGCAAGGATGCTGCCTCTGCGCTGGATCTTCGCCAAGCCCGGCAGCTGCGATTTGATCGTTCACCCTGGAGTGTTGCACATGACCACGTTCGTCCTCATTCACGGTGCCTATCAAGGTGGCTGGATCTGGAAGCCGGTTGCCGAGCGACTGCGCAAAGCCGGCCATGAGGTCTACACGCCAACGCTGGACGGTTGCGCCGAGCGCGCGCACCAACTCCGCGCCGGCATCACCACGGAGACGCAGGCCGACGAGATCGTCCAGCTGATGCATTTCTATGATCTCAAGAACGTGGTCATCGCCGGAACGTCGAGCGGCGGCATGGTGATGGCGCGCGTTGCCGAGCAGGCGCCGGACCGCATTCAGCGCGTGGTGTTCGCCGATGCGCTGGCGCTGTTCAACGGCGAGAAAATCATCGACATCGTCAAGCAGCCGGCTGCGATCAACACCGATCTGGCCCGCGGACCGTCGCGTGAGGACGCCTATGGCCGCTTGTTCGCCGGCATGGAGGAAGGCCTGCGCAACTGGGCGGCAGATCGCATGGGCCTGCACCCGATCGGCACCTTCGCCCAACCGGTGCAACTGCCGAAGTTCTGGGACATGCCGTGGAAGGCGTCGGTGCTCTACTGCAACAAGGCACCCAATCCCGGCGAGGCGCATATTCGTCGGGCGGCCGACAAGCTGAAGGCCAAGTGGCACGTCATCCCGACCGGCCACTACCCGATGCTGACCACGCCCGACGAGCTGACCAAGATCATTGTCGAGGGGTGAGGTGCGCGGGAGAGCTTGCAGCGTTGGGTCATTGGAAGCGCGAGCCGTGCTCCCCTTGCCTCCCACATCTGCCATCCACTGTCTTCCCGGCCGAAGCCGGTGCCCGCAGGGCGCTGGCGCAGAGCCGGGATCGCGTGGGTCGCCGTGAGGCAAGGCTGCGCCTCGACAGCGGACGGCGAGATCCCGGCTCTACGCGGCGTCGCGCTGCTCGCCGCTCCGGCCGGGAAGACAAGCGGTGGGAGTTGGCCACACCGAAGCGCGTTGCGTCGCTGCCGTCCATTGCCGCCCACATCTGCCATCCGCTGTCTTGCCGGCCGAAGCCGGTGCCCGCAGGGCGCTGGCGCAGAGCCGGGATCGCGTGGGTCGCCCTGAGGCACGGCTGCGCCTCGAAAGCAGACGGCGAGATCCCGGCTCTACGCGGCGTCGCGCTGCTCGCCGCTCCGGCCGGGAAGACAAGCGGTGGGAGTTGATGCGCTTCGGTCCGGCCGGGACGCAAAGGGGCTTGAAGTTGCAAAGAATGACAGAAAGTCCATGCGAATCCTGGTGAGCCGGACCTTCCGCCACCTTGAGTTGCCGCTACCGCCACGGCATAGTTCGCCCATGGCAAAGAAACCGGAAAAAGATTCGACCCCGAAGCCGCGCGCCTCCCGTGGCAAGAGTGGCAAGCCCGTGGCGCCGCGGGCCGAGACGGCGGCCGGGACGCCCGGATTTGGCGAGCAGTCCCAGGCCATGTTCACGGCCTCGGGACCGCTGCTGGAGCAGCCGGAAATTTACGAGCGGCTGCGCGCCCTTGGCGGCGTCACCCCTGTGCAACCGGCGACCGAGGCGCCGCTCAAGTCCAAGCTGCCGGCATTGCGCTCGGTGAAGCCGCGGCCGGAGGATTTCTCGCCGTCGGCCGGCCTCAACGCCATCCTGGCCAAGCCGGAGGAGCGCTCCGACCGGGCCAAGGAATTGTTGGCGCGGCAGCCGATGATCGCCAGTCATCCCCTGGTCGCCGGCACCGTGCAGCCTTACACCCCGCATCGACCGCCACGACCGGAGAAGTCCGAGGGCGGCATCACGTTCCAGCTGGTGTCGGAGTTCGAACCGAAGGGCGACCAGCCGCAGGCGATCAAGGAGCTGGTCGAAGGCATCTCGCAGCGCGGCGACCGCGATCAGGTGCTGCTCGGCGTCACCGGCTCCGGCAAAACCTTCACCATGGCGCAGGTGATCCAGGCGACGCAACGACCGGCGCTGATCCTGGCGCCGAACAAGACGCTGGCCGCCCAGCTCTACGGCGAGTTCAAGCATTTCTTTCCCGACAACGCCGTCGAGTACTTCGTCTCGTACTACGATTATTACCAGCCTGAAGCCTACGTGCCGCGCACCGACACCTACATCGAGAAAGAAGCCTCGGTGAACGAGCAGATCGACCGCATGCGCCATGCCGCCACGCGATCGCTGCTCGAACGCGACGACGTCATCATCGTGGCGTCCGTGTCGTGCATCTACGGTATCGGCTCGGTCGAGACCTACACGGCGATGACGTTCTCGGTGAAGGTCGGCGACCGCATCTCGCGCGACCAGCTGCTGGCCGATCTGGTGGCGCTGCACTACCGCCGCAACGACGGCAACTTCCAGCGCGGAACCTTCCGCGCCCGCGGCGACACGGTGGAGCTGTTCCCGGCCCATTTGGAGGACCGCGCCTGGCGCATCACGCTGTTCGGCGACGAGATCGAAAGCATCACCGAGTTCGACCCGCTGACCGGCCAGAAGGCCGACGAGCTGAAGCTGGTGAAGATCTACGCCAACTCGCACTACGTGACGCCGAAGCCGACGCTGCAGCAGGCCATCAAGGCCCTCAAATCGGAACTCAAGCAGCGGCTGGAGGAACTCTACGCCTCGGGCAAGCTCCTGGAAGCGCAGCGGCTCGAGCAGCGCACCGTGTTCGACATGGAGATGATGGAGGCGACCGGCTCCTGCGCCGGCATCGAGAATTATTCGCGCTATCTGACCGGCCGCCAGCCCGGCGAGCCGCCGCCGACGCTGTTCGAGTACCTGCCCGACAACGCGCTGGTGTTCGCCGATGAGAGCCACGTCACCGTGCCGCAGATCGGCGGCATGTTCCGCGGCGACTATCGGCGCAAGGCGACGCTCGCCGAATACGGCTTCCGGCTGCCGTCGTGCCTGGATAATCGCCCCCTCCGCTTCGAGGAGTGGGACGCCATGCGTCCCCAGTCGGTCTATGTCTCGGCGACGCCCGGCAGCTGGGAGCTGGACCAGACCGGCGGCACCTTCGCCGAGCAGGTGATCCGCCCGACCGGCCTGATCGATCCGGTGATCGAGATCCGCTCGGCCCGCACCCAGGTCGACGATCTCCTCGACGAGGTACGCCTGGTCGCGAAGAAGGGCTACCGCACGCTGGTCACGACCTTGACCAAGCGCATGTCCGAGGACCTGACCGAGTACCTGCACGATAACGGCATTCGCGTGCGCTACATGCACTCCGATATCGAGACGCTGGAGCGGATCGAGATCATCCGCGACTTGCGGCTCGGCGCCTTCGACGTGCTGATCGGCATCAACCTGCTGCGCGAGGGCCTCGATATCCCCGAGTGCGCGCTGGTCGCTATCCTCGACGCCGATAAGGAGGGGTTCCTCCGCTCCGAGACCTCGCTGATCCAGACCATCGGCCGGGCCGCGCGCAATGTCGACGGCCGCGTCATTCTCTACGCCGACCACATTACCGGCTCGATGGAGCGGGCCATCGCCGAGACCGACCGCCGGCGCGAAAAGCAGGTGGCCTACAACGTCGCCAACGGCATCACGCCC
>JBJXDZ010000067.1:0-2883 GCA_046154645.1 Hyphomicrobiaceae bacterium
CAATGGCTGGGCGACCTGCCCGAGAAATTGCTGATGAAATCGCCAAAGCGCTTCAACCGTCTGATGGAACGCAGGACGCCGAAGCCAGCCGGGACGCGATTTCCCGCTCATTGTCGGAATTGCTCATAGCTGAGCCCGATGTCGACATGCTCGCGCTGACGCCCGTGCAAATTGATCTGGTCATCCAGACCTATGTGGGTGAGGATTTGTGCCGGCGCATCGATCTCGATGTCGGCAAAGCCATTATCGACAAGGCCGCGACACTTGCCGAAGGCCAGTCGCGGCTCGAAGACATGAAGGCCTATGTCCGCCAGGAGGTCGCACGGCTCTTCCGTGCGCGTTCTGACGGCGGTCAGCGGCTCTCCCGCCAGAATGCTGCCTCAATGACTTCGGGCGTCATCCAGTCTACGTTTGATGTGTTCGAGGAGTATTTGCGATGAAGGTCGCCTGTGCTCCGGATTCGGTAACCGTGCCAGCCGGGCAAAACGCCCGGTTTCAGCTTTTCAACAAACGCGTCGTCGCATCGGAAGGTGAAGTGGCGGCCACGATGCTCGAAGCGATCGGTCGAGCGGGAATTGCCCCGGACCAAAGGGCCTGGGATTTCCTGTCCATTGCTCTCTCGGTCATCGCGGCTGACGAAAGTTGTCCCAGAAACAGTTCAGGAGATGGCTGGACCCGCACGATCGAGTTGACCGTCGCGGTCTCCAATCCAAAGGCCTGGACGAAACACCTGCCAAAGCTCGAACATGCTTTGGGCTTCCTCTCCACTGACCGGTGGAAGATCACGCTCATCAACGGTGGTATCTTTCCGAAACCTAAGGACCCGCAGAGCAGACCGGAAGACTGTGTCAGCTTGCTATCAGGTGGACTCGACAGTCTCATCGGCGCCCTCGATCTAAAAGCAAACGGCTTCTCGCCGCTGCTGGTAAGCCAGACCGCCAAAGGCGATAAAGCGAAGCAGAAAGAACTTGCCGCGCTCGTCGCCGGCAATCATCTGCATCTTCAGCTCAATCACAATGCAAAACCGCCGTCCGGCTTTTCCGAGCGCTCTCAAAGGTCGCGGTCAATCATCTTCATTGCCTACGCTGTTCTCGCTGCCACAAGCCTGGACAAGTATAAGAATGGCGAGGCCGTCGATATCTACATCCCTGAAAACGGATTCATCAGTCTCAATGTGCCCCTGACCCCGCTGCGCATGGCGAGCCATAGCACGCGCACGACGCACCCCTACTACATCGGGGTTCTGCAGGAAGTGTTTTCGGCAGTTGGTTTCAAGGTGAACCTGCTCAATCCATACCAGTTCAAGACCAAAGGCGAGATGCTTGCTGAGTGCAAGGATCAAAAGCGCCTGAAAATCTATGCGGGTAGCACGACCAGTTGTGGCAGGTTTGCGCGGAACGCGTTCAAACATTGCGGGCGCTGCGTACCGTGTCAGATCCGGCGCGCTGCGTTCCAAAGCTGGGGCAGCGATTCGACGGCCCAATACAAGTACGACAAGCTCGGCATCAATGATTCCAATCACAGCGGATTTGACGATGTCCGGTCAGTGGGAATGGCGATCGATGTCGTGACGCGCCGTGGGCTCGACGAGTGGATTGGATCAGGACTAGGCATGGTGCCCCTGAATGACCGCGCGCAATATGCGGCAGTCCTTGATCACGGTATCAAGGAGTTGAACGCGTTCCACCGCAAGGCAGGCGTTAAGTGATCGATTTTCACTGCCACATCGATCTCTATCCCGACCCGGCCGCAGTCGTTGCGGGTTGCGAAAAACGCGGCACGTATGTTTTGGCCGTAACCACGACGCCGCGTGCATGGGAAGGCAACCTGGCACTCATCGACGGCAAATCGCGCATTCGATTATCGCCGGGTCTGCATCCGGAGCTGGTTCCGGAACGGCATTCCGAACTGCCCATACTGCTCAATCTGATATCACGCTCGCGCTACGTTGGTGAGGTTGGTATCGACGGCGGTCCGAGCCTGAAGCAACATATCCAGCTTCAAGACAAAGTCTTCAGGGCAACATTGTCAGAGTGTGCCCGGCGCGGCGGTCGTGTGATCAGCATCCACTCCCGCGGAGCCCCCACTCAGGTGCTCGACGCGCTCGAAGCGCATCGGGGGGCTGGCATTCCAGTGTTGCACTGGTTCTCGGGGTCACAACGGGAACTCGCTAGGGCCATCCAACTTGGATGCTGGTTTAGCGTCGGGCCCGCCATGTTGAAGTCACAGAAGGGCTCCTTGCTTGCGCAGCAGATGCCCCGTGATCGTGTGCTCACAGAGACCGATGCCCCCTTCGTCCAGCATCGCGGTCAGCCACTGATGCCATGGGACGCCGACCAAGCTCTCAGTACTCTTGGCTCATGCTGGGATGAGACAACCGACGCGGTACTATCGCAAATCATGAAAAACTTTCGGTCTCTGACGGCTGCCGCACAGTTGTTCGAAACACTCGCCTGAACAGGAACTCTCCTCGATGTCCATGCGAAGCGTTCGCAGAAGCGGTCGATACCTGAACACAGACGAGGCGACGAGGTTACCCAAGGAGCAGATGCAGCCGGCAGCACAATCGGTCGCCGACTGCGAGCTGGCCCGACTTCCGCAATGGGGATGTTGCGTCGACGGCGTGGGGGCCAGGGTTGGCAGATCAGAGCGGACTGACATACGACTTCAAATTCAAAGATTTAATTTCCCGAACACCAACGACTGAATAGCGGCGCACCTGAAATCTCCATTGCACCCCGCTCGAAATTGGGGGCAACGAGTGCCCTATGGACGAAGGCCGATAGCGTGACGGCGTTCGACGGGTTAACCTTCGGCAACAAGGAATAGCGCTGCCAACACTGTGTTGCGTCCCACGCTGAAAGCGGACATTGCTAGCGCGGC
>JBJXDZ010000068.1:0-49350 GCA_046154645.1 Hyphomicrobiaceae bacterium
CTTCGCGCGGCAATGGCCCTTGGCGCCAGCCGCGCCGCAAGCGCCGGTAGCTCAGTTGGATAGAGCACCAGACTACGAATCTGGGGGTCGTGGGTTCGAATCCTTCCCGGCGCGCCAATAAAATCAACGACTTAGCTCTTCTTCTTTCAGCCAATAGGTGTGCGACCGTTCAACCTCACCCAGCGGTCATCGCATGGGCTGAGCGGCAGGTCATGCCGATGGCGCTGCTGCTGCAACTGTCTGCCCTGCAGGTGACGCAGTTCACGTTCACCTGCGCCCGCTCAAGAAAAACAGCATGGCTCCGACTTGCACGGCGGCAGCGGTGACGAACAGGAGTACGCCCGGTGCTCCCATCGCGCCGTCCGAGCCCTCGAACGTCCGCAACATCCCGAAAGCGGCCGGCGCGAAGGCATAGGTGGCCTGACCGATGGCGACGATCAGCGGCACAACGCGGCTCGCGTCCTCCTTTATGAACTCGACTTGCGCGATGAGCGGCGGCAGCGACGTGACGTTGCCGATGCCGGCGCCGAACAGCATGACACCGAGCAGCAGCAAGGGCACGTTGGTGCCGCCGGCGGCGAGCAACGCCAAGGAGCCAGCCACCTGGACTGCGAGGTTCAGGGCGGCGAACCGGCGGCGATCCGCGCCGGGCGGCATCATCCAGCCGACGATGGTGCGCCCGCCGATGGCGCAGGCCGTCGCCAGGCCCATGGCGAGCCCCGCGCCGTGCTTGCCGATCGCTGGCACCAACAGAGAGTAGAGGTGTGCGATGAGGCCGATCTGCGCGAACAGGCTCAGCGCCATGGCGGCGGCCAGCGTGCAGAAGGCGCGGTCGCGCCACAACGCGCCTCCGGGCAATGCCCGCGCGTTGGGCGACGTCACACTTGATGCGGGCTGGCCGGGCGCGTCGCCGTCGGTGGCTTGTCCCATGCTCTCGGGGGTGCGCGAGAACACAAGGGCCGAGAGGGCCAGCATCACGACCACCATGACGACACCGACAACCGCCGCGCCACCAACGAAGCCGAGCGCTGCAATCAGCGCCACCCAGAGCGGCGAGAACACTACGCCGCCGATGCTGGCGCCGTTGTATGCCATCGCCAGTGCCGCCGGACGCGCGCGCACGAACCACTGCGCCACCAGCGCGTTCACGGCCGCGGCGCCCAAGGTGACCCAACCGCAACCGCTGAGCACCGCCGCGGCGAACAGCTGCCAATGTTCATGCGCCAGCGCCCAGCCGAGCACGCCGACAGCGAGCAACAGGGCGCCGATACTGGTCACGACGGGCAAGCCGAAGCGTCGATAGAGCCGGGGCATGTTGGCGACCACCGGCACGCCGACGAGAAAGTGCACGGTCACCGCCGCCGAGACGAGCGCCACCGACCAACCCGTGCGCTCGACCACAGCATGCAGGTAGATCGGCGGACCATAGAAGCCGACGCCCCAGCCGAACATGGCCAACACAAACGCGGCGGCGACGACGCGCCAGCCGAAGAAGGGGTGTGTGTCAGATGTGGTGGTCATTGTGGGCTCCGATCGTTGAGGTGAACGTCGCTTCGCGAGTGGGCTGCCGCCCACGCCCGCTCGGGGGACGTGTCCCCCGAACCCCCTCCTTTTGTGACAAAAGACGGATGATTGGCGGGTGCCCCGCCAATGGGGTGCGGGGCCAGCCCCACTCGCGAAGCGACGCCACCATGCTGCAGAATGACAATCACATGCTTCGACGCCGACCGAAGCATCGGATAGGCTCCGAATGCGAGACTGCCGCACGTCAGCGTTGAAAAGAGCCACACCCATGGTCAGCCCGAACAAGATCGCCGAGATTGCCGCCGTCGTCGGCGAGCCGGCGCGTGCCGCCATGTTGACCGTGCTGATGGACGGCCGGGCGGTGACCGCGGCGGAGCTGGCGGCCGTCGCCGGCATTACCGCGCAGACGGCGAGCACGCATCTGGCGCGTCTGCTTGCGGCCGAGCTCATCACCGTCGAGCGTCAGGGCCGGCACCGCTATCACCGGCTCGCGAGCCCGAGCGTCGCGCGGATGCTCGAAGGGCTGATGCAACATGCGAGCTCTAAGGACTGGGCGCAACGGGCGCCCCGGACGGGGCCGCGCGACGAGGCGCTGCGGCGCGCGCGCACCTGCTACGATCATCTGGCCGGCCGGCTGGGCGTCGCCATCGCGGGCGCGCTGGTGGCGACGGGCCACGTCGAGATTCAGGACGAGGCCGGGCTTATCACGGACGCGGGGGCGCGGTTCTTTGCCAAGTCCGGCATCTTGCTGCCCGACGCGGCCAAGGGACGGCTGGTCAGTCGTCCGCTGTGCCGGATGTGCCTGGACTGGAGCGAGCGCCGACCGCACCTGGCCGGCCGCCTCGGTGCCGCCATCTGCCGCCACGGCTTCGATCAGGGATGGCTGCGTCGGATTGATGGGACGCGGGCCGTGGCGGTGACGCCGAAGGGGGAGATCGCTATTCCCAAATTCTTCAGCTTGGATCGGAATAGCCTGCAGTAGCATCTCTTTTTCGCAGTGGCAGAATGTCCTCAAAGCAGTCGGAACACGAGCCTCTTGGGCAATCGCCACACGCCAAGGCTGCCGTTCCGCCGTGACGGCGCGTCGACAGGGTTTTGTGCGTCACGCCGATCGACTGGCAGCCTCAGGTCACGTTCACCCGGACATCAAAGTGATGGACACGGAGGTCGGCGACAGCGGCGAGATCGGGTGTGTACCCGAGGCCCGGTCCATCCGGCACCTGTGCCTTATGGGCGACGAGTGGCAACAAGGGGCCGCACAAGCGGTCGCGGAGCAGGTTGTCATTGACGTCGATCTCCAGCATGCCGTCACCACCGACAGCTGCCAGCAGATGCGCCGACGCAGCGAGGCCAACGCCACCGCCAAGGAAATGCGGGCAATACCGCTTGCCGGCCGCGATGATGCGGCGCGCGAGCGGCGCGCACAGCGACAGCCCGCCCCATTTGCAGATGTCGGGCTGGATGACGCCGAACACCTTGCCGGCAATGGCTGTGTCGAACTCGCTGCTCGATCGCATGTTCTCGCCGCCCGCAATCGGGAACGGACATGCTTCGGCGACGGCCCACCATTCGTCGGCCGGGCGATCGACGGGCAGCGGCTCCTCCACCCAACCGAGCGGTGCCGCGGCTAGCGCCTCGACCATGGCGACGGCCTCGCCGACATCCCAGCTCTGGTTCGCATCGACCATCAGCCGGTCGCCCGGCTCCATGACGGACCTGGCCGCATTCAAGGCCGCCAGCGCGCTGCTCTTGCCGAAGCCGACGCGCAGCTTGAACGCGCGATAGCCGATAGCGCGTGCCGCCGACATCATCTCTCCGGCAAGCCGCGAATCGATGCCGCTGGCATAGGCCGGCAGGGCCCGCGGCGCGCCGCCGAGGAGAGTGGCCAGCGGCACCCCTTTTCGCCGTGCCGCCAGATCATGCAGGGCAATGTCGAGACCCGAGGCAATCTGGTCGGCCGGACCCGGCTCGCCGGCCTGCAGCGACAAGCGATGCAAGCGTGATCGCAACGTCGCAAAGGCGGTGGCTGGCGTTGTCACGTCGATTCCTGCTAACGCCGCCGGCGCCACGAGCGCAGCAAGCCTCGCTCGGTACTCCGCTCCAACCTGCGGGAAGTTGCACCAGATCTCGCCCCAGCCTTCTGCACCGTCGCTGTCCTCGATGCGCACAATCAGTGCCGGCCGTGCATCGACGGCACCAAACACCGTCTGCATCGGTGTCTTCAAGGGATAGCGGTAGCAGTGGAACTCGACGCGGGCGACCGTTGGCATGTTCCCCTCCGTCACGCGTTGGCCCGTTCACCGGGTTCGATCCAGACGTCGTCGATGCGGCCCTTGTACGGGTAGCTGCCGTGGCGTTCGAACAGCTCCCAGTAGACCGGCGCCCGCCGATCGATCCCGACGTCCATACCCTCGAAGGGCCCGAGCATCAGTGTGGGTGAAAGCTCGGTCCAGGCGACGCACTCGGCGCCATCGACCAGCAGCCGACCTCGTCCACGGCGCTGGCCGAGCGCCGCATACTCGATGATCGCATCGTGTGCACCAGCGGCCAGGTCGACGGGAGCGAAATTGATGACCTCACCGAAGCCGTTGTAGTGAAAATTCAGCCGGTCGGATTCGACATACATGACCATGCCCGCCGTGGTGTCTCCGAGCGCCCAGAGAATCCCCGCGTCGCCCGTTCGCTGCTCAAAGCGGACTCGAATGCGAAACGAGCGATTGCCCACCAGCGGTAAGATATCAGCGCGATGCGCCGTTTGTGCGCCGGGCAGCAGGCGTCGCGGATGGTCGGAGCGCTCGCGCATCCACGCCGGCACGTCGCTGAACTTGCCGGGTCTGCCCCGGTTGTCCAACGGATAGACGAAATACTTCCAAGCCGCCGCATCGAACGCCGCGACCAGCTCTTTGAGCTTGTCCGGGTACTGCGCCGCCACATCGGTGGATTCCGAGAAATCCTCGTCGAGGTTGTGCAGGGTCCAATTGTCCATGTCGATGGCCGTGTCGCGGATCTGCAGCGAGCGCGCCAACCACCCGTTGCGGTAATAGGCGCGGTTCGACCAACACTCATAGTACTGCTCGGTGCGTGGCGATGGCGTGTCCTCAAGCAGCATACTGGCACAACTGACACCGTCGAAGGCGAGGGCGGGCTGGCCGTGGCTTGTCGCCAAGGGTGGTACGCCTGCCAGATCCAGCAAAGTCGGCATCACGTCGGTGACATGCATGAGCTGGCGGCGAATGGCGCCGCGAGCCGCCAGCCGCGCGGGCCATGACGCGATGAAGCTGACACGCCGGCCGCCCCCACCTGTATACGTCTTGAAACTCGGCAGCGGCGTATTCGACACCTCGCCCCAGGCCGTCGGGTACAGCGAAATGCTTTGCGGGCCCCCGAGCTGCGAAAGCATGCCGCGCTCGTGGGCCAGGGAATGGGGCGGTAGCCCGGAGTAGCGGCGGTTGTTGAGCACCATGCCGTGCTCGCCGCCGGCATCGGTGCCACCGTTGTCGGAGGAGAACAGGATGATGGTGTTATCGAGTTCACCGATGGACGTGAGAAAGGCAACCAGCTTGCCGACATTCTGGTCGGCATTGTCGAGCATCCCCGCAAAGGCCTCCATGTGCCGCGAATAGAGTGGCCGATTGACGGGGTCGGTGTCGTCCCAATTGGGTGCGCGAGGATCTGAAGCCGGAAGTCGCGTGCCGGGTGGAATGAGGCCCATCTCGATCTGGCGCCGATGGCGGGCCAGGCGCGCCGCGGTCCAGCCGCTGTCGTAGCGACCCTTGTATTTGGCCATGTCAGAGGGCTTGGCCTGCAGCGGCGCATGCATGGCGTTGTTGGCCACATAGAGGAAGAACGGTTTGGCCGGATCGCTGCTTCGCAGATCCTTGATGAAGCGGATCCCCTGGTCCATCCAGTCATCGCCGGTATAGTAGTCGCGCGGGTATTCGTCGATGGGCAGGACCTGGTTGTTCAACATCAGGCGGGTGGGAAAAAAGTGGTTGGTCTCGCCATCCATGAAGCCGTAGTAGGTGTCGAAGCCGCGTTGCGAAGGCCAATTGTGCTTCGAGCCGCTCGGCACATTGTCGACCGCTGGCGTATTATGCCACTTGCCGACCATGATGGTTTCATATCCGGCAGCACGCAGCGTCTCGGGAAGAGTTGCGGCTTCGAGTGGGATCTCGCCGGAATAGCCTGGATAGCCCGGATGATTGTTGGCGAGCCAGCCGGTGCCGACGCCGTGCGCATTGCATCCCGTCAGGAGCGCAGCGCGAGCCGGCGAGCAGATCGCGTGCGTGGTGTAGTGGGTCAGCCGAACGCCCCGTGCCGCCAGTGCGTCGATGTTCGGAGTATCGATCTCCGAGCCGTAGCAGCCGGGATCGGACCAGCCCATATCGTCCATGAAAACGATCACGATATTCGGCGCGCCCGCCCGCGCGGTCTTGCGCTCCGGCCACGATGGCGTTGACTCTTCTCGCGTGCGCCCGATCTTCCCGGCAAACGTGCTGATTTTTCCAGCCTTTTGGTTTTCCGCCATTCGGGGCGTCCTCCGTGCAAGGTTGAAGACCTGGGGCGCGCAGCGGCTAGCCGTCACCACGGCCGGCAATGTTGCGGCGAAGCCGTTGGGCGCGTCCGGACAGAAATGGCCAGACGAGCAGCAGGGCGGATATGACCAGCAAGCCAAGTGAGAGCGGCGATGTGAACAGCGGCGTGATGCTGCCGCCGGTGACCATCAGCCCCGACCGCAGCTTGGCCTCGGCGAGCGGCGCCATGACGAAGGCAATGACGAACGGCCCGAGAGGCAGGCCAGCGCGCTCCATGCCGAAGCCGATGAGTCCAAAGGTCAGCATCAAGCCCACCTCGAACCAGCGGTTGTTGTTGGCGTAGACGCCAACTACGCAAAACACCAGCACGAGGCCTATGACGATCGGCTTCGGCACGTTGACGAGCCGGCGCAACAACGGGATCGACACCAGCATCAGGGCAAACATCACCATCGTCGAGGTCAGCGTCGCGCCGATGATGGCGTAGACGACATCGGTATTGCGCTGGAACAGGAGCGGTCCCGGCTGGATGCCGTGGATCATCATGGCCCCCATCAGGAACACGTCGGTGACGCTGCCGGGAATACCCATGGCGATGAGCGGAATGAGGCTACCGCCCATGGTGGCGTTGTTCGCCGACTCCGATGCGACGATCGCTTCCGCCGAGCCCTTGCCGTACTCTTCAGGCGCCTTCGAGAGGTTTTTTGCCGTGGTGTAGGCGACGAGCGAGCCGACCGCGGCTCCCACGCCCGGCAGAATACCGATCCAAACCCCGATCACCGAAGAGCGGATCAGGTTCCAGAACTGGGCACGCCACTCGGCCATCCGCACCCAGAGCCCGCGCAAGGTGAACGGCACCTGCTCGGCGACGTCTTCGCGCCGCAGCGCGTCCCCCATCACCGTCGCCACGGCAAACATGCCGACCAGTACGGGCAGCACGTCAAAACCCGACGTGAGCTGCCACCAACCGAATGTAAAGCGGTCGGTGCCGGTCGACGGATCGACGCCGGGAAACGAGATGAGCGCACCGAAGGTTGCCGCCAGCAGGCCCTTCAGCATCGAGCCCTGGCTGACAGAAGCGATCAATACGAGGGCCGACATAACCAGCGCGAAATAGTCGAACGGCGAGAACTTGATCGCGATCTCGGCGAGCGGTTGCGTGAGCGTTGCCAGCGCCACCCAGGCGAACAGCGCACCGAACACCGACGAGAACAGTCCCAGCCCAAGCGCCCGTCCGGCCTCGCCACGCTTGGCCATCGGGAAGGCATCGAATGTCGTCATCACATTGGCCGGCTCGCCGGGAATGCGCAGCAGCGTCGCCGTGACGAAGCCCGAGGTGATGGCGCCGGTGTACATCGACACCAGCAGGTTCATGGAATCGATCGGCGCCATCTTGTAGGTGATGGGCAGCGACAGCGCGATCAACATCGAGCCGTTGATGCCGGGCATGCAGCCAACGATGATGCCGAGACTGACCCCGATGAATGTCAGCATCAGCTGCCAGGGCGTCAGGAGATTGATCAGCGCACTGGCAAGATCCATCACGGCCTCACGGAATGTCAGCGACGAGCACGTGGCGAAAGAGGTAGTCGAGACCAAAGGCAAAGGCTGCAGCGACCCCAACCGCCCATGGCCAGGCACGACGCCGGTCAGGTGATAATGTCAGGATGACCGCCACCAGGAATACGAAGGTGACCCACTGGTAGCGCACCGAGCCACTCGCGAGCACCAGAACGTAGGCGATGGTCATTCCGGCGACGGCCAAGAGGGGCAGCCAGGGCTCGGCGTCCTCTGTGGCGGCATCCATGTAGGCCCCGGAAGCCCAGCGACCGCTGACGAGAAGGGCGCTTGCCAGCGCCAGCGTGATCCAGGCGACGGCGTTCGGTATCGTGCCGGAGCCGATGGGTTCGAAGGGATTCGCCGCCAGACTGCGGCCAGCAAACAGCATGGCGCCGGCAGCTGCGATCATGAACAGGGCAACCATGATCTCGGCGATCCGCGTGCGTGTCACGGCATGATGCTCCCTGTCGGTGACGGCTCTGCCGGACACCAATGTGGACTCATTTCTTGACCAGTTGCTTGGCGACGGGCTCGATGCGCTGGAA
Source organism: Hyphomicrobiaceae bacterium (assembly GCA_046154645.1). Lineage (GTDB taxonomy): Bacteria > Pseudomonadota > Alphaproteobacteria > Rhizobiales > Hyphomicrobiaceae. The sequence goes on from JBJXDZ010000068.1 coordinate 8,165, forward strand.
CATGTCGTCGAGATGCTTCTTGAAGGCGTCGCCACCGACAAACTCTACGGTCGAGGCCTGGCGGTCCTGCACCTCCTTGACCTCCGGTGATTTCATCGCGGCCTCGAGCACGGCGGTCATGCCAGCGAGCGCTTCCTTGGGTGTGCCTTTCGGCGCGAACCAGTAGCTGTTGACGCAGAACTCAGCGGTAAAGCCGGCTTCCGTCGCCGTCGGCACGTCGGACTGCATTGGATGGCGCGCAGGGGCGGCGAGTGCGAGTGCGCGAATGCCGCTGCCCTTGTAGGTCTGATACTCGGATGTCGACAGGATGATGAACTGTACCGTGCCGCCCCGCAGGGCGGCATAGTTCTCGGCGCCGCCACCGATCTGGGCATAGCGGAGCTTGATCCCTGCCGCCTCCTCGAGCATTCCGGCCGCCATGTGGTTGAGGGCGCCGATGTTGACGCCGGTGACGATCTCGCCCGGCTTGGCCTTGGCGGCCGCGACGAACTCCTTGAGCGTCTTCCATGGGCTGTCTTCGCGCACGATGTAGTTGGTGCAGAAGCCGCCGGTCAGCGCGACGGGCTCGAAATCGCGATAAGAGAGCTTGCGCTCGGGGCTCACAACCTCCCCAATGAGCAGGGCCGGATGGATGAGCAGGAAATTGTAGCCGTCCGCCGCAGCGTTCTTCACCTGGACCGAGCCCACCGAGAAATGACCGCCGACATTGATGACGGTGAGCGGCTGCGGCATCATTTTCTTGTCGGCGAGCACCTTCTGAATGGTGCGGGCAAAGATGTCGCTCGAGCCTCCCGGCGCGAACGGCACGACGACCTTGACAGGTTTATCCGGCCAAGCGGCTTCGACGGGAGCTGCCAGTCCGAGAACCGAGAAAGCCAGTGCAGTTGCCGTGACGAGTGCTGCAGAAAGTCGGCATGAGCCAGCGCGTTGCATGTAACGTTGCCTCCCATTCCCTGCCTGTTGTTTCAGGCCGAATTATATGTGCCCAAAGTCAGTCTAGCAGTCGGCGCGGAGCGAAGCCAAGTCCCGGTTCGCCGTGCGGCGGGCGCTGAGATCGATAGGGGCCATGGCTCCCTCAGTGATCGGCCATGGCGCCGCGAAGTTCTCCCTCCCTGTCGGGGGGCGCGCCATCGCCGATATCGACGACCACACGCACGATCCTGCCCGTGAAACGAAACGGCGCCTGATAGTCGTCCGTGACGGGGAGTCCACTGTCATAACCGCAGCATAGGCCCTCGCCTGACGTTTCGATCACGGCCGGGACCATTTTCGGCAACTCGCCTTGGCCGACGAGACGCTCGCCGAAGTAGAGCCTGCCGACGCCTTTGTGCTCGCCCGTGCGCGTGAACACGAATTGCAGCGTTGTCTTGCCAGCCGCGATCTGCTCGGTCGATGTGATGCGATATTCTTCCATGCCGAGATAATTGTGCACGTAGCTGAGGCGACCATCCTTCACATATAGCGAGTAGCCCGCAAACCAGCTGCCGTGCGCGAGCAGCACGCCTTCTGCCCCGCCGGTGGGGATCTCTACCTCAGCGGTGATGGTGTGTGATTTGTTCTTGAGGTTGACGGCCGTGTACTCGAACTGCGGCGCCCCGCCGGGATAGTAGATGTAGCGTGTGCCCTGTGTCGCCGTGCTGGGCTTGCGCTCGCCCATTCGGGCGACCATGCGGGAATCGAGCGGCAGCACATTGTATTTGCCGGCCTCGACCCACCATTGCTCGATCAGCTGCTTCAGTTTTTCCGGGTGCTGGTCGGCGAGGTTCTCGCATTCGGAGAAATCCTCGGCAACGTGATACAGTTCCCATTTCTGGAGACTGAGCATCTCATCGGTCATCATGGCGCCTTGCGGCTGCTCGACGACAACCTTCCAACCGTCCGCCCAAAGCGCGCGGGAGCCGATCATCTCGTAGTACTGAACTTTCTTGGCGGTCGGCGCCGTGGCATCGTTGAAGGTGTGCGCAAAGCTCACGCCTTCAAGCGGCGTTTGCTTGATGCCGTTCAATTGGCTTGGCGCCTGCAACCCGAGCGCTTCGAGCACGGTCGGCGTGATATCGACCACGTGACTATACTGGCCACGCACCTCGCCGCGCGCCGCGATGCCCTTCGGCCACGATACGATCAAGGGATCGCTCATGCCGCCCTGGTGCAGATATCTCTTCCAGCGCCGAAGGGGCGTGTTGCCAGCCCAGGCCCAGCCCCAGGAGTAATTGGCGTAGGACTTGACACCGCCCCAGGCATCGATGTGCTTCAGGTTTTCCTCGATCGTCGGCTCGAAGTGATTGGGATATTGCAGCTCATTGAAGGAGCCGAATTCGCCACCCTCGGAGCTGGCACCGTTGTCGGAGGCCAGCAGCACCAGCGTGTTGTCGAGTTCGCCGAGATCTCTCAGGAAATCCAGCACGCGACCGATGTGATGGTCCGTCTGCTCGAGGAAGGCAGCGTAAACCTCCATCTGGCGCGTGTAGAGGCGCTGGGCATCGCCCGACAAGCTATCCCAAGCCTTCACCCACTCGGGGCGCGGCGACAGTTTGGTGCCTTTCGGGATGATGCCCATGTCGAGCTGACGCGCGTAGATCTGCTCGCGCCAGCGATCCCACCCCAGATCGAAGGCGCCGCGATAGCGCTCGATCCACTCGGGCTCCACATGGTGCGGGGCATGCCCGGCACCGAGGCAGTAGTACATAAAGAAGGGCTTCTCGGGCGCCACCGTTCGCAGGTCCGTGACATATTCGATGGCACGGTTGGCCAAGTCGATATTGAGATGGTATCCCTCCTCGGGCCGGCTTGGCGGATCGACATAGTGATTGTCGTGCACTAGCGTTGGCACCCACTGGTTGGTCTTGCCGCCGAGAAAGCCGTAGTAGCGCTCGAAGCCGCGCGACAGCGGCCAGCGAGCCTTCGAAGCGCCCGAAGCATACTCGCCAGCGAGCGTGAGGTGCCATTTGCCGATAGCGAAAGTGGCGTAACCTTGCGCCAGAAGCATTTCCGAGAGAAAGCCATTCTCGCGCGGCACCATGCCGTTGTAGCCGGGAAAGCCGGTCGACATCTCCTGGATGATGCCGACACCATTGGAATGATGATTGCGGCCCGTGAGCAGGCAGGCCCGCGTCGGCGAGCAGATGGCGGTGGTGTGATAGTCACTATAGCGCAGCCCGTTGGCGGCCAGAGCATCGAAGGTTGGCGTGCGGATGGTGGAGCCGAAGCAGCCGAGTTGTGCGAAGCCGACGTCGTCGAGCAGAAAAATCAGAACATTGGGTGCGCCCTTGCGGGGCTTGGGCGCCACCGGCCAAGCCGGCTGCGAGGAACTCGCGGTTCGGCCGATAGAGCCGGTGAATCGTGTGCCCTCGGGATAAGTCTTGAACTCAGACATTAAGCTCTCCTCGGATCAGTCGCAATCCGCACGCCGCTGCGCGTAGAGTAGTAGGATTGCACGCGGCGGCAAGAACCTGCGGTATGACCCGGCGCAGACGATGGCGATCGCGCGTGTGGAGCAGTCCGAAGCGAGCTCGATCATCCGTTCACATGTGGAAGATCGCGCAGGCCCCTGGACCACGCCCGAGGCCGGTGTGCTGCCGTACTCCCGGTCCGATTTGGCCGGGCACATCGCGTCACCCCACGCGGACGTGGATGCGGACGAGCCCCGGATCCGCATGGTCGACCACGTTGGCGGGCAACCCAGTTGCGCCACGGGCAGCTGCAGGCGCAACTCGCATCTGCATTCGCTTTGTGGCCGCCTTCCTGGTGTTGCCATGCCTGCTGCCGCCGCCTAGCTTGGGGCTGAATGAGGCCCGGCAGCGGGGCCCGGCACACGCGAAAGGTTTCTCCATGAACAGACTCGACGGCAAGGTTGCGCTCGTATCCGGCGCCGCGCGCGGCATCGGCGCGCAGACGGCGATGCGGATGGCGGAGGCCGGCGCCAAGGTGCTGGTGTGCGACATCCTGGAGGAGCGCGCCCGCGATACTGTCAAGGCCATCACCGACACGGGCGGCAGCGCCTCCTTCGCCAAACTCGACGTCACCAGCGAGGCCAGCTGGACCGCCGCTGTTGCCATGGCCACCAAGCTGCATGGCGGCCTCGATATCCTGGTCAACAATGCCGGCATCTTCCTCGGCCGCGATTTCATGGAGGTGACGATGGAGGAGTGGCAGCGCCTCGTCGCCATCAACATGACGGGCGTGTGGCTCGGCACCAAGATGTGCGCGCCGGCGATGGCGGAACGCGGCAAGTCGTCGAAGCACGGCTCGGCGATCGTCAACTTGGCGTCGGTGGCGGGCATCGTCGGCTCGCAGCTCGATCCGCTCTATTCGATGACCAAGGGCGGCGTCACCTTGTTCACCAAATCAACGGCGCTGGCCTTCGGACGCAAGGGCTGGAAAATCCGCGTCAACTCGATCCACCCCGGTGTCATCGAGACCGACATGGGCGCGCAGACCTTCTCGGCCCGCGCCCAGCAGCTTGGCTCCAACGACGTCGACAGCGCCCGCAATGTCGCCGTCAAGCAGCACCCGATCGGTCGCCTTGGCGTGCCCGACGATATCGCGCTCGGCATCGTGTTCCTGGCCTCCGACGATGCGGGCTTCATGACCGGCTCCGGCATGGTGGTGGACGGCGGGCTCACGGCGCAATAAGGCAGCCGAACGGTCAGGGCGGGGGTGGTCGAAATGGCGAAAGGCCTCGCGCACGCTCAGGGACGCTCAGGCACGGCCGTAGCCAAGGCTGCGGCTACCCAGATAGCCGACGAGGTGGCGCAGGCTGCCGGCGGGCGCGCGCGTGAATTTACCTTGTTTCCGCAGCAATAGGGTAAAGATTGCCGGTCATGGTCGGCATGACCTGCAGGCGAGACGTGGCACCGAACGAGCGTGTATCCTGGCCGTCGGTTCGGGAAGGGTTGGATGACCATGAGCACGACGACACGCGAGCAGACGCCCACGAACCCGACACGGGCGGCGGGTGGCCCACAGCTCTTTGCCTTCGACAACAGCTACGCGCGGCTGCCGGACAGGTTCTATGCGCGCCTGGCGCCGACGCCGGTCAGCGCGCCCCGGTTGCTGCGGCTCAATCTCGGGCTGGCCAAGGAGCTTGGGCTCGATGCGGCGGCGTTGTCGACACCGGACGGTGTGGCGGTACTGGCCGGGAATGCCGTGCCCGCCAATGGCGATGCGCTGGCCCAAGCCTATGCGGGCCATCAGTTTGGAGGATTTTCGCCGCAACTTGGCGATGGCCGCGCCATCCTGCTGGGCGAGGTGGTCGACACGCATGGGCACCGCCGCGACATCCAGCTGAAGGGTTCTGGTCCAACACCGTTCTCGCGCCGGGGTGATGGACGCGCGGCGCTGGGCCCGGTGCTGCGCGAATACATCATCAGCGAGGCCATGTATCGCCTGGGCGTACCGACGACGCGCTCGCTGGCGGCGGTGGCGACGGGCGACTACGTGTTTCGCGAAGAGCCGCTGCCGGGCGCCGTGCTCACACGCGTGGCAGCGAGCCATATCCGCGTCGGCACCTTCCAGTATTTTGCCGCGCGCGGTGATCGCGATGGCCTCAAGGCGCTGGCCGATCATGTCATCGCGCGCCACTATCCCGAGGCGCGCGATGCGGCCAATCCCTACCGGGCGCTGTTCGATCTCGTAATGGCACGCCAGGCGCGCCTGATCGCCCAGTGGATGGGGATCGGGTTCATTCATGGCGTCATGAACACCGACAACATGACGCTCTCCGGCGAGACCATCGATTATGGCCCGTGTGCGTTCATGGACACCTATCATCCCGCCACCGTGTTCAGCTCCATCGATGCGCAGGGGCGCTACGCCTTCGCCAATCAGCCGCGCATCGCGCAATGGAATCTGGCGCGCCTCGCTGAAACGCTGCTGACGTTCTTTGCCGACGACGCCGACGCAGGTCTGGCGCACGCCCAGGTCGCCATCGACGCCTTCCCGGCGGTGTTCGAGCCGGCGCTGGCTGCCGTCATGCGGGCCAAGCTTGGCCTCCTGACGCGGGATGATGGCGACCTCGCCCTGGCGCAGGACCTGCTCGAGCGAATGGCGAAGGGCAATGCCGATTTCACGCTGACGTTTCGTGCGCTGGCCGATGCGGCAGAGGCTGGCGCGGGCGAACAGGCCTTGCGGGCGCAGTTCACAGATCCCGCCACCATCGACGCCTGGCTCGTCACTTGGCGGGCACGGCTGGCGCGCGAGGGTGGTGATCAGTCAACGCGGCGGGCGGCGATGCGACAGGCCAATCCGGCGATCATTCCGCGCAATCATCGGGTGGAGGAAGCGCTCGCGGCCGCCCTAGCCGAGGATCTCGGCCCCTTCGAGCAGTTGCTGGCGGCGCTTGAGGCGCCCTACGACGACCGGCCCGAATTCGACGCCTATCGCGCGCCGCCGCGCCCGCATGAGGTTGTGCAGGCGACGTTCTGCGGTACCTAGACCAGTTTTCACAAGACTTGGATCATGTCCATGTCCCCCTGCGCAAGGGGGAGGGGAGAGAGATCACTCGCGATTGAGGACATGTAGAAACCGCTTGAGGCTCCGGGCCGCGCCTTGAGCCATTGCGTCGCGCCCGCCAGTTGATCTGGGTCAAGGAGTGAGCACAGCCCCGCCGACATTCTGCCCCAGTCATTAGGAGGGGCACGATGAAGCGGGATACGACGGCCGAGTGGCAGGCGCTGTCCGATGTGGGCGCGGTGTTGGGAACCGGCGGCTTGGCAGTGGTCAGCGTGTTGCTCGCACTCTTGTCGCCGGACGCCGCGATGGCATTCCACGGCGCGTTGCTGGGCTTTGCCGGTCTGATTGGCGTCGTGGTGGTGTCGACCAACGGCAATCGCCCCGCCGCCGACCCCGACAGCTATTTCGACGGCCCGATCCGTGTCGCCACCATCGCCGCGGTGGTCTGGGGTATCGCCGGGTTCGTGGTCGGCGACATCATTGCCTGGCAGTTGGCCATTCCGGCGCTGAACCTGGATCTACCGTGGATCAGCTTCGGGCGCCTGCGGCCGCTGCACACGTCCGCGGTCATCTTCGCGTTCGGTGGCAACGTGCTGCTGGCGACGTCGTTCTGGGTCGTGCAGCGCACCTGCCATGCCCGTCTCGCCGGGCGCTGGTCGCCGTGGTTCGTCGTGTGGGGCTATCAGCTCTTTATCGTGATCGCCGGCACCGGCTACCTGCTCGGTGTGACGCAGGGCAAGGAATACGCCGAGCCGGAGTGGTATGCGGATCTCCTGCTGACCGTCATCTGGGTGCTGTATCTGTTGATCTTCCTTGGCACACTGGCGCGCCGCAAGGAGCCGCACATCTACGTCGCCAACTGGTTCTATCTGGCATTCATCGTCACGGTGGCGATGCTGCACCTGGTCAACAATGCGACCATTCCTGTCTCTCTGACCTCGAGCAAAAGCTACATCGTCTATGCCGGCGTCCAGGATGCGATGACGCAGTGGTGGTACGGCCATAACGCGGTCGGCTTCTTCCTTACCGCCGGCTTCCTCGGCATCATGTACTATTTCGTGCCCAAGCGCGTCGAACGGCCGGTCTATTCCTATCGCCTCTCGATCGTGCACTTCTGGACGCTGATCTTCCTCTACATCTGGGCCGGTCCCCATCATCTGCACTACACCGCGCTGCCCGACTGGGCACAGACCCTCGGCATGGTGTTCTCGATCATGCTCTGGATGCCGTCGTGGGGCGGCATGATCAACGGCCTCATGACGCTGGCTGGCGCCTGGGACAAACTGCGCACCGATCCCGTCGTGCGCTTGCTTGTTGTCTCCGTGGCGTTCTACGGCATGAGCACGTTCGAAGGCCCGCTGATGTCGATCAAGGCGGTGAACTCGCTCAGCCACTATACGGACTGGACCATCGGTCACGTGCACTCCGGTGCGCTTGGTTGGGTGGCGATGGTGTCGTTCGGCGCCATCTATTGCCTGGTGCCATGGTTGTGGGGGCGGCGCGGCCTCTATTCGCTGAAGCTGGTCGAATGGCACTTCTGGCTCTCGACCATCGGCATCCTGCTCTACATCACGGCCATGTGGGTGTCGGGCATCACGCAGGGCTTGATGTGGCGCGCCTACGACAAGCTCGGCTTCCTGCAATACTCGTTCATCGAAACCGTCGAGGCGATGAAGCCCTACTATGTGATCCGAGCCATTGGCGGCCTGGTCTTCATCATCGGCTCCCTCATCATGGCCTACAACGTGTGGCGCACGGTGCGCGGCGACGCCCTGCAGGATCAGGCCGACCAGCCTCGGGTCGCGGCGGCGCCGGAACTGAGACTGGCGCCCGCCGAATGACATCGCGCCAAGCCCAACCAACATCCCTCTCGCAGCGGAGCCGGCGGCCGACGCCATGACACACGAACCCTTCGAAAAGAATTCCCTCATCCTGCTGATCGGCATCCTGCTCGTGGTCTCGATCGGCGGCCTGGTGCAGATCGCGCCGCTGTTCTGGGTCGACAGCACCATCGAGAAGGTGCGGGGCATGCGGCCCTACACGCCGCTCGAGCAGGTCGGCCGCGACATCTATATTCGCGAGGGATGCTACGGCTGCCACAGCCAGATGATCCGCACATTGCGCGATGAAGTCGAGCGCTACGGCCATTACAGCCTTGCCGCCGAGAGCATGTACGATCACCCCTTCCAGTGGGGCTCGAAGCGAACGGGACCGGATCTGGCGCGCGTTGGCGGCAAGTATTCCGACCAATGGCACGCCGACCACATGATCGCCCCCCGCGCGCTGGTGCCGGAGAGCATCATGCCGGGCTATCCCTGGCTCGCCACGACCCCGATCGCCACCGCCGATATCGTGGCCAAGCTCAAGACGCTGCGCACCGTCGGCGTGCCCTACAGCGACGACATGATTGCCAAAGCACCGGTCGACTTGGTGGCACAGATCACGCCTGACAGTCGCGCCTCGCGCGAGCTGATCGCACGTTATCCCAAGGCGCGGGTCCTGCGCTACGACCGCACCGGAGCCGCCACGACGCCGACCGAGCTCGATGCCTTGATCGCCTATCTCCAGATCCTCGGCCAGATGGTGGATTTCACCACCTTCGATGCGGCCGGCCCCAACCTGCGGTGACCCGATGAGCTACGACCAGATCGCCACATTCAGCCAGGTGACTTCGCTGCTGATGTTCATCGCCATGTTCGCGGCTGTGCTCATCTATGCCTTGCGGCCGGCCAATCGCGCCCGCTTCGATGCAGCGCAACGACGAGCGCTTGATCTGGCGCAGGACAAGTCGGGGACGTCGCCATGAGCAACAAGCGCGAGATCGACAGCGTCACCGGCGTCGAGACCACGGGGCACGAATGGGACGGCGTCAAGGAGCTGAACAAGCCACTGCCGAGGTGGTGGCTGCTGACGTTCTACGTCACCATCATCTGGGCGGTCGGCTACATGATCGCTTATCCGGCCTGGCCGACGCTGAGCGGCTACACCAAAGGCATGCTAGGCTATAGCCAGCGGTCCGCCGTCGCAGCCGACGTCAAGGCCGCTATCGATGCGCAGGGCGCTATGCGGGCGAAGCTGCAGGCGACGCCGCTCGGCGACGTCCGGCGCGACCCTGATCTGCTGCGCTTCGCCATGACGGCTGGCAGCTCGTCGTTCCAGACCAACTGCGGGCCCTGTCACGGGCGCGGCGCTCAGGGTTTCGTCGGTTACCCGAACCTGAATGACGACGACTGGCTCTGGGGCGGATCGGTCGACGACATCCACAAGACGATCCAGTTCGGCATCCGCTCGGGCGACAGCCGCGCTCGCGACAGCCGCATGCCGCGTTACGGTCTCGACAAGCTGCTGACCGACGAGCAGATCTCGGATGTCGCCGAGTTCGTCCTCTCCCTCTCGAAGCGGGCCAAGAACGAGCCGGCGGTGGCGCGCGGTGCGACCGTGTTCACCGAGCAGTGCGCCAACTGTCACGCCCCCGACGGCAGGGGAAAGGTCGCGGAGGGCACGCCCAACCTGACCGACGACCTGTGGCTGTTCGGCGGTAGCCGCGAAGCCATCCTCGAGAGTATCCGCACCGGCCGCGGCGCCATCATGCCGGCCTGGGAGGGACGCCTCGACCCCACCACCGTCAAGGCGCTGGCCGTTTACGTGCACAGCCTCGGTGGCGGCAAATGAAACGAGAGAGCGCCATGTGCTGCTGCGAATGCCTGCTGCTTGCCTCGCGCCTCGATCTGGAGCGCGAACAGGCGGCGCAGAGCGATGCCGCAGACGTTGGCGGGAATGCGGCAATGCCACCGTCGCCACCACGCGGCCTCGGCACGTGGACGGCGTACCTGCTTGCCGCGCGCCGGTGGTGGCGTCCGGTTGGTGTGGCGAGGCTGCTGTGACGACGGTCCTCGACAAACGGCGCGATCCGCAGGCGTCACCGCGCGGCATGGATGGCGACGCTCCCGTCGAGGCGGTCAATCGCAAGGCGACGCGCGAGCTCTATGCGGCGCGCCAGAAAGTCTATCCGCGGCTGGCGCACGGGACCTTTCGCAAAGTCAAATGGGCCGTGATGGCCGTGACGCTCGGCATCTACTACGCGCTGCCGTGGCTGCGCTGGGACCGCGGGCCGGACTTGCCCAACCAAGCGGTCCTGCTCGACATGGCGAACAACCGGTTCTTCGTCTTCTTCCTCGAGATCTGGCCGCAGGAGTTCTACTTCGTCACGGGGCTGCTCATTCTGGCGGCCCTGGCGCTGTTTCTCGCCACCTCGATCGCGGGACGGGTGTGGTGCGGCTATGCCTGTCCGCAGACGGTGTGGACCGACCTGATGATCACCATCGAGCGCTTCTGGCAGGGCGACCGCAATGCGCGCATTCGCCTCGACAAGGAGGCGTGGGGGGCGGGCAAGATCTTCAAGAAGGTCATGACGCATCTGTCGTGGGCGGCCGTCGGACTTCTCACCGGCGGGGCGCTGGTGTTCTACTTCCGCGACGCACCGACGTTGGCGCGCGAGCTCCTGAGCGGCACGGCGCCAGCGATCGCCTATCTGTTCCTCCTGATCTTTTCCGCGACGACGTACGTGCTGGGTGGCATCGCGCGCGAGCAGGTGTGCACCTACATGTGTCCCTGGCCGCGCATCCAGGGGGCCATGATCGATCGCCACTCGATGCTTGTCAGCTACCGCGTCGAGCGCGGCGAGCCGCGTGGCCCCATGCGCAAATCGAGCGACGGCAGCGTGGACTGGACGAGTCGCGGTGACTGCATCGATTGCAAGGCCTGCGTGGCGGTGTGCCCGGCCGGCATCGACATCCGCGACGGGGCGCAGCTCGAGTGCATCCAGTGCGCGCTCTGCATCGACGCCTGCGACGAGATCATGGGCAAGATCGGCCGACCACCGAAATTGATTGCCTACGACACCGTCGCCAAGATCGAGGCGCAGCGGCAAGGCGCCCACGAGCCGCTCAGAATCGTGCGCCCGCGCACCGTCATCTATGTCGGCTTGCTGGCCGCGGTCGGCGCGACGATGCTGTGGGCGTGGCTCCATCGCGCCATTCTCGAAGTCAATGTGCTGCACGATCGCAATCCCCCGTATGTGCGGCTCACGGATGGCGGCGTGCGCAATGGCTATACGGTGAAGGTGCTGAACAAGCTGCATCAGCCGCGGTCCTTTGCCATCACGGTCGATGGCGTGCCGGGCGCCGCGCTGGCGGTGGTCGGGGCCGAGCCGCAGTTCAGCGTCGTCACCGATACGCTGCGCGAATTGCGGGTGTTCGTGACTGTGCCGCGCGCCCTGGCCGTGGCCGAAGCCGGGCGCTCGCTGCCAATGACGTTTGTCGTCCGCGACGTTGCATCCGGTCACACCGTCATGCGGCGCACGAGTTTCCAGATGTCGCCGGCGAGTGGAGGCTGACAGCGATGCGCGATGTGTTCGAGAGCCCAAGACAGGACGAGCCCGGGCCGATGCCCTCGTTCCGCTTACACGGGCGCCATGTGCTGGCGGGGTTTGTGGCCTTTTTCGCAATCGTGTTCGCAGTCAACGGCTACATGCTGGTGGCAGCCTTGCGCACGCATTCCGGCGTCGTGGCGGTCGAACCCTACCGAAAGGGGCTCGCCTACAATGCACGGATCGCTGCCGGCGAACGACAGGCGGCGCTCGGCTGGACGGATACCATCACCGCCGAGCGCAGCGGGCGGGTCCGTGTGGTGCTGCTCGATGACCAGGGCAGCGCGCCGACTGCCGTTGCGCTCACCGGCAGCATTGGCCGGCCGACGACCAGCTACGGCAGTCACACGCTGACGTTCCGCACCATTGGTAACGGGCTGTATGAAACCGACGTGCCGCCGCTCGAGGCCGGCGCCTGGATCGTCGACATCGAAGCCCGTCACGTCGGCGGCGCGAGCGAGGAACCAGCTTATAGAGCCAGGAGGCGGCTATGGCTGCAACGCTGACCGCCAACACGCAGGAGGTAGCGCGGGCCGAGCGCGAGACGTCGGCCAGCTCTGGCCACACCACCACATTCGCCGTGCCCGGCATGCATTGTGGCGGCTGCATGCGCACTGTCGAATCGGCGCTGGCGGCAGTTCCCGGCGTCACTCATGCCCGCGCCAATCTGTCGGCCCGTCGCGTCGCGGTGGTGACGGCAGAAAAGCCCACGTCTCCCGAGGCTCTGCTGGCAGCGCTGGCAGGCGCTGGTTTCCCGGCAACGGTGCTGCGCGACGACACCGCTCCGAGCGGGGCAAACGCTGGCGATGCTGTGCTGTTGCGTTGCCTCGGCGTTGCAGGCTTTGCCGCCGCCAACATCATGCTGCTCTCGGTTTCGGTGTGGTCGGGGCACGCGGGCGACATGCCCGTGTCACTGCAGACAGCGTTTCATTGGCTCTCGGCGGCGATCGCCGTGCCAGCGGTGGCCTATGCGGGGCGGCCCTTCTTTGCCTCGGCGCGGGCCGCACTCGCAGCCGGCCGCTTGAACATGGACGTGCCGATCTCCCTCGGCGTCATCCTGGCGACGGCCATGAGCCTCTACCAGACGCTGCGAGGGACGTCGCACGTGTTTTTCGACGCCGCCATCACACTGCTGTTCTTCCTGCTGATCGGGCGCGTGATCGATCAGCGCATGCGGGTCCGCGCGGCCGGTGCCGCTGAAAACCTGCTCGGGTTGCGCTCGCCCGTGACCACGGTGGTACAACCCGATGGCCACGTCGAGCGCATGGCGACGTCGGACGTGCAACCCGGCATGCGCGTGCTGGTCGCAGCCGGCGAGCGCATTCCCGTCGATGGCCGTCTCGTGGCCGGCCGCTCGAGCCTCGACGAAAGCCTCATGACCGGCGAGACCACGCCGCGGACCGTCGCGCCGGGCGATCGCGTGCACTGTGGCACGATCAATCTCTTGGCGCCGCTCGAGCTGATCGTCACGGCAACAGCTGAGAACACGCTGCTCGCCGACATTGCCCGCCTCATGACGGCCGCCGAGCAGGCGCGCGGCACCTACGTCCGTCTCGCCGACCGCGCCGCGCGCCTCTACGCGCCGGCCGTGCACGCCCTCGGCTTCGCGACATTTGCCGGTTGGATGATTGCCGGCCAGGGCTGGGAGCCCGCCCTGACGGCGGCGATCGCTGTCCTGATCATCACCTGTCCCTGCGCCTTGGCGCTCGCCGTGCCGGCAGTGCAGGTCGTTGCCACCAGTCGGCTGTTCCGCAACGGTGTCGTAATCAAGAGCGCCGATGCGCTCGAACGACTGGCCGAGATCGACACCATCATTCTCGACAAGACCGGTACATTGACGCGCGGCGTGCCCGATGTCGTCGGCGCTGTCGACGATCGGGATCTGGCCATCGCGGCGGCGTTGGCGGTGCAGAGCCGGCATCCTTATGCGCAAGCCATCGCCGCTGCCGCCCGCGAGCGGGGCCTGTCGCTGCCCAAGGCCACCGGCGTGACCGAGGAGGCGGGCGCTGGACTTGCCGGCACCATCGACGGCGAAGCCGTCCGCCTCGGCTCGGCGCGTTTCTGCGGGGTCTCCGAGCCTCCGGACACGCAAGCCCTGCATCTGCGCCTTGGCGACGGTCGCCATGTCGCCATCGCCGTGCGCGACACGTTGCGTCGCGATGCCACCGAGGTTGTGAGGGCGCTCACCGGTCGTGGCCTTGAGATGGAGATCCTGTCCGGCGACCGGCACGCCAACGTCGCCGCCATTGCTGCCACCGTCGGCATTGCCCGGTTCGAGGGCGAGGCGACGCCGGCGGCCAAGATCGCCCGCATCGAGGCGCTCAAGCGGCAAGGCCGCCGCGTGCTCATGATTGGCGACGGGCTCAATGATGCGCCAGCGCTGGCAGCAGGTCACGCGTCGATGTCGCCGGCGAGCGCGACCGACATCAGTCAGACCGCGGCCGACGCCGTGTTCCAAGGCGAACGTCTGGCGCCGATCGTGGCGACGCTGGCGGTGGCTCGGGCCGCTCAACAACGGGCGCGGCAGAACCTCGCCATCGCCATCGGCTACAACATTGTGTTCGTGCCACTGGCCGTGGCGGGCCTCGTCACCCCGCTCATTGCCGCGGTGGCCATGTCCGCGTCGTCCTTGGCCGTGACCGCGAATGCGCTGCGCTTGGCCAACCAACGATTGGGGGAAAAGCCATGACAGCTCTGGCCTGGCTCGTTCCCGTGGCACTGGCGCTGGGTGCGTTCGGCTTGGCGGCCTTCCTGTGGTCGCTACGCAGTGGTCAGTTCGACGATCTCGAAGGGGCGGGCTGGCGTGCGCTCGACGATCGCCCCTTGCACCCTGCACCGACGCCGCCGCCTGTACCGGAGGCCCAGCCATGAGTGATGAACCCGTCGGGCGCGGCGGCATGGTCGTCGCCGATGTGATCCCGGCGCCGCGCATCGTTGCCTTCGACGCGCCATGGGCCTGGCTCGGCGCCGGTTGGCAGGATCTGTGGGCCAACCCGCGATTGAGCCTCACCTACGGCGCCGTGTTCGCCGCCATCGCCGCAGGCCTGACGTTCGGTCTGTTCGCCATCGACGCCTTGCCGCTGTTCCTGGCGTTGTGCGGCGGATTCCTGCTGCTCGGGCCGCTGTTCGCCGTGGGACTCTACGAGGCCAGCCGTCGCCGCGAGCGAGGGGACCACCCGACGCTGCGCGAGGTTGCCATGGCGCCTCTGTTCGCGCGCGGTCAGTTGGCCTTTGCCGGGGCCTTGCTTCTGGTGATCTTCTTTCTGTGGCTGCGCGCCGCGTTTCTGCTGCTCATGCTGTTCCTTGGCGGCTCCGGGATTCCGCCACCGAGCGAGTTCACACGGCTGCTGCTGTTCACGCCGCACGGCCTTGGCCTGCTGGTGGTGGGGACGGCTGTCGGCGCCATCCTGGCCGCTTTCGTGTTCGCAACCACGGCGCTGTCGATCCCGATGCTGGCGTCCCGCCGCGTCGACGTCTTCACGGCCGCTGTCGCCAGTGTGCGCGCCGTGCTCCTCAATCTGAAACCGATGGCCCTGTGGGCCGCGCTGATTGTCGTCATCATGGCCGCCGGCTTCGCGACCGTGCTGGCCGGCCTCGTGATAGCATTTCCGCTGATCGGCCATGCGACGTGGCATGCCTACGCCGACGTGTTCGCACCGCGTCCCGGCGCGCCGGAGAACAGCGGCTAGAGTCTTTCCAAGCAGTCGGGTCAAGGCGTAGGTTGGATCAAGCGCAGCGCGACCCAACAACTACGGCATGCTGAAACGTGTTGGGTCGCGCCAAGTGCAGAGCTTGACCCAACCTGCGTTGCAAGCGCTCGCGCGCGCAATTCTCCGGAATTGCGCATCACGGAACAAATGCTGTAGAGCGGCCTGCTTGTCAGCGCCACCTCGCCGTTGACCTACGCGGCTTTGGCGTCGGCCAGGATCATGTCGACGCCCTTTTCGGCGATCATGATCGTTGGCGCATTGGTGTTGCCAGCCACGATCTGCGGCATCACCGAGGCATCGATCACGCGCAGCCCCGTGATGCCATGCACACGCAGGCGATGGTCGACGACGCTGTCGGTGGGGTTGCCCATGCGGCAGGTGCCGACCGGGTGCAGATTCGAGACGCCGCGCTGGCGCAGATCCTTGATAAGTTCAGCCTCGCTCTGGACCTCGGGGCCCGGCGCCACTTCGCGCACGACGTACGGTTTGAGGGCCGCCTGCGCGCCGATCTTGCGGGCAATGCGCAGGCCCGCCAGCATGGCCTGGATGTCGTAGTCGGTGACCAGGAAATTGAAGCGGATCTCGGGATCCTCGATCGGGTTCGGGCTCTTCAGGCGCACGGTGCCGCGGCCCTCGGGGCGCAGATGCACGGGGCTGATGTTGAAGCCGGGGAAGGGGTGGGGACGCACGCCGTTGCGGTCGCGACCGGCGATACTCCACATGAACATGTTGAGCTGCAGATCGGGCTCGGCAAAGCGTGGATCGCTCTTGACCATGGCGCCGGCGTAGAGACCGGCGCTGGCAAGCGGCCCCTTGCGCCCGAACGCGAAGGCCAGGCCCGCCGACAGCTTCTTCATGGGGCTGCGATAGAGATCGTTGAGCGTGATCGGCTTTGGGCACTCGAATGCGACGTAGGAATTGAAATGGTCGTGCAAGTGCGAACCGACGCCGGGCAGATCGCGCACCACGGGGATCCCCATGTCCTGGAGATGCGCGCCGGGGCCGATGCCGGAGAGCAGCAGCAGTTGCGCCGAGCCATAGACGCCGCCGGACGCAATAACCTCGCGTGTCGCGCGAGCTTGCCGGGTGCCGCCGGGCACGCGGTATTCGATACCGACGGCGCGGCCGTCCTCGATCAGGATGCGCGAGGCCTGCGCCTCGGTGACGATGGTGAGGTTGGCACGGTGACGAGCGCTGCTGAGATAGGCCTTGGCCGCACTCCAGCGGCGGCCATGCGATGTCGTGGTCTGGTAGAAGCCGACGCCTTCCTGCTTGGCGCCGTTGAAATCGGGATTGCGCGGAATGCCGGCTTCGACGCAGGCCTCGACGATGGCGCGCGGCAGTTCGCCGGGATCGGCGTCGTCGGAAACCTTGAGCGGCCCACCGGACCCATGGAATTCGTTGGCGCCGCGCTGGTTGTCCTCGGCCTTGCGGAAGTAGGGCAGTACGTTGTCGTACCCCCAGCCTTCGAGGCCGCGCTGGCGCCAGCCGTCGTAGTCGGCAGCGGTGCCGCGCATGTAGATCATGCCGTTGATCGACGAGGTACCGCCGAGCATCTTGCCGCGCGGCTGATAGGAGGTGCGGTTGTCGAGGCCCGGTACCGGCTCGCTCTCGAACATCCAGTTGAGCGCGGGGTTGGCGTAGAGCTTCTGATAGCCGAGCGGGATGTGCACCCAGACATTGTTGTCGCGCACGCCGGCTTCGAGTAGCAGCACGCTGTACTGGCCTGATTCCGAGAGGCGCGCTGCCACGCAGCAACCGGCCGAGCCTGCGCCCGCGACGATGAAATCGTAGGTGTCCTGCATTGATCCCGCCTTGTGCCCGCCCCACTCCGTCACGTGAGGATCGGCAGAATCGGTCGCGCTGGCAAGGGCGTAGGTCGGGGAGTTGGGGTCAGGGAGTAGGTCGGGTCAAGCTCTGCAGTGGCTTTCTGGCGATGCTCCGCATCGACGGCACGACCCGACGGCCACGAGAGGGGGCGCTTGCGGGGATCGCCGCGGCGTTGGTGGTTGTCTACGGGCTGGCGGTCGTGGCGGTGCAATACGCTCCGCTATTGCACCCTACGGGGCGCGTCTGTGTCGCGGCTCGGGACAACATCGGCGAAGGGATCGGGGACGCCCTCGGGCTTCTGCGCGAAGGTCTTCATGCTCATGGCGATCAGGCTGTAGTAGCCGAGCACGGCGATGGTATCGAGAATGCCGCGCTCGCCGAGGACGGCCCTGGCCTTGGCATAGGTCGCATCGGAAACCTCGCGTGTGGCCAGAAGTTCTTGGGCCAGTGTGTAGACGGCGATTTCATCGGCTTGTTTGAACTCGGCGGGTGCCCCTGTACGCAAGGCTTCGAGAGCCGCCGCATCGACCCCGTAGCCGCGCGCGATCGGCGCATGATCGAACCATTCGCCGCCGCATTTCCAGTGCGCCGCCATGATCAGGATGCACAACTCGGAGAGCCGCGGCGGCAGGCTCGACTGGAAGCGCGAGTAGAGACCGAGGCTCTGTCCGCGGCTCAAGAGTTCAGGACTGTGCAGCCAGATGAAGAACGGGCCGTGCATCTTCTTGCGCGGGCCCGCCACCACCTCGTCCCACGCCACCTTCTGCTCAGGGCTCAATTGGTCGTAGGTGAGTTTGGCCAGACGCATGTGCCGATCCCTCTCAACGGGCGCACCGCACAGGCACGGGCGCCGACTGGGCGGCAATGATGCGGGGTAGCTGTGGCGATGTCCAATCGTCACATGCGGGGAGGGTTGTGCTGCCGGCAATGCAGGCGTGCCCCGGAGCCGGATCGCCACGCCGTCAATCGGCCGGTTGCCAGCCGGCGCCGCTATAGGGGCCGAGCCCGAAGGCCTCCTCGATGACGTAGGGCCCGCCGCCGTGGCGCGGGCGTGAGGAGAACAGCACGAAGCGGTCGACCTCGAAGGTCATGGGCACGAAGCGACCCCGCGAGCCGAGGAAACGAGCCACCACTTCCGGCGTCGTGCCACGCAGGCGCGCCAGCGTGATGTGTGGTGAGAAGGCGCGGGGCTCCGGCGGCAGGCCGGCCGAGCGCGCCGCCCGTTCAACGGCTTTCTGCAAATGCTCGAGCGCCAAGCCTCCATCAGCAACAGCATGAATGGTGCGGGGATCGCGGCCGCCGAAGGCGCCGAGCTCGGTGATGCGCACCTCGAAGGGATCGATCTCGATGGCGGAGAGGAAGCTCGCCAGTTCGTCGCCGGTGCGGTTGTCGATGTCGCCGGCGAAGCGCAATGTCAGGTGCAGGTCGTCCTCGTCGATCCAGCGGGCGCCGGGCAGCGGGCCTCTGACCAGGGCCAGGCGCGTGCGAACGTCTTCGGGCAGCTCCAATCCAACAAACAGCCTCTGCATCAGTCTTCTCCTCAGCCTTTGGGGCGGGGGGTGCCACGCTTGGCCTTGACGCGCTCGATCAGTTCCTCGGCGGAGGGCACCATCCGCTCGGCGATAATAGCGATTCCTTTGGCATTGGGATGAATTCCGTCATTGAGATTGAGCTTGGGGTCGAGGGCGACGCCCGTGAGGAAAAACGGATACAGGATGAGCCCGTGCTGGGCGGCCAATTCCGGAAACATCGAATCGAAGGCGTTGGCGTAGTCGTTGCCGAGGTTGCGCGGCGCCCGCATGCCGGTGAGCAGGACTTCGATATTGCGCGCCTTCAACTTGGTGATGATGGCCAGCAGGTTGGCGCGCGCCGCGTGCGGCGGGCGGCCCGAAAGCGCGTCGTTGGCGCCAAGCTCCAGGATCACGGCGTCGGTGCCCTCTGGGACCGCCCAATCGACGCGGGCCAGTCCCGCCGATGTGGTATCGCCACTGACTCCGGCATTGGCGATCACGACGTCATGGCCGAGCGCCTTCAGGCGGCGTTCCAGCTGCGCGGGGAAGGCTTCGTGTGGCTGCAACCCGAAGCCGGCCGTCAGGCTGTCGCCGAGGGCGACGACGCGGACAGGGCGGGCCTCGCCTGGCTGGGCGCCGACAGTCGGAGTGAAGGTCATGACGATCCCGATTGCTGCCAACACGGCGAGCAGAGCATTGACGTGACGGGCGAAGCGCACCATTTGGCCGGTAGTGACCATGGGACTGTCCAATTCTGATCGTTGTGGCGGCGTATATGGGGTTGGATGCGCCGGGGTCAAACCTTCGGATGCGAAAGCGGCAACAGTATGCACGCCCCGCCGGCGGTCAGTGTAAACGCCGGCAGATGCGGCATGAGGGAGCACCTGCACGTTGAGCAATTCTTTGATCAGGCTCGAGAAAGCCGAATTGACGCTGACCAGCCGGGCGGGTCCGGTCGCCATTCTGCGTGCCGTTGACCTGAGGGTGCCGGAGGGTCAGTCGGTGGCGATCGTCGGCCCGAGCGGCTCCGGCAAGACCTCCCTGTTGATGATCGTCGCGGGTCTGGAGCGGGCGACCCGCGGCCGGATCGAGGTGGCGGGCCACGATTTCTCGGCCCTCAACGAGGATCAGTTGGCGCAGGCGCGTGGCGGTGCGATCGGCATCGTGTTCCAGTCGTTCCATCTGGTGCCAACCATGACCGCGCGCGAGAATGTGGCCTTGCCGCTGGAGTTGCGCGGGGAGGCGGACGCGGTGGCAGCGGCCGATGCCATGCTGGCCGAGGTTGGCCTCGCGGCCCGCAAGGATCATTTCCCGGCCGAATTGTCGGGTGGCGAGCAGCAGCGAGTGGCGCTGGCCCGTGCCCTGGTGACAAAACCGCGCCTGCTGCTGGCCGATGAGCCGACCGGTAATCTCGATGGCGCCACGGGCAGGCAGGTGGTCGACCTGCTGTTCGGGCTCAGGGCCCGGCGCAAGGCAACGCTGCTGCTGGTGACGCACGACGAGAGCCTGGCGCGGCGCTGCGAGCGTATCGTGCGCATGGCCGATGGCCACATCATCGATGACAGTCTGGTCAGCGCTGCCGAGGCCGTGGCATGACCATCGATGCGGTGACCCGCGCGCCGGTTGGTGGCGCCACCTGGAGCCTGCCCAAGATCCTGCAGCTTGGCTTGCGCGAGTTGCGCAGCGGGCTCGGCGGCTTTCACGTCTTTGTCGCCTGCGTGGCGCTGGGCGTGGCTGTCATCACCGGCGTTGGCGCGCTGTCCGATGCCATGCGCTCAGGCTTCGAGAAGCAAGGTGAGGCACTGCTTGGCGGCGACGTCACAGTGGCGCGTCCGCATCGGCGGGCCGAGCCGCGGGAGCTGGCCTGGCTGGCGGAGCGGGGCACGGTGTCCGAGACCGCGACCTTGCGAGCCATGGCGCGGCGCCTCGATGGTGCCGAGCAGATCCTGATCGAGTTGAAGGGCATCGATGCCGCCTATCCCTTGGCCGGCGACTTGAAGCTAGAGCCGATGTCGGTCTCGCGCAACACGGCGCTCGAGGGCATCGGCGCCGCCGTCGATCCCATCCTGCTCGAACGCCTGCAGGTCAAGATTGGGGACCGTTTGCAGTTGGGCAAGACCGAGGTCGTCATTCGCGCCACCATTGCGGCCGAGCCAGACAAGATCTCGGACCGCCTGACCTTCGGGCCGCGGGTGATGATTTCGCATCCCACGCTCGAGGCCACGGGGCTTGTCGAGCCGGGCAGCCTGGTGCGCTGGCGCTATGCGGTGAAGCTGGCCCGCGAGCGCGGCGCCGACGCCCTGATCTCCTTTCGCGAGGCGGTGAAAGCCGCGCACCCCGAGGCCGGCTTTACCATTGCCGATCGGCGCGATCCCTCGCCGCAGGTGACGCGCACCTTGGAGCGGTTGCGCCAGTTCCTCACCCTGATCGGGCTCACCGCCTTGCTGGTTGGCGGCGTCGGCGTCGCCAATGCTGTTGCAACCTATATCGATCGCCGCCGCCGGGTGATTGCCACCTTCAAGAGTCTTGGTGCCTCCAGCCGGCAGATCTTCCTGCTGCATCTGGTGCAGGTAGTGGCCATCGCCGGCTTGGGCGTCGCAATTGGTCTGGCGATTGGCTTGGCCTTGCCGCCGATCCTCGAGCGCCTGCTCGGCGATGCGCTGCCGGTGCGTGGCGCCTTCTCCGTGCAGCCGCTGACGCTGCTGTTGGCGGCTGCCTATGGTTTGCTGGTGGCGCTGCTGTTCACGCTCTGGCCGCTTGGTCGCGCGGGAGAAGTGCGCGCCGCCGTTCTGTTCCGCGACGAGGTGGCGCCGCAGCGCGCCCTGCCGGCCTGGCCGATCGTGGCCGGCACGCTGGCCATTGCCGCGGCGCTGGTCGCTCTGGCGGTGGCCACGTCAGACGCCAAGAAGCTGGCGCTGTATTTCTGCCTGGGGCTTGCCGCCACCTTCGGCTTGTTCCTGGTGTTGGGCACAGCGCTTACCTGGGCCGCGCGCCGCTTGCCGCGGCCACGGCGGCCGGAACTGGCATTGGCTCTGGGCAGTCTCGGGGCTCCCGGTGGTCTGACGCGCGCCGTCGTGCTCTCGCTTGGCTCAGGCTTATCGCTGCTGGTGGCGGTGGCGCTGGTCGACCGGGCCATCGTCGATGAGCTCGACAGCCGATTGCCGCGCAATTCGCCGAACTTCTTTGTCCTCGACATCCCCAAGGCCGATATCGATGCCTTCACGGCGCTGGTCAAAAAGCAGATCCCGTCGGCGCATGTCAATCAGGCGCCGATGATGCGCGGCCGCCTGATCAAACTTGGCGATAGGCCGGTCGAGGGCATGAAGCCGCCCGCCGAGGCGCAATGGGTGTTGAACGGCGACCGTGGCTTGAGCTACGCCGACGAGGTGCCGGAGGGCTCGAAGGTGGTCAAGGGTGCGTGGTGGCCGAAGGGCTACCAGGGCCCGCCATTGGTCTCCTTCGAGGCGGATCTGGCGCGCCTGCTCGGCCTCAAGGTCGGCGACAAGGTCACCGTCAACGTGCTCGGCCGCAACATCGAGGCCGAGATCTCGAACCTGCGCGAAGTGCGCTGGGAGAGCCTGGCCATCAACTTCGTCATGGTGTTCTCGCCCAACACCTTGTCGGGGGCGCCGCACAACCTGCTGGCCACTATCGCGCTGCCGAAATCCGTGCCCTTGGCCGAGGAGGGGGCCTTGGCGCGCGAGGTCGGCAAGGCCTATCCGGCGGTCACGGCAATCCGGGTCAAGGACGCCATCAACTCGTTCAATACCGTGTTCACCAAAATCATGACCGCGGTGCGTGCTGCCGGTGGCGTCACGCTGCTTGCCGGCGCCCTGGTGCTGGCTGGTGCCCTCGCCACCGCGCAACGCCGCCGCATCAAGCAGGCCGTCATCGTCAAGGTGCTGGGCGGCTCCAGCGCTCAGATCATGGCCTCGCACGCCATCGAGTATGTCTTGCTCGCCACCGCCACGGCCGCGCTGGCGCTGGTACTCGGCACCATCGCGGCTTGGGCCGTGCTGACCCGGATCATGGAAGTTCCCTTCCTGTTCTCGTGGTCGGCCGTGGCGCAGGCCTTAGGTCTGGCCTTGGGCCTCGTGGTTGTGCTCGGTGGGCTTGGCACCTGGCGCATCCTGAAAACCCGGCCGGTGCCGCATTTGCGTGCCGAATGATCGTGCTCAGAGCGGGCGGCGATCGGAATTAACCGAAACACTGATAGGTAAGTCGGGTTTTCCGCTCGTGGCATCTTGAATGCGACACGGGACGAGGACATATTGTGGGCCTAGTGCGGGTACAATGAGTCTTCCGCACAAAGCTTCCACAGAGGCAAGGCTTCAACCGAGGCTCAAAGGGGAAATCCACAGATGGCCCAGTTTCTTCCGAACAACGCCCAGCCCGGGTCGTACGGCCGCTCCGACGCCGGCGCGATAGATCAGGGACTGCGCGCCTACATGCTGCGCGTCTACAACTACATGGCGCTCGGCGTTGCCGGCACCGCCGTGGTGGTTCTGGCGCTGATGAACAATCCGCAGATCATGGTCATGACCAGCACTGGCGTCATGCGCTGGGTGCTGTTCGGTGCCATCCTTGGTCTCGGCATCTTCTCGCACAAGGTGATCTTCTCCGGGAACAAGTTCCTGGCGCATGGTGCCTACTGGCTCTACTGCGCACTGTGGGGCGCCCTCATGGCCCCCTTCATCTTCGGCTTCATCGGCCGTGGACAGGGACATCTGGTTGCCCAGGCGTTCGCCATCACGGCGGCCACCTTCGCGGCCACCAGCCTCGTCGGCTACACCACGAAGCGTGACATGACGGGCATGTCGGGCTTCCTGAGCTTCGCCTGCATCGGCCTGCTGATTGCCAGCTTGGTGAGCTTCTTCTTCATCACCGATCCCGGCACCAGCAAGACGATGAGCCTGATCATCTCGTGCGCCGTCGTGCTGCTCTTCTCGGTCATGATCGCGTTCGAGACCCAGATGATCAAGTCGATGTACATCGAGGCCTCGACCTACGGCGATGCCAACGCCATCAACCAGTCGGCCATCTTCGGCGCCTTCGCCCTCTATGGCTCGATCGTGACGCTGTTCCAGCACATCCTGAACATCCTCGGCCTGACCTCGAGCGAGTGATCCGGATCTGACGGACGGCACTGATAACGAGGGGCCCTGCATCTCCAGATGCGGGGCCCTTTGTCGTCGGCGGGCCTGTGTGTGGTCGATAACCCGAGAGATCAGGCCGCGACCCGCGCCGTTGCCGGGGTCCGGGAGCGATGCCAGAGCAGCGCCAGTACGACGAGGATCAGCAGGTTGGCCAGGTTGGCCGCGAGGCCCGTGGCAAAGGCTGGCGCATAGAAGCCGAACGTGTCGTAGAGCTTGCCGCCGGCCCAACTGCCTGTTGCCATTCCGGTCATGCCGGTCAGGAGCAGCATCGGCATGCGCCACTTGGCTTCTGAGGCCGGGAAATGTTCGCGTGCGGCCAGCACGTAGGCCGGGATCATGCCGCTGAAGCCCAGCCCGAACAGGATCGAGACCAGGAACAGGCTCGCCTCGTCACGCGACAGCAGGAACCCCAGCATGGCCAGGGCTTGCAGCACCGAGCAGGCCAGCAGCGTCATGAGGCCACCGATATGGTCCGACAGCCAGCCCCAGAACTGGCGGCTGATGAAGGCGCAGGTCAGCAGCACCGAGAGCATCAGCGCGCCGCGGCCTGCGACAAAGCCCAGATCACCGCAGAAGGCGATCAGGTGCGCCTGCGGCAGGGCCATCGGGATGCAGCACAGGAACGAGGCTCCAGCCAGCAGCCAGAAGGTGACATTGCGCGGCAGGCCGAGCGCGCGCTCCTTGCCGGCCGTTCCCGCCGGCACCGGGGCCGGGGGCGGCAGTTGCGGCGGCGTTTGCAAAAAGATCAGCGCCATCGGCACGATCAGGCAGATGATCACCAGGCCGAAGCCGCGCATGGTCTCGCGCCAGCCCCAGGCGGCAATGGCGTGCTCGAACAGCGGCGGCCACACCGCGCCGGCGATGTACTGACCGCTGGCAATGAGGGCCAAGGCCGTACCGCGGCGGCGCTCGAACCAGCGTGTGATATAGACATAAAGCGGGGAATTCATGCCGGCGGCGCCCAGCAGCCCGACCAGTATGCCGTGTCCAAGTAGCAGGTTCCAGGTGCCGCCAAAGCTCGAAATGAACAAGCCGGCACACATGGCCAACGCACCGAACGTCACCGTCCAGCGCACTCCGATCCGGTCGGCGATGAGGCCCATGGCCAGGCCGCCGACGCCGGTGCCGAGCCAGGCCAGCGAGTTGGCGCCGGAGGGGATCGAGCGCTCACCACCAAACTCGGCCGCGATGCTCTTCAGGGCAACGATAACGATATACGGGGCGCCGAACGCCACGGCCAGGATCGCCAGCGAGGCCATGCCGATGACCCAGGCCTGACGACTGTCAATGCGTTCGTCCATGTCGCCGGCCCCATCCCGCTGCCCTCGTCTTGCATCACTATGGCAAGGCGGGTCAGGGGCGGCAAACATTATCCCGGGCAAGAGCCGGGGCTTGTGGCGGCCGTCTCAGGCTTTGGTCGTCGCGCCGGCCGCGGTCAGGCGGTTGAGCAGGGCCAGCAGCGTCACGCGGTCGCCGGGCGGCAGCAGCGCCAGCAGCTCACTCTCGATCCGGGCCGATGTGGCGCGGGCACCGGCAA
Organism: Hyphomicrobiaceae bacterium; assembly: GCA_046154645.1. Taxonomy (GTDB): domain Bacteria; phylum Pseudomonadota; class Alphaproteobacteria; order Rhizobiales; family Hyphomicrobiaceae. The sequence goes on from JBJXDZ010000068.1 coordinate 33,787, forward strand.
AGACGGTCTGGCCCGCCTCGGTCAGGCTCACCGCGTAGGTGCGCGCATCATGCCGCGTACGCCGGCGCTTGATGAGGCCGAGCCGCGTCAGCCGGCCGACGATTTCCGCGGTGGTGGCGCGATCGATGCCCGTGGCATCGCTGATTTCGGTCTGGCTCAAGCCGTCGCTGGCGGCGACACTGGCGAGCACGGCCAGCTGCCGGGGTGTCGGCCCGGATTCACCGATGTTGCTGGCGAAGCGCTGGTTCACGACCTGGTTGGCGCGGTGGAGGACGTCGATCAATGTCGTCCCATCGCCGGTTGGGGCCACGGTTGCCACGGACTGGGCGCCCGGCAGGCTCGGCGCCGGGCTGGCGCAAGGTTGCTGATTTGCAGTGGGCCGCAACTCGAGCGGTTGGCGGGTCGCAACTGGGGGAGCTACCGGTGGCTGGCTCGCATTGCGATTGTGTTGCGTCATCGTCTCTAAGCCTCCACGGCACTTCAGTGGGCGAGCCGGTCGGTGCAGGCCCGGGTTACGGATGATGATCTGGCGCATTGACGGACCGCGAATGATTGGTCAGACTGAGCGTCAGATTGTGACTGTATGCGTCAACCTATTTCGAATTGCAAGTCCACCGACGATTTTTTCTTGATCGTCACGGGCGTGGTACGATGAACCGTGTCGGCGACCGTTTGCGAGTCGGCCGGGCAAAGTGCTTGGCCGGACAGCACGACTTCGAACTTGGAGGGCGGCGGAGGTGGCCGAGAGCAAAGTCAGTCTGGCGGCACGGGGGGCGGGCGTGGAAGGCCCGGTTTCCAGCATCGGCGCCAACACCGGCTGGCTGACGCGGCTGTCCGGTTGGCGGCAGAAGTCCTGGTCCATCTACGCCTACCTGATGGCGTTCGGCTTGGCACTGATCCTGCCGATGATCCTGCTCAGCGCCGCCCTGCTCAGAAGCAACGACATCACGGAACTCGAACGCCTCGATCAGCGGGTTGAGCTGCTGGCGCTCGAAACCGCCCGCGATCTCGATCGCGAACTGCTGGCGCTACGCACCACGCTCGAGGTCATGGCGCACTCGCCGACGCTGACCAAGGGTGATTTTGAAGGTTTTCGCTCTTTCGCCACCACGGCAGCCGAAAAGCAAGGCGTCAACATCGTGCTGCGCCAGCACGATGGCCAACAGGTTCTCAATACCAGCGCGGCAAACGCCGCGATCATCCGCAATCGCAGCGGTATGGGCGAGCAGGACCGGCAGGCGATCGCTGCTGGCCAGGTGCGGGTGACCGATATTTATCGCGGCATCTTCCGGGATCGACCGATCTTTGTTGTCAGCGTGCCGGTTGCGTCAGGCCCCTATACGCAACATTCCCTCAATGCCGCCGTGGAGCCCGACAGTCTGGTCGGCAAGCTCAATCTTGGCGATCTGCCGCGGGGCTGGATGACGTGCATCTTCGACCGTAGCGGCAATCTGGTCACGCGCTCGGGCGCGTCGGCTGCACACCAATCCCATCCCGCCATGAGCCGCATCCGGCAGCGCATGACCGGGACGCATGGCGTGGTGCGGGCAAGTCTGGATGACGGTGAGCCAGCCATCTTTGGCTATCAGCGCTCGCAGGTCAGCGGCTGGCTGGTCGTGGTGACGGTGCCGTTGGCTGTGCATGAGGCCGCGGGGACACGGTCCCACCGCCTGCTGGCCGTGTTGACGCTTGGCCTGATCGCCAGTTCGATTGGCCTCGCCGCGTGGTTCGGTCGGACCATTGCCTATCCCGTCAGCCTGCTGGCGGAGCGGGCCCGGCAACTCGAAGCGATGGGGCCGCGACCGCCGCAGCCGGTGCGCTTGAAGGAGGTTGGCGATGTCATGGAGCGCCTGGACGAAGCGGCAGTCCGGCTCTCGGCCAGCACCCAGGATCTGCGCTTGAGCGAAGCCCGCTACCGCCAGTTGGCAACGTCGACGCCGGCCGGCTTGTTTCGTGCCAATGCCGAGGGTGCCCTGACGTTCGTCAATGGTCGCTGGTGCGCCATTACCGACATCGAGCCCGCGCAGGCGTTGGGGATGGATTGGCTGCATGTCATCCACGCCGAGGACCGCGCTCTAGTCGGCGACGCGTGGCAGCGGGCGCTGGCAGCCGATGGTTTGATGCAGGTCGAGTGCCGCATCGCCGGCCAGCAAGGCCGCACGGCATGGGCGCTGTGCGAGGTCGTACCCGAGCTCAGCGAGGATGGCCGCCGCATTGGTGCCGTCGGCTCGCTCACCGATCTGACCGAGCGCAAATCGGCCGAGCACGTGCGTCGCGAGAGCGAGGATCGCTTGCGGCTGGCGCTGGAGGTCGGGCGCATGGGCACGTTCACCTGGACCCTGGCAACCGACATGGTCGAGCTGGATTCGATCGGTGCGGCCATTCTCGGCCGGCCTCTCGCGGCCTGTGTGCTCCCCAACCGGGAGCTGATCGGTCAGGCGCACGTCGACGAATTGGCGCGCATCGAGGATTTCAACGCCGCACTTCTGGCGTCTGATGCGCCGGTGAGCCTGATCTGCCGCTTCCGTCGCGCCAACGATGGCGCCACCCGCTACGTGGCGCTGCGGGCCTCTCGGCAGGCGGCCGGTGTGGTGCCGGATGGGCCACCCGTACGCGTCATCGGTGTGTTGTTCGATGTCACCGAGCAGACGCTCGCGGAGCAAAGCCTCGAGGAGTTGAATGTGGCGCTCGAACAGCGCGTGCTCGAGCGCACGGCCGAGCTTGCCACCGCCAACGAGCGCTTGCAGAACGAGATGCACCAGCGCGAAGCCGTGCAGGCCGCCCTCAATCAAGCCCAGAAGCTCGAGGCGCTGGGGAAGCTCACGAGCAGTGTTGCGCACGACTTCAACAATCAGCTGATGGCTGTGCTCGGTGGCCTCGAATTGATCGAGAAGGGCGTGCAGGACCCCCGCCTGCTGCGTCACGCCCAGAATGCGCGCAGTGCCGCCAAGCGAGCGAGCCAGCTCACCGACCAATTATTGTCATTCTCGCGCAAGGGCGAGTTGGCGCCGGAGCGCATCGACATCGCCGGTACGCTGTCCGGCCTGGAGGATGTGCTGCGCCATGCTGTCGGCTCGAAAGTGAAGCGTCGCGTCGACATCGCCCACGACATTGCGCCGGCGTGGGCCGATCCTGACCAGCTGCATGCCACATTGGTCAACCTTGCCATCAACGCGCGCGACGCGATGCCCGGCGGCGGCCAGCTGGTGATTTCGGCTGCCAATGTCGTGCTCGCTGCGGGCGACGTCGATCGGGGATTGGCGCCGGGTCGATATGTATCGATCGTGCTTGCCGATACCGGCGTCGGTATGACCGATGCCGTGCGCCAGCGCGCCGGCGAGCCGTTCTTCACCACCAAGCCACGCGGCCGGGGCACCGGCCTCGGCCTCGCCATGGCCTTTCGGTTCGTCGAGCAATCACACGGGCACCTCACCATCACCAGCCGCGAGCATGCGGGCACGCGGATCGAAATCCTGTTACCCGCAGCCAGCCCCGACGCGCTGGCTCAGGCGGCACGGCAGGGCCGCGCCAGCGACAGCGAACGACCAGCCGGCGCCGGGAGCGTGCTGTGTGTCGACGACGATCGGCATGCGGCTGAGGTGACATCGGAAATGCTGCGCATGATCGGCTTTGACGTGTTGGTACAAACCGATCCAGCCCGCGCTCTGGCGCAGGCACGCGCGCTGCCGCACCTCGATGTTCTGGTCACGGATATCGACATGCCCGGCATGGATGGTCTGGCGCTGGCGGCGGCTGTGCGCCAGATTTTCCCCGATCTGCACGTGCTGTATGTCACGGGCCATGCGCAACATCTGGAGCGTCTGCAGGAGCATGGCGACGCGGCGCGGTCGGCGTCGCTGCTGCGCAAGCCCTTCTCCAGCGCTGATCTCAGGGCCCGGCTGCTCGGCGGTGAACGCAGCGTATCCATCGACTTAAGTCGGTCCCCGGCCGAGGTGGCTTGAGATCGGATTGTGATGTATCTCGTGTCTTGTAACGCCAGTTGCGATATCCCTTGCGGACGCCGACTGGAAGCAGCATCGGACCAGATCTGAATGCACACGATCGCGAAACAGGCTGGCAGCCAGGCGCACGCCAACGTGGCGCACATCGTCATCGTCGAGGACGATGCGACGATTGCGGGTTTGATGCAGGATGCGCTCGAAGCCGAGGGTTTCCGGGTCTCGATCGCCGGCTCGGGGATCGAGTTGCGACCGCTGCTCAATCGCGAGAGCATCCAGCTGATCACGCTCGATCTGGGCTTGCCCGATGAAGACGGCATCGAGTTGGCCCGCGAGATCTGCGCCCGCCACGATATCCCGCTCATCATCGTCAGCGGCAAGGCGAAAACGGTGACCAAGGTGGTCGGGCTCGAGCTCGGCGCCGACGATTACGTCGTCAAACCATTCGAGCTCGAAGAGCTGGTCGCGCGGGTGCGTGCCGTGTTGCGCCGGACCCGCCGGGGCGCGCCAGTGACAACCTTGCCGACAGCCCCCACCAGCGCCTTGGCGGCAGCGTCAGCCATCGCCTTCGAAGGCTGGCTGCACGACATCGCCGGTTATCGCCTGCGCGCGCCTGACGGCCAGTTCGTCGACCTGACCTCGACCGAGCTCGACCTGCTGGCCGTATTCGTGCGCAATCCGCGCACCACCCTGACGCGGGAGATGATCGCGCGCTCGCTCAAGAGCATGAACGCGGCCGACCCGTCAGCCGAACGATCGATCGATGTGCTGGTCGGGCGGTTGCGCCGCAAGCTCGAGAAGCACAAAGGCGGCGCCGACCTCATTCGCACGGTCCGCGGCGAAGGCTACTTGTTCTCGAGCGCCGTGCAGCCGGTGGCATCCGCCGGCGACGCTTGAGCCAGCTGGCCAACCAGCCTGCCCCGTGCGAGCCCCGGTGGTGAGCGTTTGCCAGCGCTCGGCCATCGATTGTGACTGTTGCCGGGAAGCACGCTCACCCCCATGTCGGCCGCAATGCTGTCACAGTGAACGTGAGAGAGTGGCGCGCGTGGGATTGGCCGAGCGTTGTTTGGGGGAGGGAGCCGCATGCTCCGTGGTGTGGGCGTTGTTCTCATTCTGACGTGGATCGCAGCTTTCGGTGCCGCGGCACAGACGGCGAAGCCCGAGACGCGGGTGGCGTTGGTGATCGGCAACAGCACCTATGAGCACGCCGGCAAGCTGCCGACGCCGCCCAAGGATGCCGCCGACATGGTGGTGGCCTTGGAGGCTGCCGGCTTCAAGGTGATCCCCGCCATCGATGTGCCTAAGCGCCAGTTCGACAAGGTGCTGCGCGGCTTCGTCGAGGCCATCGAGAAGGCCGACGTGGCGCTGTTGTTCTATGCCGGTCACGGCATCCAGATCGGCGACAAGGGCTTCCTGGTGCCGATCGACGCGAGCCTGAAGAACGAGCGCGATGCGCCTTATGAGGCGGTGGCGCTCGATTTCGTGCTGCGGGAGATGACGGCCAACCGCGGCGACCGCACCAGCATCGTGCTGCTCGACGCCTGCCGCGACAATCCCCTCTCGCGCACCATGGCATCGGCCAGCGGCGCCACGCGCAGTCTCGCGGGCGGCGGCCTGCCCGATCCCGGCAAGGGGCTTGGCACAGGTCTCTTCGTTGCTTTCGCCACTGAGCCTGGCAAAGTGGCCCTCGATCAGGAGCAGGGGGCGCAGAACTCGCCGTTTACCCGCGCGCTGCTGGCGGAAATGCTGGTGCGTGGCCGCTCCATCTCCGACACCATGATCGCGGTGCGCAACTCGGTCAGCCGGGCCACCAATGGCGCCCAGGTGCCGTGGGATCAGTCGTCGCTGACGAAGCCGTTCACGTTCCTGGTCCAGAGTGGCGCCGCCCAAGCCGCGGCGCCCCCGGCCAGCAGCAAGGATGCCCAGGAGGTGGCGATCCTGCAGCAGCGCCTTGCCGATCTCGAGGCCGAGCAGAAGCGCTGGGCGGCCGAGCGCGAGAAGGAGCAGCATTCCAAGGCGGCAGCGGTGCCGTCGGCTGGCGCTGCTGACATGCGTCTGATCGAGACGCGGCTGCGCGTGCGCGCCCTCGATGAGACCGTGAAGGATCTGCAGCGTCGTGTGCTCGAGACGCGCACGCGCGAGGGGCGGGCTACCGATCCGGCCGAGCGGCAGCGCATCGCCAGCGAGGCGATGGCGATCCAACTCGACATGTCGCGCAAGGGGGTTGAACTCAAGCGGTTGCGGGAGGAGTTGGTCCTGCTCGAAGCGCCGACGCCGCCGGTCGCACCAGGGGCAAGTGCGGGCCGCGCGCAGTTCAATGTCCGGCTCGGTATGCGCACCGTCGGCGAGCTGATGACCGCGTCGCCCAGCACCGCCAATTGCGAGTCACGCTGCCAAGCCGAGCCGCGCTGCATGGCATGGAACCTGTCGCGGGGTGGCGAGTGCGAGTTGCTCTCGGGCGTCACGCAACGGGTGAGTGCGGGCGAGTGGCGGACGGGCGTGCGGCTCGATGTCGAGGCGGCACTGAAAGGCCCGGCCGTGGTGGCACCCAATGCGCCGCCTATCGCACCGAAGCCTGGTCCGCCGCCGAAGATCTCCCCGAACTTCGAGGAGCGCGAAAATGTCGGCCTGATGGGCGTCGAGATCGGCCAGCCGTTCCGTGCGCCTAGTCCCATCGCCTGCCGGCAGGCCTGCGAAGCCAACGCGGAGTGCGTCGGCTACCAGCACGGCCGCCGCGCGCCGATGGCGGGCATGTGCGAACTCTTCTCCCGCCTCGACGCCCGCCGCGAGGACGCAACGTGGCGGTCGGGCGTGCGGGTGGAGGCGGCGCGGTAACGCCGTCGTGCCATGGACGCCGCAGTGGGAAAAGCCTTTTTGGTCAGAGGAGAAAGGCGTAAAGCCTTCCATTGTTCCGCAATGGGAACGCCCACTTCTTTCGAAGTAAATGTCTCGGTCGAGGACCGTGCTGGGGACTGGCTCGTGGATGGCCGCCTTCGCGGCCAGGACGTTGAGGATGGGGCGGGGTGAAGCCAGTTCTCAATCGGCCGCGTTGAGGCCGACAGAGGTTAATGTGAGAACCGATCAAGACCAGCGGTTTGATCAAGCAACATACAGCATCCGAAATTTCACTTGCCGGTCATTCATTGTCCGAGCCATAAATCCTCCGTCCTGGCCGCGAAGGCGGCCATCCACGACGGGTTGAAAGTGGGGTGACGCCCGTGCCGATTGGCATACCGAAATGGTTTCCCAAGGAGCCTTGCGTTTACATTCTGGCGAGCAAGCCGAATGGGGTTTTGTATATCGGTGCGTCGAGCGCACCGTGGGATCGCGTCAACGAGCACAAGCAAGGGCTGCAGCGCGGCTTCACGCAGAAATATGGTGTAAAAACACTGGTCTATATCGAGTTTCACAAATCCATGCATGAGGCGATCATGCGGGAGACACGCCTAAAGAAATGGAAACGAGGGTGGAAGGTACGTCTCATCGAAGAGATGAACCCCGAGTGGAAAGACCTTTGGCTGCCATCCGGTGAGATCCTGATGTTTGGTCCGGGTGGCCAGCATGTGCCCGACGCAAATGTCGGCGAATTTCGATAGCCGTCGTAGGTGCCCGCCTTCGCGGGCATGACGCTGAGGGTGGAACCATGGACATCAGGATTATGTGGCCAAGTCTCGCCTTTAGATTGCCAATCCGCAGTCTGGGCGGCCAAACGCAATCGTGTGCTTGGTCACAATTGTTCGTGCCAGCTACACTTCCGGCCGTCATGCCCGCGAAGGCGGGCACCCACGCGCCGGCCAGCCGGGTGTTGGTCTTAGGCTGACTATGCCCCGGCGGGGCGTGGTCTCGCCTCACCCCACTCCCGCCGCCTTGGCGCGGGCGAGCACGCGGGCGGCGAGCTTCTGGTGCGGGCGGTCGAGCATCATGCCGTTGAGCGAGGCGACGCCCATGTTGCCGGCACTGGCGAAGGCAGCCGTCACCGCGTGCGCGTGCTCGATCTCGGCGGCTGACGGCGTGAACACCTCGTTGATCGGCGCCACCTGGTCGGGATGGATGGCGATCTTGCCGGTGAAACCATCGCGCTTGGCGGCCTTGGCTTCCGTGATCAAGCCCGCCGTATCGCGGAAGTTCACGTACACCGTATCGATCGGCTCGCAATTGGCCGCCGACGCGGTGATCAAGCACAAGTCCCGCACCAGGCGATAGGGCGAGGTCCAGTTGTTGTGCTCGTCGCGATTGGCAAGCGAGCCGACCACGGCGCCGAGGTCTTCCGCACCCCAACTCATCCCGACGAGACGCGACGACGATCCGACATAGCTGTGCAACTGCAACACCGAGATCGGCGTCTCGGTCACGATCGGCAGGATCTTGGTGGCGCCCTGTGTGAGCTTGTGCTGGCCTTCCGCATGACCGAGCGAGATCGAAAGCTTATGTACATCCTCGCCCGACGACGGCTTCGGCAGAATGATGCCATCCGGGCCCGCGGCCATGACGCCGCCGAGATCGGCCTCCCAGTCCTCGCTGTCGAGCGGATTGATGCGCACATAGAGCTTGGCCTTGAGGCCGCCGCGGCGCGCCTCGGGGATCCAGGCCGCGATCATCTTGCGCGCCTCCGGACGGCGGGAGGCGGCAACGGAATCCTCGAGATCGAGGATCAGCACGTCGGCCGGCGAGCCGAGCGACTTGGCGAGCTTCTTGTCGCTGTCGGCGGGCACGAAAAGCATGGAGCGCATGGGATCAGACCTTCGGTTGCTTGCGCATGAATGCCTGGCGGCGGCATTCGGCGACCAGCTCGCCGCGCTGATTGTAGCAACGGTGCAGGAAATCGACGATGCCGGCGTCGGGGCGCGATTTGCTCTCGCGCTTGGCCACGACCTCGGTCGCTGCATTGAGCGTGTCACCGTGGAAGACGGGCTTCGGGAACTTCACATCGGTCATGCCGAGATTGCCGATCGTGGTGCCGAGCGTGGTGTCGGTGATCGAGACGCCGATCATCACGCCGAGCGTGAACAGAGAGTTGACCAGCGGTTTGCCCCACTCGGTCTGGGCCGCGAAATGGTGGTCGATGTGCAGCGGTTGCGGATTGTGCGTCAGGCACGAGAACAGCGTGTTGTCCATCTCGGTGACGGTGCGCCGGATGGCGTGCTCGTACACCTTGCCGATCTCGAACTCCTCGAAATAGAGGCCGCGCATGGTCCCGCTCCTTCGGCGTTGTCGCTACACCGGCTCGTGCTCGTGCCGGTTCCGCATCGTTTGTGCGCCGCCGTCTGCGGCTTGGCAAGGGTCGGCCCGTGTCGTGTCACGTGTCGGGGCGGCGCAGGGATTAAGCGGGGCTTAAGTTCTGCCGCGTAGTCTGAGCATCAGCATGATTTCGCGTCGCTGTGTTGCGTCCGTCACAGTATCCGGTAGCGGAGTGAGGCTCAGCCGTGAGTTCCGTGTTCGAGATCCCCTTACAACTGGCGTTGGTCCTGCAGCTGGCGGCTGTTGATCCAGCGAGCCTGACTATGGCCGGAGCCGAGCCACCGGTGCCGTCGCGCGTTTCGACCGAGGCGTTCGCCTACTCCGACCAGCGCTGGTTCGACGTGGTGAGCCTGCATGGTGCGCGCGCCGGGCAGGGCCGCTTGGCTGCGCGCATCTTCCGCACGCGCTCGGGCCTCGTCTATGTGCCGCTGGACGCCGAGCGGCGCGAGATCGCGCACAAGCGTTCGGAGACTGCCGTCGTTGTCGCCGTTACGCGGTTTGCGGCGGCGGACAATGCCGCTTGGCTGGCGCAGGAGCTGGGTCGCGCGCCCACCGCCGACGAACTCTGTCTGGCCCATCTGGCATCGCGCGCGGAAGCCATGGCGCTGATCACGGCTGGGCGCGATGTCACGGCCTTCGACTCGGCGCGCCCGGCAAGCGAGTTTGCGCCTGCCGCGGCCTTGGAGCAGCCCGCGTTGTTCTTTGCCGGCACGCGGGCACGCACCGTGCTCGAGGTTCAGCGCCAGATCGTTGCTGCCTTGCGCCGCGCCGAGCAGCAGGCGCAACGTCACGCACCAGCGCCACCGGTGATCGGCGCCACCACGCCCGCCATCCACGGCAGCGATCTCGGCTGGCGCACGCTGACGGTTGAATGGCGCGGTTCTCAGGCACGTCACGCCGCCCGCTGAACGCGGCTCGCCCAAGACATCAGAATTTGCATCAGCGCGTTTTCGGCAACTCGAAGCCGGCGCCTTCTTCGACGATGCGGATGAGCTCGGTGATGTCCTTGTTCTCCATGCCGGAGAACATGGCGTGCTTGAACATCAAGCGTGCCGCCTGGCACACCCACATCGGAATGCCCAGGCGCTCGCCCTGCTCGATGGCGAGATCGACATCCTTGGTGAGGATGTGCATCGGCGCGCCATAGTCGAAATTGCGCGTCAGCACCGAACGCGGGATCTTGTCCTGCGTGGCGCTGTTGCGGCCGCTGCCACGGTTGATCGCCTCGGTCATGACCTCCGGACTCAAGCCGCCCTTGGCGCCCATGACATAGGCTTCGCACGTGGCAGCCAGCGCCACCGCCGAGAGAATGTTGTTGGTGAGCTTGAGGACTTGGGCGAGGCCGGGCTTGTCGCCGGCAACGGTGACGGGCCCCCATTTGGACACCAGTGGCCGCACCTGCTCGACCAGCTTGGGGTCGCCGGAGATCATGACCGCGAGCGTGCCGGCGCGGGCACCCGGTGGTCCGCCGCTGATGGGACAGTCGACGAGGCCGATGCCACGGGCTGCGAGGGCGGCCGTCATCTCCTCGACCAGCGGCACGCCGACGGTGCAGGTGTTGACGAGCAGCTTCATCGTCTTGCCGGTGGCGACGCCATCGGGGCCAAGCACCACCGCGCGCAAGGCGGCGAGCGTCGGCAGAGATACGAACACGGTCTCGCAGCGGTCGGCGACCTCGCGCGGGGAGGCGGCGGTGCGGGCCTGTCGTGCCGTCAACGGGACCAGCGCTGCGGCGCGCACGTCGTGCACGACGAGGTCAGTGCCGGCATCGAGCAATTTCTCAGCCATGGGGAGCCCCATGTTGCCGACGCCGATGAAGCCTGTGGGCATGTCCGTCTCCGCGCGCTGTCCTTTCGGAAACAGTAGCCGGACAGGGGCGGCACCCACAAGCGGCCGCCTATGCGCCAGGACCATAGCAGTCGGTCAGAGGCAGGGCCCGGGCGTCGCATCAACAGCGGCGCCTTGGGTTGCGGGCGCGCGCCGGCGCTGCAATTCCGCGCCGCCTTGGAATAGGTGCTTTCTGCGAAAGGTGTGGCGTCCTTCGATAACCCATTGGGATCAATGGCGTCTTGCGAGCGGATCACGGAACACCGACCTTGGTCGTGCAGCGACTCTATTGGCGCGCTTCACGGCGTTGACTATAGTGGCGCGGCGCGGGATGGGGAGTTGGCGTCAGGTGCCGGTTGGTCCGTCATTCGGTCTCAATGCTGCTGCGGGAAACTGCAGCCGCGGGACGGTGGGCCGATGGGCTGTGTCCGCTTCCCGGAGTCCAGCTCAGGCATGGGTCCGAGCCCAAGCCGTGGTAGACCGTGACCGATGTTGCGAGAACGGTGACCTGAAGCACTGACGTGTGGCGCGTGTGGCAAGTCTCCAGCTGCTGCCGGCGGGTGGCCAGACTGGAACCTTTTGGGACGGAGTCGAGTATGAAGTGCAATCCATGGCGTTGGCTGTTTGGCGTCATTCCGCTCCTGATCCTGGCTGCATTCGCAATCATCAAGGAAAAATCGCCGATCGAGGCTGAGTTGACCGCGCGCACTCAAGCGGCCCTGAAGAAGGGCGGCATGGAGTGGGCCAGCGTCCGCTTCGACGCGCGCGACGGCTACATCACCGGCAAGGCCATCGAGGAGGCGCAGCCGCCCAAGGCCACAGCGCTCGTCTACAACGAGTGGGGTGTGCGCAATGCCATCAACAACGCGGCGCTGATCGACAAGGTCGACAAATACGCCTGGACGGCTATGCGGCGCGACAAGACCATTCGCCTCAACGGTCTGGTGCCGAACGAGAAGATGCGCCGCGATATTATCGGCCGGGTTCGTGCGACCTTCGCGGGCCACGAGGTCGACGACAAGATGGAGTACGCCCGCAGCGACATTCCGGCCGACACCTGGCTCGGTGGCGTCGACTTCTCGCTGAAGCAGTTGGCGCTGCTCAAGCAGGGCCAGGTCGATCTCGAGCGGACCAGCCTCACGGTCACGGGTGAAGCGAACGACGTCGCCGCCTATCGCAACGTGCGCACCGCCCTGGAAAAGAACCTGCCCAAGGGTGTCAATCTCAAACAGGAAGCGGTGAAGCCGCCGGTGGTCAAGCCGTACGTGTGGACGGCGCGCCATGACGACAAGCAACTGACCCTCGGCGGTCACGTGCCGACCGAGAAGATGCGCGCAGAGATCCTCGAGGACGCCAAGCGCGCCTTCCCGAAACTCACAATCAATGATCGCATGGAGCCGGGCGACGGGGCGCCGAACAACTTTGGCGGCGTCGTACGGTCGATCCTGGCGCAGTTGGCGAAGCTGGTCGAAGGCACCGCCGAGGTCAAGGATACCGGCGTCACCGTGTCCGGCCTTGCCGATACGGCCGCCATTGCCGATGCGACCCGCGCCGGCCTCAAGCAGGGCGTGGCGCAGCCCTATCGCCTGGCCGAGCAGATCAAGCATCGCGAGCCTTTGATCAAGACGGTGAGCCCCTATGTGACGGCGGCAGCCGTCACTGCCGGCGACGTGGTGCTGACCGGGTTTGTGCCGAGCGACGAAGCCCGCCAAGCCCTGGTGGGCGCGGCCCGCCAGCGTTTCGCGCCACGGACGGTGCGTGACCAGTTGGAAATCGGTGCCGGCCAGCCTCCGGGCTGGCAGCGCTGCCTCGAGACCTCGTTCGGCGCGCTGCAACGCCTCGGCAACGGTCGCGCCGAGCTGCTCGATCGCCGCTTGAGCCTCACCGGCGTCACCGAAGTCGAGGATCTGGCGCAGTCGTTGCCCGGCAGCGTGCGTGACGGCGTTGGTGGCGGCTGCGACACGGATGTGCGCATCACGCTCAATATCGAGAACAAGATCCGCGCTGAGGAAGAGGCACGCCGGCTTGCGGCGGCTGAGGCCGAGGCGCGTCGGCGGGCCGAGGAGGAAGCACGGGCGCGGGCGGCGATGGATGCCGATGCGCGCCGCAAGGCCGACGAGGAGGCCCGCCTGCGGGCTGCCGCCGACGCCGAGGCGCGGCGCAAAGCCGACGAGGAGGCACGGGCGCGTGCAGCTGCAACCCAAGCGGCAGCGCAGGCCCAGGCCGAGGAAGCCCGCCGCAAGGCCGAGGCCGAGGCGCGCCAGCGGGCCGAGGCGGAGGCACGGCAGCGCGCACAAGCGGCAACCGTGTGCGTCGAAGCCGTGCGCACGCTGGCCCGGGAGGGCGTGCTGCTGTTCGACACCGCCCGCGCCACCATCGCCCAGCAGAGCTATCCAACCTTGAACCGCATCGCCGAGACGGCCAATCGTTGCCCGGAGGTGCGCATCGAGGTGCAGGGCCACACCGACAGTGAAGGGGCACCCGATCGCAACCAGCGCCTCTCTGAGCGTCGCGCCCAGGCGGTGGTCGATTATCTGGTGCGTGCGGGTGTGCGGCCGGAACGTCTGGCAGCCGTTGGCCTCGGCCAGGATCGTCCCGTGGCGCCCAACGACACGCCCGAGAACAAGGCGCGCAACCGGCGCATCGAGTTCACCGTCAAGAACAACTAAGACACCGCGCGGCACTGCAGCCGGTTTGCAGCGCCGCGGCGTCATCCGCGTCCGCATCAGGGGAACGTCCGTCCATGAGTTATCTAATCGCCAAGTTGTTCTGGTACCTGCTGATCGCTTTGATCCTCGGCGCCGTGGTCGGCTGGACCACGTGCAGCGAGCGTGACGACGGCCGGGCCTGAGGTCGGTCGAGCGAGGACCGGAAGCCGGGCGCCTTGCGCGACGGCAGCCGGGAGACGAGCGTAATGATGTGGCGGCGCGGGGGCGCCGGGAGAGGTGAGTTATGACGGCGTATATCCTGCAATCCTTGCTGCTGCTTGGCGCGGCCTATCTGGTCGGCTGCTGGCTGGGCTGTATGGCCCGGCGCATGAGCACGGCGCGTGACGAGACGATCGCGACGGCGACGGCCGCCGCGCCCGGCATGACCCGGGTACCGCAGCCGACCGCCGCGCCGCTCAATCCCCAGCCGCTGCCGCCAGCGACGCAGACAACCGCGATGCCGCGGGCAGCAACGCCGCAGCCGGCCACCAGCCCGGTGCGCGATGCCTTCCGGCGCGCCGACACGTTGGCCCCTGAGGTCCGGCCGCAAGCTGCGACCCCGGACAAACCCGCCGAGACGAAGCCGGCCGCTCCAGTCACGCCCTCGGTCGCGCCGACAGCGCCAGCGCCTGCCCCCATGGCGACGGCGCCGAAACCCGCAACCGTGCCGCCACCGGCGCAAGCCCCGACGCCGGTCGGCCAGCCGCCGCGCACCCGCTTCGAGCAGGCCCTGACTGGCGACCGGCCGGCCGCAACACCGCCCGTGGCGCCGACGCCCGCACAAACGCCGACAGCGTCGCCCGCGCCGATGGCCCCCCGCCCGGCGGCGCCCGCCGCTGCGACGCCGCCCGTTCCTGCCGCGGCCCGGATCGCTGACCGCGTGCCGGAAAAGCCTGCGCCCGCCCCAGCCACCGTCACGACCGCTGCCACGGCCGCCGCGGCTGCCGCTGCCGCTGCCGCAGCTGCCGCCGCGACGGTTGCTGCCAGCGCCCGGCCGGCCGACGTGGCGATGCCAACCGTCCGCGTTCCCGCGCCATCGTCGCCGATGCCAGCGCCTGCTCCCGTTGCCATGCCCACCCCGGTCGCCCAACAACCGGTGACCCCCGTCGCCGCGGGCGGTCCCGATGATCTCAAGCGCATCCGGGCCATCGATCCGGCGCTGGAAGCCCAACTCAACAAGCTCGGTGTGCGCCGTTACGCCGACATCGCGGCCTGGAAGCCGGACGACGTCACACGGCTGAGCCAGAGCCTCGGGTTCAAGGGCCGCATCGAGCAGGAGAACTGGATCGAGCAGGCGCAGATCCTGGCCCGTGGCGAGGACACCTATTACTCGCGGCGCATGGCGCGCGGTGAGACCGCCGTGGCCCGCCCGGTCGCCGACGAGGGCGAGCGTAAGCCTGTCGCACCCGCCACACCGCCAGTGGCTGCGCCCGCGCCCGTGTCGCCGGCCGTCGCCCGTCCGGCCGCGCCTGTGGTACCGCCCGCCGCTGCCACGGCTCCGACACCCGTGGCTGCTGCGGCGGCAGCGGCTGCGGCTCTGGCATCGGCTGCCGCCAGCCGCGCGTCACCTGCACCAGCCGCTCCGGCACCTGCAGCGGCCGCACCGGCCGCTCCCGCCCCTGCTGCAGCGCCGGCATCCGCCACGCCGCCGCAAGTCGCCGACCGCGCCGCCTTCGCGGGCGGCACTCAGCCCGCCACGCCGGCCACTCCAGCGCGTCCCATGCCGGCGCCTGCCGCTGCGGCACCGGCAGCTGCCGCCCCGCGCCCGGCCACCCCGGCTCCTGCTGCACCGGCTCCTGCCGCCGCTCGCCCGGCGACACCCGCTCCGGCAG
>JBJXDZ010000069.1:0-2590 GCA_046154645.1 Hyphomicrobiaceae bacterium
GGGCAGAGTATGGACGGCGTGTTGGCCCTGGGCGGCTGCGACAAGAACATGCCGGGCGCGATGATCGCCATGGCGCGCCTCAACATCCCGGCGATTTTTGTGTATGGCGGCACGATCAAACCGGGCCGCTATCAAGACCGCGATCTCACCATCGTGAGCGCCTTTGAAGCGGTCGGCCAGTACAGCGCGCAGACGATCGACGAACAGGAGTTGTTGGAAATCGAGCGCCGCGCCTGCCCGGGCGTGGGCTCCTGTGGCGGCATGTATACTGCGAACACCATGGCTTCAATTTTTGAAGCCATGGGCATGAGCCTGCCATATTCCTCGACGATGGCGGCGGAAGATGCGGAAAAGTCCGACAGCGCGGCGCAATCTGCTGAAACGCTGGTGCAGACCATCCGCAGGCAAATTCTGCCGCGCGACATCCTCACCCGCCAGGCGTTCGAAAATGCCATCGCGGTCTTGATGGCGCTGGGCGGTTCCACGAACGCCGTCCTGCATCTGCCTGCCATCGCGCATGCCGCACAGGTCAGGCTGACGCTCGACGATTTCGAGGCATTCAGCAGGCACGTGCCGGTGCTGTGCGATCTGAAACCGTCCGGACGGTATGTGGCGACGGATTTGCACCGCGCGGGCGGCATTCCACAGGTCATGAAACTGTTGCTGACCCACGGTCTGTTGCACGGCGATGCGCTGTCCGTGACCGGTCACACCATCGCCGAGGTGCTGAAGGATGTGCCTGATGAACCGCGCGCCGATCAGGAGGTCATCCGACCTTGGAGCAAGCCGTTGTACCAGCACGGCCATCTGGCCGTCCTCAAAGGCAATCTGGCCGAAGAAGGGGCGATTGCCAAGACCAGTGGGGTGAAGATCCCCGAGATCACCGGCCCGGCGCGCGTGTTCGACTCGGAAGAAGCTTGCATGGAGGCGATCCTCGCGCGCCGGATTCAGCCCGGCGACGTGGTGGTCATCCGCTATGAGGGCCCCAAGGGCGGTCCCGGCATGCGCGAGATGCTCTCGCCCACTGCCGCCCTTGTCGGCCAGGGCCTGGGTGACTCCGTCGGTCTGATCACCGACGGCCGTTTTTCCGGCGGCACCTACGGGATGGTGGTCGGGCATGTCGCGCCGGAAGCCGCGGTGGGCGGCACGATTGCGCTGGTGAACGAAGGGGACTCGGTGACCATCGACGCGGAACAGCGTGTGCTGCAGCTCAACGTGCCTGACGAAGACATCGTGCGCCGCCGCGCCGCGTGGCAACCGCCCACGTCGCGCTACACGCGCGGCGTGCTGGCCAAGTACGCGAGGCAAGTTTCGAGTGCTAGCACGGGAGCCGTGACGGACTAGCTTGATGGGGAGACACAGAACATTGACAGGCGATGAGGAGTTCCTTTTCTTCGTGACCGGGACCGACACCGGCGTGGGCAAGACCGAAGCGGCTTGTGCCCTGCTCTCGCTGCTGGCGGACGCGGGCCTCCATCCTGCGGCGATGAAACCCTACGAGAGCGGCTGTATCGACAGGCGGCGGCCTGCCGATGCGCTGGCCTTGAAAGCCGCAGCCCGGTGCGACGACCCTCTGGCCCATGTGTGTCCCTATCGGTATCGGGCGCCGCTGGCACCGGGGGTGGCGGCGGCGCGGCGCAGGGAACCGCCGTCGTTCGCCCGTGTCCTCGCCCTCGCCCGCTCCTTTGGCGCGCGCCCGCTGGTCATCGAAGGCGCGGGCGGGCTCTTCGTGCCCCTCGACGCGCGGCGCGACATCATCGACCTGATCGAAGCCTTGAACATTCCGGTCCTCCTGATGGCGCACGCCGGGCTTGGGACGCTGAATCATACCAGCCTGTCGCTGGACGCGCTTGCCAGGCGCCGCATCGTGGTCCGCGCGGTCCTTTTGGCGAAGGTAACCGAAACGAGCGACCCGTCTGAGCGGGACAATGCGGAGTGGCTCAGGCGGCGGCACGGCGTGCCGGTTCTCGGCCCGGTCCCGTATGTGCGGGGTCCAGCCCGCCGGCGGGCCGTCTATCGGCTGGCTCTTCGTCCGCTGCTGACCGCCTTGACACAGAGGCGACGTGCTTCTTCACGTCTCGAACCGCGCTCGGAGACCCATGAGTGAATTCCCGTTCAGCGGACGCCTCGCGGTGTTGGGCACCATGCACCGCAAGGAGCAGGCGATTGCCCCCGTCCTGAATGAGGCACTCGGGCTTCAGGTGGAGGTGCCGCCAGGGTTGGACACCGATCGCTTCGGCACGTTCACGCGAGAAGTCCTTCGACCGGGGACGCAGCTCGCGACGGCGCGCCTGAAGGCGCAGGCGGCGCTGGCTGCCGTACAGGAGGCCGACTTTGGGCTCGCCAGCGAAGGCAGTTTCGGACCGCACCCATGGCTGCCGTGGGTCGCCGGCGGGCGCGAGATCATCGTGCTGATGGATCGTGACGGCGGATTCGAGCTCATCGGAGCAGATCTCACAGCCAAGACCAACTGGGGGTCCCGCCTGGTCAGCAGCGTGGCGGACGCCGTGGCGTTCACCCAAGACATCGGGTTCCCCACCCATGCCGTCGTGGTGATCGGCGTGCACAAGGGGGAACCGGATGTCTCGAA
>JBJXDZ010000070.1:0-2529 GCA_046154645.1 Hyphomicrobiaceae bacterium
TCATCTTGCTGAACACCCACTTCGGCCCGTGGGGTCGACCTTGCCCGATCCCGCATCGCCTGCGCAAGATCGCGACGTGCCGCCAGCCTTCCAAGTGCACGCGCCAGCGCGAGCAGATCTTCCTCTGGCAGGTTTTCGATGCGGCCACCTTCCGCGTTCCATTCGATGGCGACGACGACGTTGCTCTGCGACCGTTTCCTCATGGCACCCATCCGTGACGACCCGGACAGGGTTTGCGGTCGCGCGAAAAGGAACAGAAGAAATCAGCTTCACATCAAGCTGATAGCAACTTGTTTCGAGATTTGGCGTGAGCCCGCAGTATGGCAATGCACGCAACCTTGCGTGCCAGGGCTTGCAGCATGCGATGCAGCGGGACCATTCCGTTCGTTGTTCCTGCGTAGTTGGCTCGATCACAGTCGCCCTGCCAATGGCCATAGCAGGGCCACGGTCTTCGGCATCTTTTGGCGTTCCAATCCCGCCAGCAAATCGTCGGTGCTGTACGGCGGTGCCTTCAATTGCGTACGCAGTTCAGCGAGCGCGGTCACAACCGCATCGGTGTCACGGACGATCAGGTTAGCGACAAACGCGTCTGGCGACTGAGCCGACACGCCATGCGGCTTGAGGGCCTTCGCCGGGAAATGCTTCAAGTTCCGGGTCACGATAACGTTCGCGCCGCCATGGACCGCCGCCGCCAGCACATGCCGGTCGTTCGCGTCAGGTAGCACAAAGCCCGGCACCAGCTTTTCGTAACCGATCACCGTGGCATCCGGCATGTTCTCGTTCATCAAGCGCTTCGTGCGCGCAACCTGCCGCTCCGTCACGTCCGGATGTTCACGCCGCAGGGCCGTCATCCATTCGACGTGGATCGCCTCCGACCACAGCGGCCGGTACAGCCCATGCACCGCGAGGTACATCAGCACGTTGCGCAGCAGCGCCGGGTACAGCACGTTTGCATCCAGAAGTGCTGTTGCGGGCAGTTCGTCGCTCACTGATCATGTGCTCACAGCAGGCCGAGCTTCTGGTCGTGCGCGACCAGCTCTCCCAGCGTCTTCTGCCGCTTCGCCTGCGTCTCCTTCTTGAACGCGAGCACCGCCTTCAAGGGCAACCGGCGTTGCTTGCCGACCAGCCGCGCGGGCAACTCGCCCTTCTCGACCAGCCCGACGACGTAGGGCCGCGATACATGCAGCAATTCTGCCGCCTGGTTCGTGGTGATCTCGGCGTCATCGGCGACGAGCGTCAGCGCCTTACCCTCCCCCATCTCCTTCAACATGCTGCGGATCAGCTGCATGGCCGATGGCGGCACATCCAGCGTGGTCACCTCGCTGCCCGCCGCGACGATCTGAACCCGCACGGGTGTCTTGGCCCCGGCGAGGGTTTCGAGCACGCGAGAGGCTTCATGCGCCGCCTTGACCTCCACTTCGGAGGCAACGGTCGGATCGATGGTGGTGCGTGGCATGGGCGATCTCCTTACAGAGGTACCCTAGCACACAAGTGCAATTTGCGAAACAGATGAAATTTGTAGCGGGCCTCCCAGTTCCGTTGCATCGGTCCTGCAGACGGTCGGCGAACCATCGGCACGAGCGGACGGTACGAGCTGCGAAACCGAGGTACCAGCGATCTACCTGCTGTCAGCTACTCACAGGTGCATCCGGGGTGACGAGCGGCCAAACAGGATGGGCAACATGCCTACAGCTTGGACGGCGATTTCCGCCGCCCCTGAATGCGCACAAGCACAATTGTATGCGGAGTCCGCGTTCCAGCCGGCGTGCGGTGATGCACTGTCACTTGCTCTCTCAGGTGCGCCTGTGACCCACCCCGGTCAAACAGATCGAGCACCATCAGGAAGCAGATCGGCACATTGGTACCCTGATAGGAAATGGCTTGCGGGCCGTAATCATCGACGAGTTGCTCGTCGCTACGGTCTCTCTCCTCGCGCTTCAGCTCTGCGGAAATCCTGAGCCCCTTCCATGCGAACAGCACGTCTACTCGGCCGCCGCCAAGATCCCTGGCCTCCGTCGAGAAGCCTAACCGAAATAGTGATACCAAGAGAGAACCGTGAAAGTCTTGTTGCAGATCCTTCTCTAACGGCGGGTTTGAGCTATCGCGATTGAACAAAAACTCGATGGTTTGCGCCGACGCCACGCTGAGATCATGCCGAGATTCAAGGTAACGCAGAGTATGCAGCAGCACTGCATCGATAAATAGCGCAGTCTCTCCCTTATAGTAAGCGTTGCGCTTCAATCCGTCGGTCGCCACCTGCAGCAGCTCTTCCAGGATCGGAGTAATCTGATCAACGGCCATGGCTGCAGCATTCAACAAAGCGCGAGAAGCTTCGCCTCGCCCTGCGACCTGTTCGAACATTGCAGAAATGGCGACAATCCCGGCCTCTGGGATTGTCGCCAAACTAGTGTTCCGACTCATTCATACGGTACTCGCCTTGACCTGATCGAGAATTTTTCGGGCGCGGGCGTTCTTCTCGAGGATCGTAGCGGCTTTGGCGGTCCACTTGAAGGGCTTCGGCTTGGCATT
>JBJXDZ010000071.1:0-2808 GCA_046154645.1 Hyphomicrobiaceae bacterium
ATCTTGATCCATTGATCGTCGCGCAAAGCATGGCGATGCATCCGTCGGCCTCCAGGTTGCCGACGGCCCATGAGTCAGAGAAAAAATGATTTGGGAATCCCACGACTGACGACGGCAACGGCGAATATTCGTTTCAATCCGCGCCCGCGTGTGAGCGGGCGACCATCGTCACGGCGCGTCGGATAGGCAGTCGGCAAGTTTCAATCCGCGCCCGCGTGTGAGCGGGCGACTGTTCGACTTGGCCTCTGCCGTCTGGCAGGTCTCGTTTCAATCCGCGCCCGCGTGTGAGCGGGCGACGCCATATCATCAGGTCTTCAGATATGAGCGTCGGCGTTTCAATCCGCGCCCGCGTGTGATACCGCCCCGCCATTCATTTGACCCCAGGTATCCATGGGTACTTGCAGAGCGATGTGAGGCGGCCTGTTTCTGCGACGAGACGGTTCCATGCCTTTGAGGCGGCGTCGGCGATTGCGTCGTAGTCGGCGTGCAGGCGGTGCGAAAGGAAGCGTTCTTTCAGGTGGAGCCAAACGCGCTCGACGGGGTTGAGCTCCGGCGAATACGGCGGCAGCGGCACGAGCGTGATGTTCGACGGCACCACGAGCGCTTTCGCGCCGTGCCAGCCGGCCTGGTCGAGCACCATGGCGACATGCCCGTCCTCATCGATGGTCGCGCTGAAACTGTCGAGGAACAGCTGCATCGCCTCGGTGTTCACGTACGGCAGGACCAACGCAAAGGCGTTGTCGGTGCCAGGCTCGACGCAAGCGAAAATGTAGGCGAACGTGAAGCGCTTGTCGGCGATGCCGCGCGGACGCTCGCCGCGCCTCCACCACACATGGCAGGTGCGGCCCTTCTGGCCGATCCTCGCCTCGTCCTGGAAGAACACACGGACGTGCTTCTTGGTGCGCCTACGGATTGATTGCAGGATGCGCGGGGCGTTTTTTAAAAGCCGCCGCGGCGACAGGGTCCGTCTCGGGATGGATCGGCCTCGTCTTCTGCCGCGACAGGCCAAGCTTCGCCAAGAGACGTCCGAGCGACCAGGGATGCATGCACTTGCCGAACCGCTCCTCGCAGATCTTCGCGAGATCCTCGAGCGTGTAGGCCGAGAGCCCGCTCGCCTCGACATCCGGCCCCGCCAGCACGATCTCGACGATCTCGGCCTGCTCCTGCGGCGTGAACGTCGGCGGCCGGCCGCCGTTCCAGCGGTCGGCGAGGCCTTCGACGCCTTGTACGTTGTAGCGTAACACCCAGTCACGCAGCGTCTGCCGATCCATGCCGGCCGAGCGCGCAGCATCCTCCCGGTTCATGCCATCTAGCGCATTGGCAATCGCGAGGATGCGGCGCGCGACCCGCGCGTCGTCCGTCCCCTTCGCCAGCTTGCGAAGCATTGCCGGCGTGCGGTCCTTCCTGATCTCAAGCGCGGTCATGTGGCCTCCTCCCGAATCCATACCAAGGAGGGAATCACAAACGGCAGCAGCGCGGAATCGCATCCGAGCCACACGAGTCGATCAAATCATTGCCCGGTATCATTACGCTCGAAGGCGACTTGACCGATGCTGAGCGCCAGCATCTTCTGGAAATTGCCGACCGATGCCCCGTCAGTCAGACGCTGAAGCGCGGCTCCGACATTGCATTGTCTCTCGGCGGAGAGAGTCCAGCCTAGGCTTCAAGCAAGCGTCTGCTCGGCGACGATGGCGCCGTCGACAACTTCCAGAATGGTGCCCCTGGCGAGTGGCCGCCACATCTCTTCGGTCAATGGCACGCTTGCGACAAGTATGACCTTGAGTGCATCGCCGCCGACCTCGACCCCCGCACCTGACGTCATGCCGGTGGGTGCCGCCAAGCATGTCCGTTCGAGCACCCAAAGGCCTGGCGGGGCGATCTCGCCGGACACCTGAGTGCGTCGGTCCGCATGCACGAGAAGTCGCCCTCCGCTTGCAAAGAGAAGATTGGCCGGTCCGAGTGAGCGCAGCCGACTCGCGGTCGCACTGAAAGCGCCTCGAATACTTTCGGGTGATCCTTCGGTTTTGGCGATCCGATCCATAAGGCCGCAGAACGCCGCCTCGGAATCGGTTTCGCCGATCGCCTGGAACCGTGCCGTCTTCGGTTGCGGGCCGAGCCCCGGGAGCATGCCGTTATGCGCGAAGACGTGGACGCGGCCCCAGAGTTCCCTGGCGAACGGCTGCGTGTTGGCAAGGCTGATGCCGCCTTGCGTCGCGTGCCGGATTTGAGCAACGACCAGGCGGCTCGAGATCGGATGCTGGCCGAGGCAGGTGACCCAGGGGCTCGAAGCCGCCGAATGAGGGTCCCGCCAGATTTGGGCGTCGTTGCCATCCAGGAAGGCGACGCCCCAGCCGTCGGGATTGCCACTGGCGCCGCCATGCGCGGCAAGCCGTGCCAGGGACAGCTTCACATTCACGGGCGCCGACGCGCTGACCGCCAGTAGCTCACACATGGCTCACGCGCCTCCTCTGTCAGCTATCGAGCAATCGAGGCGGCGGTGCCGCAATTTATGAATCCTGTCGAAAGGATACGTAAAGCCACCCAAGACGAATTACCCAATAGAATCGCTCCGTGTCGCCTAAGTTCAGGCCGTCGCCAGCCGAGCGACTTTCAACATGGCGAGCAGCCAAGGCGCGCTATGGAACGCGAGGTCGAACATGTCGATCGGCTTCGTCAGAGTTCCCGCTGTCAGCATCTTCAGTTTTTCCCAGATGTGCGGCTCGGGGAAGAAGGGAGCGAGGCCGAGTGTCAGTGTCGCGATCACCACGACGGACCAGGGAATGCCATCGAGCCAGTTCATACCATCGT
>JBJXDZ010000072.1:0-5104 GCA_046154645.1 Hyphomicrobiaceae bacterium
TGAGTGTGCGGCGAGGTTCGCTTGAACATGGATAAGCGAGGCCTAAGCAACGAGATTCACAGTGACGCCGTCGACAGGCAATCCCGCAGCGTCGGCAACCAAGCAAGGACATCCAATGAAACGCAAAATCATGATTCCCGCCATCCTTCTGGCCGCTGGCGTGGCGACCGCCGGAGGGCTGACCTATGCCAAGCAATCGGGAGTGACGGAGAACGACGCCGTAACCGATCTTGCCAAGGCCAAGATCAGTTTGGGTCAAGCCGTCAGCACGGCGGAAGCCCAGGCGGGTGGCAAGGCCACGAGGGCTGAACTCGATGGTGAACGCGGGCCGGTCGTCTTCAATGTCGAGGTTGTCACGGCCGACAGCAAGGTGATCGACGTCCGCGTTGATGCAGTTGATGGCAAGGTGCTGTCCAGCAAGCAGGACCACTCGGATCGTGGTGGCAAGGAGGACAAGGACGACTGAACGGAGAGAACCAGGCGCCGCATGCTAAGAGGCGGCGGGACGCGTCGCGTCTTAGCCAACCTGAACCTGCTCACTGCGATTGGGGGCCGTTGCCGAGCGACGACAACGCTTACGCCGAGTCGATATTCCGCGCGGCCAAGTACCCGGCGCAGGCCTCGCCAGCCTCGACGCCACCTGCTACGGCACCGTCTCGTGGCTCAGGGCACCTGTCCACCCCTCCCAAACGGCGTCCAAGGAGGGTGTCGGTCGCGCCTGCACGGAAACCTGCTGACGGTGTCCATGTGCCCAAAGCGGGCCGGTGCGCCACGCGGTCGGGAAGTTGTAAATCTGTACATGGGGAAGGCCGAGCGCAACCGCGATATGGCTCAGACCACTGTCGACCCCGATCGCGCCCTGCGTCCGGCTCATTCGCAAGATGAGTGCGTCCAGCGGCATCTCGGGCCAGAGGTCGGTGCAGGCGCCCACCGCGGCGGCGATGCGCTGCGCCCGATCCCGCTCCGCGTCCCCCGTGTGAGGCAACGCGATGCGCCAACCCTGGCGCGACAGGCGCGTGCCGAGCTCGATCCATGAAGCTTCGGGCCACAGCTTGTCTGCGCGCGAGCTGCCGTGCGCGAACACCACCGTCGGTGAGTGCGACATCGGCGGGGCAATCTGGCGCAGCCCGAACTGCGGCGAGCCGTCGACCTGATAGCCAATCGCCAGGGCGGCCAGTGCGCGTGACCGATCGAGTACATGGGTCCGCGGTTCGATCCGGATGGCGTGGTCAACCAGCCAGCGCGCCGGGGACTCGAAGCTGGAGCCCTCCGTGCGGTTCGCCAAGCCGTAGCTGCGTCCGTTCGCCAGCTTTGCGATCATCGCGGATTTGGTCAACCCCTGAAGATCGAGCACGGCGTCGTAACGTACACCACTCAGCTTTGCGCGGAAGTCGCGCCACTCGGCGCGTATGGCGCCTCGCCACCATGCGCGCCTCCACCGGCGCAGCGCGCATTCGATCACTTCGTGGATGCCATCGACTTCCCGAACCAGTGGTGCGAAGGCCGGCTCGACAACCCAATCGATCAACGCGTCTGGGTAAGCCTGTCGGATGTCGTGCACCACCGGCATGGCGTGCACGACGTCCCCCAACGACGAGAGCTTGACGATCAAGACCTGCACGTCAGCAACTCGATGGCTTCGGAGATGTGCTGTGTCGAAGCGCGATCTCGAAGGACCCGTCGTTGCGGCGAAAGTCGACGTGGTAGTTGGAGCTGGCGTCTATCAGGGCCGCTTCAATGAGGTCGACATAGTCCGGCTCGTCGACGTAGGGCGCGCATTCACACAGCAATGCCAACAACCCGACGTAGCGGCCGTACAGCGCCGCACAGTCAGCGGAGACTTCTGTTAGCAAACCAGCGTTGGGCGCGATTTCGGTAAGGACTGATTTGCCGTCGCCGATGAAAGGATTGAGAACTCTGCTCCGGCTGGCTTCGGGGCCAGAAACGATGTCTTGGAGGTCGATCACTGCAGCAGTTGGAACGTTGTGACGCAGCCCGAGTTCAGGTTGGCATCGCTTGGAATGGGGTGTCTTTGGCATGGTGATTTGCGTCGGCAGATAGACCGGGCGCATTGCCCAGCGTCGGACGAAGAGCCCAGATGACGCGCTGTCGGTGACGGCTGGGCGTCTTCACGAAGGTGAGGCTCCCGGTGTCTTACTTGGCCCGTGTCGGTAAGGTGTAGGAACTCATGATGACCTTCTGCTGTCGCAGGCTTGCACCTCGTCGCCTGATGGCTCGTCTTGCCTAAACCTTCCCGCTGGCGTGATCGATCAGCACCAGCAAATCTGACAATGCTTGCCTGCATTGGGCGGCGTCCGCAACATCTGCACGCAAGGCCTTGAGAGCGCGATCAATCGCCTTGTCCACGATGTGCCAGTCTGCCGCCGAGCGAGGTTTCAGCGAGGGTTCGGCTTCATCCCACGTTGTTTCAAGGTCCTTGATCCGGACCTTGGCTCCGGCCAAGTTTCCTTTGCTGACCAGAGTGGCAGTGTCCACCACGATGGCGCGGAAGGGCGACAGATCGCCGAGCTTCGAGACGCTGGCCGCCTCGACCGTTGCGACCATCGGGCTTGAGGGAGCCAGATGTCCTGCGGCGAGCAATGCCACTGCGAGCATCGAAGGGTAGAAGGATCGGGTCAGGGTTCGCTTGTTCATTGGATGCTTCCTGTGATGGTGGTGTGAAATGCTGGAGCTCGTAGCAGGCCGACGGTGGCTCTCCTGCGCCCGTTCAGGGCTTAGTTCTCGCGCTCGTGCTCGTGGTGACACGCCCCGACACGAAGGTGACGAAGGCAACCAGTGCAACGATGACGGCAAGGAACGCAATGCTGGTGCCGATCATTCCCATTCCGAGACCTCCATAGGCAGGAGCCTGGGACAGAAGGTCGCCCAGCGACGCGCCCAGCGGTCGCGTGAGGATGTATGCCAGCCAGAAGGTCAGCACGCTGTTCGCTCCCAGCCGGTAGGCGATTCCGATGATCGCAATCAGTGCACCGAACGACATGACCCCGAGCCTGAAGCCGAGACCGAGGGCTTCCGTGGCGAGGTCTCCAGCGGCCGTACCCAAAGCAAACGTGAACAGGATCGCAGCCCAGTAGAACAACTCCCGTCGCCGCGTCACGATGGTGTGGATCGAGAGCGTTCGTTCTCGCCAGTACCAGATCGCGAACACCGCAGCCAAGGCGAGGCTGAACGCGGTGGTGCTGGCGTACAAACTGATGCCGAGGCCGTCGGTGAGGCCATCGGTGATCTGGGTTCCGACAACGCTCACGAGCACGACGGTCAGCCAATAAATCCAGGGGACGTACCGGCGCGATTGCAACTGCAGCAGCAACGCGCACACCAGCAACGAGATCATGATGCCGCCGGTGACGAACGTACCGAGTCCGACGTGAACCGCAAGATAGTCCGCGCCGGTCTCGCCGACGGTCGTCGACATGAGCTTGATGATCCAGAACACGAGCGTGACGGCTGGGACCTTGTTGAGCATGGTGGAAAAGTCCGAACTCGCTGGTCCGGTCTGGGCTGTGCCCACAACATCGCCGGGGGCGACGGGCATTGAAGACGAGGGTTGCATGCTTCCAATCTCGGTCGTGTGGAGGGGATGGCGTGAAAGGTACGACACCCCGACTTACGACGGCCTTAATGGATCGGCATTGCCAGGCCTCGCTCCGATGGCGGTTCATCGCGGCATCGGTTTCCGCTGCCGGCGATGTCACGGTCTGGTTCGCCCTATGACTCCGTGCGTTTGCGCCGCGCAGTCGCAAGTGCCAAGGCCAGCAATGCGAGGCTTGCCCAACACGCTCCGGACAGGAACGCGGAGGAACTGCCGTGCTGGGTCCAGAGCCATCCTGCCAGCGCGCCGCTGGCCAGCTGGAAGAGGCCGGTGACGAAGTGAAAAATTCCGAAGCAGGTGGCGCGCATCTCGGGCGGCGCAAGCTCGGCGACGGCCGCCGACAATCCCCCCTGCGACAAGCCCATGTGCAGGCCCCAGAGGCTGACGCCGATCCACAAGCCGGGTGTACCTGGCACCCACGCCAAGGCCACTTGGGCGGCAATCAACGCGATGATCGACGCGCCGAGCACGGCGGGCTTTCCGAACCGTGAGCCGAGCAGGCCCGCAGGGTATGAGGCCAACGAATAGACAGCGCTCATGACGATCATCACCGTCGGTATCCAGAACAATGTGAGGTGCATCTCCTGGGCGCGAAGCACAAGAAATGCCTCCGACAGCCGGGCAAGAGAAAACAGAGCCGTCAAACCGATGAGGCGCCAGAACGCCCTTGGCAGCCGCCGCATCGCGGCAAACTGAATCGCGGTGCTGCTTCGGGTCGCCGCATGCGTGGTCGGCTCCGGAACGCCGAAGGCCAGGAGAGCGACGGCCACACAGGCGGGCGCCACCGCCACCCACAACACCATGCGCAGATCGCCCGACCAGAGCCAGAGGAACAGCATCGCTAGCATAGGTCCCATGAAGGCCCCGAAGGTATCGAGCGACTGGCGCAGGCCGTAGGCCTCGTCAAGCAGGTCTGCCGGGGTCACATCGGCCACGATGGAATCGCGCGGCGCACCTCGGATGCCCTTGCCGACGCGGTCGACGAAGCGGGCCGCGACGACGCCGAATGCGCTCTCGGCCAAGGGGAAGATCGGCTTGGTCAACACTGCGAGACCGTAACCCAACAGCGCCAACGATTTGCGCTTGGCGAAACGATCGGACAGGAAGCCCGACACCACCTTGAGCATCGAGGCGGTGGCTTCGGCGACACCTTCAATGATGCCGACCGCGAGAACCGACAGACCCAGTACGCTGGTCAGGTAGACGGGCAACACCGAGTGGACAAGCTCCGACGACATGTCCATGAACAGGCTGACCACGCCGAGGACCCAAACGGTGCGGGGAATGCGACCACGCGAGGCCTGCGTCACGAGACTGCTGCCGGCCAATGACGGACTGGAGGTGCTGCGGTACTGAGCGTGGCGGTGACGGACAAGATGAACCTTCGATTCGCGTTGAGCAGATCTCCATTGATTCTGTACTGCGGCACGACTGACGACTTAAGGCGGGCGTAAGTGGGGCGTCGGTAGATTCCCAGCAACTGCGGTCGAC
>JBJXDZ010000073.1:0-4427 GCA_046154645.1 Hyphomicrobiaceae bacterium
ATTTTCGGGACCGGGTGAAGGGAACAACCCCAACCAGGTCGGCTTCGCGGCGACCTATGACAACATCACCAGCCCGAATTTCCCGATCGCCAAAGCGGTCGGCGTAAATCTGGCAGATCCGAGCCTGTTCACGCTCAACAGACTGACCAATCGCGTCGAATACGACCGCGACCAAGCCTATGGCTACGCAGCAAACCTCACGCTGCCTGTCGGCCTCGTCGCCGACGATGAGCTCAAGTTCGGGGGCAAGATCAGCCTGCGGACCAAATCATCGCGCGCCGGATCCGCCAGCTTTTCGGCAAGTGGCCAACCCCTGACTAATTTTCTCGGAAGCGGCCCGTTCACAGCTTACTACCAGGGCCGCTACAACATCGGCTACTCGGCAAGCGCGGAAGCGCTGGCGACCGCCTTCGGATCGAATCTGGCAATCGCTCCCTTGGGTGTCGGCGATACGATTTTCGACAATGTCGAGGACATCTATGCAGGCTATGCACAATATTCAGCAAAATTTGGCAATCTAAACGTGCTCGCAGGCGTGCGGGTCGAGCATACCAAATCGCGCCTCGGGGGCTTGCTGACGGCCACAAGCGGTGGCGGGGTCACGACGACGGCGTTCACGACGATCCCGTCAAACTACACAAATGTCTTTCCGACACTGCAGCTTCGCTATGACTTCGGGAACCGTCTTATCGGTC
This sequence comes from Hyphomicrobiaceae bacterium, assembly GCA_046154645.1. Lineage (GTDB taxonomy): Bacteria > Pseudomonadota > Alphaproteobacteria > Rhizobiales > Hyphomicrobiaceae. Next base: position 696 of record JBJXDZ010000073.1, read on the forward strand.
GCGCCACCTATTCGACCGGTATTGCCCGCCCAGGGTTCAACCAAACCATCTTGAACGGCGCTATCGACAGTTCTGGCGGACCGAACGGCACGGTCGGCGTGGTCACGGGCGGTAACCCCGGGCTAAAACCAACGACTGGCAATAATTTCGACGTCAGCCTCGAATATTACCTGCCGAACGCAGGCATCATTTCGATCGGGCTGTTCGACAAGGAATTCAAGAACTTCACAGTCCAGAACAATTTCATTGCGCCGTTCTCGGCCAATGGCGTCACCGGCAACTACACGTTCCAGTCGTTCCAGAATGTGCCAGGTGCCTATGCGCGCGGCATCGAAGTGGCGTTCGTGGACAAATTTACGGGCCTGCCGTCACCGTTCGACGGGCTCGGCGTCGATCTGAATGCATCCTACGTCGACTCGTCGGTTGCCATTCATCACCCTACCGGCCTTCCGACCGTCTTCGGCCAGCTTCCCGGCACGTTTGAATATACGGGCAATGGTGCCGTTTTCTACGAGAAAGGGCCGGTGAATCTGCGGCTCTCGATGCAGTATGAATCCAAGGTGCTTTTTGCCGTAGGCTCGATTGCCGGCACCACCGGATATGCCGGCATCTCGAATGATGCCTATCAGGACAAGCGCGTTACCCTCGATTTTACCGGCAGCTACGACTTCACGAAGAATGTGAAGCTCTACTGGTCGGCCAAGAACCTGACCGATGCGCCGTTGCGCTTCTATGAAGGCTCCAGCAATCGCCCGATCCAGCGCGAATTTTATGGCGTCACCTACGAAGGTGGCGTGAAGGTCAAATTCTGATTTCGAGGTATCCCCTATGATTGATGTTCGATGGAAAACGGCTCTCGTCGTGGCCGGCTGTATCCCTTCACTTGTCGCAGCAGCCCCTGCGGCCAAGCCGCTGTACGCCGTCACGGCCCGTATCGCGGCACCTGACGGCGGATGGGACTATGCATCATTCGACCCCGCCGATCGTCGGCTGTTCGTCGCACGCAGCGACGCAGTGACCGCGATCGATGTCGATACGGGCAATGTCGTACAACTTGCATCGGCAAGCAGGGCGCATGCTGTGTTGCCGATCCCGGGGACGTCCTTGCTTGCTGAAACGGATGGCACAACCGGTTCGGTGCGGTTGATCGACCGACATACGGGCGCCGTCACGGCACAAATCGCCGTCGGCGAGAAGCCCGATGCGGCGATCTATGATCCGGTGACGAACAGCGTCATCGTCATCAACGCCAAGTCGGGCACTGTGTCGATCATCGATCCGCTCAAGGCTTCCCTGACATCGACGATTAGCCTGAAACCTGGACTCGAATTTGCTGCCATCGACGATCATCGGCAGTTGTTTGTAAACAATGAAGACACCAACGAAATGGAGGTTGTCGACCTGGCGACAGGGACCGTCAGACCGTCGATCGCGCTTCCGGGATGCCTTGAGCCGAGCGGATTGACCTATTCGCCAAGCGCCAACCGGTTGATCGCCGCCTGTGCCAACGGCATCGCGTCGATCGTCGATCCGCGCGCTGGACGCCAGGTCGGCACGGTTGCGATCGGCAAATCGCCCGACGCCGTGATCCTCGATGAGCCACGCGGTCTTGCGTTCATTCCTTCGGGCGGATCGGGCACCCTTGAAATATTGAAACTGTCGCGGGGCTCGGTGAAATCCATCGGCAGAGTCGGCACCGAGGTTGGTGCACGAACCGGCGCGCTCGACCCCAAAACCGGCAAGCTCTACCTACCAACCGCGCGCTATGGTGCTGCCGTGGCCGGACAGGCGCGTCCGCCGCAAATCACCGGGAGCTTTGGCATTCTGGTGGTTTCACCAACGACGTCGGTTCGCCAATGATAGCAAGGCGCCAAAGGACCCGCGCGCCGCCGGCTAGCCCAGGGCAAACATCGCGACGGCGGCAGCGGCCATAACGGCCGTTGCTGCCCATCCGAAGAACATCAAGCCTCTCGACGCCGTAAATTTGCCCATTGCCGAATGGCGGGAAATGACGACCATCATCGCCGCGATGATCGGCACGGCGACCACGCCATTAATGACAGCGCTCCAGAACAATGCCTTGATCGGATCGAGCGCCGACCAGTCGATCACGACGCCGATCAGGGTGGCCAGCCCGATGATCGAATAAAAGCCCGTCGCTTCCCAAGGCTTATATTCGAGGCCGACCTTCCAGCCGCGCGACTCGCCGACGGCGTACGCGGCGGATCCCGCAAGAACGGGAACGGCGAGGAGCCCGGTGCCGATGATGCCGAGACTGAACAGGAGGAAGGCAAATTTGCCCGCAACAGGCTCGAGCGCCTGCGCAGCCTGGGCTGCCGTTGCGATGTCGGTCTTGCCTGACGCATGCAATGTTGCTGCCGTCGCGATCATAATTGCAAGCGCAATGAGGTTCGAGATCGCCATCCCGGCAAATGTGTCGAAGCCGATACGGCGAAGCGCACGCCGAGCCTGCCACGGCGCATCGACAAGTGCCTGCGAGCCGGGCTGGTCGGCAATGTCTTCGACCTCCTGCGAGGCTTGCCAGAAGAACAGATAGGGACTGATCGTCGTACCGAACAGCGCAACAATCAGAGTCGCGGCATCCCGGTTGGGAACCGACGGCCAAACGATGCCGAGCACCACCTTGCTCCAGTCGAGCCGCACGCTGAACAGCACAGCAACATAGGCGAACAAGACGAGCGTGAGCCATTTCAGGAATTTGGAATAGCGGCTGTAGGGGACAAACAGTTGCAGCAGCAGTGATCCGAGAGCGAAGCCGACCGTGTAGATATGGGCGCTGACCCCGGTGACGAGTTCGGCCGCAGACCCCATTGCCGCGATGTCTGCTCCAATGTTGAAGGTGTTGGCGACGAGCAGCAACGCGACAAGGACGCCGACGACCGGTCCTGGAAGTATATCGCCCATGTTCTTGGCAAGACCATGCCCTGTTACGCGCCCGATATGAGCACTCACAAGTTGTACCGCGGCCATCAGCGGATAGGTCAGCACCATGGTCCAGAGCAGCCCGAACCCGAACTGGGCGCCGGCCTGCGAATAGGTGGCGATGCCACTTGGATCATCGTCGGCAGCCCCGGTGATCAAGCCTGGGCCGAGCTGGTCAAGCCTTGCGATCGAGCGCAAGCGATTGCGAAGTTTCACGTGCTTCCTCCCGGCTGGCGTCGATTGTACCGGAAGGCGGCATAGGCGCGGAGGCGCTCGCTACGCGCTCCCTCGTCTGTCGGAAGCCTGAACAACCTACGGTCTGCGAGCTTTGCCCGGAAAGATTTACCGCACGCTCCCGGGGGATCCATGCGACAGTCCTTAGCGTCCGTTTCGCAACTGTGCTTTTTCGGGGGCAGGGACGCGCAGGCTTGGGCGAACCAAGAGATATGCCCCGGCGGCCACCATCGGCACTGTGAGCCACTGCCCCATGTGCAAACCGGTGCGCGCCGCAAAGGCAACCAACTGAGCATCGGGTTCGCGGAAGAATTCGACCGTAAACCGCGCGATACCATAGCCGATCAGAAATACGCCGACCAGCTTGCCCGGTGACCGACGCAGCGAGGTTCGCCAGAACAACAAGGCCAGCAGCGTGAAGAGCAGGAAACCTTCAAGACCCGCTTCATAGAGCTGGCTGGGATGGCGAGCGACACCGTCGCCGCTACCTGGAAAAACCATTGCCCAAGGCAATGATGACGGTTTGCCCCAGAGCTCGCCATTGACGAAATTTGC
>JBJXDZ010000074.1:0-4817 GCA_046154645.1 Hyphomicrobiaceae bacterium
CGGCTGGTGTTTCCAAAGCCTGGCCGTTCGAGGAGGCGCGCCGGCTGTTGGTGCGGCTCGAACGCATGAAGGCGACCGAAAAGACGGTGCTGTTCGAGACCGGCTATGGCCCGTCCGGCCTGCCGCATATCGGCACCTTTGGCGAGGTGGCGCGCACGTCGATGGTCAAGCACGCCTTCGAGGTGATGACCGGCGGCAAGCTTGCGACCCGCCTCGTCTGCTTCTCGGACGACATGGACGGTCTACGCAAGGTGCCGGACAACGTGCCGAACAAGGAGATGCTGGCGTCCCATTTGGACAAGCCGCTGACCAGCGTGCCGGACCCGTTCGTAGGCGCCGATAACCTCGGCGCCTACCCGAGCTTCGCCGCGCACAACAACGCCCGGCTACGCGCCTTCCTAGACAAGTTCGGTTTCCAATACGAATTCTTCTCGGCGACAGAATGCTACAAGTCCGGCCGGCTCGACGCCACGCTGCTCAAGATGCTCACCGTCTACGACGAGGTGATGGCGATCATCCTGCCGACGCTCGGACCCGAGCGGCAGGCGACCTATTCGCCGTTCCTGCCCGTCTGCCCGCGCACCGGCCGGGTCCTGCAGGTGCCGATGATCGCCCGCGACGTCGCTGCCGGCACGATCACCTACGTCGATCCGGAAACGAAGGAGCACGTCACGACGCTCGTCACCGGCGGGCGGGTCAAGTGCCAGTGGAAGGCCGACTGGGCGATGCGCTGGACGGCGCTCGGCGTCGACTACGAAATGGCCGGCAAGGATCTGATCGACAGCGTGACGTTGTCGTCGCGCATTGCCAAGGCGCTGGGTGCGACACCGCCCGAGGGCTTCAACTACGAATTGTTCCTCGACGAGAACGGCCAGAAGATCTCGAAGAGCAAGGGCAACGGCCTCACTATCGACGAGTGGTTGACCTACGCGCCGGCCGAGAGCCTGTCGCTCTACATGTACGCGCGGCCGAAGTCGGCCAAGAAGCTGCACTTCGACGTCATTCCGCGTGCCGTCGACGACTATCTGACGTTTCTGTCGAAGTACCCGACGGACGCGGTGCCGCAGCAGGTCGACAACCCGGTTTGGCATATTCATGGCGGCCGTCCGCCCGAGGCGGAGCTGCCGATCACCTTCGCGCTGCTGCTGAACCTCGTCGCCGCGACCAATTCCGCCGAGGCGGGGCAGTTGTGGGGCTTCATCAAGCGTCTGGCGCCCGACGCGACGCCGGAGGGACACCCGCTGCTCGATCATCTGGTCGGCTATGCGATAGCCTACTACCGCGATTTCGAGAAGCCGAAGAAGGTGTTCCGGTTAGCGACCGAGCAGGAGCGCGCGGCGCTGACCGCGCTTGATGGCGAACTCGCCAAGGCACCTGCGGCTGCCACCGCCGAGGAGTTGCAGAACGTGGTGTTCGAGGCCGGCAAGTCGAACGGCTACACCAAGGAAACCCTGCGCGCGTGGTTCCAGGCGATCTACGAGGTGCTGCTCGGCTCAAGCCAGGGGCCAAGGTTTGGCTCGTTCATCGCGCTGTACGGAGTGGCGGAGACAAGGGCGTTGATTGAGAAGGGGTTGAAGGGGGAGATGGTGAAGGGGTAGGGGTGGGTGTTTGCTCGTCAAACTCCGCTCAATATGCCGCACGAAACGTCGGCCAAAGTACGCCAACAAGACGGTGCGGCAACTTTCCTTCGGCCGCTCCAGCCAAGATTGTCGCAAGAAAATTCACCGAATTTATCGCTTCGGCGGGAGCACCCGGCTGGCAGATCTCCGCTGCCATGGTCGCGAGATGGTGGGCCGCGTTGACATCATCGCCGCTGCTTGAAGCAAGAGCCGCAAGGATTGCGTGGGTCGATGCAAAGACTTGGCTCCGGTCGTCATCGAAGCCGCGCGGGACTGTTCGCTGGCGAGGGTCGAATTTTTTGAGAAGCCGCGCTGCGCCGATCCAATCGCCTTCGTCGATCGCGGCATCGATCGCCATAACGTCGTGCTGCAATAGGAGATTCGACGATGGAAGCGCGGCCAGGCGTTCCAAAGCTTCAATATCTCGCTCGCGCGCCGCAACGTGAGTGCGCGCCTTGGCCAAGTCAATTGCCGAAGCCGAGAACGAGATCTGCATACCCTTCTCGACCAGGATCATCTCGGTTGGCGGTTTGTCGAGAGCAGCCAACCAACGATCCGCTTCCTCGCGTCGGCCGGCCCGCTCCAGCATTGCAACTTTTATTGCAGCGGCCTTACTCCAGGCAGGCTGAGCCGATGCTGCGGCTGGGGTCAAATCGAGTACTTCTCGACCGGAGAGCAGCAGAAGTGGCCAGAGGTCGGATGCTCTGGCAGCGTCGCTTTGAAAGCGGAGAAGTGGAATACTTGCTAACCTTCGCAGCGTGTGCTCATCGACCCGTTGGCGCTCGGCTTGCTTCCAATACATGGAATTCGCCCACATGTTGCCGCCAGACGGTGATTTGTCTTTGTGCACCGACTCCAAAACGACCAGCGCCTTTTCCCACTCTCCGATTTGCATGAGCGCCAAGGCGAGTGGTTCATAGAAGCTCGAATCCGATTCAGTATGTTGGAGCGCTAATTCGTGCAAGACGTCGTCGCGGGCGAGGACAAATAGAGGTACCAATAGCTCGCCGAGTGCCAATTGTCTGGCACTCTTCAAGTTCCGTAGGGTGAATTTGTCGATTGATTGGAAGATGGTTGTCGCATCGCCTGATCGCAAGACTTCCCACTGTTCCAACACAGCAGAGGGTGCGGCAGGACTTTGCCATGACAGAAGCTTGAGTTCGGTTCCAGCTTTCGAATTATTCAATAGTTGATCACGAGCCCAGTCAGCGATGCCTGCTCGTTCCGCTAGTGCGAGCTTCGTGGCAACACCACCTTCTTGCCAAAGAAAGAGTTGCTGAACGTTTTTGGCAAAAGTTGCGTCAGGTTCTACGCATCGAGGCGAAGTAGCGCTCAGCGAATGCTTAAATGAGTTCGGCATTTCGCTGCTCCCATGTTGCGGCTTGATCAAGAACGACAGCGCGACAACCAGCACCCACGCAATTGCCAAGTAACGCAGAAAATTGAGCGACGCGCGCTGCATGAAATAGGGTCCCTCGCGCGACGGGTGACTTGTCTAAACGAGCACCCCAAGCATTCAGTCTTGCCAACTTGCCGATCTTTGGGCGGCAGTCAACATGATAAAGACTGATTGTCAGCGCCGATGTTCATCAGTAGTCGGCTTGCGAATGTGAGGTTGCCGGTAGGTTTGGTCAAGCAGGTGCGTGGCGCGCGGCGCGGCCGAACAGTTATCCGCGTGCAAAGGCAATCGGTCCGAGCTATCGCATTCCCATTCCCCAAGCTGCGTCCCCGGAATTCGGCGCGGCCTTTCGCGGCGAATGTCCGGGGTCTTTACGTTGTGCGGTGGGGCACGATGGTGGCCGGCAGCGGGCTGTTAAGGATCCCGGACAGCCGCGCCCGCGCTCTTCGAGGTTTGCCGCGCCACTGTCGCGCGGCTTCCGGGAACGCGTGCGGCGGGCGGGAGATTCGGCCGCGCTCGCGGTGGGGATGCCAGAGCCGTTGGCTCAAGCCATCTGATGCCTTTCGACACCGTCGCTACGCCCGTCCCCGGGAACCGGCAGCCGCCTTCGACTTCTCCTGCACATCACCCAGATTGGCAATCCGCACCGCCGGCCGATCGGGAAATTCGACCATCGGTTTCAGTTCGCCGCCCATCGCCTTGATGTAACCCGCGAGTGTCGAAAGAAGCATGTCCGACCGCTGCTCGAGGCGCGAAACATGCTCCTGGTTGATGCCCTCCGACTGCGGCCTATACGAGTTCCACCTTCACCGAACGCCCCAGAACCCGGGCTGCTCGCTGAAGCGTTTCAAGGGTGACGTTGCCGGCGTCGGCGTCGAGCAGGCGGTCGAGTTGGGCGCGGCTGGTCTTCATCAGCTGCGCCATCTTATTCTTCGAAAGTTTCTGATCGGCCATGGCCTGCTGGATTTGCCAGGCGACAACCTCTTTGATCGCAGTTGCCTGAAACTCCTCGCGCACGCCTTCCTCGGCGAGGAATGCGTCAAGGCGCGAACCATGGCCCGAAATTGGCGCCTTCTGTTTGCTTTTTGTGGTCATGAGTTAAGCTCCTTCTTGCGCGTCAAGGCGAGGTCGAGATCGTCGTGCGGCGTCTTTTGACGCTTCTTGATGAACGCATGCAGAGCCACCAACTCGCCGTCGTGAGCGCAGAAGATAACGCGCGCGATACGATTGCTCGGCAACGAACTACGGACTTCCCACAGTCCATCGCGCAGGCTTAGACAAAGCGGCATTCCAACCGGCCACCGCCACTGCAGGCGCATGAGATCTTGGCCGATGGTATGCCGGTCGGCGCGCGGCAACTCCTTCAACCATTCAAGTACCGGCTGCCTGCCTGTCTGAGTTTCGAAAAACACCAGATCGATCTTGCGGTCGGTCATAGCGCCTCAAATCTTCCTCCGTCTGTACCATAAAAAATACATAAAGCGCAAGAGTGCTGAGTTATCCAAGGAACGGCTCACGGCTCCCGCACCGCTCCACTCACGCCCGCGCTCGCCGCCGGTTTGTCGATCACTTCGGCGGCCGTCGTCGGGGTGATCGTATCGGCGGCCTGCCGGGCGCCGCGAGCGCGGGCCAAATCCTCGGCCAAGCGTAGCGCGGTTTCCGGCGCACCCAACCGCGCGCGATACACTTGCGTGTTGGCCAGCACCTTCTGCACGTACTCGCGGGTTTCCTCGAACGGAATGCGATAGATCCAGTCGATGATGTCGACCTTGGGATCGCGCGGGTCGCCGAACTCGCGC
>JBJXDZ010000075.1:0-50588 GCA_046154645.1 Hyphomicrobiaceae bacterium
GCGCAATCTACGTCGCGAGGCCGCACGTGGACCGATCTCAAGCATCTCGCCGCGTGCAACTTGAAGAGCTCTCGAGTGCACCCTGGTCACCGCGGCGGGACAGCCACAGAATAACCCCGCCACCCCCAGGCGGGGATAACTTTGCCAAACACAAAACTGCGCCGTGGTTAAAATCGCAATGGCTCGGCAGGGCTCGGGGAACGGCTCGGGGTCAGACCCCTGACGATTGCGTCAGCAGGTCATCTGCTGCGTCGCGTGTCAGGGGTCTGACCCCTGTCCAAGCGCAAGCGGCTGTCGGATCGCTGCTAAGTGCAGGGCTTGACCCGACCTACGAACGCGCCATTCCCCTATTCCCTATTCCCTATTCCCTATTCCCTATTCCCTAATTCCCTACTGCCTATTCCCTACTCTACTCCCGCCCCGCATCCGCGCCAGCGCCTCTTGCGTATCGATGTCGAGGAAAATGGCATCGCTGCCGAGATCGACCTCGGCGACGGCGTCAGCATAATGGCCGATGACATGCTTGGCGCCGATGTCGCCGGCCGCGTCACGCATCTCGGCGATGAAGCTTGCCGCAAACAGCACGGGATTGCCGCGCTTGCCCTGATGCACCGGCACCACGATGGCGCGGCCTTCCTTCGGTGCGAAACCCGAGATCAGCCGGTCGATATGCTCCGCCGTCACCGCCGGCATGTCGCCGAGACAGACCATGACGCCGTCGATGCCGTCCGGCAGCGCCGCCAGTCCCGCCTTCAGCGAGGTCGAGAGGCCCTGGGCGAAGTCCGGATTGTGCACGAGCCGGACATCGAGCCCCGCCAACGCCGCGCCGACCGCCTCGCGCTGATGGCCGGTCACGGCAATGACCGGGCGGGCGCGACTGTGCAGGATGTTGGCAACCGTTCGGCGCACCATCGGCAGGCCGCCGACATCGGCGGTGAGCTTGTTGGCGTCGCCAAAGCGGGTCGAGCGGCCGGCCGCCAGCACGAGGGCGGCGATCACGGGGGCGCGGCGCGGGTTCTCGTCCATGTCATCCTCCGAGCCGGCGCGCGGTTGCGGGCGCGTGGCGATTTCCTTGAGCAGGCCGCCGAGGCCCATGCCGGCCACCTCGCGCATGCCGACGGGGAGGCCTGCGAGGCGCCGCTCCAGGATCCAGTCGAAACCATTGAGCTTCGGCGAGGCGGCGCAACTCGGCGCGCCGATGACGTCGATGGGGCCAAGGCGGCCGAGCAGCATCAGGTTGCCGGGATCGACGGGCATGCCGAGACGCACGATCTCGCCACCCGCCGCGAGCAGCGCTGCCGGAATGACGTCGCCGCGATCGACGATGGCGGAGGCGGCAAACAGAATGATCGGATCGGCACCGGCCGCTTGCAGGCGCGTGATGGCGGCGGCAATCTCGGCTTCGGCGTGGGCGACGATCTCGACCGGCCCGATCGTGCTGCCGAGTGCCGTGACGCGGCTCTCGATCGCCTGCTGCCGCTTCGCCAGCACCTGGGCCTTGGTGGCGGCCATGCGCGTCAGAATGAGCCCCGCCGTCTTGCGCGCAAACGCCTGCACGCGGACGAGGCCCTGCGCCTTGCGCGCGACGGCCTCTCCCGCCGCCACCGCCGCCTCGGGCAGCGCGAACGTGATCACCTTCACCGTCGCCAGCATCTGCCCCGTGGTGACGCGCTCGAACGGCGCCAGTGTGGCGATCGTCAAGCCTTCGTCGATCGCATTGAGCGCGGCGATGGCCTCGGCGTCGAGCACCGCCAGCCCGTCGCGTTCAGCGAACAGGTTGGCGCGACCCGTGAACGGGGCTGCCTGCCGGGCGCCACTGCCGGCGGCGGCTGCGGCAATCCGGGCGGCCGCCTGGTCCTCGTCGACATCGCCGGGCTCGAGCCGCGCCGCGACCACGCTGTCATGTCCGCCTGCCGCCAGCCGCTCGATCTCGCGGGCGCCGAGGCTGCGGCCCTTCTTGATCACGCCCGATGGCGTCGCCAAGGAGTGGGCCAGGATGGCGCCGGTGGCCTCGCGCAGGGGAAATCGCCCGAACTTCATGCTGCCTGCCTCGTTGCGCTGCGGCTCATCGGGGACCGAACTGCTTGGTTTCGCTGCCGCGCTTGATGGTAATCAGCCACGGCGTCAGGCGCTGGCGCTGGGCGGCCTGCTGGCGGCGTTCGATGGCGCGCGCCTTTAATTGCTCTTCCAGCGTGCTGGCGTTCTGGACCGGCTGGCCGTCGAACGTGATCACCACATCGCCGCGCTGGAAGCCGAACCGCTCGGCGAATGAGCCGCGCGCGATCTGCAACACGGCGACGCCGCCATCGTCGTCGATGCCCAGTTCCTCGGCGATGGCCGGCGATACGGTGGCCACCCGCGCGCCTTCGAAGGGATGCTGGCCGGTGAGGTTGCGTGCCTCGGTCGGGCTCTCGGCCGGCACGCCGCGCAGCGCCACCACCGCCGTGCTCTGGCGGCCCTGGCGCACGATGCTCAGCGTCACCCGTGCACCGACCCCGCGTGTGGTCAGCCGGTACTGCAGCTCCTGCGCATCGGCGACCGGCTGGCCGTCCACCGCGATGATGACGTCGCCGGGCTCCAGGCGCGCCTCCGCGGCCGGACCTTGCGGCGACACACGGCTGACCAGCACGCCCGCCGCGCGCTCGAGGCCAAGCCCCTGCGCCATCTCGCGCGTGATGCTGTCGACGCGGGCGCCGAGCCAGGGCCGCTCCACCTTGCGGCCGGCGATGGCGCTGTCGACGAACACCTTGACCAGGTTCGAGGGCACCGCGAAGCCGATGCCGTGCGAGGCGCCTGATCCCGACAGGATCGCCGTATTGATGCCGACGACGTGGCCGCTCAGATCGACCAGCGCGCCGCCCGAGTTGCCCGGATTGACGGCGGCATCGGTCTGGATGAAGGCTGGCGCGTTGCTCTTGGTGCCAAGCGAGCGGCCGAGCGCGGAGATGATGCCCTGCGACACGCTTTGGCCGACGCCGAAGGGATTGCCGATGGCGAGCACCATGTCGCCAACCTCGATCTCGTCGCTGTTGGCGAACTGCAGATAGGGAAAGTCGCCGCTGCCGCCCTCGATGCGCAGGATGGCGATGTCGGCTTTCTCGTCCTGCAGGATCACCTTGGCGTCGAACTCGCGCTTGTCGGCCAGCACGACGCGGATTTCGGCTTTGCTGCCGACCTTGATGACGTGCGTGTTGGTAACAATGACGCCGTCGGGCGACACCAGGACACCGGAGCCGAGCGAGCTCTGGATGCGCTCCTGCGGCATGCCGAGCCGGTCGCCGAACAGCTGGCGCACGATGGGGTCGTCGAACGGCGAGCGCACGGTGACGCTGCCGCGCACATAGACGTTGACCACGGCGGGGGCTGCCTGCTTGACGATCGGCGAGAACGACAGCTGCACGCTTTCGCGGTTGACCGGCACCTGGCGCTGCGGCTGGGCCATGGCTGGGACACAGCTCCACCCCAGCCAGACCGCCAGCACCAGCGCCAGAACCCGGCAGCAGCCCTGTCGCTTCACTGTGGCCAGCATGCGTCGTCTCCTTGCCTGGGATCGAGCCAGACCATGGGGCTGGTCTCCGACTCCGTCGCTGATTCGGCCTTTCATATAGGCGCGATTGCGGTCCGGAAGAAGGTCGCTCGCGGCCGCGGGCTTACCCATGCTGTTAGCGCAGCGCCGGCAGCACGTCGCGGGCCAGGGCCTCCACCTGCTCCGGGGCGTACTTGTAGGGCACGAACACCAGCCGGTCGACGCCCGTCGCCAGATGCGCCTCGATCTGCGCGATGCATTCAGCGGCCGTGCCGATGATGGCCGACTCCATGGTCGATTCCGACCAGGAGGCATAATCCCATTCGACCTGCAGCCAGTCGCGGGCCTGCGCGGCGATTTTGGCGCGGGGACCGATCGCGATCGGCAGCAGGTTGACCGAGACCAGCGTCTCGGGATCGCGTCCGGCGGCTTCGGCGAAACCCCGCACCCGCGCCCAGCTGCGGGCGAAGCTGTCGGCGGTATAGAGCGAGGTGATCCAGCCATCGCCCATGGTTGCGGCCCGCTTCAGGACGGCATCGACATGGCCGCCGATCAGGATGGGCGGGCGCGGCGACTGGTACGGCTTCGGGTACAATGTCGCGCCGCGCAGATGGTAAGGGGGGTAGCTGCCGTCGACCTTGGGCTCGCTCCACAGCCGCTGGATGATATCGAGGCTGGTCTCCATGATGCGGCCGCGCTTGTGGAAGTCGACGCCCATGGCATCGAACTCGCGCTTGTACCAGCCGACGGCGGCGCCCACGATCAGGCGCCCCTGGGAGATGTGATCGAGGGTGGCGAGCTGTTTGGCGGCGAGCACCGGGTTGCGCATCGGCAGCACCAGAATGCCGGTGCCGATCCTGATGCGCTGCGTGCGGGCGGCCACCGCCGACAGCATCATCAGCGATTCGTGGATCGGAAAGCTCGGCTCCACGCCCAGCAGAATGTGGTCCCAGGCCCAGATCGACTCGAAGCCCAGTGCTTCCGCGCGCACGCCATAGTCGATCAGCTCTGCCGCCACAGGCAAGTCCGGGTAGCGCGTGAAATTGCGCATGGCGATGCCGAACTCGGTCTTCTTCAGGGACATCCAGGATACCTTGGCGGCCGCAGCAACGGGGCTGGCGCGGCGAGAGCAGCCCTGCTTCTAAGCACAGTTGTCAGACGTCGCCAACGCACCGGAGCCGGCATGGCTGCCCCTCGGCTCGCGCATCGCCGGCGGCAGTGCTCTGTCGACGTTTGGTCGTGCACACGCGAAAAAATACTTTGCCCGCGGGTCGCGAAAACAAGGCCGCGGCGGCTCGTCCGGTTCACCTGTCATTCACGCACCGAGGCCCAAGGCTGTCGGGGTCGGCACACCCGACGCTGTCTCAGAACAAGGAATCCTTGATGATCAAGAAGCTTGGCATCGCTGCCTGCCTGCTGGTCGCCGGCATTGGATCGGCTTCGGCCCAGTCGGTCACGCTGCGGATTGGCCCGACGCCGCCGCCGCCCGTCTGGAACAAGGGCACGCACCCTTACGCCCAGCGCCACCATGGCGTCTGCCACAACAAGTCGTGGCGCCTGCACCAGTATGAGCGCTACGCTGCCTCTGATGGCCGCGTCTCCGGCCGCGAGCGCCGCGAGATCGAAGCCTTGCGCCGCGATCTCGACCGCAGCTGCGGGCGCCATCGCTGGCGTGGTTGATTTCCACCACATCTGACATCGGCCGCGCCATCGGGAGGTCCCCTCCCGGTGGCGTTGCCGCGGTTGGCGTGCCTTACAGCGCCGAAACGATGGCGCCGAGCCCCGACAGCAGCATCAGGGCCAGGATTGCCTGCCGGAAATGCGCCTCCGAAATGCGGGGCGCCAGCCGCAGCCCTGCCAGCGTGCCGAGCAGCGACGCTGGCGCCAAGACAAGAATCAGCCACCAGTCCGCCACGGCCACCGTCCCAGCCGCCAGCGCCAGGGCAAACACCAGCACATAGCAGCCGGCAAAGAACGTCAGCGACAGCGCCCGCGAGGCATCCCGTGGCCAGCGCTCGCCCGCCAGATAAGCCATCAAGGGTGGCCCCGGCATGACCAGGATCGAGGTCAAGGCGCCGGATGCGAGCCCCGTCATCGCTGTCAAGGGTCCGCGCTCGGGTTGCGGGTGGCGCAGGCCAGCCGACTGCATGCGCCCGCGCACCACGAACAGCACCAGCGCCAACAGGATCAGCACGCCGAGCGTCAGCTTCAGGCCGCGCACGTCGAGATATCCGAGCAGCAGCAGCCCGAGCGGGCACCCAATCGCGGCGCCTGCGGCCAGCCGGTAGAGATGCCACCGCGACACCTTCGTCCATAACTTTGGCGCCAGCATCGCGCTCTGCACGATATGCAGCGCCACCAGCACCGGGATTGCCGCCTTCGAGTTCATCACCGCCAGAAACACCGGCGCCGCCAGGATGGCAAAGCCGAAGCCCGTCGTTGCCTGCACCAGCGCGCCCGCCAGCGTGGCGAGACCCAGTGCCGTCAGCCCCCAGCCATCCATCAGGCCGCACCGCGGGCGAAAAAGATGATGGCTGCGCCGGCCGCGATCAGCGTGAAGCCCGCCACATGCGGCCAGCCCAGTGGCTCTTTCAGAAACACGACGGAAAACGCCACGAACACGAGCAGCGTAATCACCTCCTGGATGGTTTTCAGCTCCGCGGCCGAATAGGTGCCGTGGCCCCACCGGTTCGCCGGTACCGCCAGGCAATACTCGACGAAGGCGATGCCCCACGACACCAGGATGACCACCAGCAGCGGCTGCTCCTTGAACTTGAGATGCCCATACCAGGCCAGCGTCATGAACACGTTCGAGACCAGCAACAGCAGGATCGGCGTCAGGTAGGCCAGCAGGCTGGCCGAGATCGGTGGTGTCGCGAGGCCCATGCGGCGGGTTCCTTCTGTCATGGCAACGGACCGGCAAAACTGGCGTCCCGGCCGTCGCGGGCGCAAGGCCGCACAAGGTCACGTCCCATCACATGGCGTCGCGGTGTGATGCCGATCACAGCGCGGCACGTCGCCGGCCAGCAGGATATGCATCGCAACGGACAGGAGGCGACCATGCGCAACCAATTGCACGTCTCGGAGGAGGGGCGGCACACCACCGTTCAAATCGATCCAGGCTTTTCCGGCGGTATGCGCAACCTGGAGACGGTGCTCTATATCGCCGCTGTCGGATGCCTCGCCCTTTGGCTGCTCACGCTGGCTGCCGGTCCGAGGATCGACCTCACGCTGCTGACCATGGCAGCTGCCTTTGGCCTCGGCGGCCTGTTCTGTCCGCGGCCGCTGGGCGTCCAGGCGGTTTTCGATACCTCGCAGCACGTCATGCAGTTCGTGCGCACGGTTCGCGGTGAAACCACGACGCAGACCTTCACCTACACCGACATCGCCTCGGTGGGCCTCATCGAAGGCCGTGACGAAAACGACATCCCCTTCTACGAGGCCCGCATCCGCCTATCGAATGGTGAATTGTTGATCTTGGCGCAGCATCTGGGGCTATTCGCCCCCAACGATAGGCGCCTCAGGTACATCGCCAAGCTGACGGGCATCGCCTGCGTCAACGAGCTGATCGCCAAGCAGCAGGCCGCGTGATGGCCGGCTTGTGCCGCAAGCGTCTCGTCCTGAAACAGCTGGCAACGCTTGCCTGACATTGCGTTCGCCGCTTTTTTAGCGCCGTCTCGGTTATACTGGCGCCAGCGCTACGGCCGCACGGGCTGTCCCGCTTGTCGCCAGAGGATCCCATGAGCACCCGTGATGTTCTGCCCCCCGGGACCGTGCTCGACGGCAAGTACCGCATCGATCGGCTGATCGGCCAGGGCGGCTTCGGCATGACCTACGAGGCGCACGACCTCGGCCTGAACCTGCGCGTCGCGGTCAAGGAATACTACCCTGCCAACTTCGGCACCCGCGAGGGCACGCTCACCGTGCGCCCGCGCACCAGCAATGACGCCGAGTTGTTCAATCGCCTCAAGGACAGCTTCCTGCGCGAAGCCCGCACGCTCGCCCAGCTGCGCCATCCCTGCATCGTGCGCGTGCTCTCCGTGTTCGAAGGCCACGGCACCGCCTACATGATCATGGAGTACGAGAGCGGCAAGAGCTTCAAGAGCTGGCTCGACACCCTCGGTCGTCGCCCTTCTCAAGGCGAGCTTGATCGCCTCGTCATGCCGCTGCTCGACGCCCTCGAGATGCTGCACGGCACCAGCTTCCTGCACCGCGACATCGCTCCCGACAACATCATCGTGCGCGCCGACGGCACGCCGGTGCTGCTCGATTTCGGCGCCGCCCGCCGTGTCATGGCGGAGTTGTCGGCCGCCCTCACCGGCATCGTCAAGGGCGGCTACTCGCCTCAGGAGCAGTACGCCAATGATCCGCGGGCCCAGGGCCCCTGGTCCGACATCTACGCGCTGGGGGCGACGCTCTACCGCGCCATTTCCGGGCGCACGCCGGACGAAGCCACACTCCGCATGCTCGATGATCCGACCGAGCCCGCCGTCAAGGTCGGCGCCGGCACCTATCGTCCGGCGTTCCTGGCGGCCATCGATCGCGCCATGTCGGTCCGCCCGAAAGATCGCCAGCAGTCGATCGCCGAGTTGCGCCAGGAGTTGCTGGCGGAAACCACGGCGCCGACGCGCACGTTGCCCCGTAACGGGACCGTGCCACCGCCAGCCGCGGCGACCACCACGGGGGGCTGGGACCGCATCGCTTCGCCCGCATCCACCGCAACAGCGGACGCCACGGGCAAACGCAAGGGGCGGTTGGGGATGGCCGCCACCGTGGCGCTCGTGCTCTTCGGCGGCTTGGGCTATGCGGCCTATGACTATCGCGTGCGGCAGGAGTCCTTGGCTGCCGCCGCCGCACGTGACGACGCACAACGGGTCAGACGCGAAGCCGAGGTCAAGGCCGAAGCCGACCGCAAGGCCGCTGCTGATCGCCTGCGCCAGATCGACGAGCAGGGCCGACTCGCAGCGGAGGCGGCCAAGCGCCGTCAGGCGGCGGAAGCCGAGCAGCGCCAGCGGGCGGCCGACGCCGAGCGGCAAAAGCGCGAGGAGGCCTCGCGCCTGCCACCGCCTCAACCGTCACAACCGCCGCCACCCGGCACGGGCACTGGGCTCGCCGCGCGCCTCGAGGAGGTGCTCGGCCCTTGTCCCTTCTGCGATGACGTCAAGAAGCTGATCAATCCGGATGAATTCAGCCAGCTCACCGGCATTCCCGCCATAATCGAGCGCACGGTCGCTGAGGTGGCGAATCGGCGTGGACCGCGCGAGGACGCCAAGGCGCGCGTCATCCTCGAAAAGCTCGCCAGGAACGATATCGACATCGATCCCGTCGGCGTGGTCAAAACCGGCAACGTCAAATGCACGACCTACAACTTCGGTTTCCTGGACAATGCCGCCGAGCGTGTCGGCCAGCACCAGTGCATCGTGCGCTCGGTCCAGATTGGCGGCGAGCTCACCTCCCTGACGATCGAGAAGACCACCGGCGATCTGTTCCACCTCAACGTCAAGAAGTTCCGCGTCAATGCGATGGCCTATCTCGGGCGAACCTACCTCAAGGGCCATGCCATCACGCGCTACAATCAGGCCCGCCCGCGCAACGCCGAGAACAAGAACTACGGCAACAAGGTCGGCTTGCTGATCGCCCTTGATGGCCGCCCGGCCTTGATTTCGATCGATCAGGCCGGCTTCACGGAGCCGGATGCGACCTACTTCGAGGTCACCGTGCTGGAGCCCTGACTGGCACCGCACGGCCCCCTGTGAACTTTGCCATGCCGTTGTCAGGTTCGTCGTGCTATCCGACGCGGCATGAACCGCCGTCCCATGACCCGCCTCCACGCTGATCTGGTGCTGCTCGCCTGTGCGGCCATCTGGGGCTTTGCCTTCCTGTTCCAGAAATCGGCCATGGCGCATGTCGGGCCGCTCACGTTCATCGCCGCGCGCAGTTTCGTCGCCTGTCTGGCCTTGGCGCCGCTGGTTGTGCGCGAGCAGCGCCAGGTCGCGACACCGCCCCTCGGCCAGCTCTGCGCTGCTGCGGCGGTGGCAGGGATGGCGTTTTTCCTGGGCGCTGCGTTCCAGCAATTCGGCCTGATCACGGCGAGCGTTACCAACACGGGTTTCCTTACCGCGCTCTACGTCGTGGCGACGCCCGTCATCGCCTGGGGGTTGATGCGGCGTCGGCCGTCGAGCCTGATCTGGGTGGCCGTCGCCATCTCGTTCGTCGGCACCTGGTTGCTCGGTGGCGGCGCCGTCGACGCCTTCTCGCCGGGCGATCTGCTGGTCGCCATCTCGGCCCTGTTCTGGGCCCTGCATGTGGTCCTGCTGGGCCGCGCCGCCGGTTTCGGGGCGCCGGCATCGTTCACCGCGCTGCAGTTCGCCGTCGTCGGCCTGCTGGGTCTCGCGGGCGCGCTTCTCTTCGAAGACATCCGTCTCGACGGCATCCTGGCCGCCGCAATCGACATCGGCTATGTCGGCATCCTGTCCAGCGCCGTAACGTTCACGCTCTTCACGATGGCCTTGCGCGCGACGCAGCCGACTGAAGCAGCCGTCATCGTGTCCAGTGAAACCCTGTTCGCGGCGCTTGGCGCCTATCTGCTGCTGGGAGAGCGCTTGCCGCCCATCGGCTGGCTCGGCGCCGGTGCCATCCTGGCGGCCACCCTGCTCGTGCAGTTCGCGCCCACGCGTGCGCCAGCCCCGCCGCGGGGCGCCCGCGCCTCAGCGCCGCTGCACGAGCTGCCATAGCTCGGCAATCGCCACCGGATATCCGGACTCGGGCGGAAAGGTGCACGTCTGCCACTGTTCAGGCCCGAACCACGCCATCTCCTGGTGCTCGGCTGACAGGATCGGTGTCCCTGCGACCAGCTGCGCCGGCCGCGCCACAATGAACAGGAACGCACCATCGGTCGGCCGCCGGCGGATCCAGGTCACGGCCTCGGCGCCCACCCGCACGCTGACGCCGGTTCCCAATTCTTCTTCAATCTCGCGTGCCAGGATATCGCCATGCGCCGACCACTCCTCGCCGGCATCGATGCGCCCGCCCGGCAATTCCCACCAGCCCGTATCGGCCTCGCGCACGAACAATGCGCGGCCCTCCGCAACAATGAACGCCTTGAGGCTGACCTCGAACGTCTGCACGCGGCGGCTCATGCCCACTCCTTCAGCGGAACAGATAGATCGGGCTGGTCCAGGCGCGGTGACCATCTTCCTGCGTCACCCGTACGAACAGGCGCGTATCGCCGTCGCTGCGCAGTGGAATGCGGCGGGAGATGCGCATCCGCGTTTGCGTCATCACCTCGGGCAGGCGGTACAACTTGACGGCGCGGTCGAGGCCACCGGCTGAGAAAATGTGCTCCTCGAGGCCGAGCGAGGCAATGGCCCGGCTCCCGCGCGCATGCCGCGTTTCGAAGCTCATGCGCCCCGTCGTGCCGTTGCCAAGCCAGATGTCGATGCCGCCGAAATTGCCCGTGGTGACGGCCTTCCACGCCAGGCCCGCCTCGTTCTGCCGTTGCAGGCCACGATCCAGGTTCCAGTTGTTGAACACCGCCGCCCGCGTGATGGTGTTACCGTCGACCGCCAGTCCGCCGTCCCAGGTCGTGGTGCGGGCGCGGCCGCGATACTCCGCCCCCTGGTAGATGAGACGCACCCGGCTGCCGAGGTCCGCTGCCGTGAACGGCCGCACGGTCTCGATCAGGTCCGGGCCGTCGAAGATGTCTACCCTTTCGAGGGGCGCGGAACCGGCGATGTCGATGTCGAACGCGACCGCCTCGCCCGCAACCTGGGCGATGTCGCCCATGCTCAGCTCCAATGCGGGCCGGCTTTCTGCGCCTGCAAACACCGCCGGATCACGCAGATACAGCTGGCCCGGCTCGCGCGGCCTGGCGCGCACATCGATCAGCATCCGGTTGCCGGTGGTGGCGTAGTGATGTCGCCGCCGCATCGACTCGAAGATGGCGTCGCGATCGAGGCGTGGGGCCAGGAAGCAGGTGAGTCCGCCGTAGCTGCCGAAGAACGAGGCACCCGGATAGCAGGCGCCGGGGCGGCCCTTGTGGCCATCGGAGTTGGCTGCCACGCCGACGCGGTAGCCCTTTTCGAAGGCATCCCACAGGATCCACTCGAATGTGCCCCAGGCGGAATGCACCTCGACCGCGGTTTCGAGGCGTCCGTCGTGGGCATAGAGGATATCGGCGTAGCGGCCACCGACGTGTGCCATCACCACGCAGTCCCGGCCCGCAAGCTTGGCGAACAACTCGTGAGCATCGTGCGCGTCACTCGGTTCGTCGAAGACGTTGTCGCTGTCCCAGATCTGAGCGTGGCTCGAGCGATGGATGGTTTCGCCCTCGCGGCGGAAGTGGACGTTGCGGTCGCCGCCGACGGCCGTGTTGGCGCTCCACTCGTAGCCGGGGATGCAGACGAAACGGCCAGGCACATCCAATTCGCGCGACAGATGATTGAGTTCCCGCCAGAACGCCGCCGTGATCTGGAAGTCGTTGCCCTGGTGGCCCATGACGTCGAGGTGGGCCCGATCGCGGCCGAACAGGAAATAGCTGCGCGCCGAGTTGGTGCCGAGCGTCTCATCGGACTGCCCGTGGGTGTCGCCCCAGTAGTGCCGCTGCTCCGTCCCGGCCGGCGCCACGCGCAGCGGATTGGTGCGGCACAGGAGTTGGCCCGACGCATCGAGAACGTCGACGGTCACCTCGGTCGCTGATGCAACCATCAGGCCATCGCAAACGGCGCCGAAGCGCGTCGGCGACAGCGTTACCGTGTCGGGCAGTCCCGCAATCGGCCCGGACGGCCGCAGCCGCACCACCTGCGCGATCTGGTCGGAGGGATTGCCCCATTTATCGTCGATCTTGATCGCCAGGCTGAAACGTTCCCCCGCCCGCACCAGCGTCGGCACTATGGCGCGCCATTGCGTTCCCGGCCCCGGCACGAGGCGGATCTCGGGACTATGGGCGAGGGGAACGTAATCGTAGGTCGCAATGGCATCGACCAGCACGTGGAATTGGAAATGCTCCTCGCAATAGGTCTGCAGGCGGATACCGGGGGAGCCGAAACGGCGATCACCGAAGCGCACCGTAATCGTGTCGCCCGGGGCCAGGAAGTGTTTCATGACACCGATATAGAGCGACCGGCTCCAGGGGCGGATATTGCGCTTGAACTCCCATTTCAGCTCCAGCGCGGCGCCATTCGAGGCTTCGGCCGTGGTATAGCCGGCTGCCGTCGGGTCCTCGAATTGCACCGGCCCGAAATCCGTGGCGAAACGAAACCCGATTTTGATCGAGCCGGTATCATCGATGCCGAAGCGGCCAGCTGTATAGACCAGCGTGAAGCTTTCCAGCGAGCCGGCCTCGAAGGCACCGGCGGGCTCGAGGGTGGCCGATCCCATCAAATCGGGCCGATAATTGGAATAGGGCACTCGGGCGCTCCCGGCTGCGCGGCGCCGTGTGGCCGCACGCGACAGGGTGCGCCAGCCGAACCCGTTTGCCAAGACAACGCTTCGCGAGCACGGTCGGGTTCCCCGCGCCGGTGCTGCGACCGGATCGCACACGACGTCCCGGTTGGCGACGTCAGTTCAGGTGCAGGCTGTCGCGGGCGATGCGGAACTCCCGCGGACTGATCAAGCCGGCGTGAGTGACCCGGATCGACCAGAGCGCGCCATCGAGATTGCGGCTCCAGAAGTCGAGAAAGCCCTTGAGGCGGGGAAAGCGGGGATGAAGGTCGTAGTCCTGCCAGACATACGTCTGCAGCAGGGCTGGATGGTCGGGCATGCGATACAGGATCTCGGCGGTCGTCAGGCTATAGCCCTTGAGCTGGTGCAAAAAGTCGCGATCCTTCATGGCGGGCATCCGTCCCTGGTTTGCCGTGGCGATGAAACGCTTTTGAGTGTACGGCAGAATCACCAGCAAACAACAAAAATAATGCGACGAATCATAATGTTAGCAGCCGGTGTCGCACTCTGCTGCCAGCCCCTTCCGGCGCCCGGCGGCGTTATCTTGGGCCGCGGGAATGGGATGCTGAAACACCCAGCCCCGTTTACTGCAATTCAGCGTGTGCCGCGCTCTTGACCGCAAAATGAGAAAAGACGTATTGCCAGCGCCGGAAATTCTATTATGAGAGTAACGGAAAGTTTGAACATTGCAGCGAAATATCGCTCAATCCGGTAACGGTTAGGCAGCAACGATTGCGATGTAATCGCTATAGCCTCAGCACCCCACAATTCGGAACTGCACTCAGGAAGGACATGACTATGGCCAGCGTGAATGTCGACAAGATGAGCCTCAAGGAACTGACCGATCTGGAGGCCAAGGTCAAGAAAGCGATTGCCCTGGCGCGTGATCGCGAGCGTGCCGAAGCCAAGATGGAATTGGCTGCTCTCGCCGAGCGCCGTGGTTTCTCCGTGAATGAGTTGTTTGGCGGCGCGCGCGGCACCAAGGGTTCGAAAGTTGCCGTGAAATATCGCAACAAGGATAATCCGACCGACACCTGGACCGGTCGTGGTCGCCAGCCGAAGTGGCTGGTCGCGCTGCTCAAGAAGGGCCGCAAAATCGAAGACTTCGCCATCTGATCTGGCGCCTGCCGCGAGCCTCGCGGGCACATGCAATGACAAAGTCCCGCTCGGGTCTCCAGAGCGGGACTTTTTGCGTGCGTCCCCGTCGTGCATGGCGCGCGGTCCCGGGCTCGCTTGAGTCTAGCTTTTGCAGAACGGCACCAGGGTGCCGAGCACGGCCTCGGGTTGCTCCTGCTGCACCCAGTGTCCGGCGCCGTCGACGAGGTGCACACCCGCCATGCGCGTGAACGCCTGGCCCTGCATCGTTTCGATTGCGCCGGGCGCCTGATAAACGCCCCAGTCGCTTTTGCCAGCGACGAATAGCGACGGCACATCGATGGAGCGACCGGAAAACAAGGACAGTTCAGCAACCAGCGGCGCCTCGTAGCGGGCGCGGTACCAATTCAGTCCACCTTGAAATCCGGTGCGCTGGTATTCGCCGGCATAAACGGCCATCTCGGTTTCCGGCAGCCAGCGACAGGCGGCAATATCGGCCGTCGCGGGCAAATGCGGGCGTACGGTCTCGGCCATCGTCTCGGCGCGGTTCATGATGTAATAGGTCGGCATGCGGGCCATTTCCGACGCCGACCAATCCTTGAGCCGCACCGGATGATTGTCCTTCCAGTCGGCGCTCTTGTGATGGAAATAGGCGCGCAGGAACGCACCCACACCCTCCGGGCACTGCATCATGTCGGCGTTGGCGGGGCGGGTTGAGTAATAGCGCTGATAGTGTTTGCGTGGTGCGGGCAGCCGACCGAGGGCCTCGTCCAGTTCGGCGCCGGCACGGCTTGGGTCGGGATGCGACTGTGACCCGCTGGCGGTGCCGAACGGCAGCGTCGGCGGACCGGCGAACGGCGCGCTCATGATGGCGCAGCGCTGGAACACATCGGGCCGCGCCAGCGCACACCACGACGCCACCGCCGCCCCGAAGTCATGGCCAACCACCGCCGCGGCGGTTCGATAGCCCAGCGCCAAGGTCAGCGCCAATGCATCGCGCGCGAGGTTCAACATCGCGAACGGGCGCAGGTCCTGGTCGTAGTCGTCGCTCCAGCCCGTCGTGCGGCCGTAGCCGCGCTGGTCGGGGGCCACCACATGGAAGCCCGCTGCCGCCAGCGGAACCATCACGCGACGCCAGGAATAGGCGAGTTCTGGAAAGCCGTGCAGGAGTAGTACCAACGGCCGGCCTTTGCTCTCGGTGCCGGCCTCCAGGACATGCATGCGCAGTCCATTGATGCCATCGATGTAGCGGGCGCGGACGCCGGCCGGCAGCACGGCCTGATCGAAAGGTGGGAGCATGGACATGACGGCACTCCGGGACAGCTGAGCAAAGCGTCGACGACAATCAGCGGCACTGGGCAGGTGGACTGGACATTCGGTGACAGCTCAGCCGCCCATGAACTGGGGCAGCCAGCCTTCGTGGGCGCCGCGCAGTTCAGCCAGCGGCATCGCCGTCTCACCCTTCAGCGTCAAGCCCGTTCCCCCGACGCGCCCGACGATGCGGGCCGGCAACGACAACAAGCGTGCGCGCTCGGCCACTTCCTCGGCAAGACTTGGCGTTACCGCCAACAGATAGCGACCCTGGTCCTCACCGAACCAGATCGCATGCGCCGGCAGCTTGCCCTCATAAGGGAACAGCTCGACCCCGAGGCCACCCGACAGCGACATCTCGGCAATGGCCGTGAGCAGGCCGCCATCCGACACATCGTGCACGGTGGTCGTCTTGCCCTCGCGGATCAGCGCCCGCACCAGATTTCCAGCCTTGATCTCGTCGGCGAGATCGACCGGCGGCGGCGCGCCTTCGTTCTGGCCGGTATGGATCAGCTGATACAGTGATTGGCCGAGATGGCCTTGCTCGCGGCCGATCAGCACCAGCAATTCGCCGTCGCGCTTCAGCTTGATGTCGGCGGTGCGCGCGATGTCCGGGATGAGCCCGACGCCGCCGATCGCCGGCGTTGGCGGAATGCCCTTGCCGTTGGTTTCGTTGTAGAGCGAGCAGTTGCCCGACACGACCGGATAGTTCAGCGCCAGACAGGCTTCCTTCATGCCCTCGACGGCGCCGACGAATTGTCCCATCACCTCCGGCCGCTCGGGGCTGGCGAAATTCATGTTGTCGGTGATGGCGAGCGGATCGGCGCCAACAGCGGTGAGATTGCGCCACGTCTCGACCACGGCCTGCTTGGTACCCATGACCGGATCGGCCAGGCAATAGCGGGGCGTCACGTCGCAGCAGGCAGCGATCGCCTTCCTGGTGCCGTGCACGCGCACGACTGCCGCATCGCCGCCCGGGCGCTGGATGGTGTCGCCCATGACCGTGTGGTCATACTGCTCCCAGATCCAGCGCCGCGAGCACAGGTGCTCCGTCGCCAGCATCGACTTGAGGGCACCGAGAATGGCATTCGGCGCCGGCACCCATTCAGGCAGAATGAGTTTTGGCTTCGGCGTCGGCACCCACGGGCGCTCATACTGCGGCGCCGAATTGGCGAGCTTGTCGACGGGCAGATCCGCCTCGATCTGGCCCTTGTGCGACACGATCAGGCGGCCGGTGTCGGTGGTTGTCCCGATCACCGCGAAATCCAGGCCCCACTTTCTGAACACGGCTTCGGCTTCCGGCTCCGATCCCGGCTTCAGGATCATGAGCATGCGTTCCTGGCTTTCCGAGAGCATCATCTCGTAGGCGGTCATGCCAGCTTCGCGCTGCGGCACGTGATCGAGCTGGAGATCAATACCGACGCCGCCCTTGTCCGCCATTTCCGACGTCGACGAGGTGAGCCCGGCCGCGCCCATGTCCTGGATAGCGATGATGCAGTCGCGCGCCATCAGTTCGAGGCAGGCCTCGATCAAAAGCTTCTCGGTGAAGGGATCGCCGACCTGCACCGTCGGCCGCTTCTCGGCACTCTTGTCGTCGAACTCGGCCGACGCCATGGTGGCGCCGTGGATGCCGTCGCGGCCCGTCTTCGAGCCGACGTAGACGACGGGCAGGCCGACGCCTTTGGCGGCCGAGTAGAAGATCTTGTCGGTGCGCGCCAGGCCGACGCACATGGCGTTGACCAGGATGTTGTTGTTGTAGGCCGCATCGAAGTTGGTTTCGCCGCCAACCGTTGGCACGCCGACACAGTTGCCATAGCCGCCAATGCCGCGCACCACGCCGGATACCAAGTGCCGGGTGCGGGCATGCTCGGGCGAGCCGAAGCGCAGCGCATTGAGGTTGGCGACGGGCCGCGCGCCCATGGTGAAGACGTCGCGCATGATGCCGCCGACGCCGGTTGCCGCACCCTGATAAGGCTCGATGAAGGAAGGGTGGTTGTGGCTCTCCATCTTGAAGATGGCGGCGTCGCCGTCGCCGAGATCGACCACGCCCGCATTCTCGCCGGGGCCCTGGATCACCTGCGGACCCGTTGTTGGCAGCTGCTTCAACCAGAAGCGCGTCGACTTATAGGAGCAGTGCTCCGACCACATGACCGAGAAGATGCCCAGTTCCAGAAACGACGGCTCGCGGCCGAGAATTTGCAGCAGCCGGTCGTATTCATCACCCTTGAACCCGTGGGCCTTGACCATCTCGGGCGTGATTTTGCTTTTGGGCGCAGGTGAGGGGGGCATGGGGCGGACTCGGGGCTTTCTCTGGGTCAGGCTCGGCTTATAGCGGTTCGTCTTTCGCTTGTCGCGCGGGTGCGGCGCCTGGGCCGGGGGCGAAATTTGCGGCCGGTGTGCGTGGCCGCACAGCCAGCCGCTGGCCCCAAGACCATACTGTTGTTCAGAGCCAGCCCGGCATGGGCTGCCAGCAACCGTACGTCGCCGATGGGAGGCCCACATGTTCGCGTTTTCGTTCACGACCGACGTGGCCGTTCTAATCATTACCGCCTTGATCGCTATCGCCCTGATCGCGGTCGTCGTGGCGTTCCGGCCACAAATCCGCTGGACCCGCGACGGGCAAGCCTATGTGTTTCCCAAAGGCCGCTGGAGCCCGGGGTTCGCGCTGACCGGTGTCGAGGAAGCACGCCGTCTCAGCCTACGCATTCAAGTCTATTTCGTGCTCCCGGTCGCAGCCTTGCTGCCCGGAGAGCTGATCGACCGGCTCCACGATCTGCCGCCTATCGCGACCACGGCGCTGGTGCTGCTTGGGGTTGTCGCCGGTCGCGGGTGGACCGCTCATGTCGTCGACCGCGTATTCCGGTCGACCCCCACGGTCGCAGCGGCGGCTCAGTGAGGGGATGCCCACCGTGCGCTCCGTCAGGGGAGGGTGGCTATGCCCCTGCCGTGCCGATGGCAATTCCCTCGTAAACGTCCCGCAGGGCGAGCCTGCAGTCAATTTCGGGCAGCTCGACGACCGCGTCCAGGTCATCGGCATCGGTCGGTTCCCAGTCGGTCGCGGTACGCGTGTAGAGCGTGGTCGCGACACATTCGGAGTCGATGAGCAGAATATAGCGCAGCCCCTGCAACCGACGGTATTCGTCCAGCTTTCGCTGCCAGGCCACACCCTCGTTGGAGGGTGAAAGCACCGCAATGGCCAATCTGGGATCGCTCGCCTCATAGGTCTTGGCCAGCAGCGGCCCGCACATCACGGTGACGTCGGGGCGGCGGAAATTGCGGATGCGGGTTTTGATGGCCGTGTCCGCCGTCATCGGCCGGCAAGGCTTGCCGCGCAGCTGATTGGCAAGCTCCCTGATGATGTTGATCACGATCGCGTCGTGAAAGTTGCTCGCACCCGTCATCATTTTCACGGGCAAACCATCGACCAACTCGTAGCGGTCGTCCTGCCGCTCGGCCCAGGCGAAAAACTCTTCCGGGGTCAAGGGCTTTTGCGCGATGTTGGCCATGCCTTCGTGCTCCGATCGGATAGGGCGTGAGCCTACACCATTGGACGCCGGATTTGAACTGCAGGCCAAGCCGCCGCTTGCGCGTTTTCCCCGTGGTCGTCACCACCCATGCCAAAGCCCCCGGTAGTCGGTTGACCCTCGGGGGCAGCAGGGCTGGCCGCGGTGAGACGAGGCCCTCAGCGCTCTTTGGCCGTCAATTCTGAGAGCATCCGGCCTGATGTCGCATTCGGCGAGACCAGCGATAGAGGCTGATCCCGCCTTCGCCCGTGGGATCAGTCGCCTGATACCCCACCTGGCAATGCGTCATCGATTTCCCGGCGCAGCGGTGCGGTCCGGCTGAGATCGGTGAAGATATCCTCGATGCGGTTCTTCACCACGTGCTCTCCGAGCGCCGTCGCCTCGATGCCTGCCGGCCGGTTGGGCGCGGTCCGTTCCAGATCGGTCCAGATCGTGTCCTTCCAGTCGGCCAGGCAAGGTGTCGTCGAAACCAGAATCACTGCTGTCGCCAATGCTACAATCGTTTTCATAATCATCCTCCAATATAACAGGGTGGCCCCATCGAAGGCCGCGACGTGCGGGTTAATGACCCGGCTGGCCAGTGAGGCCCCTGCACATGACAGTTTGCGCCGATGGCCGCCGCACATCATGATCCAGATCATGCTTCAGCGAATTTTTTCGCCTTGATCGCTGTCGAGACGTGCAGCAACAAAAAGTGCCATACTGTAGGCGCGGTCGACGAGGCGCATATCGCCTCGCAACGTTTGTCGCTGGACGTGTTGCCGAGGCCAGCACCGACCGCGATTGTCACTGCGGAGGCCAAAATGACAGGCCAGCCCAACGCCCGGCGCCGATGCGATCCTTGTCCTGCGTCGCGTTTCGGCATGTGCCGCGAACTGACCGATGCCGATACGCAGCGGCTGCGTCAGATCGAGTTTCGTCGGGTCGTCGCTCACGGCACCACGATCATCGGCGAGGGAGATCCGAGCACGCAATTCGCCACCATCGTCAGCGGCGTCGTCAAGCTCACCAAACGGCTCGGCGACGGCCGCCAGCAGATCGTGGCGTTTCTGTTTCCGAGCGATTTCGTCGGCCGGCCCTTCGCTGCCTGCTGTCCCTACAGCGCCGAGGCCATCGGCGAGGTGACGCTCTACTGCTATCGCCGGGACGCGTTCGAGGCGCTGCTGCGTGGTGCGCCCAGTGTCGAGCACAATCTCTTCTCGCTGGTGCTGAGCGAGCTCGATGCGGCGCAGGACTGGATGCTGCTGCTCGGCCGCAAGACGGCACGTGAACGGGTGGCGAGTCTGCTGCTGCTGTTCGCCCGTCGGGTGCCAGATGCGGCCAGCCAAGCATTGGCAACGGCCGCGGAAAACCTGCACTTCGAGCTACCCTTGTCGCGCGCCGAGATGGCCGATTGCCTCGGCCTGCGCGTCGAGACGGTGAGCCGTCAACTGGCAGCGCTGGCGGCAAGTGGCGCCATCGGCTTGGAGGGACGCCATCGCATTAGGGTGCCGCGCCTCGATGTGCTGCGTGCAGCGGCCGAGAGCGAACGCACAGGTGGCGCGTAACTGCGCCGTCAGTGCCGCGGTGTCGTGTCGGCCTCGCGCGCCCGCACCCGCTCGCGGTGCCAGGCATAGAGGCCGCTCGCCAGGATGATGGCGCCACCCGCCAGCGTCCACATATCCGGCAGATCACCAAAGGCCAGATAGCCGATGACGATGGCCCACAGGAACAGCGTATAGCCGAACGGCTGCAGCACACTGGCCTCGGCCAGCGACAATGCCTTGATGAGGGCCAGATGCGCCATGCTGCCGAGGGCGGCCAGCAGCACCAGCAACGCCCAGCCATTGGCACTTGGATTGGTCCACATGAACGGGCCGATCAGCGACGTTGCGGCAAGACCGACGACGGCTGACCACAGCCATGTCGTCTCGCTCGAGTCGGTCTGCGAGCACATGCGCACCATGATCTGATAGAGGCCCCACAGCACCGCGCCTGCCAGTGCGATGAGAATTCCAACGCCGATGTCCTGCAGCCCCGGACGCACGATCAGCATCACACCGAGAAAGCCGACGATCACCGCTAGCCAGCGGCGCGGCCCCACCTTTTCGCCGAGCAGCGGTACCGACAACGCGATCACGATCAGCGGCGAGGCCGCGGCAATGGCATGCACGTCGGCCAGCGGTAGATAGGTGAAGGCCAGCACGAAGATGCCGTTCTCGACCACGATCAGCAGCGCGCGCGCGAACTGCAACCAGGGTTGCCCCGACTGCCAGACCGCAGCGAGGCCCTTGTCGCGCAGCACGACGACGGCCAGTAGCGTGAACAGGATATAGCGCACCCAGAGGATCTGCGGAATGGCGTGTGCCCCCGCCAGCACCTTGCTGATGCCGTCCATGGCCGCGAAACCGAACATGGCGAGCAGCGTCAGCGCAATGCCAAGGCCCACCGTGTGGTGCGTGCCAGTGTCAACTTTCACGCGGGGCCCCCATGCGGTGTCGCCACAGCCGGCGCACACCGCCACGCCATGATCCCTGCCATGATGATCAGCAGGGCGGCGACCAGATAGGGCGCGCCCGGCAGCGGCGCGCCACGTGCGGGATCGATACCGAAAGCGAATGTCAGCGTGAACAGGCTCGGCGCGATCAGGCTTGCCACCCCCATCATGCTGGAGGCGGCGCCCTGCAACTGGCCCTGCTCGCTCGGTGCGACAAGGCGGGTCATGAGCCCCTGGGCCGAGGGACCGATGAAGCCCCACAGCGCCAGCACCGGGTAGCCGAGCCAGAACCAGAGTGCGTTCGGGGCCAGCGCAAAGAAGGCCATGCCGATGGCGCCGCCGGCGAAGCCGAGCAGCAACATCGCGCGTTCGCCGAAGCGGGCGACGGCGGGTTTCACGAGCCCGCCCTGCACGATGCCGGCCAGGAGACCGAATACAGCCAGTGCCAACCCGACCGTGCCCTCGCCCCAGCCGAACCGGTAGCCCGCGTGCAGCACGAACACGGCCGGGAACACGCCGTGCGCGATGTTGAACAGGAACATTGCCGCTGAGAGTCCCAACAGCGTGGTGTTGGAGGCGAGCAGATTGAACGAGCCGAGCGGGCTTGCCCGTGCCCAGCGAAAGGGCGCGCGCCGTTCGGGGGGCAACGACTCAGGCAGCACGAACCAGCCGTAGAGCGTGCTGGCGAGGCTGGCGGCAGCCGCCACCCAGAACGGCAGGCGCGGGTCGGTGCTCCCCAGCAGGCCGCCGATCGCGGGGCCAACGACAAAGCCCAGGCCAAAAGCGGCGCCGATGAGGCCGAACTTTCCCGCCCGCTCAGCCGGTGGCGTGACGTCGGCGATGTAGGCGCCGGCCGTCGAGAAGGTGGCCGCCGTGATGCCTGAGATGACGCGGCCAATGAACAGCCACACGAGGTCAGGCGCCAACGCCATGAGTATGTAATCGAGCCCCAAGCCCAGGCTCGAGAGCAGCAGCACCGGGCGGCGTCCATAGCGGTCAGAAAGCGCGCCGAGAAAGGGCGAGAACAGGAATTGCATCAGCGCCCACGCCGTGCCGAACAGACCCATGTAGAAGGCGGCGTCACGCGTCGATCCCGCCATGCGCTCGACCAGCTTCGGCAGCACCGGAATGATCAGCCCGAGCGCGATGACGTCGAGGACAACGGTCACCAGCACGAAGGTGACGGCAGCTTTGCTGGCGGGCGGCACGGGGGCTGTCATGCCGGGGCTGCGCTCATCGCTGGTCGAGGCTCATTCATGCGCGGCGCTCCCATCTGTTTCCGCCCGAATCGGCAAGGTGCCAGTCTGCCGCAAGGCTTCGCCAAGCACCATGGCGGCGGCAACGGCGATATTCAGCGAACGCAGGCCGGGTCGTATCGGAATGGCCACACGCAGGTCGGCTGCGGCATGCACCTCATCCGGTACTCCCGCCGACTCGCGGCCCAGCATCAGCACATCCAATGGCGTAAACGTGACATCGAGATAGCTGGTCGCCGCATGCGTGGTCAGCAACACCAGCCGCCGTCCGTTTTGCCGTCGGGCCACCTCGAACGCTGCCAACGACACGTGCCGGTCAATCGTCACATGCTCGAGATAGTCGAGCCCCGCCCGGCGCAGCGAACGGTCCGTCATATCGAACCCCGTCGGGCCGATGACGTCCACGGCCACCCCCAGGCAGGCCGCCAGCCGCAGAATGGTGCCGGTGTTCTGGGGAATATCCGGCTGATAGAGGGCAAGGCGCATCTTGTGTTTCCGGCAAAGGTCGCGACCTCAATAGCCGAGTTGGCGACCGGCTGCCTATGGCTGTGCGCTCGCGCCACGTTGCTGCATGGAGGCATCGTCCCACATCTTACCCCTATTGGTGGGGGGCGCCGGAGCCTGCGAACGGAGAACGCCCATGACGACGGTTCGTGATGATGCCACGCGGCGCGACGTGCTCATGGTTGCGTCCGGTGCCTTTGCAGCCGTTGGCGCGGCGGCCAGCCTGTGGCCACTGCTGCAGCAGATGAACCCCGATGCAACCACATTGGCACTCGCCAACATCGAGGTCGATCTGGCACCGGTCGCCCTCGGCCAGTCCATCACCGTGATGTGGCGCGGCAAGGCCGTTTTCATTCGCCATCGCACGCCGGCCGAGATCGACGCTTCGGCAGCCGTCACCGCCGACAAGCTCATTGACAAGAAAGCGCGCATGGCTGGTCGGCCCGAGGATGCGGCGGCCAGTGACGCCAACCGTGTCAAACCGGGCCGGCCGCAATGGCTGGTGGTCGTCGGCGTGTGCACGCATCTGGGGTGCGTGCCGCAGGGGCAGCGGCTTGGCGAGAGACGCGGCGACCATGGTGGCTGGTTCTGCTCCTGCCATGGCTCGCAATATGATGCGGCGGGGCGCGTCCGGGTCGGGCCGGCGCCGGCCAACTTGGAGGTGCCGCCCTATCATTTCATCACCGATACGGTGATCGAGATCGGTCGTCTGTCGCGCCCGGCGGCAACGGCATAGCAGTTGCGCCCGCAACACAAGCGCGGTGACGCGAGATGCGCCAAATTGCCCCTTTGGCTGCAGCCCGCGCTGCCTTGTGCGACCCTACAAAGGATGCAAAAAGGGTCGCGCGTCAAAACGCCCTGTCCGGGGGAGCGCAGGGCGCCTCTAATGTCCAGTGCGTGACTGAGCGCTTTACGACAGGCGCGGAGTCGACTTCGAGCAGCGCTCCCGCCAGCGTGGCCATCCGGCTGCGCCTTTGTAGTTGTTCACGACTTTGGCAGCACGGTTTGAAGGTCTGAATCTGCAAGCGCGGTTGCGCGACTGGGAACAAGGAGGGCGCCTTGGCGTCTGAGACGGAACATTCACGCCGCGACGTGCTGATGGTCGCCGCCGGCGCCTGGGCGGCAGTCGGTGCCGCTGCGACTTTGTGGCCGCTGATCCAGCAGATGAACCCCGACGCCTCGACGCAGGCGCTGGCCTCGGTCGAGATCGATCTGGCACAGGTCAAGCCGGGTCAGGCCATCACCGCCATGTGGCGCGGCAAGCCCGTCTTCATTCGCAACCGCACGCCCGACGAGGTGAAGTCGGCCGGCGGCGAAGTGCTGCCGCAAGGTTTGATCGATGCCGCCGCGCGCAATCTGGCGCTGCCGGAGAAGGCTGCGGCGACCGATGCCAACCGCGTCAAGAAGGGCAAGGAGAACTGGCTGGTTCTCGTCGGCATCTGCACGCATCTCGGCTGCATTCCGAAGGGCCAGGCCATCGCCGACGTGAAGGGCGACTTCAACGGCTGGTTCTGCCCGTGTCACGGTTCGCATTACGACCAGTCCGGACGCATTCGCAAAGGGCCGGCGCCACGCAATCTCGACGTGCCGCCCTACGAGTTCGTGTCTGATACCAAGATCAAGATCGGTTGAGGCGCGGGATCCCAAATGGCAAACCACGAATCCTCCTATAAGCCGACATCGCGGCTCGGCTACTGGTTCGACGAGCGGCTGCCGCTCATGCGCATGATGCACGGCCAGTTCGTCGACTTCCCGACCCCGCGCAACCTGAACTACCTGTGGACGTTCGGCGGCATCCTGATGTTCTGCCTCATGGTGCAGATCGTCACCGGCATCGTGCTGGCGATGCACTATGTGCCCAACGACAAGATGGCCTTCGACTCGGTCGAGCACATCCGCCGCGACGTCAATTACGGGTGGCTGATCCGCAACGTGCACGCTGTCGGCGCCTCGTTCTTCTTCATCGCGGTCTACATCCACATCGCCCGCGGCCTATACTACGGTTCCTATAAGGGCCCGCGCGAGATCCTCTGGATCCTCGGCGTCATCATCTACCTGCTGATGATGGCCACCGGCTTCCTCGGCTACACGCTGCCTTGGGGACAGATGAGCTTCTGGGGCGTCACCGTCATCACCAACCTGTTCTCGTCGCTCGACGCGGTACTGCCCGGTCTCGGCACCAAGATTGTGACCTGGCTGTGGGGTGGCTATGCGGTCTCGGGCGTCACGCTCAATCGCTTCTTCTCGCTGCACTACCTGCTGCCGTTCGTGATTGCGGGCGTGGTCGCGCTGCACATCTGGGCGCTGCACGTGGTTGGCCAGAACAATCCCACCGGCATCGCCATCAAGTCGAAGTCGGACGCAGTGCCGATGGCGCCGTTTGCGGTCATGAAGGATGCCTTCGCGCTGTTCGTGTTCACGCTGTTCTTCGCCTGGTTCGTGTTCTTCGCCCCCGACTATCTCGGCCACGCGGACAACTACATCGAGGCCAATCCGTTGGTGACGCCGCCGCATATCGTGCCGGAGTGGTACTATCTGCCCTTCTACGCCATTCTGCGCGCCATTCCCTCCAAGCTTGGTGGCGTGGTGGCGATGTTCGGCTCGATCCTGATCCTGCTGTTCATCCCCTGGCTCGATACCAGCCGCGTGCGCTCGGCCCGCTATCGGCCGCTGTTCAAGTGGCTGCTGGTGCTGTTCTTCATCTCGGTGATTGCGCTGGGTTATCTCGGCGGCAAGCCGCCCGAGGGCTGGTACGTGATCTTCTCGCGCATCTTCACCGCCTACTACTTCCTGTTCTTCCTGATCCTCATGCCCATCGTCGGTGTGATCGAGACGCCATCGCCGATGCCCCGCTCCATCACGGAATCGGTGCTGGGCAAGGGTGCAAGCGGTGCTCCGGCCGGTGCGGCCGCGGCTCCCGAGAAGCGCTAAGTGTCGGAGAGGCATCCAGCCATGACCAAGACGTTCGGCATGAAGGTGCTCGCCGGCCTGGCGCTCGCCCTCGCAATCGGTGCGGCGCCGGCCCCCGTCACTGCTGCGGGTGATACGCCCATCATCAAGCGGCACGACAAGTGGACCTACGGCGGGCTGCGCGGTCACTTCGACAACGTGCAGCTGCAGCGCGGGTTCCAGGTTTATCAGGAGGTTTGCGCCGCCTGCCATGGCCTCAAGCGCGTCTACTTCCGCAATCTGGCGGAACCGGGTGGTCCGGGCTTCCCGGAGGAGGCCGTCAAGGCGCTCGCAGCCAGCTGGCCGAATCAGATCTTTGCCGGCCCCAACGACGCCGGTGATATCGCCGACCGCCGCGGTCGTATCCTGAAGCGCCCGGCGCTGCTGTCGGATCCGATCCTCGGGCCCTACGATAACGACAAGGCTGCCGCAGCGGCCAACAACGGCGCTGTGCCACCGGATCTGTCGCTGATCACCAAGGCCCGCACTGGCGCCGCCGAGTACCATGGCTCCCTGATCGGCCATCCCGTGCAGATGCTGAGCGACATCGTCAGGGGCTACCAGGAGGGTGGCTCGGACTATGTCTATGCCCTGCTCAATGGCTACGACAACACGCCTGCCAATATGAAGATGGCGGACGGCATGCACTACAACAAGGCCTTCCCCGGCTATCAGATTGCCATGGCGAAGCCACTGCAGGATGGTCAGGTCAAGTATCAGGATCCCGCGACTCCCCGGACAGTGGCACAGTACGCCGAGGACGTGACGGCCTTCCTCGCCTGGGCCGGCGATCCGAAGCTTGAGGAGCGCAAGAGCATGGGGCTCAAGGTTCTGCTCTATCTGCTGATCACCACATTGCTGCTCTATCTGGCCAAGAAGCGGCTGTGGTCGCGGCTGCACTGATCCGGGTCGCGCCTGTTGCAGGCTGACGCAAGCGAAAGGGCCCATTGACGGGCCCTTTTTGCTTGCGTCCAGGCTGGCTCCGCTGCCGCCGCTGGCACATCAGCTCGGCGGCACTTCGCGGGTCTCGGCGCGCGGCAGCGGCGGGCGTGGCCCAGGCGCGGGCGCAACCTTGCCCGGCGGCGTCACAATCCAAGCGATCTGCTCATCCGGTGCACCTTTGGCGCACAGGGCTGCCACCGGCAATGTCAGGTGCGTAGCACCATGCATGTCGCGGCCCTGCGCCATGATCTCGAATGTACGGGCATGGTGGCCGAGCTCCTTCAGGCGATCGCCGAACGCCATCTGCTGGTCGAACGGCGTAATCGTGTCGGCGCGATCGCCCAGGATCAGAATGCGGCGATCGGCATCACGCACCACTTCGGCCAGATAGCGGCTCGGGTCGTAGAAGATGTCGCGCAGCCGGTCCTCGCTGACCCGGCGCCCTTTGGAAAGCTGGAAGCGGCGCTCGTTCTCCACCGTCAACAGGGTCCCAGAGCCGAGCACGGCACACCGCACGTCGGTGCGTCGCATGGTCAGGAGGGCGGCTGCGACCTGCGACCCGCGCGATTGTCCGGCAAGCACCAGCTGGTCCAGGCCGAGGCGGGACTTGAGCGCGTCGACGGCGGCATTCATGATCATCATCTCGCGCCGCTCGCCGCGCAGCTCATGGTCGCCCGACGAGCCGAAGGTGCCGGGGCGCGCAACGAAGATAATGCGCACGCCCTGCCGTTCGGCGAGGAAACGGGCCGTCGTGTTGAGCTCCTTCAGGTAGGCGTCCAGCTCGCGCGGCTTGCGGAAATAGGCGTCCGGCACGTCACCATTGAAGTACACGACCGTGGCCTTCGCGGCGGTGCTGGCCGGTGTCGCATAGAACGCAATGCACTCGGTGCCGACGAAGTGGGTAACAAAAATCCGGTGCGCCACACTCTCGCAGAGCGGCTGTGAGGCGGCTTCTGCAATCAGCTGCGGTCCCGGACCCGCCGCCGCAGGCTTCGTTGGCGGAGCGGCGATTGTCGGCAGCGCGGGCACGGCGAGCAGGAGGCTGAGCAGCCCGGCCATCAGGGTGAGTGAGTTGCGTACCATGCGCGTACTCCGCGAGCCGGTGTGCATTCAGGCATAGTAGGATTGACTGATCAATATTCAATTTATGTCACGGCCCTGCATTTGAAACAAATAAACGACAATCAATTAACCGTGACGTCACCACCGACAGAGGCTTGCGAACCCTCTGTCGGCGTTAACCTTCCTGGTGCGGCGGTCGCCGAGTGCTGTTACCGGGCGCGCGGCGGCAGCGGTTCAGGCAGTTTGATCCCAGGCGGCAGAGGTTGCGGCACGATCTGGGGCAGGTTGGCCAGCGGAAACCGCGGCGGCGCGGGGGGCGGCACGGCTTGTGGCAGGGTCGGCGGAACGGGCGCCGGTTGGGCCGCTGGCGGCGTCGGCATCGGTGGCATTGGCGGCGCCTGGGCCATGGTGCGCCGCTCGGGGGCAGGCTGCGGCGGCAGCACCTGCGGCGGGGTTGGCGGGACCGGCCGGGCGGCGGGCGGCGTGGGACGGGGTGGGGCCGACGCAATCGGGGTATTGCCCTTGACGCCCACGACCTGCCGGATCTGGGCATCGCTCACGCCCCGGGCGCACAGCACCGCGGCCGGCAAGGCTGCCTGCACCGCGCCATGCATCATGTCGCCGAGCCCGCGAATCTCTATGGTTTCGGCGTGGTGGCCGGCCGCGCGCATCTTCTCCGCATAGACAGCCTGCAGATCGAACGGCGTGACCGTATCCGTCCGGTCGCCGAGCACGAAGACGCGGCGGTTGGCTTGACGGGGCACACTGGCAATCCGCGCCGTCGGATCGAACAGCAACGCCTGGACGCGCTCGGCCGATAGTCTCTGCCCGCGCTCTGACGCCCGCCGCAGCGAGTTCCCCGTTACGTTCTGTCCACCCGAGCCAAGGATGGCGCAGGACACATCGGTGCGGCCGAGGCTCAGCAGCGCCGCCGATACGGTCGCTCCGCCCGACTGGCCGGCCAGGATCAGGTCATCCAGCTTGAGGCGTGCCTTGATGGCGGTGACGGCGGCATTCATAACTTGCATCTCATAGAGCGTCCGTCGCCGGCCGTGGTTGCCCGACGAGCCGTAGACGCCGGGCCGCGCCACATAAATGATGCGGATGCTGTTGCGGTCGGCGAAGCCCTGAATGCTTGCCATGAAGCGCTGGATGCCGGTCGTGCGTTGCGCCTGGAAGTCGAAGCTGGCTTGATCGCTGTCGCCCTGGAAGAACAGGATGGTGGAACGGGAGGTCGGCACGCCGCTGGTGGTGTAGTAGGCGATGCACTCGGTGCCGCCAGCGTAGGTGACGAACACGCGGTCGGTCTGGGCCTCACAAAGTGGCTTCGAGGCAGCCTCCGCCGTCAATTGGCTCGGGAAGCCGTTGATGACTTGCGCGGGCTTGGCGGGCGTTGCCGGCGTCGACATGGCGAGGGCCGGTGTGGCGACAATGGCCAGCGCCAGACCGGCGAGGCGGGCGAAAGGCTTGAGGTCGTTGCAGCGGACCATGACGTCTCTCCTGTTTGGGGTGTGCGTGGCGTTGTTCGCCACCGCGGTTTCCATGTGGAGAGACTAGGTTTGGTGGAGGAGCCGGGCTGTGCGGGTGCTCACAACCGTCGCGAATAATGAACTCGGTCTTGTCTGTGACGCCTTGAGCCGCCATGGTGCGGCGCACTGAGAATGCCCCGTCGCAACGCAAGGGAAACGAACCCCATGACCAAGTCCGTGCTCGGCATCATCGGCGGCAGCGGCCTGTATGATCTGCCGGCGTTCGAAAAGCCCCGGTGGATCACCGTGAAATCACCCTGGGGCGAGCCTTCGGACCAGATCCTGCACGCCGAGGTCGATGGGCTGCCGATCCGCTTCCTGCCGCGGCATGGGCGCGGCCACCGCATCTCGCCCTCCGGCATCAATTATCGCGCCAACATCGACTGCATGAAGCGGGCGGGCGTCACCGATCTGGTCTCGGTCTCCGCCTGCGGTTCGCTGAAGGAGGAGTACCCTCCGGGTCACTTCGTGCTCGTCGATCAGTTCATCGATCGCACCTATGCGCGCGAGAAAAGCTTCTTTGGCTTGGGGTGCGTGGCACACGTCTCGCTGGCCGACCCGGTCAGCCCCGCAGTTGCCGACGCTATTCAAGCCGCAGCCAAGGCCGAGAAGATCGCGCTGACCCGCGGTGGCACCTACATCGTCATGGAGGGCCCGCAATTCTCGACGCGCGCAGAATCGAACCTCTACCGGCAGTGGGGCTGTGACGTCATCGGCATGACCAACATGCCCGAGGCCAAGCTCGCCCGCGAGGCTGAGATCCCCTACGCCACCGTCGCCATGGTCACGGACTATGACTGCTGGCACGAGGATCACGCTGAGGTCGATGTCGCCGCCGTCATCAAGGTGCTCAAGGCCAATGTCGAGAAGGCGCAGCATCTGGTGACGAGGCTCGCCCGCGATTTCCCGCGCACGCATCCGAAATGCCCGATCGGCTCTGACCGGGCGCTCGACGTCGCCTTGATCACGCCGCCCGAAGCCCGCGATCCCGCCCTGATGGCCAAGCTCGATGCTGTCGCCGGGCGCGTGTTGGCAAAGGCCTGAGCAGCAGGCGCACCGAACTTACGGCTTCTTGGCCGCCGGCGGGTTGCCTTTGGCCGACGTTGGCGCCGGGGTAGCTGGCGCCGCCGGATCGATCGATTGGATCTTGATCTCGAACAGCCGGTAGGCCGGAAACACCGCTTGCAGGACTTTGCCGGCGCCGAACATCACGACGCCGAGCAGCAACAGCGCCGGAATGGCCGCCAGTGCCGCCTTGAGGAAGAACGTGACCAGATGCAGGAACGGCACCTCGAAGCGCGTCACCGTGCCCGACATGCCGGCGCTGTACAGGCTGTCGGCGGCGCCGGCGCCATAGTCCTGCGGCGGCGGGCCATAGTCGCGTCCGCCGCCTTGGCTTGTGGCATGGGCCATACCACTCAGTGCCGCCGCCTCACGCTCGCGCGCTTCGCGCTCACGACGGAAAGTGCGCGGCAGGTCGTCGTCACCGGGAAAATGTGGCTCGGCCATGTGGGGCTCCCGGCTCATGGGATATGCTTTGCGTGCTGATGGATCATGTCGTGGCGGATACCCGAATTCGGGTCGTTTGGCCACCACGACCGCGGGCGTTGGAATGGTACGCATGAACACGTGCAAGCCTATGCCGGTTCTTTGTGACGGCAATAGGGACTGAGACTGTGGCGGCCGGCACAATGCAGCGCCGGATTGTGTTAGAAGGCATGCCCTACCCGCTTCGCCGCAGGGCTGGTATCGTGCCGCCAAACCGCACTGGAGCGAGCAATCCCATGGATTTCAAGGCCTTGATTCGGACCATCCCGGACCATCCCAAGCCCGGTATCATGTTCCGCGACGTGACCACGCTGATGGCCGATGCCCAGGGCTTCAAGGCCGCCATTGCGCGCCTCACCGAGCCCTACCGGACGGAGCCGGTGGACTTGATCGCGGGTATCGAGGCGCGCGGCTTCATCACGGCGGGCGCCATCGCTGACCGGCTCGGCTGTGGCTTTGTTCCAGTGCGCAAGAAGGGCAAGCTGCCCTGGAAAACCATCGCCGAGAGCTACGCGCTGGAATACGGCACCGACACCCTCGAGATGCACGAGGATGCGCTGGCGCGGGGCAAACGCGTGCTGATCGTCGATGACCTGATCGCCACGGGCGGCACGGCAAGGGCCGCCGCCAAGCTGATCCGGCGTCTCGGCGGCACCATTATCGGCGCCGCTTTCCTGGTCGACCTGCCCGATCTCGGCGGCGCCAGGCTCCTCGAAAAAGACGGCATCAAGGTCCACGCCCTGATGACGTTCGAGGGGCATTGAGGGGGGCGATGGCACGACTGGCTCTCCAGAACAGTTCGCTTCCCGATGTCGAGATCATTCGCGATTTCGAAGGATGCGCCGCGGCGGGCGTCGAACCGCTTACATTTCATATGCGACCGTTCGTCGAAGAGATGTACGGCGATGCTCTCGAGGTCACGGGCGAGCCTATCGTGCCGCTTGGTGGCACGAAGCTGGTCAAACTCTGGCGAAGTGCCAAGACGCCGAGCAATTGGATCGTGCATTTCGATGAGCGCGCTTTCGATCAGCGAACGTGGTCGGCGAAACTCGGGCCGCTTGCGATCAATCATGATGCGGTTTTCAGCCGACTTGGCGAGCAGCGGGAAATTAGGCTCGAAACAGCGAAATTCGTAAAGCCCTGTCGCGATCTCAAGGCTTTCGCTGGATTGGTGGTGCCGGCCGGACAGACGCTTGGAGAGGCGCTAGCTGGGGTGCAGCAGGACGGTAGTCTGACGGACGACGAGCCGATCCTGCTCGCGCCTCTGCGCGAGATCGAAGCAGAGTTCCGAGTGTGGGTGATCGGAGACAAGATCGTCGAGACTTCGCAATACAAGTTGAGCGGTCACGTGTCGTCCCGTCGCCTGTCGTGGGATGAGAGCCGCGCGCTGGTACACGTCGCAGAGGAGGTCCACCAACTCGCGGCACCGGTGCGTGCTTATGTGGTTGACTTGGCCTACACGACGGAAGGGATACGTGTCATCGAAATGAACTGCATCAACTGTGCTGGTCGCTACGCAGCCGATCGAGGCGCAATCTTTCGCGCGCTGCTGGATCTTGCAGCCGCGTCGAGGTATTAGCGCGTGCAGCCCACACTTGTGCTTTTGCCGGGGCTCGATGGCACCGGCCGGCTGTTTCCGCGCTTGGTGCATGCGCTACACGGACGCATCGAGACCGAGATCCTGGCCTATCCCTTCGACGTGTCGGACTACCCGCGCCTGACCAGCTATCTGATCGAGCGCCTGGGGCCAGGTCCCGTCATTCTGCTGGGCGAGTCATTCGCGGGCCCGGCAGCAGTGGAGATCGCGGCGCGGCGGCCGGACGTGGTCAAGGCGCTCATTCTTGCCGTGACTTTCGTGCGCCCGCCCTGGGCACCTGGACTGCTACGCCTCGCGGCCCGGTTCGATCATGGCCTCGCCCCCGTGTTCGCCGTGCGCAACATGATGATTGGCCGTCGCCATGATCCGGCGCTAGTGAAACTGATCGAGGAACTCACCGACACGATGCCCCGGGAAACCATCTCCGCGCGGTTGCGCGCAATGGCCGACATCGACGTCGCCGATCATCTCAGGGCGCTGACCTGTCCGATCCTATCGCTGCACGGGACGGCCGACTGGCTGGTGCCTTCGCGCTCCATCGCCGCCGCGCTTGCCGGACGCCCGAATGCCGTCGTCAAACGGTTACCGGGTCCCCATATGCTGCTACAATGCAATGCCCAAGCGGCGGCCGACGAGATCGTCGCCTTTGTCCAGCAACTCGAGCCTGCACAGCCATGAAAATCCAAGGCCGTCCCTATCGCACCATCTGGCTCGGCGCCGACGGCTGGTCCGTCGAGGTGATCGAGCAGACCAAGCTGCCGCACACCTTCGAGACCATCGCGCTCAAGTCCGTGGACGACGCGGCCCGTGCCATCAAAACCATGCAGGTGCGCGGTGCGCCACTGATCGGGGCCACGGCCGCCTATGGCTTGGCGCTGGCCATGCGCGCGGATCCTTCAAACACGAGCCTGGACAAGAACATCACCTTTCTCAATGCGCAGCGGCCAACCGCGGTCAATCTGCGCTGGGCGCTTGCAGAGATGCGCAATGTCCTGGCGCCCTTGCAGCCAGCCGAGCGTATGGCCGCCGCCTACAGCCACGCCGCCAAAATCTGTGACGATGATGTCGAAACGTGCCGCCGCATCGGCGCCCACGGCTTGGCCCTGATCGAAGCCATCGCCAAAAAGAAAAAGCCCGGCGAGCCGGTCAACATCCTCACGCACTGCAATGCCGGCTGGATCGCCTGCGTCGATTGGGGCACGGCCACGTCGCCGATCTATCAGGCCCATGATAAGGGAATCAAAGTCCACGTCTGGGTCGATGAGACGCGCCCGCGCAACCAAGGCGCCTCACTCACCGCCTTCGAGCTCGGCTCTCACGGTGTGCCGCACACCATCATCGTCGACAACGCCGGCGGCCACTTTATGCAGCACGGCAAGGTCGACCTGTGCATCGTCGGCACCGACCGCGTGACGCGCAATGGCGATGTCGCCAACAAGATCGGCACCTATCTGAAAGCGCTCGCCGCACACGACAACACGGTGCCGTTCTACGTGGCGCTGCCGCACACGACCATTGACTGGACCTTGCGCGACGGCCGCCAGATCGAGATCGAGGAGCGCTCCGCCGACGAGGTGCTCAAAATGACGGGACGCTTGCCCGGCGGCGGCGTTGCAACCGTCGAGATTGCGGCACCCGGTTCGCCCGCGGCCAACCCCGGCTTCGATGTGACGCCGGCCCGCCTCGTCACCGGTTTCATCACCGAGCGCGGCGTGTGTCCCGCAACCGAGAAAGGCCTGCTGTCGCTGTATCCGGAGCAGGCGTAACGCCGATCAACACTGATGGAGACAGCACATGATCCGAGCAATCGCCGTGGCCGCGCTGTTGGCGCTGGGTCTCGTCGGCGGAGCGCTGGCCCACCACGGCTGGGGCAGCTATGATGCCAAGAACCCCGTCACCGTCACCGGCAAGGTGCTCACCTCCAAGTATGAGAA
Organism: Hyphomicrobiaceae bacterium; assembly: GCA_046154645.1. Lineage (GTDB taxonomy): Bacteria > Pseudomonadota > Alphaproteobacteria > Rhizobiales > Hyphomicrobiaceae. The sequence continues at coordinate 34,695 of JBJXDZ010000075.1, forward strand.
TCCGCACGTGGCTGTGACCGTGCAGGCGCCGGACAAGGTGTGGACCGTGACGCTGGCACCGACTTCGCGCATGATCAATCGCGGTGCGCTGGCCGAGATGGTGGCCGTGGCCAAGGACATCACCGCGTTTGGTTATCCCTCGACCGTGGAGAAGGACGAAATGCGCGCCGAGCGCATCATCGTCGATGGCAAAACCATCGAGATGCGCTGATGGACGCCGGCGCGCCACAGATCTTGATCGCACTGGAGAGTTCAGGGCTCGGTCTCGCCATTCGCCAATCGGTGTGGGCGTATCCGGCGGCCAACGTCGGCCATGTCGTATCCCTGGTACTGTTCGCGGGCTGCGTGGCGGTGCTGGATCTGCTGCTGCTCGGTGTCATCCGGGTCGATGGCCGGGCGCAGTTTCTGGCGCGTGCGCGCTCCTGGGCAATGCGCGCCTTTCTCCTGGTCGCGCTGACGGGTACCGTGCTGTTCATTGCCGAGGCGAGCCATGTGGCGCTCAACCGTGTCTTCCAGTTGAAAGTGGCTCTCATTGTCGCCGCGCTGCTTAATGCCACGATCTTCGGCGCCCGCGCGGTGGCCGCAGCTGCAGATCTACCGGAGACGGCACCCATGCCCGCTGCGGTGCGAGCTGCCGCTATCGCCTCGCTGAGCCTGTGGCTCGGCGTGGTAGCACTTGGACGGTTCATCGCTTATGTCTGATCGTCGCTCGACACGGAAAACGCCACCGGCTGCGAAGCGCGGCGACCATGCCCGCATCGAGGTGACATCGCGGGCGGAGCTGCGCGGCTGGCTGACGACGAACCACAGTCAGACGGAGAGCATCTGGCTGGTCACCTGGAAGAAGGCGACAGGCGATAAGCATCTCCCGTACGCCGCCATCGTCGACGAAGCGCTGTGCTTCGGCTGGATCGACAGCCTGCCGCGCAAGCTCGATGAAACGCGCACGATGCTGCGCCTGTCACCGCGCAAGCCGCGCAGTGCCTGGTCGCAGGTGAACAAGGACAAGGTGGCGGCGCTGATGGCCGCGGGCCTGATGACGCCGGCCGGTCTCGCCAAGATCCAGCAGGCGAAATCCGACGGCAGCTGGGATGCCCTCAACGAGGTCGAAACGCTCAGCGTTCCCGCTGATCTCGCGGCGGGGCTGGCCAAAAATGCAGCCGCCCGCGATCATTTCGATGCCTTCCCGCGCTCGGTCAAACGCGGCATTCTCGAGTGGATCGCCAGCGCGCGGCAACCCGAGACACGGCAGCGGCGCATTGCCGAGACTGTCGCCAAAGCCGCCGAGAATCTTCGCGCCAATCATCCGCGGCAGCTGAAGCGGCCGAGCGCTGCCGTGAAGCCAGGAAAGCCAAGCCGATGACCCAGGCCAATCGTGTCCTCATTGTCGTCGACGTACAGAACGACTTCTGTCCTGGTGGTGCACTGGCTGTGCCGCAAGGTGACGAGGTCGTGCCCGTGATCAACGTCTTGGCGCAGCGCTTCGAGAACGTCGTGCTGACGCAGGACTGGCATCCCAAGGCGCACGCCTCGTTCGCCGCCTCGCACGCGGGCAAATCGCCCTTCGAGACCATCCAGATGCCCTACGGCCCTCAGGTTCTATGGCCGGTGCATTGCGTGCAGGGCACGGTCGGCGCCGCGTTTCACGCCGATCTCCGCATTCCCCAGGCCCAGATGATCGTGCGCAAAGGCTACCGGCCGCAGGTCGACAGCTACTCAGGCTTTCTGGAGGCGGATCGTTCGACGGCGACAGGTCTCGGCGGCTATCTGCGCGAACGTGGCCTCACACAGTCCTATATCGTTGGTCTCGCCACGGATTTCTGCGTCGCCTGGACGGCGCTTGATGCCAGGCGCTTCGGTCTCGAGGCGACTGTCGTCGAGGATGGCTGTCGGGCCATCGATCTCGGCGGCACCCTGGCCAAGGCCTGGGCCGACATGACAACAGCCGGTGTGCGCCGCGTGCGCAGCGCCGACGTTACGTGATGGCCGTGGTGGCTGCAAAATTTGTGCGCCGGCTCTCTGTTCTTGGCTCTTGACGTTTCGCTGCCGGGCGACGATCTCTCGCTGCTGTCGACCTTGCCAGGGAGAGGATCCATGGCGCCTTCCAAGTCAATCAGCCGCGCCACCAACGCCCGTGGGGTTCCGTTCGTCTCCACGGTCGCCGAGTTGCGCCGGATCGTCGGCGGCTGGCGCCAGAGCGGCGAGCAGGTGGCGGTGATCCCGACCATGGGGGCCTTGCACGACGGCCACTTGAAGCTCGTCACCGAGGCCCGCCGGCGCGCCCGGCGCACCGTGACTTCGATCTTCGTCAATCCGGCCCAGTTCGCCCCGACCGAGGACTTCGACAAGTATCCGCGTACCTTCGAAGACGATCTGGCCAAGCTCAAGACCGTAGATTGTGATCTGGTGTGGGCGCCGCACAAGGGCGAAATGTATCCAGACGGCTTTGCCACGCGGATTGTGCCGGCCGGCGCCGCCGAAGGGCTTGAAACGGATTTTCGCCCGCACTTCTTCGGTGGTGTTGCCACCGTATGCTGCAAGCTCTTCACCCAGGTCGGCGCCGACTACGCCATGTTCGGCGAGAAGGACTATCAGCAACTGGCCGTCGTCAAGCAGATGGTGCGTGATCTCAACTTGCCGCTGGAGATCATCGGCGTGCCGACAGTGCGCGAGGCGGATGGTCTCGCCATGTCATCGCGCAACCGCTATCTCTCGCCCGACCAGCGCGCCCGCGCGGTCGCGATCCATCACGTCATCACCAAAGTGGCAGCTGCTGCCGCCAAGGGGCGTGGCCTTGACAAGGCCATCACGGATGGCGAAGCCGCGCTGACCGCTGCAGGCTTCCGCCAGATCGATTACGTCGCCGTGCGCGACGCCGACACGCTCAAGGAGTGGGTGCGCAAGTCCGGCCGTCCGGGGCGCGTGCTTGCAGCCGCTTGGCTTGGCGAAACGCGTTTAATCGACAATGTCGCGGTCCCAGCAGTCAAGACGACCTGAGCGCTGCGATGCCGGGGCATGATCGCGTGAGCGCCGCGCAACCGGCGCCGCACGACGTATTTGCCGGCCATGTGAATGCGGCGACAAATGTGACGAAATTAATATCCTTGCTGTTTGTGCAAACGGGGCGTATGTACAGCTATCGATTCTTGGCCAGACAATCGGCCAGTGGCCCCGCACGCCGGGCGCATACTCAGACTATCTCCAAAAATCGATGCATTCTGGTGGCCGCGCAACCGCGCGCGCCAACAGGCTAACTATGGCAAAACGCAAGGTGTTATCATGCAAACTGGCACTGTTAAATTCTACAACGATCAAAAGGGCTTCGGCTTCATCCAGCCGGAAGATGGCAGCAAGGACGTTTTCGTCCATGCAACCGCTCTGGAGCGCGCTGGGATGCGCGGATTGAGCGAGGGCCAGAAAGTGTCCTTCGACACGCAGGAAGATCGTCGTACCGGCAAGATCGCCGTCGACAAGATCCAGGCTCTCTGAGCAGCCTGACGATCAGAAACGGTTGAGCGCCGCTCGTTCGACCACGAATTTTGGCCGTCCCTTGATTGGGGCGGCCAATTTGTTTTTTCTGCTCCCGGCGATAGCTGATCCGGCTACGCGCCGCCCATTTTTCCACCGGCCGCCGCGCCGAGAAACTGGCTGGCCCCGGCGCCAATCAGGCGCGGCACGTGATTGTAGATATAGCGGCAGCCTTGGCCCACCACCTCGGCCACGGTCTCGGATGTGGCCGGCATGCCCGCCACCTTGCCTGCCGCCTTGATACGCTTCAGCGTGTCGTCGATCGCTGCCGCCACCGGCGGCGCTTTCGGATTGCCGGGAAACCCCATCGATTGCGAGAGATCTGACGGCCCGATGAAGAACACATCGATGCCCTCAACGGCCAGAATCTCGTCGATGTTGGCCACCGCCTCCTGATGCTCGATCTGCACGCACAGCAAGGTCATGGCATTCTGCTGCTGCGCGAAATCCGGCATCTTGGCGCCAAGGCCCCAGCGATCGGGCCGTGTGCCGGCTGCAAGGCCTCGCGCTGCGCCCGGTCCGAATTTGACGGCGGCCACCGCCCGCTCGGCATCAGCACGACAATTGACGTGCGGCACCTGCACGCCCTTGACGCCGCGATCGAGCACAGACTGGATGTCGGCTGCGGCATTGCTGCGCGGCCGCGCAATGGCCGTGATGCCGGAAGCGTCCGCCGCCATCGCCATCATCTCGACGTCGGCCAAGTCGATCGAGCCGTGCTCGCAGTCGATCAGCACCCAATCGAAGCCGGCGTAGGCCAGCATCTCCACCACTTGCGGCGCAGGAAACATCACGGATGCGCCGAGCGCCGGTTCGCCGCGCCGGATCTTCTCCTTCATGGCATTGCGCAGGGATGTCATGCCGTTTGCTCCTTTGCAGCGGCCGCCGCCTTCGTATGGCGGGCCCGCACCCGTTCGCGGTGCAGCAGATAGATGCCGGCGCCGCAGATGATGGCGATGCCGAGCATCGACACTTGGTCCGGCAGATGGCCCCACACGACGTAGCTCAGGATCAGCGCCAGGATCACCAGCGAGTAACGGAACGGCGCCACCACGGCGATCTCGCCGATGCGCATGGCGACGATGCCGAGGTAGTACGCGAAATAGAGACACACCGCCGCGCCGCCGAGGAGCGTCATCGCCCGCGTCGACGGCATCACCCAGGTCTCGAACGGCCACAGCGTCAGTCCAGCCAGCGTGATCACGAACGACGAGGCGAAAGCCACCAGCAGCGAGGGCACATCGTGATCGACGAACCGCGTCGTGAGATCACGCGCCGATGTGAACAGCAGCGCCGCCAGGGCGATCCACACCTCCTTGACAAAGGTCTCTGTGCCCGGCTTGACGATCAGCAGCACGCCACCAAATCCCGCCAGCGACGCCAGCCAGCGCCGCCAGCCGACCGGGGCTTTGAGCAGCACAGCGGCACCAGCCGTCACCATCAGGGGCGTCACCTGCAGGATGGCAGACGAGGTCGCCAACGGCAGATAGCGCAAGGCTGCAACGATACACACGGTTGCCATCGCCGCCGAAGCGATGCGTATGGCCATGGCCGGGCGCAGCAGGATGTGCGGCGAGCGCCAGGCGCCAGCGATGGTGGTGGCGAAGCCCAGGATCAGCGTCGCCATGATACCGCGTACGACGATGATCTCACCGGTCGGCAGTTCCTCGGTGGCGAGTTTCACCAGCGCATCATTGACGACGAATGCGGTGGCCGAGGCGAGGATTGCCAGTATGCCGCGCAGATTGTCGGTCATGTTGGGCTCCGCTGGCGCTGCAACTGTCGTTCGCGCAGAAACGTGTAGATGCCGGCTGCCGCCACGATCGCGGTGCCGAGCAGCGCCATGCCGTCCGGCCTCTCGCCGAAGACGAAGAAGCCCGCGACGATGGCCCAGGGGATCACGGAATAGCGGAACGGCGACACCACCGCCACCTCGCCATGCCGCATGGCGTCGACGATGAAATAATAGCCGCCGATGAGGAACAGTGCAGCCCCCACCAGCACCGCCAGCGAGCGCGGTTGCGGCCACACCCAGGTTTCGATCAACGCGAAGCCAGAGGCTGCCACCGTGACGGTCGCCGCCGACAGCACCACCAGGAAAATGGTCGGAAACCGTGTCGAGATGCCTCGTGTTGAGAGATCGCGCAACACCGAGAAGGCGACACCGGCCAAAGCTACCACCGACCAGATCGTGAAGGCCGATGTGCCCGGCCGGATGATGATCAGCACGCCGATGAGACCCACGACCGTCGCCGTCCAGCGCCGCCAGCCGACGGCCTCGCCGAGAAACAATGCGGCGCTGGCGGTGATGGCGAGCGGCACGAATTGCAGGATGGCGGTCGAGTCGGCCATTGGCATGTTGAACAGAGCGAACAGATAAAAGAACGTCGAGCCGATCTCGCCGATGTTGCGGGCGATGATGCGCGGCGCCTCCTGTCGCGTCGGCCACGGCCCGAGCAGTCCGAAAGCCTTCGCCATCACCAATGCCATGGCGAAGGCCATCAGCCCGCGCAGGAAGATCGCCTGCCCGCCGGGCAAGTCACGCGTCGCGACCTTGATCAGTGTGTCGTTGACGATGAAGCTTGCCTGACTGGCGATCATCGCGGCGATGGCGCGCAGGTTGGAGCCATGCGTGGTGGTGGTCGTCGCTGTCATGGGTTGGCCCCCGCTTGCGCCCGAGCTTCGGCGCGGCGCACGCGTTCGCGATGCAACGAGTAGAGGCCCGAGGCGACGATCAGGGCAATGCCAGCCAGGCTCCAGCGGTCCGGCACCTCATTGAAGACCGCGAAACTGAGGATGACGGCAAACACCATGAAGCTGTAGCGGAACGGCGAGACGACGCCGATATCGCCGGTGCGCATGGCGAGAATTCCGAGCATGAAGCCCGTGATGACGGCAACGCCCGACAGCAGCAGCAGCAGCCACTGCATCGGCGTGGGGGAGTGCCACACCTCGAAAGGAGCCATGACGGCGCCTGCCAGCATGACACCGATGATCGCCGCCCCCGTTACCAGCACATTCGGCACCGCGGCTGGCAGCCGCCGCGTGATGAGATCGCGAATGGCAACGAACAGCATCGACGCCAGCATGATCAGCGCCGCCGGTTGAAACGCCGAGGTGGCGGGCTTGATCACCAACATGACGCCGATGAAACCCACCCCGGCCGCACTCCAGCGCCGCCAGCCGACGGGTTCGCCGAGCAGCAGGGCCGCTCCCGCCATGACGGCCAGCGGCGCGAACTGGCTGATGGCGGCGACATCGGCGAGAGGCAGGCGCAGCAACGCGATGAAATAGAGGATCGAGCAGATCACCTCCGCCACCGTGCGCCAGAACACTTGTGGCGACGCCGTAAGCCGCAGCCCTGCAAAGGCGCCGGTCGCGGCCGCCAGCAGGACGATCAGCACGGTTCCGATCAACCCGCGCAGCACCAGCAACTGACCAAGTGGCAGATGCGCGCCGACGATCTTCATGAGCACGTCACTCAGGCTGAACACCAGCATCGAAATGACCATGGCCACGATGGCACGCAGATTGGTCGCCGTATCCAGCGTCGGGCGCGCGTCCGTGACCATGGCCTTGGTATCCACGGTCATGGCGTCGGCCCCGGACTGGCTCGCGTTTCCGCGCGGCGCACGCGCTCACGATGGAAGGTGTAGAGACCGGCCAGGCAGACTATCGCAATGCCAAGCAGCGTCAGCGCATCGGGAAACTGCCCGAACACGAAGATGCCGGAGACAATAGCGAACAGGATGATGGTATAGCGGAACGGCACCACGGCGGAGATTTCGGCGGCGCGCACGGCGATGATGGTGCACACCTGCCCGGTCAGCGAGAAGCCCGCGGCGCAGATGAGGCCCAGCAGCACCATGGGCGGCGGCCATTCCCAGCCGCCGGCCGTCGCCGCTAGTGCGCTCGTGATCACCGTCAAGCCCGCCGAGAATGCCGTGATCATCGGCGGCGGCACGCTCGGATCGACGCGGCGCGTTGCCAGATCCCGCACCACCGACGACACGACGGACGCGAGACCCGCCAGCGCCCACCACGTCGCCGCGCTCGATCCCGGCCGGATGATCAGCAGCACGCCGCACAGGCCGACGAAGGTCGCCGTCCAGCGCCGCCAACCGACCTTGTCACCGAGAAACAGCGCCGAGACCGCCGTGATGGCGAGCGGCGTCAGCTGCCCGATCGCCGACAGCTCCGCGTAGGGCATGCGGGCAAGCGCCAGCTGGAACGACCAGGCGCCGGCCGAATCGCCGGCTGCCCGCACCGCCATGGCGCGCGACAAGGCGCGATGCAGCACCGAGAACGCGCCAAGATAGGCGCACGCCGCCAGCGCGCCGAGCATGACGAAGAGGCCGCGCACGAAAATCAGCTCACTCGTCGGCAGCGTCCCCGCCACAAGCTTCATGATGGTGTCGCCGCAGGCGAAGGACGCACAAGCCGCCGTCATGGCGATGATGCCGCGCAGGTTCGACGCCGCGCGCTCCGTCTCGCTCATCGACGCCGCGCCGACTGGCTCGCTGTCCTTCTCCCCCACACCGCCCCCGTTTCCAGCCACCGCCTCATGGCCATCGCGTGCGTCAGCGAGCGGCCCGAGTCGCATTGCGAGCGAGCTAACCAGGGATTGAGGGTGAAGCCAATGTTCCTCAACGTGAAGGCGCGACCCCTGTTAGGAATCCGCATTACTTCAACAGCAAACGGGCGAGATTGCCCTCACCCGCCGGTCACGCTCATATGGCGCTGCACGGCCGGTTTCTTGGAGCGCCGGTCGATGATGAAGTCGTGGCCCTTCGGCTTGCGCAGGATGGCGTCGTCGATCGCACGCATCAGGGCGGCGTCGTCCGGGCTGGCGCGCAGCGGCGCCCGCAAATCCGCCGCGTCCTCCTGGCCCAAGCACATGTAGAGGGTGCCCGTGCAGGTGAGCCGCACGCGGTTGCAGCTTTCGCAGAAGTTGTGCGTCATCGGCGTGATGAAGCCGAGCCGCCCGCCGGTCTCCTTGACGCGGACATAGCGCGCTGGCCCACCTGTACGATAGGGGATGTCTTCCAGCGTGTACCGCTCCATGAGCCGCGCACGCACGATCGACAGCGGCAGATACTGGTCGGTCCGGTCGCCGTCGATATCTCCAAGCGGCATGGTCTCGATGAAGGTCAGATCGAAGCCGCGCCCGTGCGCGAACGTCATGAGGTCGACGATCTCGTCCTCGTTCACGCCTTTCAAGGCCACCGCATTGAGCTTGACCGCAAGGCCTGCCTTCTCCGCCGCCTCGATGCCGGCCATGACGCCGGAAAAATCGCCCCAGCGCGTAATCGCCTTGAAGCGGTCGGGCTTGAGGGTATCGAGCGAGACGTTGATGCGCTTGACGCCGAGGGCCTTCAAGTCGGCGGCGTACTTCGGTAGCTGGCTGCCGTTGGTGGTCAAGGTCAGCTCTTCCAGTTGACCGCTGTCGAGATGGCGTGACAAAGCCTTGAACAGCCACAGGATATTCTTGCGCACCAGGGGTTCGCCACCGGTGATGCGCAGCTTGCGCACGCCCTTGGCCACGAACGCCGAGCACAGCCGGTCCAGCTCCTCGAGCGACAGCAGATCCTTCTTCGGCAGGAACGACATGTGCTCCGACATGCAATAGACGCAGCGGAAGTCGCAGCGGTCCGTCACCGAGACGCGTAGGTAGGTGATATGCCTGCCGAACGGATCGATCATGTCTGCAATGTAGGGCGCCACGCCCAATTTATCGACCCCAATTCGGGTTGCAGGGTAGGGATGACCGTTGATGGAGTAGGGATATAACGATCCGAAGAACTCTCAGGCGAGTTCCAACCAGAGTGCCAAGGAACGTCCGATACGGCTCATGACTTCCCGGTCAAGGACACCAATCTTGACCCCCAATCGCTCATGCCGAACGCTTACGATCTTGTCGGTCATGACCTGAGACACGCTGCGCAATCCGTTGGCCGCCGAGGGCTCTACGGTAATGCGGAACAGCGGCGCGGATACGATCGTGCTGGTGATTGGAAGGATCGAGATTGTTGCATGCGACGCGTTGAATGCATCGGACTGGATGATCACCGCGGGGCGGGGCTTCCCGAAATCGCCTTGGAGGGCGACCGTCACGACATCGCCGCGATTCAAGCTGTCCAGCCGTCGATCTCGTCAACCGCATCATCCAGCAACCGATCCAAACCCATTGGTGGGTCCGCTTGCGAGGCCAGAACAGATTGCCGACGACACTCACTCACAAAGTTTGGTGAGGTCCGATCGTAGACCCACAGGCTCACCTGCCGGAGTCCTTCGGAGCGCATGCGCTCCCGGTAACGTCGGGCAGAGGCTCGATGGCTGGGAGAATGCCGATCCATGGTGGGTCCCCATTATCACTAGTGATATATCAGGTGATCAACGATTTTCAAGGTTCGATCACGGCGGGGCCTGTCAGCCGCAACAGGCCGTCCACCGTATCCGCCTCGGCGGCGGGCTTGTCGGTGCGGATGCGGTTGATCCGCGGGAAGCGCATCGCTACCCCCGATTTGTGCCGGGTGGAGCGGGCGATGCCGTCGAAAGCGATCTCCAGGACCAGCTCGGGCGTGACCTCCCGCACCGGGCCGAAGCGGTTGGTCGTGTGGTCGCGCACCCACTTGTCGAGCCAGCGCAGCTCCTCGTCGGTGACGCCGAAATAGGCCTTGCCGACGGGCGCCAGCTCGCGCTGCCCCTCGACCTCGCGCCAGCAGCCGAAGGTGAAGTCGGAATAGAACGAGCTGCGCTTGCCGTGGCCGCGCTGGGCGTACATCAGCACGCAGTCGGCCAGCATCGGGTCGCGCTTCCATTTGAACCACGGACCCTTCGGCCGGCCGGCGAGATAGGCGCTGTCGGCCCGCTTCAGCATCAGGCCTTCGATGCCGTCGCTCGTCATGCCCTGGCGCAGCTCGGCGAGATGGGCCCAGTCGCGGAACGTCACCAGCGGCGAGAGGTCGAAGCGCCGGCGCGGCTGCTGCGCCATCCAGGCCTCGAGGTGGGCGCGGCGCTGGTCGAAGGGCAGGCCGCGCAGATCCTCGCCCTCGAGCCACAGCACGTCGTAGAGCCGCACGTGCGCCGGATGATCCGTCAGCATCCTGGGCGTCACGGTCTTGCGGTTGAGCCGCTGCTGCAGGTCGTTGAACGGCGCCACGGTCTCCTCGCGGCGGACCACCAGCTCGCCGTCGAACACGCCGTCGAAGTCGATCGCCTCGACGATGTCGGGAAAGGCGTCCGAGACGTCCTCGCCGGCGCGGCTGTAGAGGCGCTTCACGCCGCCCGACGAGGCGACCTGCACGCGAATGCCGTCCCACTTCCATTCGGCACGGAAATGCGCCGGATCGAGCGTCTCGAGCTCGCTCTGCTCGATCGGATTGGCCAGCATGGGCGGCAGGAAGGCGCCGCCGGCGTTGCTGCTGGGCCTCGGTGCGTCGTGCAGCAGCCAGTCGAACAGCGGCCGATAGGGCGGCGACAGGCCGTGCCAGATCTCCTCCACGGCATCGACCGGCTGGTTGCCGATATTGGCCACGGCCTGCTTGGCAAGCCGTGCCGACACGCCGACACGCAGCGCGCCGGTCAGGAGCTTCAGCAGGGCCCAGCGGCCGGTCGAATCGAGCGTGTCCAGCCAGCGCTTCAGGATGCCGGGCGTCTCGCTGCGGCTGGCGCGCTGCAGGGTCTCGACCACCTCGCCGAGGGTCGGCGGCGGCCCGGCGCTGGCGTCGTTCTCCCAGATCAGCGCCAGCGTCTCGGCGAGATCGCCGACATAGTCGTAGGAGAGAAGGAACAGCTCGGGGCCGATCTTGTCCTCGCCGAAGCCGCGCAGCAGGGCCGGCTTGGCGGCCGGAAAGTCGAGGCCGCCGGTCAAGGCCGCCAGCCCCCAGCCGCGGTCCGGATCGGGCACCTCGCGCAGGTAGGTCTCGATCAGCCTGAGCTTGGCGTTGCGCGCCGGCTGGAACGACAACGCATCGAGCAGGTCGGCGAAGGCCTGCACTCAGCCGTCCTCCTCGTCGCGGCCGGCGAGGTGCAGCGCCTCCGCCTCGATGCCGAGCGAGCGGGCGTGGAAGACGAGCGCTTCCTCGCGGCCGTGCGTGACCCACACCTTGGGGGCACCGACGTCCTTCAAGGTCTGGCTCAATTCGGGCCAGTCGGCATGATCGGAGATCACCAGGGGCAATTCGGCGCCGCGCTGGCGGGCGCGCGCCCGCACACCCATCCAGCCTGAGCACACCGCCAAGATCGGCTCGGCGAAACGCCGCGACCAGCGGTCGGCAATGGCACCGGGCGGGCAGAGCACGATGGCGCCCCTGAAGGTCTCGAGGATCGCGTCCGAGGCCGGCGCCACGTCGCCGAGATCGATACCATGGTCTTGGTAGAGCTTGCACAACGACAGGAGCGCGCCGTGCAGCCAGATGCGCTTGTCGTAGCCGGCGGCGCGCAGCAGCCTGATTACGCGCTGGCACTTGCCCAGCGCGTAGACGCCCACCAGATGGGAGCGTTCGGGAAAGGTGGCGACGGAGCGCAGCAACTTGCCGATTTCGCCGGCGTCTGAGGGATGATGGAACACCGGCAGCGCGAAGGTCGCCTCGGTGATGAAGACGTCGCACGGCACCGGCTCGAAGGGCGGGCAGGTCGGATCGGGGCGGCGCTTGAAGTCGCCCGACACGACGATGCGCTGGTCCCGCCACGTCAGCACGGTCTGGGCGGAGCCGAGGATATGACCCGCCGGCGCCAGCCGCACGTCGACCTCGCCGAGACGGATCGTCTCGCCGTATTTCAGGGATTGCTGCGCCGTGTCGGGCATTCCGTCGAAACGGGTACGCATGATCGCGAGCGTCTCGGCCGTGGCGAGCGCGGCGCGATGTCCGGGCCGGGCATGATCGCCATGTCCGTGCGTGATCAGGGCGCGGTCCACCGCGACGGCCGGGTCGACGTAGAAGCCGCCCGGCTCGCAGTAGAGGCCGCGCGGCGTCGGATAGAGCCAGGATCGGGGGTTCAGTGTGCCGGTTGCCATTGAGCGTGCTGCATCCTACCCAAGAGATATGGGGCTGCCTGGGCAATTTGCTACATCACCGATGGTGCCCGGTGATGTCCAAAGGTCCCGTTCTATTGGGTTTAAACGATGTTGCCGGTCGCGTTCCTCACCCCGCGTAACGCGCCGTCACCGCTGGTCCGGTGCCAATCGCGGTGCCAATTTGGACGCTGCTACCGCCGTCCCGCCTGATGCGCGGCCGCTGGAACCGTCGCGAGCAGATCCCTGCACATGGTCGGCGCGTCTCTTCCTTCCGCCATGAACACGCACATGTCGTCGGCGGCAAACGCGTACTCGCGGGCGCTGGCAACGATCGCCCCGTTCATGAACGCCACCTGCTTGAAGCCGACCTGCAGCTCTCGGGCCTCGAGTTCGAAGGATCCAATCAGACACATGCGCCTGGTCAAGGGGAAGACCACCACCGTCGACGTCAGTCCGAATCCAGGACTGTTGAAAGGGCCCTTCGGCATAGGATTGGTCCAATCCAGACACACCGGATGGTCGCTGGTGATGAACCCGCCGGTCGCAACAGGATCCGTTTTCAGCAGTGACCACCGACGGCGCGCGAGCATATCGACAATGGGGCCAGCGACTGCGAGCTCCTGGCCAATCAGGAAATTGCGCTTGATACTAATCTTGAACTCGCCGCCATCGATGAACGCCTTCATGTCCTCGTAGTCGGACGTGCCGTGCCGTCTGGCAGACTGGGCATACATTTCTGGGCTCTGCACCGACAGCTTGGCCATTCTCATCACGAAGTCGCGCGTGAACTGTTCAAGTCTGCCTCTCAGATCTGGATTCCTAGCGGCAAACATCCCCACCAGATTGAGCACCAGGTGCAGGTCGTCCTTTTGGGCCAGCGAACCCGCCGCATCGATACGGCGGATCGCGGCAATCACATCGCCTTCGATTTGGCCGAGCAGGCGCTCCAGCTCATCAGGCTCGCGCCTCGGCGTGTCGATCGTGTTGAAATCACGCACCCAGGCGACACTTCGAGGAGACGCGACTCGCGTCTTCCTTCTGACTAGGTCGAATACGTGCAGCTCCGGCTTGGCTGGATCGGCAGCGAAGCCGTTGAGATATGCGGCCGTGATGAAGTGGTGTCGTCGAGCGGTCGGCATTAGGCGGGAACACCTACCCTCCGATGCCGCCTGGCGGCAATCACCCGACTGGCCGACTATCCCCAGGCTTCCTCGGCGGCCGACAGCTAGACGGGTGCCCGGGCCCAGCCACGAAGTACAGGGTGAATATCCCAGTGTAGGCGTTGGCCTCGATCAGGAAGTGCGTGTGGGTCTCGACGCGCGGCAGGACGCTTGCCGGCTCTGTCAGAACGTCGCGCATGCGGCGCCTCCTGAATTTTCCCTGCGCCGCTTGATCGACAACGGCTCGATCTCGCGTGATCGGAGCGGAGGAAGTGCGTCAGGCCATCCGAGCGGCCTTCAAGAAATGACCGAGGCGCCGATCGCCAAGGGGTGGTCCGTGCGCGCGCGTGCTGGATGCCCATATCTGCCCGCACGGCACGATTCGCCCTTCGGCGGGCGTGCCCCCCCCCCGAGGGTCGACCGGCGCGACGTTGCTAGGCGGGCAGATTTCCCACCGGGCAACGATGCTATAGTCTCGTTGCAGCATGTTGCTGCATGTCACGTCGTGATGACGTCGCAACGCCCTTTAGAAGGACTGTCAAATGAGCAACGATATCGAGGTATGGATCGACTCGTTCCTGCAGAGTGATGCCATCGACAATATTCGCGCCTACCTGGCGGCAGGCCGCCGGAATGAGCATACATCGGACGACGATTTGAGGCTCGCGTGGGTTGCGGCTTTGAACATGATCGGCGAAGGGCACAAGTCGTTCCTGGAGTTGGCGCGGAGCACGGCGTCCGAACTCTTGATCCGCGGATTGGATCTGCCCTTCGACCTGCTGCGGGACAAGCGCTTCATGTTGGAGCGGATGCACGACCTCGGCTTGGCCGAGCGCCTGAAGGCCCTGAAGCCTGAGATCGCCGAGTTCATGCGGCAAAGCACGACCGACACCGTCAAAAACTAGGCCGGCGGACCCTGCGCACCCGCCTTCCGGCTCGTGCGTCTGGCGGGCAGATGCGGCGCGCAGTACGATCCACACCATGATCGAACCGACATCGCCCCGCCGACGCCGGACAAGAATCCCACTCTTGGAATTGGGAATGGCTCCGAGAGAAACTCGGGCAGTACCGATGAGGCAATCGTCGGCGGGGTATGGGCACCCCGCCGCTGCCGCTCGGCAGCGACTGGCGGACAGCGAGGAGGCGCAACTCGGTGTTTCCGGCCGGCTCCTCGGTAAGGCGGGCCAGCACAACGATCGCGCGGCAGGCGGGGGTGTCAATATCATGGGTAGCGAATCAGTTTGGCGAGGCACCGGGGATGACCGATGGCGATGAGACTTCTCCTGCTAATACTTCTATTGGCCCCGCTGGCTGCCTGCGGTCCCCCTGAACCATGCCCCTGGGATTGCACTCGCCAGCGCTTTCCTTGACATCGCGCCGTCGATTCGTTCATCGAACAGGCCCGCCCTGGGACCACCACGACCGGGCGGCAATCCCTTCAAGGAGCGATTCAAGACCTCGTTGATGACTGCTATTACCAAACGCTGCCATAGGACCGGCGGCATGCGTGCCTTGTCGTCCGGTATGGTCTGCGACAGGTAGCCGTCGAAGCGCTCGCGCAGCTGTTCGATCATGGCCTCCGCACTTTCCTGGCGGGCGGCGCCGGCAACGATGTCACCGATGGCGCGCTGCACCATCGGCGCCGGTACATGATTGTCGTGTAGGTTGCCTGCGGTGTCGGCGAGCCGGACGTCGACAGGCAGCCGGTTGACCGCTTGCTCGGCTACCATGTCGGCTGCATCTCCCTGCGCCGCAATCTTGATAGCAAGCCGCCGCATATAGTCTGGCAATACTTGCATTATTTGCTTCAGCTCTTCGTCGCTCTGCTGCAGCGTGTAGACCAACTCGCCAAGCTGGCTGCTGAAGGTGCCGAGCCCCGTTGCGACCGTGGACAGGCCCGGATCGGCTGCACCGGACGCCCCCTCACCGCGATCTACGCCCACTTGTTCAAAGACGATGACGGTGCAGCAGCCGACGCGATTAACGTGGCGCTCGGTGCCAACTCGGTGTCAAAACCGGGCTGAAATGCCTGAAAACACTGGCTCCGATATGGGGCTGCCCGACCTCTTTTCACGCTGGTTCGAAAGCCGCGGCTGGCAGCCGCGGCCGCACCAGCTCGAGCTGGTCGCGCTGGCGCTCCAGGGCAAGAGCGCGCTGCTGATCGCGCCGACCGGCGGCGGGAAGACG
>JBJXDZ010000076.1:0-12246 GCA_046154645.1 Hyphomicrobiaceae bacterium
TTCTGGTGGGAACTGCGCTCGTGCGCCTACTACGATGCTTTCGAACAACCCAAGATCATCTATCAGGTTATTCAGTTCTATGCCCGCTACTGTCTCGATCTTGATGGCCGGCTGAGCAACGATAAGACGTTTTTTTTGCCGACTGATGATCCCTGGCTTCTAGCTTGTCTCAACTCGCCACTCATGTGGTGGCACAACTGGCGGCATCTGACGCACCTAAAAGACGAAGCGCTTTCGCCAATGGGTTACAAAGTATCGGTTCTGCCCATCGCAGCTCCCAGTGCTGCATCGCAAGAGGCAACAGCAAGGCATGTTGCCGATATTGTTGCTCATACGAAATCTGCTTCACATGCCACATCTTCGACATTGGACTGGCTTCGGCACGAATTCGAGCTTGCGAAACCCGGGCGCGATCTTGCCAATCTAACAGCTCTGGATGGAGAATGCTTCATCTCGGCTGTCCGCAGCGCATTGCCTAAGAAGCGCAAGCTCACCGCCGCCGAAATAGCCGAACTGAAGCGTGAGCACGGCGTCACCGTCGAACCAGCGCGTCAGGCCCGCGCTCAAATTTTCGCGCTGGAACGCCAGTTGTCCGACCTCGTCAACGAGGCCTACGGTTTGACGCCGGCGGAAGTGGATCTGATGTGGCGCACCGCGCCGCCGCGCATGCCGTTTACGCCTGCAGGCTTGCAACTGCCCGAGAGTTTTGTAGATCCCGAACCAACCGATGAGGAATAGATGGCCACGGGACCTGCAGGCACGAGCGACTATCCCGACCAAGCGTCTTTCGTTAGGCGGACTGACGTCATATTGCGAGGCCACTTCCCTCACCTCATTACACGCATCTTCGAGGTTGGACCTCATAGCTTTGTGATTTTCTTTGATAAGGATTTGCAACGCGCCGACCTCATCGCCGAAGAATTCGACAATTCGATCCGTCCGGTCACTGTCCCGGTCACACTTTCGAATAGTGTGCCGCAACACTACAGCCGTGAGATTCCTTCGATTAAAAATAGTGACGTATCAAAGGGCTTTGAAGGTTACTCTTTCACTTCATTCGACATCACGAACTATCTGGCCTCCCGATGCCCATCCCTACCCGTCATGCTTGGGGTGAGCAACGAGAACCACCCACGCATGTCTTTGCGCTTCCCTCGCGAACTCACGGCCACAGAGATGGCACTTGTTCAAAAGACAATCAGCGAGCTCATGCCCGGCTGGCCATACGACATTGTCGTTGCAGCGGGTTCGCAAGATCGTGCGCCAGCATTGCCAAATGATGCGCTTCAGATCACCGCCGCGAAACTCCGTGCCGCGGCACCCGCATTCGTCGCGCGCGACGAGGAATATTTCTGGTCGAACATCGACGCAATCTTTGAGGGGCGGCACCAAGTACGGGACCATGCGTCAATTTCCGGTATCGGGATGTCTTGCTACGTCGACGCGTCGGTGTTTCCGAATGTCGACCTCCGGCAGCTGCTCCTACTCTATGACACCATTTTACTCTGCCCACCCATTTCCGACGGATTGAAATCTCCGTTTTGGGATAGCCAAGTGCTCACCAAAGCCGATCTCCTGCTTCTGATTGATGCCGGCAGGCTAAGACTCATCCTGCGACAACCAGAGGAACGAACCGATCTTCGCTGGCTTGAGGAAGTATATGAGCGCTCACCCAAGGCTATCATCGGTAGGTTGTCGGCAGCGGCACTTCTCGCAACCGACTTAGTGACGACCGCGAATGAATACACTTTTTCGGCGGCCGAACACCGCCAAGCAGTGACCACGCTTGCTCGCTCCCTCGCATCAGAACTCGGCGTGCCCGAGCGTGAAACGTTGGATCTGTTGCTCTGGCCAATTGGCGCGCGTTTACAAAGTCCGCAACCACTGTTGGACAAAGGACTCATGTGCCAGTTGTCTCTGGGGATAGGACAAGTGCTGGCTACCCAGATCAACCGCGAGACCGGTAAGGATGTTCTGCTTGAGGCCATCGCAACCGCTGACGGCGTGCATGTTTCACATGTTCTAAGCTCAACGCTCATCGCACCGATGGACGGATTGCAGGGATGGCATCCAGCACGAGAGGCGATTGCACAGCGCTTAAACTTCTACCGATCGTGCAACACTAACATCGCGGCCAGTTGGGCTGTCAATGAGCGGCGGAAAGAAAGCCGGAAGGCAATGCTGCCGCCGCTGCCACTTTTCAGTTTTCCCAAGCACGCATCGTTGAACGACATTCTTGCGCTTTCCACACGTGGTTCGGTTCGCTACTCAGGCAGAGCGCTGATCTCTCGCCTCGCGGACCTGACCGTCGACGAGCGTGTCGAAGAAATCGAGCGGCTCGAAAAGGAGCTTTACGCTCACCAAATGAGGCGCGAGCGCCGTACCCTCAACATTGACACTACCGACGCCGCCATCGGCGTCGCCAACGACGTTTTAAGTTTTGGCCTGTGGCCCGTTATGTCAGGTCTCAAGCTTTTCGAACGACTGGTCAGCATTGCGCGCAGGAATCCTGCGTTCGATACTTTTGCAGACATTCTTGAGCGCGACATCGGCGGGCAATTTGGGCGCAACTCGGATATCGAATTTCTGGACAAGGTCAATCGTGTAGCTGTTATTCAGAGCTAACTTTCCGGAAAACTAGCTAGGCCACAGGCGATATTGTTCCATCGAGAATCGCGCAACAAAATTGAACTATAATATGTGTACCAATGATAAGTTGCGGTCGACATCGACGGGGGCGTCATGAGAATCAGGTTTGTTGAAATTTCAAATTTCCGAAAATTAAAATCGACACACATCGACTTTGACAAGAAGACTACGATTTTCGTCGGCGCCAACAACAGCGGTAAAACATCCGCAATGGTCGCCTTGCGCTACTTCCTTCTCTCACCAAAGCGACTTGCGCTGCGTGACATTACGATTGGCAACTGGACCAGTATTGACGCTCTGGGAGAGGGCTGGGAAGCAGCAACTGTAACTGATACTGACCTGAACGATCTCCTGCCATCACTCGATGTTTGGCTGGATGTTCCCCTTACCGAAATCCAGCACGTCGTCCACGTCCTTCCCACATTGGATTGGAACGGCGGTCTCCTTGGCGTCAGGCTGAAGTACAAGATTGCGGACATCGATAAACTCAAGGCAGCGTACCTGTTGCAACGCAACGCCTCCCAAGATGCCGAAGCGAAGGGACCGACGGGCGAAGTTGTCAAACTTTCGGTTTGGCCAGCGAGCTTGACAGAGTTTCTCGAACGGCGCCTACGGTCACATGTTGATCTCGAAGCATTTGCACTCGATCCTGGATCACATGTCCCACCAACAAAGGGGTTAGCTGCACCGCAAGCATTGCCAGCGGCCGCGTTGCCGCTCGAAAAGGACCCATTTAAGAAGCTTATAAAGATAGACGAGATTGCTGCGCAGCGCGATTTTTCAGATGCAGGCGAACGCAATCAAAACGGCGATGATAGTCAAGATGCCACCTCACGCCGGTTCAAACGTCGGCTTTCGGATCAGTTGCGCTCGTACTACGATCGTCACCTCGATCCAACAAAAACGCCGTCGGAACAGGACTACGAAGCTCTAGGAGCAATTCAACTTGCTGAACGCAGTTTCGATAAAAGGTTGGAATCTGGTTTCTCTGCTGCGTTCGGAGAACTTGAGGATCTTGGGTATCCTGGAATTGCAAATCCTAAGCTGAAAATATCCACGCAACTTAGGGCGACTGACGGCCTGAAGCACGGCTCCGCAGTCCAGTACCAGGTGGCCGACCCAGCTGGAGACGGCACGAAGACCCTCAAGCTTCCCGAAGATTATTCCGGTCTTGGCTACCAAAACCTCATCGCTATGGTGTTCATGCTGATGGGCTATCGCGATGAATGGATGCGTGTTGGCAAGGCGTCGGCGGAAAATGCCGATGACGCAGAAGCGCAAATTCAACCTTTGCATCTTGTCCTCGTTGAAGAACCCGAGGCGCATCTACACGCGCAAGTGCAGCAGGTCTTCATCAGCAAAGCTTACAACTTACTGCGCAAACATGACGACCTCGGGGACAAGACGTCACTGTGTACCCAGTTGGTCGTCAGCACTCATTCAAGCCACGTTGCTCACGAGGCTGATTTCGCCAACCTACGCTATTTTCGGCGCCGTTCAGCATCGTCGACAGCGCATACGCCTACGACGACGGTCGCGAACCTGTCTTATATCTTCGGCGAGGGAGATGAAACACAGAGGTTCGTGAGGCGTTATCTGAAGGCGACACATTGTGACTTGTTCTTCGCTGACGGAATTATTTTTGTAGAAGGGCAGGCAGAACGAATTCTAGTTCCACACTTCATCCGTCAGCACTTCCCCTCACTATCACGTCGCTATATTACACTGCTTGATCTTGGCGGAAGCCATGCTCACAGCTTCCGGGAACTTGTCGACGAACTAGGCTTGGCAACACTGATCATAGCCGACCTCGATGCAACGACTGCGACGAAAGTCGCCGTGAAGGGCGGAGGCGAAGCGATCCGTTGGAAAGCGACAAAGCCCGTGCGCGGCGCTGGCCAGAAGACCGGCAATTCTGTCTTGAAACAATGGCACCCGTCGAAGGAACTGATCGATGAACTCGTTGCGCTAAAACCTGAAGAACATGAATCATCCGCAAGTGATGGTTACGAACTTTATGTGGCTTACCAGAAACCTGTTTCGGTTCCCGCTTCCACCGGGGGCGTTGATGAAGTCATTCCGAGGACGTTTGAGGACGCTCTTATCCTTCAAAATCTCGCCGTACTGGCGAAAATCACCGGCTCACGAACCAGCGACAAGATCCGCACCATCGTGACGGACGGCCTCTCCGGTGAAGATTTGGCGGACGAGCTGTTTCACTTGCTCAAAACGGCGGAAAAGGCAGCGTTCGCCCTCGATTGCTTGATGCTAGAGGATGCCAAGGCCATCAAGCCACCTCAATACATTCAACATGGACTGGAATGGTTTGAACGCGCCGTCGGGAAGGATGTGGGTGACACTGAACCCAAGGCACCAAGCGCATGACGGCAATCGACATCGAACTTGGCGCTCCTGGCACCGATAGTGGTGCAGACATCGAGATCAGCGCGTGCTTGAATCCAAGGGCACCCAAGAGCTTCTTTCTTTACGCTGGCGCAGGATCGGGTAAGACGCGGTCACTCAAGGAGGCTCTCGATAAATTCCGCCTTACGCACGGCGATGAGCTTAGACGCGCCGGCCAGAAAGTTGCCGTTATTACCTACACCAATGCGGCTGCCGATGAGATCGCCGGACGCGTCGGCCAGGACGCACTGTTTCCAATTTCGACGATCCACAGTTTCTGTTGGGCGCACATCGGAGCGTATCACACGGATATTCAGAAATGGCTACTTGCAAAACTTCCTGGCGATCTCATTGATCTGAGGGAAAAGCAGATGAAGGGGCGCGCGGGGACGAAGGCGGCACTGGACCGTGAGCGAGCTATTGCAACAACCATCAAGAGACTTGAATGGTTGGCTACGCCTCGGAGATTCTCCTACAGCCCCAATGGTGACAACTTCGGTGCGGCTTCGTTATCGCATTCCGAAGTCTTGGCAATCACCTCCGATTTCATTGTGTCGAAGCCATCAATGCAAGCGGTCTTGGTCAACAAGTTCCCGTTCTTACTCATCGATGAGAGCCAGGATACCAATAAGCTTCTCATTGAGTCCTTCTTCGCGCTGGCCGCTGCAAATAAGGGGAAATTCGGTCTTGGTCTCTTCGGAGATACCATGCAACGTATTTACGCGGACGGTCTCCAAGACCTCGGGCGAAATATTCCCCTGGATTGGGCACGGCCCGTAAAGCAGATGAACCATCGCTCTTCGCGGCGGGTGGTGCGATTGGGCAATTCGATAAGAGCCGCCGTTGATAATCAGCGCCAATTGGCGCGTGATGACAGCAGGTCAGGCACGGTCAGGTTATTCATTGAGCCAGCCAATTCGATCGATAAACCTGCTCTTGAGGAAACGGTTCGTGCCAGGATGGCCGCGTTATGCGGGGATCCACGCTGGCTGGAGCGGACCGCGGTTAAGACCCTGACCCTAGAACATCACATGGCCGCATCACGGCGTGGCTTTCTTTCTATGTTCCAAGCACTCGACAAAGACTCTCGGCTATCAACGGGCTTGAGAAAAGGGGAACTTGCCGGATTGCGCCTGTTCACAGAGCGTGTTGCCCCTTTGATTTTGGCTTGCACGACCGGTGACAAATTCGGCGCGATGGCGCATCTCCGCAAAAACTCGCCGCTCCTTCGACCGTCAGCTCTGACAACTAGCAAAGACCCGGCCGATCCGCTGCGCGCGGTTCGCGATGCAGTTAAGGCATTGTTAGCGCTGGATGTCGAAAGCTCGTCAACACAATTTCTTCAAGTGCTCCAATGCGTATCCACGCATGGATTATTCGAAATCCCTGTGGCGCTACGTCCATTTACAGCCGAGGAGGAGCAGAACTCGCCAAAGGAAGCAAAACCAGAGCCCCCTGAAGATGAGTCAGACGAAGACGCCGAAGCGTCTCCATCAAGCCTGCAAGCCTGGCGCGCGTTTCTTGAAACACCTTACAATCAAGTGGTGCCATTCGCGGAATACATTAACGACACCGGTCCTTATGGCACACATCAAGGTGTGAAAGGCCTTCAGTTCGACCGAGTCCTCGTCGTGCTGGATGATAGCGAGGCAAAAGGCTTCCTGTTCTCATACGAGAAGCTTTTTGGTGCCAAGCCGCCATCTGATGATGACCGGAAAAAGGCGGTCGAAGGCATCGAAACAGGTGTCGATCGGACCCGCCGACTGCTTTATGTCACCTGTACGCGAGCAAAGGAATCTCTAGCGCTCGTCGCCTACACAGAGAATCCCAAAGCACTCGCGGAAGCTGTTGCGCGTCTTGGCTGGTTCACTCCCGATGAAATCGAAACGATCTGAAGGAGACTAGCTCCACCTCGACACAAAGCCGGTGAAAGCTGCATGCCATCTTGGACTTTAACTGGCAGGAGACCAGTTTCATGCTCGAAAACGCATTCTAGGCCATGACTGCAATAGCTGTTGCGGGCCCCCGCAACCATCGATACAGCCACCCCCGTTCCCGGGGTGTTCTCAACAAGTAACGCCGCAAGATTGCCGACAACCCGAAGCTCAACCGGAGCGGGCCGTTCGGTTGGCGTGACCAGGATGTGGTCTATCAAGTCTCGAAGAATCGTGATCGCCTCTCGGGACGCGGCGTCACCTTTGGTCAGCGCCTCGTGGATCTGAGCGACTTTGCCGCGGTAGCGTTCAGCGGCCTGTGGATGCAGAGCCACAGCTGAGGCATCCGAGCCAGCCGCCAGTTCAGCATTGATCCGGTCCTGTTCCGCCTCAAGCTCCCCCAATTGCCGGCCAAGCGTCTTGCGGTCTGGGTTGCCGTCCATGACCATATCCATGACATGCTTGAGCTTCCGCTCGATGGATCCGAGATCACGGACCAGATCATTGCGCTTCTTGCGATGCTCGGTTTGAAGCTGCTGCCGCTCATGCCGATAGGTCTCAACCGCGTCAGCCACGACGTCGGGCGCCAACAAATGCTTCCGCAGCGCGACCAACACGCGGCTCTCGACTTCGCCGGTTTTCACGGTTCGGGTATTCTTGCATCCTCTTGAATTCTGAACCGTCGAGCATTGCATGTATTCTTCGCGCACTACCGTGTACGTGCCGCCGCAGCATGAACATTTCAGAAGCCCAGAAAGTAACCGTCGTGGCCGCCGGCGATGGTGGAGCTTAGGCCCACCCTTGAGGGCGCGGCGCTCCTGCACACGACTCCATGCTTCGTTGTCGATAAGGCGAAGTTCGGGAACTTCCTGCCGCAGCCAGTCGGTTGCCGGGTTCTCACGCGCGACGCGCTTGCCCGTTGCTGGGTCTTTGATGAACCGCTGACGGTTATAGACGATCGTTCCGCGGTAGAGTTCATTGTTGAGAATGCCATTGCCGCGCTTCGGGTTGCCCAGCAGCGCCGACGCGTTCCAGCGGCCACCACGCGGCCCGGCTATTCCGTCACGGTTCAGGTCGGCGACAATGGCGAGCGGTCCCTTGCCGTCAGCATATTGACCGAAGATGCGCCGAACAATTTCGGCCTCACCGTCGTTGATGGTGCGCCGACCGCGCTCTTCGCTGGCATCCTTGACGATGTCGTAGCCGTAGCTCTTGCCACCTGGAATGCGGCCGGCCTTTACCCGGCCGATCTGGCCGCGGCGTGTTTTCTGGGCCAAGTCCTTCAAGAATAGGGCCGACATCGTGCCCTTAAGGCCGACGTGGATCTCTGAGACGGCGCCATCGGCGAGCGTTTCAATGCGCGTGCCGTGAAAAGTCAGCTTCTCGTAAAGTGCAGCGATGTCCGCTTGGCTGCGAGACAGACGATCAAGACTTTCGGTAACGATGATGTCGAACTTGGTGGCCGCGGAATCGGCAAGCAGCCGAAGCAATCCTGGTCTATTAATTGTCGATGCGCCGGAAATGGCGGCGTCCTGGTATACGTCGGCAACAATCAACCCTCGTGACTCAGCGTATTTGCGCGCCATTGCCACTTGATCAATGATCGAACGTTCGTCCTGTAGTTCGCTGGAAAACCGAGCGTAGATGGCCGCGCGCACGTGAGCCTCCTGCTTACATTTAGCGGAGATGGCTCTCCGTCGGGGTCAGCCGGCGCATGATGCCGACTTCATTCGCCGCCCAAGTTCGTCGACGTGTCGAGCGTATTGGGCGATGCGGGCGCAGAGCCAACTGCGTTTCGTTCATTGGCATCATCCTCTCTCGCGGCTTGACGCGCAAGTACGAGAGCGAGCGCTCGGATGCATGACATCGCCCGGTCGACCTGTTCGTCGCGCAGATGTTGCCCAGGTCTTGCGTCATCAAGAGCCAAGCTGGACAAATCAGCGATCGGTTGGACCTTGTTCGCCACGATGAGCGCTTCCCAAACCATACAGGCAAAGCCAACAACTGGCTTCGGGCAGTGGCCTCAGTGTGCCTCAGTGCTCCGACTGCGGGAACGATGCATCGCGGTGAAACGCGCGTAGCGGGGTGTAAGTCCGCGCAAGCGCCGCGTGATGGCAACGGCTTGCAGAACTCATCCGGTGCCGCAGATGTCGCCGCAGCAAGTGCCGTCTCCCAAACCCACAGGCCGATAGACGGACCTGTTGCTGCGATCAGCCGGAATGCCTGTGTGAGGTCTGGCCAGGGCAGAAACGCAGAGCAGACGTCGGCCGCCTCATAGCCCAAATTTTAGAGCCGGCGTCGTGCCGTGGCCGCAGTGCTTCGGAAAGCGGACACGAAACGGGGTGATTAAGGTGGCATCGCGCACCTGAATTCCTTGGGATAACTTCCATCTGTTCGATTTGCGTTCTGTGCCATCTGCCCGCATCGCATCTATTGTGCGCCTCAGTTCCAGTCCAAACTTAGGGTTTCGCTCATGTGGTCCGATAACGAGACCAACCGTGACTTCGTCAACTTCCGCGCAGTCGCCGATACGGCGGCGGAAATGATCGTGCAGGCCGGTGGCCGGCCACTATCGATGGGCGTCTCTGGCAGTTGGGGCGTCGGCAAGTCGTCCCTGATCCGCCTCATCAGGGCGTCGCTTGAGGAGCGGACTGACCAGAAGTTCGTCTTCGTGGAATTCAACGCTTGGCTTTACCAAGGCTACGACGATGCAAGGGCTGCCCTTCTCGACGTAATCGCGCGTGCGCTCCTTGAAAACGCAAAAGGCAATGAGGACCTAACAGCCAAGGCAAAAGGGCTGCTTGAGCGGGTCAATTGGGCGCGAACGGCCGGACTTGCCGGCATGGCAGGTGTGTCAGTCGCACTCGGGTATCCGTTGCCGGGATTGCTTGGAGCCGCGTGGAAAGCCTTCAAGGGCATGACCGACGGCGACATCACGGAGGAGGATGTCGAGGCCGCAAAGAAAGCCGGAAAAGACGCATCAGATGCCGGCAAAAAACTTATCAAGGACAAACCGGACACATCGCCGCCGCAGCAGATACAAGACTTGCGCAATCACTTCGAGAAAACGCTCGAAGAGATGGGAGTAACGCTGATCGTTCTGATCGACGATCTCGATCGCTGTCTGCCTGCAACGGCCATCGCGACGCTCGAAGCCATCCGCCACTTCCTCTTCCTCGACCACACTGCCTTCGTTATCGCAGCCGACGACAAGATGATCCGTCAGGCTGTGAAGGTGCATTTTAAGGATATTGCTCTCGATGATGACCTCGTCACGAACTACTTCGACAAACTGATCCAGATACCGATCCGCGTGCCGCCGCTCGGAACGCAGGACGTACGCGCCTACCTGATGCTTCTATTCATCGAGAACAGTGGGCTGCCGGTAGAACAGCGCGATGAAATCCGTACCGCTGTGTGTCAGCGTCTCAGCGAGACCTGGCAGGGCAAGCGCATCGACATCGGTTTTGTAAAGGGACTCATCAAGGACTGCACGCCAGAGCTTGCCGCGCAATTGGCGCTGGCAGACCGGCTTGCGCCTCTTATGACGACCTCGGACAAGATTGCTGGCAATCCCAGGCTCATTAAGCGCTTCCTGAACACTCTGCACATCCGGCTCGCAACGGCGAAAGCACAGAAAGTCGCGGCGGATGAAGCGACCCTCGCCAAACTGTTGCTGTTCGAGCGCTGCGGCAAGGAGGAGGCGTACCGCCAGCTCGTCAGAGAGGTCAACGACAGCGAAGAAGGCAAGCCGCTGTTCCTGGCGCCATGGGAAACGGCCGCTCTCAAGGGCGCGGCGTTCAAGCCGGATCCACCATGGGAGGAGCCCTTTGCACGCGTTTGGCTTGCGTTAGAACCTTCGTTCGCTGATACCGATTTGCGCGCTGCCGTTTATGTCAGCCGCGATCATATGCCGATCGTGATGGCGGCCGACCAGCTCTCCAAGGAAGCGGTTGATCTCTTGGAAGCCGTCCTCAAGGTAACGACGCAGGTCAGCACGCCGGTCGCAGATAAACTCAAGGGGCTTTCGCCCCGCGAACAAGCCCTTGTCTCCGACCGCGTCCTTCACCGTGCCCGGCAAACGCAAGATTGGGGTACGCCGCCGATATTTTACGCCTGCTTGACGCTGGCCTCTGTCAGCGCCGAACTCGCGTCCCGATTCGCCGGCTTTTTGCGCACGGTTCCACCCAACCGCATTTCTCCGGCGTTGATACCGATTCTCTCGGATAAGCCGTGGGCGAAGGAACTCCTGGCATATTGGACGACCCATGCCGACACGTCAGGCCCCGTCAAGAATGCGATCACGCCATCGGTGAAGGTCAAGAAGTAATGGGCACCTCGTCATCAAGCCGTGGGCCAGGCCCGAATGTCCCATTTGTGCCGCCATGGGTGCCACCTCTGCCGCCGCCGCTGCCTCCCCCGCTCGAGCAGGCTGCGGGGCCGCCTCCTGCCAATGGGGATGGGAATCCACCACCGCCACCTCCTCCCCATGCGCCTCCGCCGGCACAGCCCCCTATAGCTCCAGCAAGGCGCTATCAGGCCGCGCGCACGAGCCTTGGCAACTACGCTCGCACGGGCAGCCGCGATGATTTGAAGAGAGGCCTTGGGCACTACACCGCCACTGGGCTCGGCGGCTCCGCGCAAGCAACGCGGCGGATGGCAAGAACGGCTGTAAACGCCGGGAAATTATACAGCGCGCTCAGCGCTCTCAGTTCGGGCACGGCGCTGCCGGCGGATGTGCCGATCGATCGCGCCGCAATGGCTGGGCGACCTGCCCGAGAAATTGCTGATGAAATCGCCAAAGCGCTTCAACCGTCTGATGGAACGCAGGACGCCGAAGCCAGCCGGGACGCGATTTCCCGCTCATTGTCGGAATTGCTCACAGCTGAGCCCGATGTCGACATGCTCGCGCTGACGCCCGTGCAAATTGATCTGGTCATCCAGACCTATGTGGGTGAGGATTTGTGCCGGCGCATCGATCTCGATGTCGGCAAAACCATTATCGACAAGGCCGCGACACTTGCCGAAGGCCAGTCGCGCCTCGAAGACATGAAGGCCTATGTCCGCCAGGAGGTCGCGAGGCTCTTTCGTGCGCGTTCTGATAGCGGTCAGCGGCTCTCCCGCCAGAACGCTGCCTCTCTGGCTTCGGGCGTCATCCAGTCTACGTTTGATGTGTTCGAGGAGTATTTGCGATGAAGGTCGCCTGTGCTCCGGATTCGGTAACCGTGCCAGCCGGGCAAAACGCCCGGTTTCAGCTTTT
>JBJXDZ010000077.1:0-57909 GCA_046154645.1 Hyphomicrobiaceae bacterium
TAGCGCCATGTCCTATGCGCATTCCGATGGCACCGCTGACATCAAGCTCATGACGGCGCTCGCCAACCCCGACGCCGTCGATGCGGCGCACGTGATCGATGCCATCCGCGCCGGTGCCCATCCGGAAACGCCGATCTATTACGACCAAACACAAGACGTACCGCCGCTCGTGATGGCCGCACTGCTGCGCGATCAGGATGGACCGCGTGCGCGCATTCATCGAAGCCGCATCATCATCAACCTGCTGGACGCCGGAGCCGATGCCGCTGTGGCCGCGACACGGCTGTTGCAGATCAGTGTCGATGCCTTGGCCGCTGGCGATCTGCCGCTGGTCCGACGCATCGCCCAGGCGCAGCATGCGTTGGCGTTGGAACTGGTGGCCCGTCAGCGGCCTCGCATGCCGGTGGTGCCGGCTCCAACACCAGCCCCATCGCGCGACAGCGAGATCCCGTTCTAGCAACGTGAACGACTGCCAGCCGCCCCTGCCCTGGAAAACAATGCTCGGCCTCGCCTGGGCCACTCTCGTCGGCCTGGCAACCGGTATCGCCATCACCCTCGCGTTCATCGATGCCGACGTCGCGATCCGGCTCAAGAACGCCTACCTGGCCTGCCCGTTGTCATCCAACGAAGCGCCGCCCCCGTGAGCAAGGCCCCGCTCAATCCCAAAGCTGCGCCGGCCGAGATCGCCCGGCATCTCCAGCGCATCACGCACCAGCATTTCTTCCGGAGCTTCGAGGATTGGCTGGCATTGGCCATCAATGCCTTCCTGCGCGACGAGCCGGAATACATGAAGATCATGAGCCGGTACGGTGCCCGCACCGCGCCCATGGGCTCCGGTGTCGATCATCCCGCCGACCATTTCGCGCGCGCGCTCGGCACCTGGATGCAGGCCATGCAATCCGAGCCCGCCGATTACCTCGGCCGCGTCTACGAGGAGCAGGCCGTCGCGAATTCCTATGCGGGTCAATTCTTCACGCCCGAGCCGGTGGTCGAACTCATGGCCGCCATGACCATGCCCGACGACATCGCCGATAGCGCGATTGTCTCCGATCCTGCCTGCGGCTCCGGTCGCATGCTCATCGCCGGCATCCGCCGCAACCGATCCGCGACCTTCATCGGCACGGACACCGATCTCACGTGCGTGCATATGACGGCGCTGAATTGTCTCGTGCGCAACGCCAACACCTGGATCATCCACGGCAACAGCCTGTCGCTGGAAACCCATGGCGGGCTTGCCGTGCGGCGCTCACCGTTCGGTGGCGAGCTGCACCGCCTGACCAAGGATGACACCGACCGGTTGATCCGGCTACCGTTTGCCAAGCCCGACGCTGCCACCGCCCTGACGCCGATTGCGCCGGCCATCGCCGCACCCACACCGGAAGCCAAAGCCGCGCTCGACGAAGTAGCCAAGTCCTTCCCCGTCGACAAGAAGGGCCAGGGGGATTTCGGGTTTTGATGAGGCCGACATAGCTCTACACTACAGTCCGACGCTGCCGCTCATAGCAGCACTGCTCTCGCCAGATATCTATGCTTGCGCCACCATCAGGCCATGTCGCGTCATTCACTGAGCACCCTTTCGATACGCCTCAAGCAAGCCGTTGTGGCGGCCGGTGGAACCCGCAGAATTGCCCTTGCCACCGGCGTTTCAGAGGCCATGCTCTATCGCTACTACCTCGGCAAGCCAGTCCCGTCCGACAGACTCATGCGCCTTGCGCGAGCTTGCCACGTCTCTGTGGCCTGGTTGTTTGGTGAGCCACCGTTCGATGTGCCCGATTCGTCATTCAATAAACTGGATCGCCCACTCTTGCCAAAATACTCCGTTAACGTCATGATATGACATGTTGCGCATTTTCATCGTCGCCGCTTTCTTGCCTTCAATGGCATTCCCGTCAGACGTCATGGGCTATCCCTGCACCATTGATTGCTCGGGACATCAGGCTGGCTACGATTGGGCCCGCCGCAAAGACATTGATGATCCTGCCATTTGCAGCGGGAATTCCCAAAGCTTCATCGAGGGGTGCCAAGCTGCTGCCGAGCAGGCTGCGTCCGCGCACGACGATGATGGGTTCAACGATAACGCAGAGGATGAGCCATGAAACTCACACTTCTGGCCCTGGCCATCGGCATGACTGTCGCGGCTGGCGCCTTCGCCCACAGCGGCGGCACTGATGCCGCAGGCTGCCACTTCAACCACAAGACCGGCGTCTATCACTGCCATTGACGCCCGATCCGGGGCCGTAAGGCCCCACACATTTCCAATTGAAAGCGCTCACCTGAAACTCGCCGTCCTCCTCCTCGTCGTCTCATTGCCCGCCTGCGCTTCTATCGTCGAAGGCTCTACGCAAAGCTTGTCCGTTGTCACCACCCCGAAATCCGGTGCCGAGTGCAAGCTCCAGAACGACGCCGGTACGTGGTACGTCGCCAAAACGCCATCCAGCGTCAGCATCAAACGCTCCGGCAGCGATATGAGTGTGACGTGCTCCCTCGACGCAATGACCGGCAATGCCGTCGTTGCATCGAAAGCCAAGGGGCTCGCCTATGGCAACATCCTGGCCGGTGGAATCATCGGTGGCGCTGTCGATATGGGCACGGGCGCCGCCTACGACTATCCCTACGAGATCACGGTGCCGTTGAAGGTCACGGAGCGATGAAAACATGCGTGCGGCTGCCGACTATTGGCAGCGCCAGCAGATCATCAATTCACCACCGCCCCCAATGCATACCACCTGCACTGGCAGCGCACCGTTCATTCACTGCACGACTTACTGAACTAAGCCATCGCGCTCCGTGATCCTAGACCGATCAATATGGCCAACAACTCCTAACTTTCGCGCCAACTAATACGATCCATCACAGCAGCTAATTGCGCCGATCCCAGATGGCTCGAAAGTCCGGCGCCCATTCATCAGCCGCCTTTACCTTTCAAGGCTCCCGAAATGACCTCTCCGGTCGCCTGCGTCAGTTTATGAATGGGATCATCTGTCAAGTGAGCATACCGTTGCGTCGTCTTTGGTTCTGAATGCCCCAGCATTCTGCCAATCATTGGCAACGAGCCGCCTGTTGCGACCGCCACCGAAGCGAAGGTATGGCGCAAATCGTGCAGCCGCACTTCCCCTAGCCCCGCAGTTGTCCGAATCATCTGCCACGGCTTTTGCAAGTTCACCAAATGCCGCCCATGCCGGTTGCCGACGATTACGTACGGATTCCCCTCATACTTGGGGATGCTCTTCAACACCTCCACAGCAGCATCATTCAGGACTACAGTCTTCTTCCCCGTCTTGCTGTCAGGCAAGAGTAACAGCCGCCGTTCCAGGTCCACGTAGGACCATCTAAGGGTGAGGATCTCCGAGAGGCGCGCCCCGGTCAGGATCAACAACTTGATCGCTGCTAACGCGAACAGCCCCACAAGCTGGTTCTTTTCCGCCGCCGCGATAGCCTCTCCAGCCCGCGTCAGTTCCGCCGTCTGCAAAAATCGTTCGCGCTTGTTCAACCGATACTTCTCAACCCGCTTGCAGGGGTTTGTCTCTGCGGGCCTCAGCCCCTGATCCTCGGCCCACGACATCATTTTCGATAACACCGCCAGTGCGTGATTGGCCGATCGTGGCGTCCGCGCCCACGCTTCGGACGCATGCACTCGCCCGACGTCGGCTCGACTCAACCCCTTCAGATCCATGGCTCCGAACGCTGGCACCAAGAACTTGTCGACCAGGTCCTGATACTCCACTACGGTGCGCGGTTTCAGCTTACGTCCGTGCATCGCCATGAACTGAGAAGCACACTCCCCGACCGTCAGGCTGCTGGCCTTCTCTTTTTTCTTTATCCCCAGCGATGGATCACCCTTGATTTTGAGTGCCGCCCTCCGAGCCTCGTCCGGCGTCCACGGTTGTCCATGCCGCCCGATCGTAAACCATTGCTGCTTCCCTCCGACCACGGTCTTGAGAAAGTAGCTTACTCCCTTGAGTTGGCACCGTGCCCCGAACCCCTTCAGCTCTGTGTCGTGAAACGAGTCGCCGGGCTTCATGCCGTTGACCAACGTCAGCGTGATGCGCACGCGCTTTGCCTGTGTCATGCTTGTAGCTAATCCTGTTTGATCCAACTCCATGCCGAATACTAGCTACAGATTAGCTACATGGAAACCAAAAACTCCCACTGGAAGTTGAGGGCTGCCGAAGGTGATATCCTCAATAAAACCGAGGAAAATGTCAGTTCTTGATGGTTTTCGATGCCTACTAGAGATTGCAAATCACAGACTCTGACTCTGCCTGTCTAGGTTCGAATCCTAGTTCCCCAGCCAATAAAATGATCAAATAAAATCAATAACTTAACCGGCACCTAGTGGCCCACCGCTCCTCCTTCACTGATTCCCCTTCGCGGCAATCCGCTCGGCCATGGCGATGACGCGGTCGGCGCGGTAGACGATCGGGTAGTCGATGAACTTGCCCTCGAGCTGGATCGAGGCCGAACCCGCCTTTTCGGCTTCCGCAAAAGCCGCCACCACCTTACGCGACCATGCGACCTCGGCGGCGGTAGGCGACAGGATCTCGTTCACCATCGGCACCTGGTCGGGGTAGATGCACATTTTGCCTTGGAAGCCGAGGCCCTTGATGGCCAGCGTCGAGGCACGGAAACCCTCGGCGTCCTTGAGGTCGACCCACACCGTATCGATGGGCGGCTCGATGTTGGCGGCCCGCGAGGCCAGCACGCATTCCGTGCGATAGGGCAGCAACTCGCTCTCGGACCGCGACCACGTCATATGCATGTCGAGCGTGAAATCGCCGGCACCGAAGGCAATGCGCTTCACGCGCGTGCCGGCAGCGCAAATGGCGCGGATGTTGGCGAGGCCCTTGCCCGTCTCGATGATGGGCACGATGTCGATGGCGCCCACTTTCAAGCCGCGCTCGCGCTCCAGATTGGCCACCACCCAGTCGGCAGCGCGGATCTCATCCACCGACTCGAGCTTCGGCAGCACGATGCCGTCGACGCCCTTCTGCACCACGGCGACGATATCGCCATAGCCCCACTCCGTGGTCATGGCATTGACGCGCACAAATCCAAG
Source organism: Hyphomicrobiaceae bacterium (assembly GCA_046154645.1). GTDB lineage: Bacteria > Pseudomonadota > Alphaproteobacteria > Rhizobiales > Hyphomicrobiaceae. The sequence goes on from JBJXDZ010000077.1 coordinate 5,057, forward strand.
TCCCGTACGCGGCTTCTGATAAGCGGCCACAACAATGGCCCGCGTCGCCACCTTCTCGGCTATTGGGCAGGCATCTTCCAGATCGAGGATGGTCGCGTCGGCATCCAGGCTCATGGCCTTTTCGACGCGGCGCGGATGGTTGCCGGGGGCAAACAGGAACGAGCGATAGACGGACATGCGTTGATCCCCGAATCGATGTCGGTTGACGGCGAGCGTTTCCTGGCATGAATAAGTCACCGGCGCGGGCGCGGCAATGGAGGCTTCTGGTCGAGGTCCATACCCTTCAGACAAGCCATTCACCGAACTGTCAAATCCAGGGCATAACACTTTGCCACGGTTCGGCCGTCCGGATCGGCGCGCCGGGCAGCGAACCAAGCCCAAGGGTCGCACATGCCATTTAGCTCCCTTAGTTCCAAGACCGCGCTGACTATCGGGGCCGCCGCACTCGCCACCTTGGTGGCCGTGGCCGTGTTCAGCCGCTCCAGCGGCCCGGCCGGCGACCCAGGCCTCGCTGCCGCGCTGGCTCCCATCCGGATCGCGCGAGAATTGGCACCGAACACGGCGCTACAGCGTGTCGCCATCGGCTCCTGCCTGCGCCAAACCCGGCCGATCCCGATCTTCAAGGACGTAATGGCCGCCAAACCCGACGTGTTGCTGATGATTGGCGACAATGTCTACGGGGATTTCAATGATGCAGAGGCGGGGCCGTTGCGGACTGCCTATACCGCGCTCGCCGGCCAGCCGGATTATCAGCGCATCCGATCGGCGGTGCCCATTCTCCCCATATGGGACGACCATGACTTCGGACGCAACGACGGCGGCGCCGACTTTGCCTTTCGCGCTGTGTCCGGCCGCCTGTTTCATCAATTCTGGGGGCTGCAACCTCAGCGCCCCATCGACGAGGGCATCCACTACAGTCGCCTCTATGGCAATGCCGGCCGCCGCCTGCAAATCATCATGCTCGACACGCGTTCGTTCCGCTCACCGATCAAGCGCAAGACCGCCGCCTTTGAGCATTGGGGGAACTTCGAGCCGGATCCGGATCCAGCCAAGACCATGCTTGGCGACAAGCAATGGGCCTGGCTCGCTGACGAGCTGAAAAAGCCCGCCGACGTACGGCTGATCGTATCCAGCATCCAGGTGCTGGCCGAAGGCCATGGCTGGGAACGCTGGGGCAACCTTCCGTACGAGCGGCAGCGCTTCGTCGAACTCCTTGGCACGGTGCAAGGGGGCGCGCTGGTGCTGTTCTCCGGCGACCGGCATTCCGGCGCCTTCTACAGCACCTCGGTGAAGGGCCGCGAGATTCTCGAATTGACCACCAGCTCGCTCAATGCGCCGCCGCCCGGCCCCAATCGCGATGCGCGCATCCCGCCGCTTGCGAGTGACATCTTTTCCAAGGAGAACTTCGGACTGGCCGAGATCGACTGGGACAAGCGCATTGTGCTTCTGACTTTGCGCGGGCTCAACGGCGAAATCTTCGCCGAGCGCCCGGTCAAGTTCTGACGGCCACGTCTGGCCGTTCCAGCGCCCCTATGGCGTCAATCCTGTGCATCGAGGGTTTCCTCGCTCGGCCTGACCGGCTATCGATGAGCCAGCAAGTAATTGAGCACGGGCAGCACGACGCATGGGGCGCAAGCCAAAATCGAAAACGGCAGCGGTTGACGCCGCCGCAGGTGCCATCGTCGTCGAGGCGATCGCCGCTGATGCATATCCTCCCGCCGAAACCCTGTCGCAGGATATGCCGTACGAGGCGGAACCGCCGCCAACCACCGCACCCGTGACCGGCGTCACGCCATCGATGGCGCAATTCCTCGAGATCAAGACCGCCAATCCCGACAGCATCTTGTGGTACCGGATGGGCGACTTCTACGAGCTGTTCTTCGAGGACGCCGTCGTCGTCTCGGGTGCACTCGGCATCGTGCTGACCAAGCGCGGCAAGCACCTCGGCCAGGATATCCCCATGTGCGGCGTGCCCGTGGTGCGTGCCGACGAGTATCTGCAGCGACTCATCCGCCTCGGTTATCGCGTCGCTGTGTGCGAGCAACTGGAAGATCCAGCCGAGGCCCGCAAGCGCGGCTCCAAGGCGGTCGTGCGCCGCGATGTCGTCCGCCTCGTCACACCCGGCACCTTGACCGAGGACAGTCTGCTCGACGCCAAGGCGCGCAATTATCTCACTGCCGTATTCAAGCCCGGCACCAGCGCCCTTGCCGGCGACGACGCGACGGCCACCGCCGCACTGGCCTCGCTCGACATCTCCACTGGCGAGTTCGAGGTCGGTGAGATCACGGCCACCGATTTGGCCGGCGAGCTCATTCGACTGGCCCCTGGCGAGATTATCGCCGCCGATGCCTTCGCCGCCGATCCCCGCCTCACCGCGCCCGCCAAGTCTGCGGGCAGCGCCATCACGCCGGTCGCGAGTGCATTCTTCGATAGCCTGTCCGGCGAACGCTTACTCAAAGACCGCCTCGGCGTCGCTGAGCTCGGCGGTTTCGGTGCCTTCTCACGCGCTGAACTGGCGGCCATCGGCGCGCTGCTCAAGTATGTTGATCTCACGCAATTGGGCGCCAAGCCACTGGTGCGTCCACCACGCCGCAGCGGTCCCGCCGAAATCCTGGTCATCGATGCGGCGAGCCGGGCAAGTCTCGAGTTGATCCGCTCGACATCAGGCGGACGCGACGGCAGCTTGCTCTCTGCCATCGATCGCACGGTGACGGGTCCCGGAGCACGCGAGTTGGCGGGTCGTCTCGCCAGTCCGTTGCGTGACCTGGCTCGCATTCAATCCCGCCTCGATGCGGTGGGCTATCTGATCGAGCGTGCGCCGCTGCGGGATGATCTCAGGCAAGCCTTGAAGTCGGCGCCGGACATCGCGCGGTCGGTCTCGCGATTGGCGCTGCAGCGTGGCGGCCCGCGCGATCTCGCCAGCATACGCGATGGCTTGGCGGCAGCGGCCCGGTGCCGTGCCCTGCTCGGGAAAAGCGCGGGTGGCTTGGGCCTTCCCGACGAGTTGGTAGCCCTCACCAAGCGCCTCGCCGGACCGTCTGACGAGCTTGGACCTCGCCTCGAAACCGCAATCGTTCCCGACCCGCCGCACCTCAAGCGCGAAGGGGGCTTCGTCAAGCCCGGCTATCGCGCCGATCTCGACGAGGCCCTGGCGTTACGCGACGATAGCCGCCGCGTCATGGCCGCACTCGAAACCAAATACATCGAGGTGACGGGGATAAAACAGCTGAAGGTGCGCCACAACAACATCCTCGGCTTCTACATCGAGACGACAGCGCAAACCGCCAAGCCCCTCTTGTCGCCGCCACATTCCGATCTCTTCCGGCATCGCCAGAGCATGGCCACCGCCGTGCGCTTCACCACCACGGAGCTGGTCGAGATCGAGGGCCGTATCGCCTCGGCGGCCGAGCGCGCACTGGCAATCGAGCAGGAAGTTTATACCGAGCTGGCGCAATTGATCGCCGCCGCCGAGCGACCGCTCGCCAACGTGGCGGGTGCATTGGCCGACCTCGACGTCCTCGCGGCACTGGCTGAGCTTGCGGAAATGGAAGGTTACGTGCGGCCCGAGGTCGAAGCCGGTAGCGCCTTCGAGATCCGCGGCGGGCGCCACCCGGTCGTCGAGCAGGCCTTGCGCGCCGCCAAGGCTGGCCCCTTCGTCGACAACGACTGTGTCCTCGGCAAACCTGAGCCCGCCACCGCACCTGCCTCTGCGGTACGGCCACCCGGCTTCGACGACACCGCCGAGGGCCGCATCTGGCTGCTCACCGGCCCGAACATGGCGGGCAAATCGACGTTTCTGCGCCAGAACGCACTGATCGCCATTCTGGCTCAGGTCGGCTCCTACGTGCCTGCACGTCGCGCCCGCATCGGCATCCTCGACAGGCTGTTCTCGCGCGTCGGTGCTTCCGACGACCTCGCACGCGGTCGCTCCACCTTCATGGTCGAGATGGTGGAAACCGCGGGTATCCTCAATCAGGCGACGGAGAAAAGCCTCGTCATACTCGATGAGATCGGCCGCGGCACGGCTACGTTTGACGGCCTGTCGATTGCCTGGGCCACAGTCGAGCATCTACACGACGTCAACAAATGTCGTGCACTCTTTGCCACCCACTATCACGAGTTGACTGCGCTCTCGGGTCGCCTTGCCGATGTCGTCAATGCCACCATCGAAGTGAAGGAGTGGCAGGACGACATCGTCTTCCTGCACAAGGTGAAGAAGGGCGCCGCCGACCGCAGCTACGGCATCCAGGTGGCGAAGCTCGCAGGCCTGCCGCGGGCCGTGGTAGAACGCGCGGGCGAGGTGCTGGCTGTATTAGAAAAGTCCGACAGTCAGCGCAAAGCTGCAGCACCGGGTGCCTCGCTCGACGACCTGCCGCTGTTTGCTGCGACACGCCCCAAGGGCAAAGCCGACACTACCGACGGACCGTCACCAGCTGAGCAGGCACTGGATCAACTGCGCCCAGATGATCTCACGCCCAAGGCCGCTCTCGATGCCCTCTATCGCCTGAAGGCGCTGCGCTCCGAGCCCAAGCGATAAGCTCCATTCATCCTGCCTGCCGGCCGATATGGCCGTGGACGCGCCGCACACTCATAACTCCGCATCCGGGACAACTCTGCCGAACGTGGATATGGATTCGAGCAAGATCCATGGGGCTAGGGCCAGAAGCGAGGACGAGGGTCACTTTTTTCGCGGCGCCCCCTTGGCTTCCGTCGACCAGCCGTCAATGACCTCCGGCGCTACGCGCGGGGTGGTAATGATGTCGGGTGCGGCTGTGGGCGGGCTGGCACGGGTCTGCGGGCCGGCGCCCTTCGGCAGTGCCTTGCGGGGTTCGGCGCGGGGCGTAATGGTCGGATTGTCGGGCGACATCTGCATCAGTTCACGCAGGATGCCCGGCGTCAGCGGTGAGAACGGGTTGACGATGACGTTGGGGTCGGCCATCGGCCCATTGATGGCGAACGTGATGCCGAGCAGGCCTTCACCGCGTGGCCCGGTCAGCAGCTCACTCAAGACGGGGACTCCGCTCAGGGCCCGGTTCAAGCCGGATAGCGGAACATAGGTGCCGCCGAGATCGAGGCGCCGCGAGCGGAAGTCGAGCTTGCCGCGCAGGCTCGCACCGATCAGAGGGCCCTTGGCGAGCGAGTCGTTGATAATGAGCTGGCCGTTGCCGACGGAGACATTGGCCTGCAGCTGCTCGAAATCGAACTGCTCGCGCAGCACGCGGCGACCAGGACGGGCCTGGGCGATGGCCGGTTGAGAGTCGTCGGGGGTTTGGAACAGCTCGGCGGCGATGGTGTCACCGAGCACACGAAAACTTCGGATAACGGCGGTGCCTTGTGTCTCGACGGCGCCGCTGCCGTCGAGATTGAGATTGAGCGTACCTGTGCCCCCAACCATGTTCTTGTAGAAGCCGATCAGCTTCAGCGCCTGGCCGGCGTCGCCGGTTTCCACACGCAGAATACGCGGCTTGCCGGGCTCAGTGCGCAGGATGCCGGTGAGCGGACGGCCGCTTTCGAGCACGCTCCTGAAATCAACTTCAGTCAGCACGTCATTGCGCTTCTTGGCAAGCAGACGCACCTGTCTCAGCCGCTGCTCATTGAGTCCGAGCACGGTGTCGAATTCGGCGGTAAGGTCGAGGCCCGGGCGCTCCTTGGACGAAGGCTTGGGCGGCGTCTTGTCGAGGGCGAACATGGCGCGAAAGATGTTGCCGGCGTCGAACGGCGTCTTGCCGCGCGCCTTCACTTCCCAGACGCGATCGGCCCGCAGTGTGCCCTGCACCTCCATATTGGAGATGACGTTCAAGAGGAATTCGGGGAAGTAGAAGGCGCGGGCGCGGCCATCTGCACCAAGGGCGACCCAGCCGTCGACGGCGATGTTCTCGCCGTCGAGTTTGAAGTTCTGCAGCTCCAAGCCCTTGGCGGCCTGATCCCGGCCAACGTCGAACTCGAGTTTCGCGGGACGGCCCGACGGCTTCGTCCATTGCAATTCCTCAAGCATCACATCGGCGGCGGTTAGGTCTGCGGCGACGCGCGTGCGCACGGCCTCACCCGGTGTGCGGAAGAACAGGATTTCCACCGGCACGTCACCGCGAACCAGGCGATCGAGATCGAGACCGAGCTGCGCGCGATCGGCGTCGTCGAGGCGCAAGGTGAGCTTCGCAACTGGCAGCTTCGGGTCGGTGGCCCTTGCGTCCGACTTTGTTTCCTGCGGTCCGACGTTGAGACGGCCCTGCAATTTGGCAACGACGCCGGCAAGCAGCATCTCACCCTTCACGTCGACATGCTTGTCAGTCGCATCAATGGCGATGGTGGCGCCGGTAACGTCATGGTTGCCGACGACGTTCTTGAGACGGCCGTCAGTGATGCGCACCCGGCCATCGATACGAACCTCGGCGACATCAATGCCTTCGCCGACGGGGAACGCGGCACGGATCTGCGCGTCGACTTTGCCGTCGATACCGGGAGGCGCCGCCAAGCCTTGACCGCGCAAGGCACGCAGGGGCTCGCGGTCCAGCACTTCGAGCGCAGTGGCGAGCGGACCCTGGATTCGGCCGGCAACCTCAGCCAGCGGCCGCGGGCCATCAATACCAACGGCGGTGTAGCGGGCTCCCTTCACCGTCAGTCGCTTGCTTGGAGCGGCAGCGAGCGTAGCATCAGGAATGGTAACTTCGATGCTGGTGCCTTCGACACGGACCAAGGCGCGCGGTGCCTCTAAGGCCGGGAGACCTTTGAGCAATTCGAGCTCGATGTCATGGGCCTCGATGGCGAGCGACATGCGACGCTCTCGGGGCGAGGCTGGGTCGGCGCCACCGAGGCGGAACGTACCGGAGCGGATCGCGCCTTTGCGGACATTGCGAGCCAGATAACTGCGCGTGCGCGGTGCCAGCTCGGCCGGCCAGACGGACAGAAGGGTTGCAATCGAAAGCGGACTGATGCGGCCATCGATGTCGGAGCGTGTTGGGCTTGCTGGATCGGGTGCCGCAGAGGCCATCTCGATCTCGGCGCCACCCGCCTTGAGGACGAGACGCTCGAGCGTGCTGCGTCCGGTGGCCGTGCTGTGCTGGCCGGTGGCCACGAAAACATCGATTGGTACGGGCTTCGCGCCGGGGGTGGCGGGGCTCAGGGCGCCGTCACGGGCGGCGAACTCGAAGCGCCAGCCCGAGTCGGCCGCACGCGCAGCCGGCGCGGGAGCGATGCGACCGGTGAGCGTGAGGGTGCCCGCACTCAAGACAACAGGCGAGGGGAGCACGTCGATCGCGTTTGTGGCACCATCATAGCGCAACTCGATGCGGCCCTCGGTCAGTCCGACAGAGGGGCCGCCGGGCCAGGGCGCCGCCAACGCGCCGCGGCCAAGCGCGATGTTGGCCTGTGCCGCCGTCAAGCGTCCTTCCGGATTGAGTTCGAAAGTCATCTTGCCGGATGCGGGGGCATCCAGCGGTTCCAGCAGCCCCAAAGCCGGGATTTGCTGACCCAGCGAACGGGGGACAAGGTTCTCAAACTCGGTAGCAATAATGATCGAGCGCGATTTCTCGGAATCCTCGGCGCGGAATCGCAGTGTCCACGGTTCACCCGAGGCGGCGATCTGGGCCCGGCCGACAACGATGGATCGCTTCTGCTTGTGTTGTAGATCGATGTCGACCTCAGGAATGCGCCATACGGTCTGGCGGCCCGCCTCGTCGATGATGAGGGTGGCATTCTTGAAGCCGAAGTCCTTGAGGTAGGACACCGTCTGGCCGTCGCGGCGCATGCGGGCCAGAGCTTCGACCAGCAGGCGTGCGACGTCGAGCGGCGGGCTGTCGGGTGCAGTGCCCGGTGCGGAAGGTGTCGTCGGGCCGCTTGCAGGCGAGCGTTGTGGCATGGCCGCCGTGTCGCGCGGCGTGCCAACGGTACCCGGATGTCCTTCCTCAGGCGCCGGCGACTTCAGGGAGAGCTTGCCTCGCTCGTCGAAGAAGACCAGGAACCGAGGCTCGATGAGATCGATGCGAGAGGGCGCGATGCGGGCGGAGAGCAAGGCCTGACTGTCGAGCTCGACGCTGGCGAAACGGGCGAGCGCCACCACGCCGCCGGCGCTGTCGTTCATGCGTACTGCCTTGAGACGGAACTCGATGCCACCAGTTTCCGAGCGCTGCAGCACGGCGCCGCCGATGCCGAACGAAAAGCCCGGCAACTCCGCATTGAGCGCGCGTTCGATCGGACCGGCCAGAAAGGCGACGGACACCGGATTGTAGCTCAGGCGGACATAGAGCAAGCCGGCAGCGAGGAGCAGCAGCGGCAGCAGCATGGCCACGACGCGAAGCAGGATGCCGAGTGGCCGTCCGACGAGAGCGCCAAACAAGCCTCGACCGCCGCGTACCTTCTTTCGGGGCACCGAGTTCCCCGGGCCGAGTGCCTCGGAGGTTGGCGCCGGACTGTACGGCGGCGCTGTCCGTGTGGAGGGGACATGCGAGGTCCGGCCCGGCAGCGCTGCCGACGCCTTCGTCGCTGAAGCCGCTGGCCGAGCGGCCGGCCCCGGCAGCGGCGGCGGTTCTGTGGGTCGATTCAACGGCCGCGACATCTGACCAGGCGAGGCTACATTTGGCGGGCGGGTCGGCTGATGTGACCGCACAACATCGGGAGTACCCGCGACCGGCGGCCGCTGATGCCCAAAGTTGCCGTCATCCTCCGAATTCGCCAAATCGCCACCCTCAAAAGAGATTCTCTTTGTGCCTCAACGCGCTGCCATCGCTTTGCGTCGCCTACTCGGTTCGTCCCGTCCCATGTCGCTTTGACGGCCAAACCATGCCGATTCGTATTCTAGTCAAAGTGATGGCGCTTTGATGTGTCCCCGGACGCGCGATGAACCGCGTTGCAGTTGCCTGCGTATCCGGCGACAGTGGTGGTGAAAAAGGGACGAAAGGAAGGCAAGCATGGTCGAGGATGGCAAGAGCGCCCCGGATTTCGATCTGCCGAGTGATTCCGGCCACAACATCAAGTTGTCGAAACTCAAGGGCCGTCCGGTGGTGGTGTATTTCTACCCGAAGGACGACACCTCGGGCTGTACCCAACAGGCGAAGGATTTTACCTCCCTGACCCCGGAATTCGCCAAGGCCGGCGTTGAGGTCGTCGGCATCTCTCCAGACAGCGCGGCGAGCCATACCAAGTTCCGCAAGAAGCACGAGCTGGCTGTCAAGCTCGCAGCCGACGAGGAGAAAGCAACGGCCACGGCCTATGGCGTATGGGTGGAGAAATCCATGTACGGCCGCAAGTACATGGGCGTCGAGCGTTCGACTTTCCTGATCGATGCCAAGGGCAAGGTCGCCAAGAGCTGGCGCAAGGTTAAGGTGCCGGGCCACGCCGAAGAGGTACTGGCGGCAGCCAAAGCCTTGAAAACGTGAAATGATTGAGCCGCCGCCCCGCGCTGCCACGACCTTGGATTTTGACCCGCCGAAGGGCCTTCCGGGAAGCCTGGCGCTGGCGGCCCGCGCCATTGTCGGCGCCGTCGAGCCCCTCGACAAGGTGGGCCTCGCCAAGGCCTCGGCGGCGGCCTGGCAACGGCGCCAGCTGTCGCTCGGTGCACGGGCAACTCTGCCGCCAATGCCTGATCGCCCTGGACGGCCTGTGCATCCTCAGTTGCTCATGCCCCGCGATATGCCCAAGCGTTCGACGCAGGGCGACAAGGGTCGCATCGCGCTGCTGCACGCGCTGGCCCACATCGAACTCAACGCCGTCGACATGACTTGGGATCTGATCGGCCGCTTCATCGGCGAGGCGATGCCCTTGTCCTTCTTCGAAAACTGGGTACAGGTCGGGCTTGAGGAAGCTTGTCATTTCGCGATGGTGACAAAGCGGCTAAGCGAGCTTGGCGCCGCCTATGGTGATCTGCCCGCGCACGATGGCCTGTGGCAGGCGGCGCAGGCAACGGGCGGCAGCCTGATGGCGCGGCTGGCGGTGGTGCCGCTGGTGTTGGAAGCGCGCGGACTGGATGTGACGCCCAGCATGATCAGCAGCCTGCTGGCAGCAGGGGATACGGCATCGGCGGCGGTTCTGGAGGTCATCTACCGCGACGAGAAAAAGCATGTGGCGTTCGGTGCCAAGTGGTTCCGCTTCATGTGCGAGGCGCAAGGCCTGGCGCCGGAACCGACCTTCCATGACTTGGTGCGCCGGCATTTTCGCGGGCCGGTAAAGCCGCCCTTCAACGACAAAGCACGGTCCGAGGCGGGCCTGACCCCGGGATTTTATAAACCGTTGATGGCGGTCGCGCGCATGGCATGATGCAGGCTGGCATCGCTCGCCAGCACGATAGCATTTTTTTCAACCCGCGCCATGACCCGCCACTTTTTCCATGCTAGGGCTTCGACTTGTGAATTGGGCGGATAGGCGGACCTTAGATCCGCACGGCTGCGCTGGGCTACATTCTTCAGGGCCTCGACGCGCGGTTGCTCTGCCGTGTTTGCCGTTGAGTGCCAGCCGTCCAGAGTCGAGGGGAGTTCAGTCCGATGTTCACCAAGAAGCCTGACAAAGAGCCGAGCGCGTTCGATCTCGCTCGCCAGGCGCCACCGCTGCCGCCGAGTGGTCCGATGCCGCCATCAATGCCGACGGTGGCGCGCCCGATGGCCAGCAACAAGACTGGCGTATCCCAGATCGGCGCCGACCTGACGGTGGTCGGTAATCTTCTCTCTAAGGGTGAAGTGCACATCGACGGCGAGATCCAAGGCGACGTCCACGCTGGCAACGTCGTTGTCGGCGAGAGCGCGCGCATCACGGGCGGCCTCGTCGCCGACGAGATTATCGTACGCGGCACAGTGATGGGCTCGATCCGGGGCAAGCGCGTCGTGCTGCAGTCCTCGAGCAAGGTCGAGGGCGACATCTACCACAGCCAACTCGCCATCGAGCAGGGCGCCTTCTTCGAAGGCAAGTCACGCCGCAGCGATGATCCGACAGCGGGCGTACAGCGCCCCGACATGCCGCCAAATGGGGCAGCGTCCTGAGGCCAGGCCGGCGACACCACGAATGATCTGCCGACGGCGCCCTCCCCAGGAGTGGCGCCGTCGCCATTTGGTGCCTCGACAGCCGCGCAGGCGATAGAGCATGTGCGCCAGCGCCCCGGTGGTCCAATCAAAGAAGGCAAATTGATGCGAGTGCCCTCGGTTTACTCAGAGATCGTGATCACCAAGGTCTAATGCCAACACGGCGGCGAGAGCTTCACTGCATGAAGAAGGATAAGAGGCCTTTGCTGCGCGGCTGGCGGAAATCCGCCATCGCCGTGGCAATGTCGGCATAGAGCTTGGGCAGCCATAAAGGGTGTCCCGCGGCGACGGCAGGCCCCGCGTGCTCGCGCAAGTCTGTCGGCGCGATGATCAGCTTGATGTTGCCGAGGCCCGTCTGGGCGGCGAGCACGAATAACTCCTCGACCGCTTCGTCACCCATGGCCAAGCAACCGGCCGACAGATTCTTGCCATGGATCATGATGTCCCCGCCCAAGTCTTTGCGGGCGTCCTTGGCCGCCATCTGGCGATCGAAGGCGTTCGGGAAGTTCACCCGCAGCGAGACATGGTAGGCGCTATTGGGATTGAGGAACGAGATGGCGTAGATGCCCTCGGGCACTTGCTTGTCGCCGCGCTGCAGCTTGGGGCCTGCGCCACCGCTGGCAGCAAGCACGCGATAGCGATGGATGAGCTTCCAGGAGCCACCAGTCGGCCGGGCATGCAATTCAAGAACTTTCTCGTCCTTGATCGCAAGGAGTGCCAGTTCGGCCGGAGGCCACGCCGCCTTGGCGGCCTCGAACTTGGCGGCGAGGCGGATGCTGGCGCCTGGTGCAATCTCAGCCAGCCGGGCCTTCAGCGTATAGACGCGTTGGCGGGCGTTGGGCCTTGGCGTCTGCCAAGGTAGCGGTTGGGGTGGCGGTGTCAGCCGTGCCAACTGCCCAGGCCGCGGCGCTGGGGCCAGATCCGGCCGAATTTCTGTCGACCAGGGCACGCCTGCCTCAATCTCTTTCTCGACTTCGGGCGGAATGCTCGGCCGCAGTTGCGAGAGGATGCCTGGCGGCACGAAAGTCAGTCGGTTCAGGTTGGGATCCGGTTCAATTGCTGGCCGTGACGCGTTCACCGGGGACCGCTGTGGCTCTGCTCCGGGAGTTACTGACTGGAGAAGGCCATACATCAGGGCTGCCCCCGCGACGGCGAGCGCCGCGCTCAAGGTCAGGAGCGTATGTCGCCCGCCCGATCCCATTGTCCTCTCCGTGAGCAAAATGCCGCAGTCTCAGCGACGCTGTGCACCATGCCTGATTCGCAGCGTTCCAGGCTGTCGGATCGCCAATAGCTGTGGATTGGCGACACCAGAGAGTTCACAGCAGCGCGTGCGGGCGCCGTAACCGCAGCGCATTGAAAGAATTGGCAAAAAAAACGACCCCTGGCCGGTCAGGCCTGGGTCGTTGTGGTCTTTGGCTTGATGCAGCTTGAGGACCAGTCTCGGTCCTGGAGGCGAGACCTTACTCGATATCGGCCACTGCCGAGGGGCCGCCGCCCTTGATGCGCTGGGCAAGGGCAGCTTCGATGAACTCATCGATCTCGCCGGCGAGCACGCCTTGCGTGTCCGAGGTCTGGATGCCGGTGCGCAGGTCCTTGACCATCTGGTAGGGCTGCAGCACGTAGCTTCGAATCTGGTGACCCCAGCCGATCTCGGTCTTGGCAGCCTGCTCGGCGAGGGCGATGTCCTCGCGCTTTTTCAGCTCCAATTCGTAGAGCCGCGCTTTCAAGCGCTTCATGGCCGTATCGCGGTTCTGGTGCTGGGACCGCTGCTCCTGCGAGAACACCATGATATTGGTTGGCCGATGCACGATGCGCACCGCCGACTCCGTCCGGTTCACGGACTGACCACCGGCGCCCTGCGAGCGGGTGAAGGTGACGTCGATGTCGGCGGGGTTGATCTCGATATCGATGGTATCGTCGACAACGGGATAGACTTGCACGCTGCAGAACGAGGTGTGGCGGCGGGCATTGGCGTCGAACGGTGAGATGCGCACGAGGCGATGCACGCCGGCTTCAGTCTTGGCCCAGCCATAGGCGTTCTCGCCCTTGATCTCGAGCGTGGCGCCCTTGATGCCGGCCTCGTCGCCGTCGCTGACGTCGGTAATGGTGACCTTGAAGCCTCGGCTTTCGGCCCATTTGGTGTACATCTTCAGCAACATCGAGGCCCAATCCTGGCTCTCGGTGCCGCCGGCGCCGGCATGGATTTCAAGGTAGGTGTCGTTGCCGTCGGCTTCGCCCGCCAGCAGGGCCTCGACCTCGCGGCGTTTGACTTCGGAGACGAGTCGGTGCAGGCCGGCCTCACCTTCGCTGATGCTGGTTTCGTCCTTCTCGGCCTCACCGAGTTCGATCAAGGTCAAGCTATCGTCAAGATCGCGCTCGAGCTGCCGGAAACCCGTCATCGCGCGTTCCATCTGCTGGCGCTGGCGCATGACTTTCTGCGCGCGCTGCGGATTGGCCCACAGGTTGGGATCCTCGCTCTGGCGATTGAGGTCGGCTAACCGTTGCTCGGCGTTGTCCCAGTCAAAGCGACCTCCTTAGCAGGCCCATGGACTGCTTGATGTCGTCGACCAGATGCTGGTGCTCGGCGCGCATGGATCATGCTCCCGCGAATCGATGTCTCGTTGCTGGCCTGCATATAGGCGCTGGCTGGAGCCCTATGCAATGGGTCGGTCGGCAACGACAGCCGCCGCCCGAGTGCCGTTCACATTTCGCTCACCGGGAGTTGGCTGGCGCGTGAGCGCTGATCTCAGGCATAAGCGTGGCCAATCACCGTTCACCTAAACCCGCGAGCGAGCCCCGCCATGCCCAACCTGTCCCGTCGCCGCGCCTTAGGCGCTGCTGGCTTCGCCGTTTCAGCGGCGATGCTGGCGTCATTCCTGAGTCTGTCGCCCGCCTTGGCCCGCCAGCCTGCCGTCTTCAATGATCTGATCAAAGGCGTCGCCGTCGGCGGCTATGATCCAGTCGCCTATCACACCCTGCAGAAGGCGACCCCAGGGAACCCCGCCATCACGGCGCAGCATGAGGGCGTGACCTGGCGCTTTGCCTCGGAGGCCAACAAGGCGCTGTTCGTCGCCAACCCAGCCCGCTACGCCCCCGAGTACGGCGGCTATTGCGCTTGGGCGGTAGCCAGCGGTTACACCGCCAAGGGTGACCCCGAAGCCTGGACGCTGGTCGGCGACAAGCTTTATCTCAATTACAACAAGAGCGTGCAGAAGGGTTGGGAAAAGGACATCCCCGGCAACGTCAAGAAGGGCGATGCCAACTGGCCCAATGTGTTGAACAAATAGGCCACGAACGATGTTGGCCAAACGTCCGGCCAGAGTTCCAATTGGCGCCAGCCACAATGCTCCATGGCGATCATTTTCTGGCACTCAATCCTTGACAGTGCCAGTGTCGCTCCTTAACTGCCGAAGCCGAAGGTCGGGCCGTGCCGGATCGATTGACGGTTGTTCAACCTGCTTGTGCAGCGTAGAGCTGTCGCGCGCGGGTGTCGGCGTTTGTTGGCCAACGCAGCTGGCCGGGGAGTGGGCGTATGGAAGTTCTGGTCGAGGCCGACCGTTTGCGCAAGACATTCGGGGCCATAACCGCGGTCGACGACATCTCGCTCAGCGTCAAGAAGGGCGAGGTGCTGGGCTTTCTTGGCCCCAACGGCGCCGGCAAGTCGACCACCATGAAGATGTTGACAGGCTTCCTTGAGCCTGACGTCGGCGCCGCCCGCATCTGCGGCCACCTGATGGCCGAGCGCCCACGCGAAGCCAAAGCGGCCATAGGCTATCTGCCTGAGGGGGCACCGGCTTACGGCGACATGACGCCGAAAAGCTTTCTCGGCTTCATCGCCGACATCCGCGGCCTCGGCCCCGACCGTCGCGCCAAACGTATCTCGGCCGCCATCGAGCGCACGGCGCTGGAAGGCGTGCTCGACCAGCGCATCGAGACCCTCTCGAAGGGCTTCAAGCGTCGCGTCGGCTTGGCCCAAGCCATTCTGCACGATCCGCCGGTGCTGATCATGGACGAGCCCACCGACGGCCTCGATCCCAACCAGAAGCACCTCGTGCGCCAGTTGATCGCCGAGATGTCGCGTGACAAGGCCATCATCGTCTCGACGCACATCCTCGAAGAGGTCGAGGCCGTCTGCACGCGCGCCGTCGTCATCGACCGCGGCCGCATCGTCGCCGACGGTACCGCCGAAGACCTGCAGGCGCGCCTGCCCTATCACAATGCTGTCGCCATTCGCGTTGCCGCCGGTGATGCCGACGCGGTGGCAGTTGCGCTGCGAACGTTGCCCAACGTCGACAAGATCGATCGGGTGGGAACACCAACGGTCGGCTCAGTGCAATTGCGCGTCACGCCGAAGGCCGCTGCCCGCGCTACCATCGCGGCCGAGGTCGCAGGTCTTATTCGCGACAAGTCGCTCCCCGTTGCTGAGCTTTTCGTCGAACGCGGCAAGCTCGACGACATCTTCCGCCGCATCACCACCCAAGAGGGCCAGGCCTTGACCTCCGCCCGGAGCGAGCGTTCCCATGCATAATGTCTGGATCATCGCCAAGCGAGAGTTCGTCGGCTATTTCACCTCGCCGCTGGCCTATATCTTCGTCGTTATCTTTGTGGCGCTGACTGGTGCGTTCGCGTTCTTCATCGGCAACTTCTTCGAGCGCGGGCAAGCCGATCTGGTGCCGTTCTTCACCTATCACACTTGGCTTTATCTCCTATTGGTGCCGGCCATTGCGATGCGGCTGTGGGCCGAGGAGCGCAAGAGTGGAACTATTGAGCTGCTCATGACCCTGCCCATCTCGGCGTGGGAGGCCATTCTCGGCAAGTTCCTCGCGGCCTGGGCCTTTATCGGCATCGCGTTGCTTTGCACCATCCCGATGTGGTTCACGGTCAATCACCTGGGTGATCCAGACAACGGCGTCATCTTCACCAGCTACGTGGGTAGCTTCCTGATGGCGGGCGCCTTCCTGGCCATCGGCTCCTGCATCTCGGCCCTGAGCAAGAACCAAGTCATCGCCTTCATCGTCTCGGCGACGCTGTGCTTTATCCTTGTCATGGCCGGCTCTGAGATGGTGCTCAACTTCTTCCGCGGCTGGGCTCCGGCTGTCCTCGTCCAGGCCATCGCCTCGCTGAGCTTCCTCAATCACTTCGAGCAGATCACACGCGGCGTCATCACACTGCCGACGCTGCTGTTTTATCTCTCCATGATCGTCTTCTTCCTGTTCGCCAATGTCATCGTGATCGAGCAGCGCAAGGCCGCTTGAGCGTTATCCGGGAAAGCATTCCATGTCCGATCACAAACCGACGATGAAGGAAACTGCAGCTCGCCTGTCGCAGCGCGTCACTGGTTGGTCGCTGCTGGCGCCGGGGGAAGCGGTGCAGGCCGCCAATCGCCTGGACCGCCGAACTCTGGCGTGGGGCGCGCTCGCACTCGGCGCCGTGCTGCTGCTGACCTTCAATCTGCTGACCTCGCTGATCTTCCGCAGCGCCAAGCTCGACCTGACCGAAGATCGCCTGTTTACGATCTCGAATGGTACACGGTCGGTGTTGAGCCGCATCGAGGAACCGATTTCGGTGCGTGTTTATTACACGAAGAAGCTCGGCGAGGTGGCGCCGTTGTTTGGCAAGTACTTCGAGCGCGTCAAGGCCCTGCTGGAACAGTACCGCGACATCTCCGGTGGCAAGCTGGTGTTGACCTTCATCGACCCCGACACATCGCCCGACGCCGAGGATCGCGCCTCAAGCTCGGGGCTCAAGGCGGTCCGCCTCAATCAGGACGGCGAGAACGGCTATTTCGGCCTTATCGCCTCCAACACCACAGACAACGATGCCTTGGTGGAATTCTTCACGCCCGAGCGCGAGCGCTATCTCGAATACGATCTGACCAAGCTCATCAATGGGCTCTCCACGGCGAAGAAGCGCGTCGTCGGCCTGATCTCCGGTCTGCAAATGGAAGGCGGACAGAATCCGATGCAGCCGATGCGGCAGCCGTCGCCGCCGTGGATGATCACCGAGCAGATCCGCGAATTCCTCGAGCTGCGGTCGCTCGACATGAACGTCAAGAGCATTCCCGCCGACATCGACGTGTTGATGCTGGCGCAGCCGATGTTCCTCACAGCCGACGCAGCCTATGCCATCGACCAGTATGTGCTCGGCGGCGGCCGTGTACTCGCGTTCGTCGATCCCCACACCGAAACCAATCCCATGGGCGCGCAGGGCATGCAGTTGCCCATGAGCCCGGAGGTTGCCAAGCTGCTGGCCGCCTGGGGCGTCAAGATCGACGACAGTAAGGTTATCGGCGATCCGGCGATCGCCCGCAGCGTGCAGTTCGGCGGGCGTGGCGGCCGCGGCGCACAGGTGTCGCAATATCTCGCCTGGCTGCAAATCGGCAAAGAGTACATCAACGAAAAAGATCCGCTGGCTGCCAGCATCGAGAAGCTGCATCTGGCCTCGGCCGGCACCATCGTCAAGGTCGACGGCGCCACGACGGTGGTGCAGCCGATCCTGGAAAGCTCGCACAAGGCTGGCTTTATCAATACCGACATGGTGCGCTTCCAGCCCAATCCCATTGGCATCCTCAATGCCTTCCAACCGGCCAACACCGGCCGACACATTCTTGCTGCCCGCATCAGTGGCGATGCCAAATCCGCCTTCCCCGATGGCGCTCCGAAGCCCGAGGAGAAGCCTAAGGACGCGGCGGCACCCGGAGCACCTGAGAAGTCACTGCAGGAAAAAGTCGAGGAGAAGCTGAAGGAAGCGAAGGAGAAGGAAGCTGCCGAGAAGGCCAAGAGTGAGCCGGCACGCACTCACATTGCCACGGGCAAGGTCAACGTCGTCCTGATCGGCGACGCCGATATGCTGCACGATCAGTTCTGGGTCGAGGTGCGCGACTTCCTCGGCCAACAGGTGCCGGTGCCACAGGCTCACAACGCCGCCTTCGTGGTCAATGCCCTTGAGCAATTGGCGGGCGGTGCGGCGCTTTCAGATCTGCGCGGGCGCGGCATCAGCGAGCGCCCCTTCGATCGCGTCGTGCGCCTGCGCCGCTCAGCCGAGCAGAAATTCCGCCAGCAGGAGGAGGGCTTGGCCCTCAAGCTGAAGGACATTCAGGAGAAGGTCTCCAAGATGGAGGCGCGCGGCGGCGTCGCCGAAGGCAGCGGACAGCCAGCCATCATGCTGTCGGAGAAGGACAAGCAGACCATCGACACCTTCAAGAGTGAGATGATTGCCACCCGGCACGAATTGCGCAACGTCAAAGCCGCGCTACGGACGGATATCGACAATCTCGATCGCCGCCTAAGGTTCATCAACATCGCCGTGGTGCCGCTGCTGATCGGTCTCGGCGGCTTGGCGTTGGCCCTCACGCGCCGCAATCGGCGTCAATCGAACGGACCCGTTGGCTGAACGAGCAGCGTACCCTGTTGACCGGCCATTGTAGTGCGGCCCCAAGGAGCCTTCCGTCGTGATCAAGCCCCAGCATTTCGTCGCTCTCGCCCTCGCGGCGCTGGCCTCGGTCCTACTTTCATTTGGCCTCTACGCGACGACCTACCGCTTCAACTCCGGCAAGGTGGAAGGCACCCTGTTGCTGCCGGAGCTATCGCGGCAAGGCGAGCGCATCGCCAGCATCGAGCTGCGCCAGGGCGAGAAGAAGATTACGCTGCAGCGCACGGGCTTCGATTGGCGTATCGCCGAACGTGAGGGGTATCCCGCCAACCCTGATCGCGTCCGCAATCTGCTGAATGCCTTGCGCCAGGTCGAGCTGGTGGAGCCGCGCACTGCTGTCAAGGACAAGTGGAAGCTGCTCGAACTCGAGGACCCCGCCGGCAAGGACGCCAAGTCCCGCTCCGTGCGCGTTCTCGACGCCAAGGGTGTGGCCCTGGGCGAACTCGTGGTCGGCAAGGCGCGGCCGGATGCATTCGGCCCAGGCAAGGGAGGCGTCTATGTGCGCCGGCCTGCAGAGACACAGACCTGGCTCGCCATGGGTGACCCCAAAGGCGGGCTCGATCTCAAGGATTGGGTGGCGCTGACGGCATTCGACTTCGACACCAACACGATCAGCAAGATCATCATTGAACATCCGGGCGAGGCACCGATCGTGGTCGAAAAGGGCGACGGCAAGGAAGCCAAGTTCAAGCTGGCGCAGGCCATTCCCGAAGGCATGAAGCTGAAGCAGGGCTTCTCGGTCGATCAGGTCGGCGGTGGTTTCGCAGCCATCGAGCTCGAGGACGTCCGCCGGCTGGCGGCCACGCCGGTCGGCGACAAGGTCAGCATCATCAAGCTCGAGGCTGACGGCGGCATGCTCGTTACCTTTCGCCTGCGCAAGGAAGGCGAGGCGTCTTGGCTCTCGTTCAGCGCGGCCGGTGACGGCGAGGCGGTGAAGAAGAAAGTCGAGACCATCAACGCCCGCGCCGTCGGCTGGGAATACAAGATCCCGCAATGGAAGGTCGACCAGATCGGCCGCCGCATGGCCGACATGGTGGAGAAAGTCGAAGAGAAGAAGTGAGAGTCGACAGGCATGCGGTGTCAGGCTGAAGCCAGATACCGGATTCGCCTCAGAGCAGATCGGCCACCGCGGCGCGATACTGCTGCATCGCTTCCATGTGTGCCGCCATCGTGCGTCCGGCGATGCGTGTGTGCGGCCCGCGCGCGTAGGTGGAATTCACCGTTGCTTGCGTGACGCCGAGTGCCCTCCAGGAGGCGAGTTCCTTTCGCCAGTCGTCCGGCGTACCAGTCCCCGTCGACACCCAAACCTCGATACCGATCGATGCCGGATCACGGCCGGCGTCCCTGGCGAAACCGCGCAGCTTCTCGAATTCCGCCTTCGCCTTGTCGACGCCATGCGCCAGCATGATCCAGCCGTCGCCGAACTTCGCGATCCGCCGCAGCGTCACGTCTTCATGGCCGCCGTACCATAGTGGGATGCGCCGCTTCAACGGCAATGGATTGATTCCGGCATCGTCGATCGTGTGCCACGCGCCCGCGAACTTGACATGCGGCTCCGCCCACAGCTTTTGCATCACCTCGACCTGCTCGACCGAGCGTTTGCCGCGGTTCTTGAAGCTCTCGTTCAAGCCCACATACTCGACCTCGTTCCAGCCGATGCCGATGCCGAAACGGAAACGCCCACCGGAGAGAACATCCAGAGATGCCACCTGCTTGGCGACCAGCGCGGTCTGGCGTTGCGGCAGAATCATCACCTGCGTCGAGAACTCGATCGTCTTCGTGCACGCCGACAGGAAGCCGAACATGACGAAGGGATCGTGGAACACATCCTTCGAGGTATTGCGATTGCCCCAGTCCGGGCGGCTCGCGACGTTGACACCAAGCACATGATCAGGCGCACCAAGGCCATCGTAGCCGAGCCCTTCGGCCGCCTGCGCGAAGTCACGCACGACCGCTGGATCGCCGCCGATGTCGACCAGCGGCAGCGTGATGCCGAGTTTCATGAGAGTCTCTCCCGTGGGTACGTCGCACCGTTTCCGGCGGCGTCACGCGAGCGCACGCAGCGCCCGCGCGACCTGTGGTCACTTCCGGAACATACCGCCGCCGTCCATGTCGATCATCGCGCCGGAGAGATATTCGACCTGCGGGCCACACAGCATGACAGCCAGCGCCGCCACTTCCTCCGGCTCCTTCAGGCGCCCGAATGGCAGATCGCCGAGCGTCTCCTCCCACCGGCTCTCATCGTTGTAGGTCGATTTCGCGCGCGCCTTTGACAGCGTCATGATGCGGTCGGTGCGCGTTGCCGCCGGGTTGATGCCAAAGCAGCGGACGCCGTAGTCCGGGGTGCGGGAGCCGATTGCCTTGGTGAAGGCGTTGAGGCCGGCGTTGCCGGTGGAGCCACAGACGTAATCGTAGCGTACGTTCGGGCCGGCCATGCCGATAATGTTGACGATGATGCCGGATTTGCGCGGCTTCATCTGCTCCAGCGCCAACTTGGTCATATGTACGTAGCCGAACACCTTGAGCTGCCAGGACTCGATCCATTTCTCCATCGAGAGATCAAAGATCGAGCCGCCGGGAATGGCGCCAGCGTTGTTGCAGAGGATATCGATGTTGGGAAACTTTTTCATCGTCTCCTCACGGGCCTCGCTCCTCGATAGGTCGGCGGCGTGCGTCTCGACCGACACCTGATGCCGCGAGCGGATGGCATCGCCAGTGACCTTCAGAGCCTCTCCTGAGCGCGACACGAGGATGATGTTGGCGCCTTCGGCGGCGAAGGCGTGGCCGAGCGATGCGCCGATGCCCTTCGAACCGCCGGTGATGAGGACACGCTTGCCTTTAAGTCCGAGATCCATGGTGCTTCCTTTGCGTTTCTGATTGGTGATTTGCTTGGTGTAGTGTCGATGCCATGCGAACGAGGGTTGCCGCTGAGCTCAAGGCTTGCCGACCGCGGGCGGCAAAGCCTTGAGAATGTCGGCGAGGGTCTCTAGGGCTTCCAGCGCAAACGCACGCATGTTTCCGGGCCTGTCGGCGCTACCTGTGCGTAATGTCAGTGTTTTCATGACGGGTCCGCACACCGCGACGCACGTGTGGCCGGCCGGATCGCCGTAGCGGTTGCCGGTTGGACCGGCGGCACCGGTTTCCGCCAGGCCCCAAATGGCGCCATGCTTCGCCTTGAGCCTTTCCGCCAGCAGCGCGGCATATGGCTCGCTGGAGGAGCGAATGCCGCGTGATTTGAGATCGGCCATGGAGATGCCGGCCAGCGCATCACGCGATTGCTTGGTATAGACAACGGCGCCGCCGAGGAAGTAAGCCGAGGCGCCCGGCACCGCGAGCAGCGCCGCCGAGATGAGGCCGCCTGCCGACGATTCGGCAATGGCCACGGTCTCGCCGCGTGCCTTCAGGATCTTTGCTATGGTTTCAGCCGTCGGGATGAGAAGTTGCATGCGCGTTCTGGGGCCTCCAAAGGACCGCGAATAGGATGCTCTCACTGTCGCAGGGATCGCCGGTTACCGGAAGTCTAAACCGGTGCATTTATCGCTTGTGAACACGCATGGGTGGGTCACGGAGATTGTTGATTGCGATGACTGACGAACCCGATGCGGCCGACTTTGCGAGCTGGCTTCGTCCGGCGGCATCGGGCCTCTATTGTGTGCCCGGTGGCTTCTACATCGATCCACACGTGGCAGTAGACCGTGCCATCGTCACGCATGGTCATTCCGATCATGCGCGGCCCGGGCATCAAGCCGTGCTGGCAACGCCCGAGACACTCGCCGTTATGCGCGTGCGCATGGGGGCAAGTGCGGGGAATGCGCAGGAACCGCTGCGCCTCGGCGAACCTCGCCGCATAGGTGATGTGACGGTGACACTATTGCCCGCGGGCCACATCCTCGGCAGCGCCCAGGTGTTGATCGAATATCGGGGACGCCGAGCTGTCGTCACCGGCGACTATAAGTGCCGCCCCGATCCCACCTGCACAGCGTGGGAATCCACCACCTGCGATCTGCTGATCACCGAGGCGACCTTTGGCTTGCCGGTCTTCCGGCATCCCCCTGACACAGGCGAAATTGCCAAACTACTCGCTTCGCAACAGCTCTTTCCAGAGCGCACGCATCTGGTCGGCGTCTATGGTCTCGGCAAGTGCCAACGCCTCATCGCGCTGCTGCGGCAAGCCGGTTACGATCGCCCGATCTGGTTGCACGGCGCACTCGTGGCGCTGTGCGATCTCTATCGCGAGATTGGAATCGAACTCGGTGAATTGCGCAAAGTCGCCGACGCGACGCAAACTCTCGCTGGCGAGATCGTGCTGGCCCCGCCGTCTGCCCTCGCCGACCGCTGGTCGCGGCGTCTCGTTGATCCCGTGACGGTGCTTGTCTCGGGCTGGATGCGCGTGCGTGGCCGGGCCCGTCAGCGCGGCGTCGAGTTGCCCCTGATCATCTCCGATCACGTCGACTGGCCGGAGCTGGTCGCCAACATAGAAGCTTCGGGTGCAGAGGAGATCTGGGTCACGCACGGCCGCGAGGAAGCACTGGTGCATCAGGCGCAACGCATGGGCCGCCGGGCTCGCGCGCTGGCACTCGTTGGGCGCGAGGACGACGCGGAATGAATCGCTTCGCCGAACTGCTCGATCGCCTCGTCTATACACCCCAACGTAACGCCAAGCTAAGGCTGATCACGACCTATCTCCGCGCGACGCCGGACCCCGACCGTGGCTATGCCTTGGCGGCGCTGACCGACGGCTTGCCATTGTCGTTGCCTGTCCGCCGCACGCTGGGCGAGATCATGGAGCGCCGCTTCGATCCGGAGCTGTATCGACTTTCTCGAGACTACGTGGGCGACACCGCCGAGACGGTAGCGCTGCTGTGGCCTGATCCTGCGCAGGACACCGCGAACGCGCCGTTGAGTCTGGCCGACGTGGTGACGGAACTCGCCCTCATCGATCGCAACCGCTTGGGCGAACGCCTGGAAGCCTGGCTTGACCAACTCGACACGACGGGCAGGTGGGCACTCTTGAAGCTGCTGACTGGCGCCCTTCGTGTCGGCGTATCCGGGCGGCTTGCCAAGACAGCGCTGGCCGAGCTTGGCGGTGTCGATGTAGACGCCATCGAGGAGGTGTGGCACGGCCAGCGCCCACCCTATCCCGCGCTGTTCGCTTGGCTTGAGGGGCGCGGACCACAGCCGGATGTGCGCGGCGCGCCGGTTTTTCGGCCCATGATGCTGTCGCATCCGCTGGAGGAAGACGAGTGGTCCAATCTCGATCTCAGCGATTTTGCTGCCGAGTGGAAATGGGACGGCATCCGCATCCAAATCGCGGCGGCTCGTGGCGAGGTGCGACTTTATTCCCGCACCGGCGATGACATTGGCAAAAGCTTCCCTGACCTGCTCGAGGCACTCCGCTTCGATGCTGTGCTGGATGGCGAATTGCTGGTCGTGCGCGCTGGCGAGGTGGCGCCATTCAACGACTTGCAGCAGCGGCTCAACCGGCGCACCGTCAGCAAACGCATGCTCAGCGACTATCCAGCTCACGTTCGCCTGTACGATGTGCTCGAGATCGGCGGCGAGGATCTGCGGACGCTGACGTTCGATCAGCGTCGCCAGCACCTCGCCGATTGGTATGCAGCCACGTCGCCACCCCGCACAGACCTTTCTCCGCTTATCAATGCGGCCAGCAAACCGGAACTGGAAGCCATTCGTGGCGATGCCCGAGTCGCCGGCATCGAAGGCTTGATGCTGAAACGGCGGTCGAGCCCCTACCTTCCGGGCCGCCCCAAAGGTCACTGGTACAAGTGGAAACGAGCGCCGCTGACTGCCGATTGCGTCCTCATGTATGCCCAGCGCGGCTCCGGCAAGCGCTCCTCGTTCTATTCTGATTTCACCTTCGGCGTCTGGACCGACAATGGCGGCCCAAAGCAGCCACCAAAGCTCGTTCCCGTGGGCAAGGCCTACTCAGGGTTTACTGACGCGGAACTCGCCCGCCTCGACCGCTTTGTGCGTGACAACACCACTGATCGTTTCGGCCCTGTGCGGGCGCTGGCCCCGTTACTGGTGGTCGAAATCGCTTTCGATGCCGTGCAGCAGTCGGCCCGCCACAAGTCCGGAATTGCCATGCGATTTCCACGATTTGCCAGAGTACGCTGGGACAAGCCCGCCGCGGAAGCCGATCGCCTCGAGACGTTGGCACGGCTTATCGCTGCATGATGCTTGGAACTGATTCGCTACAGTTGTATGGCGTTTTTGTTGCGCGACCGGGAGGGAGGGAGTAGTTAGCGCTTGCAGCATGCCGGTCGAGCCTCACCGATGGGCGTCGGCGCAACGGACGGCAGCGCAATGCGTGTTCCTCGTCAGTCATAGGAGCAGTGGGGTCATGTCAGAGTCACGTCAGCCTGGTTCCAACTCGCGCGCCGAAGCATCGGTGCCTGTGGACTCCCAACCGGCATGGGCCATATACAGCGCCGTGCTGGCGCGAGCCGAGCCTCTTGGCCGCCACGCTTTGTGCACGCAGATGGCGGCCACCAGTTTCGTCGGCCATCGCGCCCGTGCCCAGTTTGATCTGGCAACGCGCGTCACGACGTGTCGTTCACCACAGGATTTCGTCGCCGCGCAAACGGATTTTTGGCACCAAGCGGGGCGGGACTACATGGACTTCGCCACGCAGGTGGTTGGACTTTGGCAGCTCGCCTTGAACTTGACGCCGCCACAGACCGATCCTGTTGGCGCAGGTGCGTCAGCGACGCGCGATCTCCTCTGGGTTCCGGATGCCGCGGCGTCCCCACGGGAAGCAGCTCAGCCAGCGGCCGCCCGAAAAGCCGCGTGAGCCTTCAGGATTGTGCCGCGCACGGTGTGTCGGGCCTAGCCCTCTCGAGTCTGGCCTTTCCCGCTTAGCCGCCCCGGCCAGCTACCCGTACCATGCGTTGCACCAGCGTCGGCGGCGGCTCGATGGCGCGCGGTGCTGCAACTGGAGGCTGCGTGCGCACCTCGCCCCGCAAGCGGTCGCGGGCAACCACCGCGCTCGGCAGGCGCAACGTCAAGCCCGCGGCATCGATGGTAATGATGTAGGGTCTCCAGAAATGGTCGAGGTGCTCGCGCGCCAAGCCGGCAGGCGTCGAGACTGCGCTCAGCGGGCGCCGTGGCTGCGCCTCGAGCCAAGCCGTTACGACCTGCCAGACACCCGGCGGCGCGCGACGGTTCCGTGGGCCCCGAACCTGTGATAGGCAAGCTTCAGACGGCTTGTCGGCGCGAATGGTCAATTCGATGTCGGCAATCGCGCGCCCCTCGCGCCGGATGCTGAAAATGCGCACCCGGCCATACGCCAGATGCGCGGCATATTGGTCGAGACAGTTCTCCATGACTGAACTCTCGGCGATGAAATCATCCACCGATTTCAGCTGCACGATCTCATAGCCGCCCAATTGGGCGTCGGCATACCAAGGATCGCGATTGGCGTCTGCCAGCGCGCCGATCAGATCGATACGCTTGCGCCACACCGCCAACTCATCCACAGCCCGCTTCAGGCCGACATCAAGTGCCCAGCTGCCGCGCAGCATCCGGTGTCCCGGACTGGTCGGCGTAATGCTGACCCAGGCCCAGGCCAGCAGCCACTGAAACATTTCGTCGCTGATGGCCGGTGGCATGAGCCTCGGCTCACGTGCAATCCACACGCCCATATCGCGGCCAACCAGCCGCAGCCCTGTCAGGAAGCGGTCCAGCCACGTTTGGCAATCGGCGACGCCTTGCGGGATCCGATTGACAACCTCGAGCGCGAACGCCTCGTCCAAGGGCAAGAGCGGAAACGACTCCGCCAGCGCGCCTGCCGGGATTCGTCGCGTCCACATCGGCAGCCCGAGCAGGGTCGCGGCTTCTTTCAGTGCTTGACCATCAACGACAGCCCGGAATGCAGCTTCACGGCCGGACGCGGTGCCGTAACCCGTCGCCATAGCGAACAAGAGGGCTGGAAAGCTATCGGCCAGATCTTCGATGGCCGGCGAGGTCGAGGTCAACCCAGCCACATACTTGCGGAAGGGTGGCTGGAACAGGTTGAGCCGCCGCCGCCGTCGGGCGGCCTTGCTTTCGAATTTTGGCAGCAAACTGGAGTTCAATTGCCGCACGCCGAACCTCCGCAGGCATGTCGCGCTCCCCCTATATCCAGAGGTAGACCAACAACATGGCAAAAGACAGGGCGGTGGCCGACTACGCTGATTCAACAGTGCGGAGCCGCAAACGGCAATGCATTGGGGCAGGCCATGAGACTGCTGCCGCGATGCTACGTTTCCATGCCGAAGACCGGCCTATTTGAGCGCGGCGAGCGCCTTTTCGAACCCGACGAGCGAAATTGGGATGCCGATCCCGGCCTCCTCGGTCTGGAAGATAATGAACACGGCCGTCTTGCCGGTCTTCAGTTGCTCGACCAGTTTATCCTCGACCACGACCTGGGCATAGCACGCGAAGTTATGGCAGCGCAGAAAAGGCGCATTGCCGACGTCTTTGTCATCGATCTTGAGGCCCAAGCCCGGAGGCAGCAGCACGCCAAGTGGGGCGAACACGCGCAACACACGGGTTCCATTGGCAAATTTCTGGAAATAAACCGTCAAACCGACGTTGTTGCGATCCTCCGCCGTAACGCTTTGGACCAGCGCACAGGCCTCATTCTTGGCACCCGGCGGCGGTGGCTTGCACACGATTTGCCAGTCACCGTGTTGTGCTTTGACCGTACCGTCCTGTGCTGACGCTGGCGCGGTGGCCACACCGCCAGTAAAGCCGGCCAGCAAGGCTGCAACGCTGGTGTGGCGCAGCAATCTGCGCCATGCCGACCGCCCCCGGTTCAGCCCAGTGCCGTCAGTCAGCTTGCACGTCTGCTCGCAAGTCCGCTTCACGTGCCGCTCCCGGAATTCCATCGCCGCCCGCCCCGATGCCCCGCTGGCTAGACCTGTTCGCGCCATTTCGCCAGCCTCGCTTCATCAGGATGGCGGCTGCACGAGCGCTAACGGCCCCGGAGTCAACGCTCCGTCGTCTCGCAAACGATTGGGGCCAAAGTGGGCCTCGCCGCCCTGCGAGCTGTTCGCCCCCCCTAGCAACGTCCGCCGTGCCGCGATATGCCGCAGCGGTGCATCCTTGAGACCTCGGAACCAGCATGCTCATGTCCCGGCGCGGTACCAGTACGTCGCGATCCTGCTCATGAGTCTCAAATCACTAACCTCGCGGGCATCTCGTGCCTGGCGCTGACTTAAATGGAGCTGGTGCCGTGCACCGACCTGTGGCTCCCGATGCGGCTGAATGCGCGCGATTTCCATCGCGACGGCCGTCCGGGAAGCGTGGTCTGAACCTGGGGGTCGCGGCCAATGGCGGCATCGTCGCCGGGCATGGATTGCGGCTAGACAATGAGACGTGGTCGAAATGCCGAGTTAAGCTGGGATCAAACGCAGAAGTGCAACCGGCATCGGGGATGCACCGCGCCTCGCGGCATGAGCGGGTGGCGCGACAAAAGCGGTGAGCACGAGCGAGCAGGCAAGCAGGGATGGATCGGATGACGATGCGGTGGTGGAGCAAGGCCTCGAGCGCGCTCCTCGGATTGATGGCAGGTTTGGTTCTTGCCGCGACGGCCGTCCGTGCCGGTGAAGGCCAACCGAGCGACCGCCAGTTGGGGTTGCAGAAGCCGGTGACGGAAATCGCCGAGGACATCAACTGGCTCTACGATGTGGTCAACTATGTGATCATCGCCATCGCGTTGTTCGTACTGGCGCTGATGATCTACGTCGTGGTCAAGTTCAATGAGAAGGCCAATCCCGTCCCGACCAAGACCTCGCACAATTCAGCGCTGGAAGTCGCCTGGACGTTCATTCCGGTGCTGATCCTGGTGGCAATCTCGATCCCATCGTTCAAGCTGCTGTTCAAACAGTACACCTACCCGACGCCGGATCTGACGATAAAGGCCACGGGCAACCAGTGGAACTGGACGCACGCTTACCCCGATCATCTCGGCAGCAACAACCGGCCGGTGGAGTTCGTCACCACCATGCTGAACGACGCCGAGCGGGAGGCGCTGATTGCCAAGGGCATTCCGGCACCCCGCCTGCTGGCCGTCAACAACGAGGTCGTAGTTCCCGTCAACAAGAACGTCCACGTGCTCGTCACCGCCAGCGACGTCATCCACAACTGGACCATTCCCTCGTTCGGCTCCAAGGTTGACGCCGTTCCCGGCCGTACCACCGCCACGTGGTTCCGAGCCAAGAAGGAAGGCATCTTCTACGGCCAGTGCTCTGAATTGTGCGGCAAAGATCATGCATTCATGCCGATTGCGGTGCGCGTCGTGAAGGAAAGCGTCTTCAATGAATGGATGGCAGCCATGAAGGCCCGCGATCGCAACAAGGCGCGTGACATCCTGCAGAAGGCTGCGCTGGAGCATGCCGGTGTCAAGACGGCTGCCGAGCCGGGCGTGCCTGCTGGCGGCCAGATCGTCACCGCGCAGCCCGCCGCAGGTCGCTGAGCGATCCCTCGAGAAACTCGCGGCGCCAGCATCCGTTGACTGGCACTGCACCGCCGAAACAATACGACGGCACAACGAGACCGTAACGCACGCAAGGCTACCGCCCATGGCAAACAAAGCCCACGCAGACCACGGCCACGACGATCACGCCCATACCTCCTACGGTATGAAGCGCTGGCTGTATTCGACCAACCACAAGGACATCGGCACGATGTACCTGATCTTCGCCATGATGGCGGGGGTGGTCGGCGGCTTTCTCTCCGTCATGATGCGGCTCGAACTCGCCGAGCCCGGCATGCAGTACTTCGTCAATTCGCACACCTTCAACGTCTTCGTCACCGGCCATGGTCTCATCATGGTGTTCTTCATGGTGATGCCCGCCATGATCGGCGGTTTCGGCAACTGGTTCGTGCCTTTGCAGATTGGTGCGCCGGATATGGCGTTCCCGCGCATGAACAACATCTCGTTCTGGCTGCTGCCGGCCTCATTCGCGCTGCTGGTCATCTCGATGTTCGTCGAGGGTGCGGGAACCTGCGTCATCGGCGGCGACCGTTCGGGCTGCGGTGTCGGCGGCGGCTGGACGGTCTACGCCCCGCTCTCGACCTCAGGCCACCCCGGCCCGGCCATGGACTTCGCCATCCTGTCGTTGCATCTGGCCGGCGCGTCGTCGATCCTGGGTGCGGTGAACTTCATCACCACCATCTTCAACATGCGCACGCCGGGCATGACGTTGCACAAGATGCCACTGTTCGTCTGGTCCGTTCTGGTAACGGCGTTCTTGCTGCTGCTGTCGCTGCCCGTGCTCGCCGGCGCCATCACCATGTTGCTGACCGACCGCAACTTCGGCACCACGTTCTTCTCGGCAGCCGGTGGCGGTGATCCGCTGCTCTATCAGCACTTGTTCTGGTTCTTCGGCCACCCCGAGGTCTATATTCTCATCCTGCCGGGCTTCGGCATGATCAGTCATGTCGTCTCGACGTTCTCGCGCAAGCCCGTGTTCGGTTATCTCGGCATGGCCTACGCCATGGTCGCCATCGGCCTTGTCGGCTTCGTCGTCTGGGCGCACCACATGTATACCTCCGGCATGGGCGTGCAGGCGCAGGCCTACTTCGTGTTCGCAACGATGGTCATCGCGGTGCCGACGGGCGTGAAGATCTTCTCCTGGATCGCCACCATGTGGGGCGGCTCGATCCGCTTCACGGTGCCGATGCTGTGGGCGCTGGGCTTCATCTTCCTGTTCACGGTCGGCGGCGTCACGGGCGTCATGCTGGCCAACGCCGGCGTCGATCGCGCCCTGCACGACACCTACTACGTGGTGGCCCACTTCCACTACGTGCTCTCTCTCGGCGCCGTGTTCGCC
Organism: Hyphomicrobiaceae bacterium; assembly: GCA_046154645.1. GTDB lineage: Bacteria > Pseudomonadota > Alphaproteobacteria > Rhizobiales > Hyphomicrobiaceae. The sequence continues at coordinate 35,331 of JBJXDZ010000077.1, forward strand.
ATCTTCGCCGGCTGGTACTACTGGTTCCCGAAGATGTCGGGCTACATGTACAATGAGACGATCGGCAAGGTTCATTTCTACCTGACCTTCGTTGGCGCCAACATACTGTTCTTCCCGCAGCACTTCCTCGGCCTTGCCGGCATGCCGCGCCGCTACGTTGACTACCCCGACGCCTTCGCCTACTGGAACAAAGTGTCCTCGTACGGCTCCTACATGACGGCCGTAGCAACGCTGATCTTCTTCGCGGGCGTCATCATGGCGTTCCTGAAAAAGGAGAAGGCCGGCGACAATCCTTGGGGTGTCGGTGCCGACACCCTGGAATGGACGCTGACCTCACCGCCGCCGTTCCATCAGTTCGAGACGCTGCCGAAGGTTCCCGAAGCCCACCACTGACCAGGGTCATGAGCAGGCGCTATGCCGGAAACGGTCATAGCGTCCTGCCGGCCTCGGCGTCATGAGCAGACATATGTCCCGCGCCAGTATCGCCACCAACCAGCAACCGGACCGGACCGCGACCATCGGTTCGGTCGGTGACTATTTCGCGTTGATGAAGCCGCGCGTCATGTCGCTCGTCGTGTTCACGGCGCTGACGGGCCTAGTTGCTGCTCCCGGCCATATCCATCCCTTGCTCGGTCTCATTGCCATCCTGGCCATCGCGGTCGGTGCCGGTGCTTCCGGCGCCCTCAACATGTGGTGGGACGCTGACATCGATGCTCGCATGGAGCGCACCGCAACCCGGCCAATCCCCGCCGGCCGGATCACCCCCGATGAAGCACTGACTTTCGGGATGATCCTGGCGCTCGGCTCAGTATTCGTACTTGGCGTGACTGTAAATTGGATCGCTGCCGGATTGCTGGCCTTCACGATCTTCTTCTACGCCGTCGTCTATACGATGTGGCTGAAACGATGGACGGCGCAGAACATCGTCATCGGCGGTGCTGCCGGGGCGTTCCCGCCGATGATCGGTTGGGCCGCCGTCACCGGCTCCATCAGCCTCGACAGCGTGCTGCTGTTCTTGATCATCTTCATGTGGACTCCACCCCACTTCTGGGCGCTGGCTTTGATCAAGACGAAGGATTACGAGCGCGTCGGCGTGCCGATGCTGCCGGTGGCGGCGGGCCCGCACGAGACGCGGCGCCAGATCGTCATTTATAGCGCGCTGATGGTGGCAGTGGCGGCGGCGCCCGTCCTCACCGGGCTCGGAGGCATCGCCTACGGCATCACATCCACGGTAGTCGGTGGTGTGTTCATGGCGCTGGCGCTGAAAGTGTGGCGCGAAACCCAAGGCGAAGCGGCGACGCGGGCCTGCTGGCGGTTGTTCGGCTTCTCAATTTTTTATCTCTTCCTGCTGTTCGCTGTCATTCTGGTCGAACGACTGGTGCTGATGGCCAGCGCATGAACGGAGAACCGCTGACAGTGGCCGACAAGGGAACACGCTACGGCGACGATCTGATCCGCAAGGGCACCTGGGCCCTGATCGGACTGGTGGCGCTCGTCGAGGTGATCGCCGTCGCCAGCGGCATCTGGCGTACACTCGCCTACCGCGCGCCGTTCACGGTAGGGGTGGCCATTGGCATCGCCTGCCTCTACTCATTCTCGCGCACGCCCACAGATAAGCGCCCGCAGAAGCTGCGGTCGATCGCCATCGCCCTGGTCTTGACCGCCATGGTGGCACTGTTCTACGCCGCCACCATCGTCCGCCTCGGCGGTAACGTCTTCAATCGCAGCCTCTGAGCCGGAAAGTAGCTTCAGCCCCCATGGATCGACTGGCGACAGCAGCAGCGAATCAACGGCGCAACACCCGCGTCGCGCTTTTCAGCGCCATGCTGGCTGTGGGCATGCTGGGTCTCGCCTACGCGTCGGTGCCGCTTTACCGCCTGTTTTGCCAAGTGACCGGTTTTGCTGGCACGACGCAGCGCGCCGACAAGCCCTCGACCGAGATCCTCGACCGCATCGTCAACGTCCGTTTCGATGCCAACGTCGGCCCTGGCCTCAACTGGGAGTTTCAGGCCGTGGTGCCGACCATGGATGTGCGCATCGGCGAGAACGCGCTGGCCTTCTACAGGGTGACCAACCGTTCAACCCAGGCCGTGGTGGGCTCCGCCACCTTCAACGTGACGCCGGATCAGATTGGCGCCTTCTTCAACAAGATCGAATGCTTCTGCTTCACTGAGCAACGGCTGGAACCGGGCGAGACGGTTGAGATGCCCGTGAGCTTCTTCGTCGATCCGGCGATCGTGAAGGATCTCGACGGCGCCCAGGTGCGCAACATCACGCTGTCTTACACGTTCTTTCCCGTCGACAAGCCGAAGGGGCCAAAGAGCGCAGGCACGCCACCTCCGGCAAAGCCGCCGGGTTGAGGCACTGACGACGATGCGTACAGGATTTGGCCGGATGTAACGGCCGCATTCGAGACAGTCCGGCCGCGTGTGGCGCGACGGACATCAGGTTCGGGGACACGGGAGACGGCAGCATGGCAGACGCCCACGCGAACAAGCATCACGATTATCACCTGGTCGATCCCAGCCCCTGGCCGCTGGTAGGCTCGATCTTCGCTTTCATCATGGCAGTTGGCGCCATCGTCTGGATGAAAACAATGGGCGACCCGAAGGCGGTCCTGCTCGGTATGCGCGGCTCGGCCTGCTTCTTCGTGGGCTTCCTCGGCGTCCTGTTCACCATGATCATGTGGTGGCGCGATGTCATCAACGAGGCCCATGGCGGTGATCACACCCCGGTGGTTCGCCTGCACTTGCGCTACGGCATGATCCTGTTCATCGCCTCGGAAGTGATGTTCTTCGTCGCCTGGTTCTGGGCCTATTTCGACGTGTCGTTGTTCCCAGCCGCGGTCGAACCGCTGCCGATCACCGACAGCAAGGGCATTGTGTCGGCGGGCCGCGATCTGATCGGCATGGTTGATCGCAACGCCTTGACGGGCGGTGTTTGGCCACCCAAACCGTCGCCCAACTTCACGTCTACGTTCGATCCCTGGGGCCTGCCGCTGGTCAATACGCTGATCCTGCTGCTGTCAGGCACCACCGTAACGTGGGCCCACCACGCGCTGCTCGAGAACAACCGCAAGGGTCTGATCTGGGGCCTAGCCGTCACCGTCGTGCTCGGGCTGATGTTCACGGCGCTGCAGGCCTACGAGTACGGCCATGCCGCGTTCAAGTTCTCAGGCCACATCTACGGCGCCACGTTCTTCATGGCGACCGGCTTCCACGGCGCCCATGTCATCATTGGCACCATCTTCCTGGCCGTCTGCCTGTTCCGGGCCATGAAGGGTCACTTCTCGCCGAAGCAGCACTTCGGCTTCGAGGCTGCTGCGTGGTACTGGCACTTCGTCGACGTGGTGTGGCTGTTTCTGTTCCTGTGCATCTACGTCATTGGTGCCGGCAGCGGGCATTGAGACGGGTGCGTGATGCCCACGTGATACCTTGAAACCGCATTCGTGGGCATTGCAATTTGCCACCATACGCATTTTGATTGCCATGGGCCGCGACGCAGTTCAGCGTTGCGGCCCATGATACATTCGATACTCAAGCAACAGCGCTCGCAGCCGCGCGATGCCTACCCACTCGCGCCGAGAGTCACCGCTGCTGCTCTGTGCCTCGGCCTGCTATGGCCCGCCGTTACCTGCGCCCAAGGGCTGATCAACGAAATCAAGATTGGCGGCCTCTACCACGATCCCGGTGACATCTGGAGCGGCTTCCGGCGCGAGCCGCAGTCGGCCGACATCAACGTCGAAGTATTGCTGCGCCCGCACATCAACGTGTTCTGGGGCACGCTGCGGCCCGCCATCGGTGCCACCGTCAATACGCGCGGCGCCACGTCCAAAGGCTACGTCGATGCCCGTTGGGAGCTCGAGGGACCGGCCGGCATCTTCCTGGCGACCGGCCTCGGCGCCGCCATTCATGACGGCAATACCGAGCCCATCGATGCGACGCGCAAGGCGCTCGGCTCGCGCATCCTGTTTCACATTCCGGCTGAGATCGGCTGGCGGTGGAATGGGCGTGACAGCATCTCGTTCTATTTCGAGCACATCTCGAACGGCTACACGCAGGACTTCAACGAAGGCCTCGACGTCTGGGGCGTGCGCTACGGCCGCCGGTTCTGATCTCGGGCCTGTCGCGACTGCGAAGGCAGGTCGCGCCCAGACTGCCGCCGTGCTAGGTCTCCGGCATCCGTCAATGGCAGATGCTGGACCACGATGACAACGCCTTCCACCTCCGAACCCGAAGTCCTGATCCGCATCGAAGGCCGCGCCGGGCGCATCACGCTCAACCGGCCAAAGGCGCTTAATGCGCTGACGCTGGCCATGGTGCGTGACATTTGGGCAGCGCTCAACGCTTGGAAGGCTGATCCAAAAGTAGCGCTGGTGCTGCTGGAGGGCACCGGCGATCGTGCCTTCTGCGCGGGCGGCGATGTGCTCTCGCTTTATGAGAGCCGCGCCAAGGGCTCGGAGCTAGCGCGCGCGTTTTGGCGGGAGGAGTATCGCCTCAATGCGCTGATCCATCGCTATCCCAAACCGTTTGTCGCCATCCAGGACGGCATCGTCATGGGCGGCGGCATCGGCCTCTCATCGCATGCCCAGTATCGCATCGTCACCGAGCGCTCGATGCTGGCCATGCCCGAGACCGGCATCGGCCTCATTCCTGATGTCGGGGGAACGTGGCTGCTCGCCCATTCGCCCGGCGCGCTCGGCATCTATCTTGGGCTGACCGGCTCCCGCATGACCGGCTCTGACGCCGTTCAGGCAGGCTTTGCCGGCACTTATGCGCCGGCCAATGTCTTGGCGCAGGTTAAGCAGCGCCTGATCGATGCCGGCGGTGCGCCTGTCGACGAAATCATCGAGGCGCTGGCCGACGAGCACCCGGTGCCAACATCGCCCCTGATGGCCCTGCAGACGCAGATTGATCGCGTCTTTGCGCTACCAACCGTGGAGGGCATCTTGCGCGACCTCAACACGACGACCGCTGAGTGGGCCCAGAAGGCGCGCACCGATCTGCTACAGAAGTCGCCGTTGGCTTTGAAGGCGACGCTGGCGGCGATCCGGCAGGCGCGGCACTTACCTTCGCTCGAGGCCGCCCTCAATGTCGAGTATCGGCTGTGTACGCGACTGTTCGAGAAGGGCGAGTTTCTGGAAGGCGTGCGCGCGCTCCTCGTCGACAAAGACAAGCAGCCGAAGTGGCAGCCGAGCGAGATCGAGGAGGTGACGACGCAAATGGTGACGGCACTGCTGGCACCTTTCCCGCCAGGCGAAGAACTGGGCTTGGAGAAGCGGTGACGCGGGCTCACACCGTTGGCGGCTCGGGCGCGCTGGCCGGCACGTCGGATGGCATGACATCGACGGGTGCTGGTTGCGGCGGTTCAGGGATCGCCGGCAGCGGTGCCTCGGCCAGATGAAACGGCGAACGGCGCCAGCTCAACAGAACAACCAGCGCTGACATCGAAAGACCAAGTTCGATATAGGCAGTTGGTGACTTGAGGCGCGTCCCGCCCGCACTCAGCACCGGATCGGTGAAGACGAAAAGCCCCATGTCCGGCGCGCTGCCCGGCACGGTGATGACGAGAATTCCGGCCAGCAGATTGTTGGCGAAGTGCAGCCCCCAAGTGGCCGCGAGGCTTCCCGTTCGAAACAGCACCCAGTAGTAGATCACCTCGACCAGCAGAAAGCCGATGAAGTTGAACATGAAGTCGGTGCGAAAATCGGAATTTACCGTGTGCAGCATGGTGAAGCCGGTGACCAGGGCCGCCACCATTGCCGCGCGGATTGGCACCAGCGCGCCCCATACGCGCAATAGATAACCGCGGAAAACCGCTTCCTCGCCAAGCGTCTGCAAGAGCAGGGCGCCGATTCCCGCCGCCACCGAGAGCAGGTAAATGCGGCCAAAGTCGGTGCGCAGAGCAAAGCTGGCGGGGTTCTTGATGTACTCGTACGCAGAGCCGGCCAGCGTCACGACGATCATGGCGGCCGCAGTCTTGAAGAAGAGGGCAGCGCCGCCTGGTCCGTGATACCGCCAGAAATAGCCGGGCGATCGGAGATGGAGCGCTGCGAGCGCCGTCGCCACTGCTATCAGCGCGACCCCGAACAAGGCATTGTTGAGGAACGTGTAGACGTTGCCCGGCAGGAAAAACACGTTGGGCTCACCGGCGCGATCGTAAGCGGCACGCGTGCCGGTCCGATTGGCAAGGGTTTCGAGCCCATGGTCAATAATGCTGAGCAGCGCGACCGCCAGCAAGGCGCAAGCAATCGTGCCGAGTATGGCGTATATCAAGTGCCAGCGCCCCACCCGTTCGGCCAGCAGCACCGGATCACGCGTCAACGGCCGCCACAAAGCCAAAGCCGAGGCTGCTGGTTCCGGCCGCAGCGGGACAGGATGCTCGCTCATGGCCGTCGCCTCGCTCCCATCATGCCATCGCCTCGAGCTCGTCGATCATGCCTTCCAAAACATTGAGGCCTTTCTGCCAGAACGCGGGATCGCGGGCATCGAGTCCAAACGGCGCCAGCAACTCCGAATGATGCTTCGAGCCACCCGCTTTCAACAGATCGAAATATTTGGCCACGAAACCCGGATGCGCTTCCTGATAGAGGCCATAGAGCGAATTCACGAGGCAGTCGCCGAACGCATAGGCATAGACGTAGAACGGCGAATGGATGAAGTGCGGGATGTAAGCCCAGAACGTCTCGTAGCCAGGCTTGATGTCGATGGCGTCGCCAAGGCTCTCGCGTTGCACTTCGAGCCAGAACTGACCGAGCTGCTCGGAGGTGAGCTCACCCTGTCGGCGCGCCTCATGCACCCTGCGCTCGAAGGTGTAGAACGCGATCTGGCGCGCGACTGTGTTGAGCATGTCCTCGACCTTTTGCGCGATCATGGCTTTGCGCTCGCGCGAATTCGTAGTCTCAGCCAGCAGCGCCTTGAAGGTCAGCATTTCGCCGAACACTGAGGCAGTCTCGGCGAGAGTCAGCGGTGTCTGCGCCAGCAACGGGCCTTGGGCCGCGGCCAGAACCTGATGCACACCGTGGCCCAATTCATGGGCGAGCGTCATCACGTCCCGAGGTTTGCCCTGGTAGTTCATCAGCACATAAGGATGCACCGAGGGCACCGTCGGATGCGAGAAGGCACCGGGTGTCTTGCCGGGGCGCACCGGCGCATCGATCCAGCGGCGCTCGAAGAAGCGCCCGGCGATCTCGGCCATCTCGGGAGCAAACCCACCGTAAGCGCGCAGCACCAGCTGTTCGGCGCTTTTCCAGGGGATGATGCGCTCGGGTTTTTCAGGCAGCGGTGCATTGCGGTCCCAGTGGGCGAGCTTGTCCATCCCCAGCCACTTCGCCTTCATACGGTAGTAGCGATGCGCGGTGCGCGGATAAGCCTGCCGAACGGCGGCGACGAGCGCATCGACCACCTCGCGCTCGACACGGTTATCGAGATGGCGGCTGTCGGCCACATCAACGTAGTGGTGCCAGCGATCAAAGATCTCCTTGTCTTTGGCAAGCGTGTTGGTCACCAGCGTAAACAGCCGGATGTTATCGCTGAACACTTTGGCCAGCGCTTCGGCACCCGCCTGACGCTTCTTGCCGTCGGCATGCATCATCAGGTTGAGCGTCGGTTCGAGCGAGAACGGTTCCGGCTCGCCGGCGACGGAGAAGCGCAGCGAGGCCATGGTCTCGTCGAACAGCCGGTTGAACGCGGCATGCGACGTCATGCTTTTCTCGAGGAAGAGCGTCTCGATGTTTTCGGCAAGTTGATGCGGCTTTTCCTTGCGCAAGTCAGCGAGCCACGGCCGATAGCGGGCAAGGCCCGCATCCTTGAGCCCGACGGCTAAATCCTCATCCGGGATCTTGTTCAGCTCCAGCCCGAAGAACAGTGTGTCTGCAGAGACAGCCGTGAGTTTCTCCTGCACGTCACCGTAGAACTTCGCGCGCTCGGGATCGGTCATATTGCCGTAGAATAACAGGCCGGCGAACGAACCGAGACGACCGACGGTGTCTGACAGGCGCTCGTAGTCGGCAATAGCAGTCCCGAGTGCGGCGCCGTCGCGGCCCATGCCGGCGAGCTTGCCCTGGTAGGCAGCCTTGATCCGCTTGGCTTCGACCGCGACGGCGGCCAGATCCCGCGCCACCTCCGGCGAGGCCGGACCCGGATATAGATCGGCAAGGTTCCATTCCGGCATGTCGCCGAGGCCGGCTGCCGCCCCACCGCCACTGGTGGCCGCGCGCGAGGATGTGTCGATGGCGTGCAAAGGCGTGCGGCGGACCATGCAGGGCTCCGGATGATTCGGCTGTTGATCTGGCGGCCAGAGTGGGCAGCCGCGCGGCGAAGTTCAAGCCGCAACAGATCGCGTCCCGGAATGGCGATTTGGCGGCAGCCGTGCCTGGCGCGCGGCGAGGTTGCATCTCCCCGATCAAAAAGCGACAGAATGACGGCTTCAGGCAACGAACCATTTACCCTTGTCGGGCAGTGTACATGACTGTGAGTGAGCCGTGCGTAGCCGAACGTTCGATCCTGGTGCAATCCAGGACGTAACCAGGGCAACGGCTCGTGTCAGTCCAGTCCAGTTGCGTGAGTTTTGTAACCATGGCCAAGCGCGTCCTGATCGTTGATGACGATCCAGCCCAGCGTCGCATCCTCGAGGAAATGATCAAGCGTCTCGGCTTCGAGACGCGGACAGCCCAGGGTGGCGAGCAGGCCATTCAGATCCTCGAAGGTCCCGACAAGGCATCCATCGCCCTCGTGCTGCTCGACCTTGTCATGCCCGATACCGACGGCATGGCGGTCTTGGAGCGAATCAGCCAGAAGCCCGGCACGCCGCCCATCATCGTGCAGACGGCACACGGCTCCATCGACAGCGCCATCAACGCCATGCGCGCCGGTGCCGTCGATTTCGTGATCAAGCCGGCCAGCCCCGAGCGCCTCGACGTCTCGATCAAGAGCGCACTCAAGATCGAGGCCCTGGCTGTCGAGATCAGCCGCATCAAAAAGAAGGTCGAGGGCACCCTCACGTTCAATGATCTGGTCATGCGCGGTCCCGCCATGCAGCGGGTCATCTCGCTCGGCCGCCGCGCCGCCGCTTCCAACGGCAATATTGCGGTGCTCATCGAAGGTGAATCGGGCGTCGGCAAGGAATTGATCGCCCGCGCCATCCAAGGCGAGAGCGGTCGCGCCGGCAAACCTTTCGTCACCGTCAATTGCGGCGCCATCCCAGAAAATCTGGTCGAGTCGATCCTGTTCGGTCACGAGAAAGGCGCCTTCACCGGTGCCGTCGACCGCCGCATCGGCAAGTTCCAGGAGGCCGACGGCGGCACGCTGTTCCTCGACGAGGTCGGCGAACTGCCCCTCGAGGCGCAGGTGAAACTGCTGCGCGCCCTGCAGGAAGGCGAGATCGATCCGGTCGGCGCCAAGCGTCCCATCAAAATTGATTTCCGCCTGATCGCGGCCACCAACCGCGACATGATCCAGCTCGTCAAAGACGGCAAGTTCCGGGAGGATCTCTACTATCGCTTGAATGTGTTCCCGATCTCGGTGCCATCACTGCGTGAGCGCATCGACGACGTGCCGGAGTTGGCGATGCACTTCCTCGCTCGCTTCGCCGCTGAGGAGGGTAAGCGCGTCACGGCCATCAACGACGATGCCATGAAGCTGCTCACCAGCTACACGTGGCCGGGCAATGTCCGCCAATTGGAGAATGCGGTGTTCCGCGCTGTCGTGCTCGCGGATGGTCCTGAGATCACGGTCGACGAGTTCCCGCAGATCGCGGCCCACGTCGAAGGATTCCAAGCCGAGGTTCCCGCCGCCCCCGGGCAGGTCGCCGCACGCGCCATTTACTCGGGCCCAGCCCTGCTCGGCGCCGAGAACACCGTACCGCAGACGGTCGAGCTTGGCGGCGGCACGCGCGGCTCACTCGGTATCTCCGCCGTCGACGACAGTGGCGAGATCCGCACGCTCGAGGCCATGGAAGCCGACATGATCCGCCTGGCGCTCGGGCGCTATCGCGGCCACATGACGGAAGTCGCCAAACGCCTGAAGATCGGTCGCTCGACACTCTATCGCAAGATGCGCGACTACGGCCTCGAGGAGCGCATCACCAACTGACGCGCGACCGGCCACGGTCTTGGCCTGCACCTCGGGATAGGCGGCAGGCTGGAAACGCCACTCGGATCAATATCCGGGTGGCGTTTTGCGTTGGTCGCGCGAACGCCAACGAGCGAAGTTCGTTTACCCGACCCTAACCGGCTCCGGCTTGCCGGTTTCGACGCGGAAGCGGACGCTGCGGTCCGCCTTGGCAGTCTTGGTGGCGCGATCCTTGTCGGTAATGCGGACCATGGTCGCCTCGAATGCCGACGGCGTGACCTCGCACATGATGTAGCCGTGGCTAGCATTGTCGTAGAAGGCTACGACGTTCTTGTTGGCGTCATCAGAGACGATAGGCGTCAGGTCGCGTACGAATGAGGATACCGAGGCGCAGACGAACTCGGTCGCCACCGGATCGATCCCAGGCTGCTTCCAGTCCCGGAACACGCGATTGACGAAGTGGGAGTGAATGTCGCCGCTGAGCAGCACCGGATTCTTTTGCTTGTGGCGCGCCAGGAGATCGATCATGCGCTGGCGGGCCGGCAGATAACCGCTCCAGGTGTCGCTCCACATGTGCGGGTCGGTGCGCTGGCCTTTGAGGCGGGGATCTCGACGTGTCTCCAGGTGGGAGAACATGACGCCTTGCGCGATGATGCTCCAGCGCGCCGGTGATCGTGTCAGCACGCCCTCGAACCAGCGCTCCTGCGCCGTGCCAAGAATGGTGCGGTTGCTCGTGAGCTGCGGACAATCGGTGAGGCCGACGTTCTTGCCGCCGGGCAGGTTGTCGAAACGGCAAGCTTGCGGATCACGGTACTGGCGCTCGTCCAGCATCGATAGGCCGAGCAAGCGTCCGAAGCTCAGGTGACGGTAAAGTTGCCGGCGGCCCTCGCGCACGGGCAGCGTGGAGAGGCGGATCGGCATGTTCTCGAAGTACGCCCGATAGGCGGCGATGCGGCGTGCTAGGAAGCCAGTTTCGTCGCGGTCGGCTGAATTCCCACCGGCATAATCATTGGCGACCTCGTGATCGTCCCAGGTGACGATCCAGGGGGCGGCGGCATGCGCCCGCTGCAGCATGGGATCGGATTTGTGCTCGGCGTAGCGGCGGCGGTATTGTGCCAGCGTGGTCAGCGGGGCATCGCGATCGAAGCGCAGGCGTCGTGAGCGCGGATCCTTGTCCGGCTTGAAGAAGCGGTCATAGGTTTCCTCGTAGATGTAGTCGCCGAGGTGGACGATAAAGTCAGGCTTCTCGTCGGCGATCTTGTCGTAGACATAGTAGAGTTCGTACTCGAACTCGGCACAGGAGCAGGCCGCAAAGCGCAGCTTGTCCGTCATCACATCCGGCCGGGGCGCTGTTCTCGTCAGGCCCGAGGCCTCGAAGGCGCCGAGGCGGAAGCGGAAGGCGTAGCTTTGCGCCGGCGCAAGTCCCGTCACCTCGACGTGGACGGCATAGCCTTTCTCGCGAGCGGCTATGGCGGAACCGGCGCGCAGCGGCGGCGCATTCGGTTTGTCAGCCGGCCGCACCTCCCACGTCACGCGGTAGGCATTGGCACCCAGCCCCCAGCGCTCCGTATCGGCCAGGTCGAGGGCAAGGCGGCACCAAAGGACAACGCCGGTGGCGGTCGGATCGCCCGAAGCGACACCCAGCATGGCGAAGGGATCGGCCTTTGGCGCCGACGCTGCCGGCTGTGCCAAGAGGGGGGCCGGCAGAGACGCCGTCGCTGCCGCAATGTGCAAGGCCCAGCGCATCAGCTCGCGGCGTGAGGTCGTCATGATGTGGTTGGCTTTCGTCGCACGAGCAGGAGTAAGGGCGTACCGGTCAGTTGATCGGCTCACCCTGCTTGTCGCATCAAAGGCGGATTGATGACAATTGGCCAGCGCAGGTTTTGGGCGCAGCCAAGGCGCATGCGGGCTTTTCTCCTGGCCTTCCCGACCAGGGACATGTCTGTGGGTCTTGCCTATGTCGGCGCTTCCTCAAGCAGCAGGGACTTGGTTGCAACAGCCTGCTCACGTACTGGAGACAAGCTTCAATCCGACGATGGAGCCGATCAGCGTGAGCAGCAGCAGGACGCGCACCGTTTCGGCCGGCTCGCTGTAGTAGACTATCCCGATGATGGCTGTGCCCGCCGCGCCGATACCCGTCCAGACGGCATAGGCGGTGCCCAGCGGAATAGTCTTCATCGCCGCGAGCAGCAGCGCGAAACTCAACACTGAGCACACAAGAAACGCGAGCAGAGGCCACGGCCTGAGCGACCAATCCAGATAGCGCATGGACGTGGTGAAGCCGATCTCAAAAAGGCCGGCGAGAACGAGATAGATCCAGGACATATCAGCGGCTCGACTCGAGGCTCTCGATGACGAGGCTCGTGTTGGTGTAAACGCAGATCTCGGCAGCAATCGCCATGGCTTTGCGCGCAATGTCCTCGGCGCTCTGCTCCGTATCGAGCAGGGCGCGGGCGGCCGCCAGCGCATAGTTGCCGCCCGAACCAATGCCCATGCAGTCGCGCTCCGGCTCCAACACGTCCCCCGTGCCCGTGAGCACCAGCGTGCGCTCACGGTCGGCGACCAGCATCATGGCCTCCAGCCGGCGCAGAAATCGGTCCGTGCGCCAGTCCTTGGCCAGTTCCACACAGGCCCGCGTCAGTTGCCCGGGGTATTGCTCCAGCTTGCCTTCGAGCCGCTCGAACAGCGTAAACGCATCAGCCGTCGCCCCGGCAAAGCCGCCGATCACGTCACCACGCCCGAGGGAGCGCACCTTGCGCGCATTCGACTTGATCACGGTGGCGCCGAGGCTCACCTGGCCATCGCCGGCGACGACGACGCGCCCGCCCTTGCGGACGGTGAGAATGGTCGTGCCGTGCCAGACCGGCATGCTGTTGGCGCCTGAAGTGTAGCTGTCGTTGCCCATGCGCAAGGCATGCCGGGCCGGGGCTTGCGCGTCAAGTGTGGTAAAGGGCCGGCGGTCGCCGCGAGGTGGACGACGGCACAATCAGACATCTTGCAGTGGCGACAGATAGTTGACATGCCCCATCTTGCGGCCGTCACGGGCCTCGCGCTTGCCGTAGAGATGCAGGCAGGCGTCCGGCTCGGCAGCGAGCTTGGCCCAATTGTCAGCCTCGAGGCCGATCAAGTTGATCATGCGGGCATTGGAATGCCGAGCGGTGCTCCCGAGCGGCCAGCCGGCAATGGCGCGGATATGGTTCTCGAACTGGCCGACGGCGCAGGCATCCATGGTCCAATGGCCGGAATTGTGCACGCGCGGCGCGATCTCGTTAACCATCAACGGCGTGGGAGCATCAGGGCCGAGATAGAACATCTCGACTCCGAGCACGCCCACATAATCGAGGGCTGTAGCAATGCGGGCAGCGATGTCGCAGGCGCGCGCCTCGATAGACGCGGGCAATCCGGACGGCACCGTCGATTGGCGCAGGATGCCGCCCGCGTGCTCGTTGCGCGGCGGGTCGTAGCACCGGGTTACCCCGTCGATCCCGCGCACCACCAGGACAGAGACTTCGAACGCGAACGGAATGCGCCGTTCGAGGACGCAAGGAACGCCGTTGAGGGCTCCATGCGCGGCGCCGAGATCAGCGACGGCGGTAACCGGAATCTGGCCCTTGCCGTCGTAGCCGAGACGGGCGGTCTTGAGGATCCCCGGAGCATTCCAGTCGGCGAACGTCCGTTTTGCAGTGTCCATGTCGGCGGCCGTGGTCAGGCTCACGAACGGGGCCACCGGCAGCCCCAACGCCGCAATGAAAGTCTTCTCGACGATGCGGTCCTGCGCCACGGCCAGCGCCTTGGGGCCAGGCCGCACTGGCAGCCGCTGCGCCAGATGCTCGGCGGCGGCCACGGGCACATTCTCGAACTCGTACGTCACCACATCGCAGGTGCGGGCAAACTCGTCGAGCCGCGCCAGATTGCTGTAGCCGCCGATGGCGTGCATCTCCGCCACATCGAAGGCAGGCCCGCTGTCGTCGCCATAGATGTGCACCCGCAGCCCGATCCGACCTGCGGCTTGGGCCAGCATGCGGCCAAGCTGGCCGGAGCCCAGGATGCCAATGACGGATCGGGGTGGCAGCGGCGCCAGGGTGCGGGGCTCAAGCATCGTCCTTCGGCACCTCGGGAATGCTGTCGGTTTGCTTGCGTCGCCACGCGGCGACCCTGGCGGCCAGCGGTGGATCGGCAAGCGCCAGGATCTGGGCGGCCAGGAGACCGGCATTAGCGGCCCCCGCCTCCCCGATCGCCAGCGTCCCGACTGGGATTCCAGCTGGCATCTGAACGATGGAGAGCAAGCTATCCTGCCCCGCCAGAGCGCTCGAGCGTACCGGCACACCTAGCACGGGCAATGTGGTCAGCGCCGCCGCCATGCCCGGCAGATGGGCCGCCCCACCGGCACCGGCTATGATTACTTTATAGCCTTTGTCTTTGGCACCCTTGGCGAAATCGAACAACCGCTCGGGCGTGCGATGCGCCGAGATGATGCGCTTTTCGTAGGACACGCCCAATTCATCCAGGATGAGCGCGGCCCGGCGCATGGTGACCCAGTCGGACTGGCTTCCCATGATGATGGCGACGGGCGGGGTCGCGGCAGACATTGGCAACGGCTTTCCGTCGGCAGGCCAGGGCCGCAGGGCCGCCGGCCGCTAGGGCTGAGGAAGCCCGGCATTTATGGCCAGCGCCCTGCACTTGGCAAGTCCTGCCAGCCATTCGTCCCGTATTCGTGGAGCAACCTGATCTTGCTGACGGGCGTCAGGAGCCGGCCTTTAGCTGGTCGATTGGCGGCATTGCTCGTCACCAGGGAGTGGGTCGCAGTCCTTACGATTGGCGCACTGGCGGAGCGCGTCGCGCACCTCGCTCGAGTAAATGCCGTCCACCTTGCCGCGATAAAGCCCGGCTTCCGTCAACCCGCATTGATACAGCTTGATCATGCGCTCGCCGCCGATGTCGACGGCGCGCTCGTAGTCGGCGAAGGCACCGTCGAACTGGCCCATCGTCTGGCGGATATGGGCCCGCGTGTCCCAGGTATGCTCACTCAGAGGATTGAGCTGCAGCGAGCGCTCAACGTCGGGTAAGCCTCTGATTCCACGTCCTGATTTAAAGTAGGCCCAGGCCCGGTTATTGAGCGCGACAGCAAAATCCGGCGCCAGTCGAATCGATTCGTCATAATCACGGATCGCGGCATCGTATTGCCCCTTGATGGAGAGTGCGAGGGCGCGCATGGCGTAAGCCTGAGCTTTCTCGGCCGGCGTCGCGGTGCCGCTCTCGATGATCACGGTGCAGCCGCCGACGCGACGGTTCCAGTCTTCACTGAAACAGTCCGTCGCGACCTCGGCCCGGGCTGCCCCGGCTAACAGTGATAGCGCCAAGCCGGCAATGAGGAGCAAGGCAGAGATAGATGAGCGAAAGAATGTCATGCGGGTACCTTGGACACCGTGCAGGATGCAATCTCGTCACATGTGCACATTCGGACAACTATTGGCGGGAATATGGCGGTCAGGCGAACGGTTTCAAGTCGGCAATAGAAAACCGGGACGCGACGCGCCCGGTAATCTTCTATCTTGGGAGAAACTGAACGCGATGCAGCAACGTATCTGACACAACGTATTTGTCGCGATGGCACACAGGTACAGCGGTCAGCCAAGCACCGTGCCACTTTAGCAGACGGCTTGGGGCGAATCGCCGCGAACGGCACCACTCGTTAACGAAAAACGTTGGCACACCGTTTGCGTGTGGGTAAAGAAGCAGTATCAACAGGGTGCTGGGGGCAGCGCTCCCGATTCGTGAACATCTATCAAAGAGTTGGTGAAACGTGTCGAGTGCGCGTATGAAGTATCATGTGTTCGTCGATTTCGACGGCACCATAGCTCCTGTTGATACCACAGACTTACTGCTCGAACGCTTTGCCGACAATGGTTGGCATGCCATCGAGGAGGAGTGGAAAAGCGGCCGCATCGGCTCGCGGGAATGTCTCGTGCGCCAGATCGACTTGGTGCGCGCCACACCGGCAGAAATGGACGATTTCATTTCACGTATCGACATCGATCCAGGCTTTGCCGGTTTCATGTCGGTGTGCCGTTCGCACGGCTTCGAGACCACCGTCGTGTCAGATGGCCTTGATCGTACGGTTGGGGCAGTGCTCGCGCGCCATGGTTTCGAGTTGCCGTTCCGCGCCAACCACCTGTCTCACCTCGGCGACGACCGCTGGCGGCTGAGCTTCCCGCACGCCCGCAGCGACTGCCGCGCCTTGTCTGGTAACTGTAAATGCCAGTTTGCTGACGCGGCTGTCGGTCACGTGCGTATTGTGGTTGGCGATGGGCGCTCCGACTTCTGCGTCGCAGAACAGGCCGACCTCGTCTTGGCAAAGGGTTCTCTGGCGCGGCATTGCCGCACGCTTGAACTGCCGCACTACGAGATCAAATCGTTCACGGAAGCGACGGCCCGACTGACAACATGGCTCGATGAGCAAGCGGCCACGGAAGATCACCCCGAGATGAGGGACGAGTAAGAACATGGATAAGGCAATTCACTGGTCGGACGACGCCGTGCTCAGTTCGCAAGACGAGATGAGTGACGAGCAGATTTTGGCGCTTGAAGCGCAATACTGCTCGCACGGCGACACCGTGCACTACATGAACCCGGCCAAGGTGTTCACTGGCTGCGAAGGCTCGTTCATGTACGACAGCGCCGGCCACGAGTTCCTCGACCTGCAGATGTGGTACTCGGCGGTCAATTTCGGCTACCGCAATCAGCGCCTGAACAACGCCGTCAAGCGCACGCTCGACACGCTGCCGCAGGTCGCCTCGCAGTACCTGCACCGCGATAAGGTGGAACTCGCCACCTTGATCGCTCGTGATGCCGAGGCCAAGTTCGGCCAGAAGGGCCGAGTCCACTTCAATGTCGGCGGCGCCCAGGCCATCGAGGACAGCCTCAAGCTGGTGCGCAACTTCAAGAAGGGCAAGAGCCTGATGCTGGCTTTCGAGGGCGGCTATCACGGCCGCACGCTCGGCGCCTCCGCCATCACCTCGTCCTATCGGTACCGCCGCCGCTACGGCCACTTTGGCGATCGGGCCCAGTTCATTCCGTTCCCCTACCACTTCCGCGGCCCCAAGGGCATGACCAAGGAAGAATACGGCGATCATTGCGTGAAGCAGTTCGCCCGCCTGTTCGAGACCGAGTACTACGGCTTGTGGGATCCGAAGGCCAACGAGGCTGAGTACGCGGCGTTCTATGTCGAGCCGCTGCAAGGCACGGGCGGCTACGTCGTCCCCCCGAAAAATTTCTTCAAGGACTTGAAGAAGGTTCTCGACCAGCACGGCATCCTGATGGTGGTCGACGAAATCCAGATGGGATTCTATCGCACCGGCAAGCTGTGGTCGATCGAGCACTTCGGCGTCACACCGGACGCTATCGTCTTCGGTAAGGCCATCACCAACGGCTTGAACCCCCTGTCGGGCCTGTGGGCGCGCGAAGAATTGATCAATCCTCAGATCTTCCCCGTCGGATCGACCCACTCGACGTTTAACGCCAATCCGATGGGGACCGGCGTCGCGCTCGAGGCGATGCGCATGATGCATGAGACCGATTTCGAGTCGATGGTCATGGAGAAGGGCGCCTATCTGCTCGCCGGGCTCCAGGATCTCAAGCGCCGCTACAAGATCGTCGGCGACGTCGACGGCCTCGGCATGGCGCTGCGTATGGAGATCTGCGAGGCACATGACAGCTTTACACCGTCCAAGCGAATCACCGATCTGATGGTAGACGAAGGCATGAAAGCCGATCTTGAGTACCAGGGTCGCAAATATGGCCTCGTGCTGGATATCGGCGGCTACTACAAGAACGTCGTGACGTTAGCGCCTAACCTGCTGATGTCAAAAGATGAAATGGCGATGGCCATCGCTCTGCTGGATCAGTTGCTGGCCCGCGTCTCGAAAGCGTGACCAAACAGCGCCGGGTGCAAACCCGGCGTCTCGACGTCCGATCCGCACAGCCCGGCGATCAGACGAGGGGCTCAGACTGGGGGGCAGACGAGGCAAGGCAGCCGGTATCCGGACATGCTTGGCTAAGCGCTGCACTCCCGCTAAGACCTAATAGGAACGGTGAGCACTTAGTCATAAGCGTCGGATAACAAACAAAAATGACAATCGTCGATCGCAGCACGTTGCACCGTGGGGGCCGCGTTGGCTTTCTTCTCGTCCACGGTCTCGGTGGCACGCCGGTAGAGATGCGGTTTGTGGCGCAGGGTCTCGCACGCGCCGGCTACACTGTGTCTTGCTGCCAACTGGCCGGCCACTGCGCCGGTGAAGTCACGCTGCGCGAATCGACCTGGAAGCAATGGTACGCCAGTGTCGAGGCGGCACATGATGCACTTAAGGCGCAATGCGACGTTGTTATTGCGGGTGGCCTCTCCATGGGCGGTCTTCTCGCCGCGCATCTCGCCTTGCAGAGACCGGGCGAGGTGCACGGACTTACCTTCTACGCCCCGACGCTGTGGATGAACGGCTGGACCATGCCGTGGTACGCACGCATCCTGCGCTACATCTATCCAACGCCGCTCAAGATCCATATCAATCTGGCCGAGCGCGAGCCCTATGGCATCAAGGACGAGCGCATCCGCTCGTTCGTCGTCAAGAGCATGCTCGGCGCCGACAGCTCGGAAGCGGGCGTATTCTGCACGCCGGTGCGCGCCTTCGCCAACTTCAATAGCCTGGTTCGAGCCGTGAAGCCGAAGCTGCCGAAGATCACGGCGCCGACGCTGATCATCCATCCCCGCCACGACGACATCGCCGATCTCGACAATGCCATGTACCTGCAGCGCCATCTCGGCGGCATGGTCGACATGGTCGTACTCGACGACAGCTATCACATAGTCACGCTCGACAAGCAGCGCAACGTGGTGATCGACAAGACCGTCGCCTTCGCCCAGGGCCTCGTGGCCAAGCTCGGCTACAAGGAGCCGGTGGTCCAGCCGGTGCAGATGAACGCTGCCGAGTGAGCGGCAGATCGCCGGCGCACCAATCCCACGGCTTGCCGGCGTTGAACGGCCTGCGGCGGAGCACTGTCGATCTGCCTTGGCACGTGCATTGCACACTTGGACCATGCCACACTCCAAACTCGTGACATGCGCCAAGAGGCCCGATGACCGCCAGCAGATCTCTCGCTCCAACTGCCGCTGTGCGTGTCGAGCACCATGCCGGTGTCGGCGCGGTTGCGGAGCAGGATTGGACACGGCTGTTTCCGGACGACGCCGAGGGCTGGGCCTATTACAAGGCCATCGAAAGCGCCCCACCACCGGGCTTCCAGTTCGAAGCCATCACCGTCCGCGCGCACGACAAGATCATCGCGGCAGCCCCCGTCTTCCGCGTCACCTATCGCCTCGACACGCCCCTGCAGGGCTCCTGGCGCCCCGTCGGCGACTGGCTGAACCGGAAGGTGCCGCGCCTCGTCGGCTTGCCCGTGATGGGACTGGGCTCGCCGCTCGCCGACCGCTGCCACCTGGGCTTCGATCCCGATCTGTCGTCGCCGGAACGCGCCGCCACCATGGCCGCGCTTCTGCAAGGTCTCGAGCATCATGCCGCCACCGAGCGGGTGCCGCTGCTCGCCATCAAGGATCTGGCTGACCGCGAGACGGCCCCCATCAGCGCAGCCATCGCCGAGGCCGGCTTCTCGCGCATTGCCAGTCTACCCGTTTGCGTGCTCGACCTGCCGTTCAAGACGGAAGCGGAGTACGTGCAAAGCCTCTCGGCCAACAACCGCTCGACATTGCGGCGCAAGCTCAAAGCCTCACCGAAAGTGCAGTTGGAAACGGTGCGCTCCATCGCCGGGCTCGAGGACGAAATCTTCGCGCTTTACGAGGAAACGCGCCGCAACAGCCGCTTCGATTACGGCGACTTCGAGCAGTTGTCACCGGCCTACTTTCGCAATGTCATGGCAGGGCTCGGCGATCGCGCCGCCTGCATCTTGTGCCGGGTCGATGGCCAGTTGCTGGCATTCAAGCTGATGTTCATCGAGGACGACCGCATCATCGATAAGTTCTGGGGCATGCGCTACCCCATCGGTCGCGACTACAATCTGTTCTTCCTCGCCTGGATGGAAGGCGTTCGTTTCGCCCTGGCGCATGGCTCGACCAAATTCCAGTCCGGTCAGACGGCTTACGCCCAGAAGGTCAAGCTGGGCAGCCGCCTCGACAGGCTGTGGGTCTACTTCAAGCATCGCGGCCGGGTGACGAACCGCGTTTTCCGTACCTTCGCGCCGTTAATCGCCTTCGACAAGATGGACCCCGAGCTGAAAGAGATCCGCAAGCGTCAGGCCGGCTGATGCGGTTGCTTGCGGCAGGTCGTCAGCGAATGAACAGCACGGCGATATCGTCGTCGGGATAAAAGTCCTTGGCTGTCCATTCCAGCACGGTCGGCCCGACCGGCTTCGAGTCCTTGCGGCATGTTGCCATCGCGGCATCTGCCGCGGACCGACCGATGCGCAAGCGAAACTGGGCCGCCTGCAGCGACGCGCCGGCGCCGCTGGTCAGGTTGTAGGTCAGCCAGTGCAGCGGCGGCGAGGACGCACCCACCGCACCCACATGCTTAGCGACGGCGGCTTCGGCCACCGCATCGAGGCAATAGGACTTGCCCAGGCCATCGCTGCCATTGCCCTCGGGCGTGCCGCTGCCCATGACGGGCATATAGGAGAGACTGAGCACGCTCGGCTTGCCGGGGGCGATAGTGTGGCGCCAGTAGGCCGTCGTTTTCAAGGTCCAGCCGGGCACGAGGTTGTCTCTCTCGTAACGGGCGAGGCCGCGTTCCTGGAACTCCTTGATCAGCACATCCGGCAGGCGCCTCAATTGATCCGCCATGTCAGAGCGATAGGGAAACAGCGGAACGCGCAGCGCCTCGAGCTCCGTTGTCACATCGAGGCCGAGGATGATGGCCCGTTGCTGAAATCGGGGCGTCATGGCCACGCCATCGGCACTCAGGCTGGCGCCGACGAAATTCAGGGGCTCCGTCTTCGGAAAGTTGACGGTCTGCTCGCCGATCGACAACGCATCGATGTCAGGCAGCGGGAACGCGACGGTGATCGCCCGGGGCTCAGGCGTTGGATTGGACAGGGTGTAAACGGCGCGGATTTCGTCGCGACCGATCGTGAGATCGTAAGCGTCGAGGACCAGCGCATAATCTGGCACCAGCAGCAGGCCACCGGTGGGCAACTCGCGCGTCCCCTTGCTCGGCGTCGCCGGTGTTGGCGTCGGGCTTGGCGGCGACTGCGCCACCGCCACCGCTGCTAGCTGGGTGAACGCCACAACCCAAGCGAAAATCCCCCGGCGGCGACGCATCGTGAACCCCCAACGCCATACAACGTGAGCCGCCATCATGGCGCTTGGCATCGGCTCCGTCGAGGGCAGCAGAGCCACACTCGGACGCGGAAACGGGTCTCACTCGGGCGAGTGCCTTTACGTCCGGTCGGGGCGATCGCCGGCAGGCTGTTCGGGCACGCCCAAGGCCTCGGCCAGCCGCGCTTTGGCGGAACCAGGCCGCAAGGGCGTCTGCTGACTCGGGTGCGGCGCCCAGCCCGTGACGGTCACAATCTCGAACGTGGCGATGATGCGCCCGTCCGGACGGGAGAAACGCTCGGCATAGATCTCAGCCGCGCGCAGCAGCGTTGCCCGGGGAAGAAAGGTGCGACGCCGTTCCACCATCGCGTTGGCCATGCCTATGGCCTTGAGCTCGCGCATCAGCGCCAACGCATCGGGGTAGGCGACTTCGACGCTGTCGGCATCGGCGACGGGCAGGGCAAAGCCCGCCCGCTGCAGGAGACCGCCCAGATCGCGCACATCGGCGAAGGGAGCGACGCGGGGTGAAGCCCCCCCCATGGTCTCGCTCTCCGCGATCACGAACGCCTGCCGCAGCTCGTGCAGCGTGGCGCCCCCAAGGAGCGCCGCGAGGAAGAGGCCATCGGGCTTCAGCGCCCGCTGGATCTGGACCAAGGTGCCGGGCAGGTCA
Source organism: Hyphomicrobiaceae bacterium (assembly GCA_046154645.1). Taxonomy (GTDB): domain Bacteria; phylum Pseudomonadota; class Alphaproteobacteria; order Rhizobiales; family Hyphomicrobiaceae. The sequence goes on from JBJXDZ010000077.1 coordinate 57,385, forward strand.
TTGACATGCTGCAACGCCAATCCTGACACGAGGAGATCGAGCGAAGCGAGACGAAACGGCAAGGCCTCCTCGTCAGCCACGATAGTTGTGCCATCGCACATGGCCGCCAGTCGCGGCGCTCGCTCCACGTCGATGATCCGCTCGATGCCGGCCAGTTGGCGTAACCGGCGTGCGACGACGCCATGATAGGCGCCGAGGCACACCGCCAGCGGGAAGGTGCGCCGGATGAGACTGAGCCGCTCGGCGAAATCATCTGCGACGCGATGCAACAGAAAGTCGTAGCCCGTGGCCGTGCCCGCATGGCGGTCGCGACGGCGGGCCAGCATCTCGCGGTCAAAGACGTTCGGCGTCATAATCGTGGGTTCGCAGTGGCCATCTTGCCGTGCATAGCACCTTTTTACCTAGGGCCTGTCGTCAGTTCAGCCAGAACAGTACGCAAACCAGTGCCACCGCCGCAAGAAAAGTGTTCGCGAGCTTGTCATAACGGGTGGCGAGAGCACGGTATTGCTTGAGTTTGCAGAAGAA
>JBJXDZ010000078.1:0-6367 GCA_046154645.1 Hyphomicrobiaceae bacterium
TTTCTTTTGTTGCTGTACTTCAGTGTTTTCTCAGTCGCTTCGGCGCGGGAACGCCGATGGTTCGGGGCGTCCATGCCAAGCACGATCCTGCTGTCTGCAGTCGTTGCAGAGACTGTGATCGGCACGGCCCTGACGCTCGTCGGGCTGCCTGGGCTCGGGCCTTTGCCTTGGTGGCAGACTGCTGAAATCTTCGTCTACGCTGCGTTTTCATGCCTCGTTGTCAACGATGCGGTGAAGGTCGCGATGATCAAGTGGAACGTTTCAGGCGTCACAGCCGGGATGCCAATCGCAGCAGCGGCTACATCGAAAGCAACAAAATGAAAATAGCGCCAGAAGATTTTCGCGCGTGCGACGGCATCACTGTGGACTTGCAGTCGTGGCCGACAGAGATGAAGCCCGTCTATAGATCGAAAGAACACTATCGTGAACTCTTGGCAAAGCACGTCGCCCGTCTGAGCGCATTACAGCAACGTCTTTACGCTGCCAATAAATACGCGGTGCTGGTGATCTTTCAGGGGATGGATACGGCTGGAAAAGATAGTGCCATCAGGCACGTAATGTCGGGTGTCAACCCACAGGGTTGTCAAGTCTTTAGCTTTAAGCATCCGAGCCCCGATGAACTGCAACATGATTTTCTTTGGCGTACCACCCGCGACCTGCCGCAACGAGGACGGATCGGGATTTTCAATAGATCCTACTATGAGGAAGTGACAATCGCCCGCGTCCATCCAGAGATCCTCCAAGCAGAGGGTGTGCCAGAGGTCTGGCACGACAAGGATGCAGTCTGGAAAGATCGCTACCAGTCCATCGTCGATCTGGAGCGGCATCTCAACAACAATGGGACCCGCATAGTCAAGTTCTACCTTCACATCTCAAAGAAGGAGCAACGTAAAAGGTTGCTGGAGCGTATCGATGACCCAGAGAAGAACTGGAAATTCAGCGCGGCAGATATCGCGGAACGTCAATTCTGGAAACAGTATATGATCGCTTACGAAAAGTGTATCGGCGCGACCAGCACCAAGCATTCACCGTGGTACGTTGTGCCCGCCAATGACAAAGACAGTGCCCGCCTAATCGTATCTCAAGTCATTTTGGATACACTTGACGGGCTCGCACTCGTCCTTCCGCCCACGTCCGCTGAGCGCCATCGAGAATTGCAGTCCATCCGCAAGCGGCTCGAAAAATGAGCCATTACAGTGCCGAACTTCTTGCTAAGGAGCCTCTGAACAACCTCTCGAACATGGCATATTGATTCCATTGATTCGAGGGGGCTGCCGATGGCTGACCAACTGAGCTTCGCATCGCTGGACTTCGCGGCGAAGAAGAAGCGGACGAAGCGCGACGTGTTCCTGGGCGAGATGTCGGCGGTCGTGCCCTGGGGCATGCTCGAAGGACTGATCGAGCCGCATTATCCGAAGATGGGACCGCAGGGCGGGCGGCGGCCGTTTCCACTCGGCACCATGCTCCGCATCTACTGCTTGCAGCAGTGGTATACTCTCTCCGACCCCGGCGCCGAGGAGGCGCTCTACGACATCCAGTCGATGCGTGCGTTCGCAGGCCTCGAACTCGGCCGTGACGCGATCCCCGACGAGACGACGATTCTCAACTTCCGCCATCTGCTCGAACGCCACGATCTGACGAAGGCGATCTTCGAGGGCGTCGCCGAGCATCTTGCGGCGAAGGGCGAGTTGTTGCGCGGCGGCACGATCGTCGACGCGACGCTGATCGCCGCCTCGCCTTCGACGAAGAACAATGAGCACAAGCGCGATCCCGAGATGTCGTCGTCTAAGAAGGGCAACCAGTGGTACTTCGGCATGAAGGCGCACATCGGCGTCGATGCGGAAAGCGGCCTCGTGCACACGGCGGGCGTGACGACGGGCAAGGTGCACGACGCGAAGGTGATGGACAATCTGATCCGCGAGGACGACACGGCAGTCTACGGCGACAAGGGCTACGCGAGTGATGCAAAGAAGCGCGCGGCGCAAGAAGCCGGCGTGCTCTGGGCAGTCAAGGAGAAGGCGAAGCCCGGCCGCGAATTGACCAAGCGCCAACGCGCGCGCAACCGGCGCAATGGCCGCGTGCGCGCGAAGGTCGAGCATGTCTTCCGCGTGCTGAAATGCCAATTTGGCTATCGCAAGGTGCGCTATCGCGGCATCGTCAAGAACGGTGCACAGGTGTTCGCACTGCTCGCGCTCGCCAACTTGTTTCTCGCGCGCAGCCGACTTGCGTCCGCTTGAGGGAGAATGCGGGCCGATCGGCCCGCCATTGACGGCTATTGGCCGTTCAATCCGCTGAAAATGGCAGGAAACGGTACCTCCGGCATTGGTCGGCCGTGCTATTCAGAGGTTCCCTAACAAGGATCTTTGAGTCACGCCGTCAATCAAGATTTGACCACCACCGGAGGATCACGTCGCTATCTTGATGCAGAACATCCGAGCGCTGGAGGGATCTTGAAGCAGAAGTTGCAAAGCGCCACGCCGAAAAAGGTTTGCTTCGAGCGGGAAAAGATCACGATCGAGGACGAAGTACGTCGACGCTACGTCGAGTTCAGAATCGAGTTGCTCACGCACGCACCCAACGTCCGGCCATTTGTCATGCAAACCGCGCCACTGATCTACACGTTGAACGTCCCATTCGTCTTCCTCGTTCCCATCGACACAATGCCGACAAGCCCCTCATCTTGCCCTTGGCGCTGTCTTGGCTACCTATTCAAAGTTATCGTGAAACTGGTGATGCAATAGGCGCCCGATGAACATACGCGCGCGCTTTGCGATCGCCGACAATATCGGCCGTGGCGATCGTTGTGTTCCATCCAGCGTTATGTGGCTGAACATCGGGTTCAACACGCCGCTCGATTGCATGAACACAACCTACACGCAGGCGGCGGTCATAAGCACGTTACCCTGAAATGTGACTGCGCATTAAACCGTCAAACAGCACCTTACGGATCGGTATAAGACAAGACATCCGCTGGTCGTGGCCGATCCAATATTCTCAGAGCCTCAGATCATCGCGATTGCGCGAGCGCTGAAACGGAGATGTCTTGTGGCACTCGCCATCGCACACCTACTTGAAGGTCGCCTTGAGAACCACTGGCACGGCAATTAAGGGAATTCTGTTTCCGACTGGACCATGTGGGTCTCTGCAAATGGCCGGCGCACTTGGATCGCGAGCGGACTAGTTGCGCCAACGCCCGAATATGGTGGAGATTCTGAACATGCTGATACCGAGTTCATCAGCGCTGGTTCTCATCGAGCCGGCTGAGACACAGGCCTCGCACGTCTCATTTGATTTTGCCTGTCTTTCTCAGCGCATTATCGCCGTTGCCGCACTCGCCGGTGTGCCAGTGCTGCATGCCGTTTATTCACCATCAATGCGGGGACAACCATCCGTATCGCAGCACAGTAAAGTCGACGGTGCGCACCGCATTCAATTTGAGCCTGAACCCAAAGCATGGGCCACCAGTACGCTTGGCACTGTTCTGGCTGCCAGCGGCCGCAATCAGGTCGTTGTAATCGGCCACTGGCTCGAAGAAGCGATCACGTTGCTCGTTCTCAATTGTTTATCGACCGGCCTGGATGCCTACGTGCCGTCGGACCTGACCCCCGCCATCACATCGGCAAACGAACTCGCCGCGCGTGCCCGGCTCAATCAAGCGGGCGCTGTGCCAACATCTTCTGAGCAAATTATTCGCGAATGGGCCGCATTACATCACGACGAAAAAATCGCCCAACCATTGCTCGACTTGCTGACAAGTATTCCATCGCATTCACGATAAATCCATCTGTAGCGAGACGACACGGCTATTGCGATGATAGTCTCTGAATTGGAAGTCGCCATGTAAGACAAGCCTTCACGGTGTCTCAAAGCCGATGCGTGCATCAGCTTTGAAGCGAGTGTTGTCGGCCCAGTTCAACATGCCGCTCCGAACGAGTCGTTATCAACAGGTGCGCCGTGCCAATCCATGGCTACACCGTGGGTCCGCGCTGGCCCGCGACACTATCAGCTTACAATAGTCTCGGGGATCTCGCCCGTCCGGACTGGGCCTGGGAGTTTCTCCGACGGTCGCCGAACTACTGCCTGCAGGCTAAATTGCATGGTTGCCTCAAGACGCTGATCGTTCCAGGGACGGAGAATATCCGCGTGTCTCGCGTTCGCCGTCGATCGCTACAAGCAGAGGTGTGGGGTCTCTCTTCCTTTCGTAGCCCCGGATCTACCCGCTCCTATTGCCCCGACTGTCTGGTTACCGGAGAATTCACGTCATGTCATAGATGCGACGTCAGAGCGGAACGGATCGCCCATCGATGAGGATTTTGATCTTCGACGGCTGTCGGTAGCAGTCCACGTTCATTTCGACACTCACTGCACCCAATTTGTGATCCTGAAAGCACCGCAAGTTCACGTTGTGCTGATGTTGCGGGGCCCCCTCGTAACGCTTGCGCCGGTAAGAATTCATTTTCATGCGGTGGGCATCCGCATGCTCGACCGGCACGTCGACGCCCTGGCAGCGCTGGCTCACGTATTGGCGGTGAGCAATCGCGCAAGTCGATCCGATCGACCAGGTGACGTCGATCGCATCAAACTTCGGGACTCCATCATCGCGCTTGACGGCGATCGAGCGGGAGCAACGCGCCGCGAAATCGCCGTTGCAATCTATGGGCCAAATCGCGTCGCGGACGAATGGAGTGAGCCGAACGGACGGCTCAAGGCCGTTATCAAGCGCGATATAATAAGAGGCCGTCAACTGGTCGCCGGCAGTTACAGGAAATTGGTTGCAAGAGGGACGTTTGCAGACATAGCGTAAACGACTCTCCCTAATGTCGCTCCGCATTGCCAAGGTGACTGTCACCCACAATGCCAAGGAGCCCGCCATGCCCGACGGTAACGCACCGCCCTCGCCCTATCTCACCCTCGCCGAAGCCGCCGCATTCCTGCGGCTAGCGCCGCGCACGCTTGACAATATGCGTCAACGCGGCACCGGCCCTCTTTATGGCAAACACGGCGGCCGCGTGCGCTACCATCATGACGATCTCATTGCCTGGGCCGACAGCACGCGACGCCGCACTACGACTGAGAGAAAACCGATGAGCAACTACAATGACCGAGGCTCCTCCTGCCGAGCGACACAAAGTCAGGGTCCAGCTGGCTGCATTCTCAACGCTCTCAATCCTGCTAATCCTGACCGCTGACCTTCCGCATCGACCGTCTTTGATATGGAACGCGACCGCCAGCGTTCCGGTCGGCCTCTATCGACTTTCGAATATCGCGCCTGCGCACGGCGACATCGTCGCCATCCGCCTGCCACGATCAATTGCCGATTTTGCTGGCGCGCGCGGTTACTTGCCGCACAATGTCCTTCTGCTTAAGCCCCTCGGTGCGACCAGCGGCGATCGAGTCTGCCGGATTGGATCGCTCGTCTTCATCAACGGCGCGTTACGCGCAATCGCGGCTGTCACCGACAGTCGTGGCCAGCGGCTGCCAATATGGCAAGGCTGCTTGACGCTCGCGCCTGACGAGGTTGTCGTCATCGGTGCCGGTCGCGACAGCTACGATAGCCGCTACTTCGGCCCCATTACAATGCGCGCCATGATCGGTCGCGCCATACCCGTCTGGACCCACCCACAATAAGTAAGGCCAGCTTGCGCTGAACAGTCGACGCTTCGCGTCGACTGTCCTTAGGGCCTTGCAAGATAAACAGTCGACTCGATAGTCGATCCAAGGTTCCCAGCGAACTAGAAGTTCTGGGCGCCTCGATCGCGAACAAAGGATCGCGGTCGATCAGGCTCTATCGCGCGGCGCCCCGGCGACGAACCACGGTATGTGCTTGTACCGCCGCGCGACCGAGCCGCCGGCAAAGGGCCGACGTCTCGTCCGTTCCGGTAACGATCCCTGGCGCGGAGCCAGCGGCATGGCCACCGCGTCGTTACGCTGGTCAGAACGAACGCCTCTTGTGCGGATCTCGCGCACGCCGCGTCGTCATGACCAACGCGCTCGCCACGTAGGTTTGGTGCCTTGGATCCTGGTTGTGTGAGAGACCCTCCTGCTCGGTCTGCCCCTTGCGAACCAACGGCATCTGGTCGGCTTGTGCAGAGCACCTACGGTCGCCTGAGGCGCCACCGGTCCTGGGTCGGTTGATCACAGACGCCGCACTGGTGTCTTGACGTGCGGCCCGCACCCGCACGCGATTGGCACCGCCCCTCAGGTCCTCGCCGCTATGCCCTTCCGCCGCAAGCGCTGCCTCACCCCCGCCGATCAGTGTGCGACGGTGCCACCGGCGTCGCCTTCGAAGCAACCCGGCTGAAGAGCCGGGTCCTCCTCTGCGTTTCGGCCCTGCGGGTGCTTCAGTCGCCGCCGGTGGCGAAGCGCG
>JBJXDZ010000079.1:0-7707 GCA_046154645.1 Hyphomicrobiaceae bacterium
CTGACCCAAACCGACCGTGCTGACGGCGGGGTTCTTGCACGGTCGCTATGTCCGCTTGCGAATCTTGCGTCAGGAAACACCAGGGAAGTATCGTGCGAGCGAAGGATGATCCCTTCACAACAACCTCGCAATTCGCGTTGCCGGTCGGCAACATATTCGGCGGTTTCCGGCACTCGACTCCGATAGTTCATCGCCCTTTGGCAGGCCTAGATTTCTCGGTTGCGGCCAGCGTCGTCCGCAACCTTGGCACCGCGAAATCGATGAAGGCGCGGACCTTGGGCGCTATGATACGGCGCTGCGCATAGATCAGGTGCACGGGCACCGCTGGAGGGGAAAAGCCTTCCAGCACAGGCACAAGCCCGGATGCCTTGAGCTGGTCGGTCACCATGTATGAGAGCACGAGCGTGATCCCTTTTCCCTTCTCTGCAAGTTCAATGTTGGCATGCGCGTCATTGGTCTCGATGCTCGGCTGCAACGCCACGCGTGCCGTCTTCCCCTCACTGCGATGGCGCCACTCGCGGCCCGGGAGCAGGGTCGTGTGAGAGATCACCGAATGCGTGTTGAGGTCCGCCGGCTTTCTGGGTGAGCCGCGCTTCTTGAGGTAGTCTGGGCTGGCCACCAGCATCCGCCGCACCTCGCCGATGTGAGTGGACACCAGGGCTGAGTCCGGCAGGTGCGCGATGCGCACGGCGAGATCGAAGCCCTCGTCGACGAGATCGACGACCCGGTCGAAGAGCAACATCGACACGTTTACCAGGGGGTGCGCCTCGACGAAGTCCGCAACGATCGGCCGCAGTACGTCACGGCCAAATGCAACGGACGCGGTGATCGCGAGGTGACCAGACGCAAGCCGCGCCTCTCCCCTGACATCCAACTCAGCCGCGTCGAGATCACCGAGCACGCGCCGGGCGTCCTCCAGGAACCGGAAACCCGGCTCGGTGAGGTGCACCGTCCGCGTCGTGCGGTCGAACAGGCGCACGCCAAGCCGATCCTCCAGGGCGGCAACCGCTCGCGTGACTGCAGGCGGAGAGCTGTGCAGCACGGCTGCCGCCTTGGCGAACCCCTTGGCTTCGGCAACCGCAATGAACACGCGCAGCTCGTGAAAGCGGTCCATAGATAATTCCGCAAATCGGAATGAATAGTTCCACTCTTCTAGCATTCTTGCAGCGGCCTGCGAAGCGTATCTCAGTGCCATCGGGAACGAGCTGTTGTCCCGGCATCAACCTCAAGGAGATCGCTCATGTCGCGCATCGCAACGCCCGCCTCGATCGAAGCTAGTCCTGCCGCATCGCAGCCGCTGCTGGAGGCCGTGAAAAAGCAACTCGGCGTCGCGCCCAACCTGTTCCGGGTTGTCGGCAACAGTCCCGCCGCGCTGGAAGGCTATCTCGGCCTCAATGGCGCACTCGGCAAGGGTAAGATTGACGTCAAGACCCGAGAGCGGATCGCGCTGGTCGTCGCCGAAATCAATGGCTGTGGCTATTGCCTCGCCGCGCATTCCTATCTGGCCAAGAACCTCGCCAAGCTTGACGACGCCGAGATCGCAGCCAATCGCGGTGGCGGCTCCAACGATCCCAAGGCCGATGCCGCAGTTGCGTTCGCCGCGAAGATCGTCCGCGAACGCGGACACGTAGCAGCGGCCGACCTAGAAGCCGTGCGTGCCGCTGGCTACGGCGACGCCGAACTCATCGAAATCGTGCTGCACGTCGCGCTCAACACGCTGACCAACTACGTCAACGAGGTCGCCGGCACCGACATCGACTTCCCCGTCGTCGCTGCGCGCAGCGCCGCTTGAGCCTAGTCGATCCCGCCCAATACTCCGAATGAAAGGAAACCGGTCATGCCGATCCCAACCGCAATCAGACGAGCCCTGCAGGCCAGCGCCATTGCCTTAACTGTAGTCGGTCATCCCATAGCAATGGTCGATGCAGCGCCGGCCGGAAGCAAAGAGCAAGCCGCCCGGACAAGCAGCGTTTTGCCCACTCAGATTCGCTACAAGAGCGCGACGATCGACGGTGTCGAAATCGCCTACCGCGAGGCGGGTCGCGAGACTGCGCCCGTCATCATTCTTCTGCACGGCTTTCCGACGTCGTCGCACATGTTCCGCAACTTGATCCCTGCGCTTGCCAGCAAATACCGCGTCATTGCGCCTGACTATCCGGGGTTTGGACAAAGCGCGGCGCCGGACCGCGCGACGTTCAAGTACACTTTCGACAACTACGCCAAGCTCATCGAGGGGTTGACCGAGAAACTCGGCGCCAAGCGCTATGCGCTTTATGTGATGGACTACGGGGCGCCGGTCGGCTTCCGGCTTGCTGCCAAACACCCAGAGCGCGTCACGGCGCTTATCGTTCAGAACGGCAATGCCTACGACGAAGGCATCCAGAAATTCTGGGAGCCGATCCAGAAGTATTGGGCCAGCGGCGCGAAGGAGGATCGTGAGGCGATCCGCTGGTTGACGTCGCTGAAAGCGACCAAATGGCAATACACCAACGGCGTCCCCGACGGTTCGCTCGTCAGCCCAGACGCCTGGACGCACGATCAGGCGTTGCTCGATCGGCCCGGCAACCAGGAGGTTCAGCTCGACTTGTTCTACGACTACCGCAGCAACATTCCGCTGTATCCGGAGTGGCAGACCTACTTCCGCAAGCATCAGCCGCCGACACTGGTGTTGTGGGGCAAGAACGATGCGATCTTCGTTGCTGATGGTGCTGCGCCCTACAAGCGCGACATCAAGCGCGCCGAGGTACATCTGCTCGATACCGGCCACTTCGCCTTGGAGACTCACGGTCCGCAAATCGCAGGGCTGATCCGGGAGTTTCTCGGTCGGTCGATGAAGTCCGGGAAGGTCACCAAGTAGGCCAGATCCCTGCACCAGGCCCGCTGGCGAAAATCCGTCCCGGGTCTGGTTCCACTCACTCGATTTCCAACTGTACTTCCATCTTCACAGGAACTCGAAAATGCATCCAACATCATCAACGTACCGACTTTCAAAGTCGGGAACTGGGCTTACGTTGGAGCGCGACACACTTTCGCTCACTGAGCCAAAATCGTCCCGCGTCGTCGTTCGCATCCAAGCAGTAAGCCTCAACTATCGGGATTTGCTGGTCCTGCAGAACGCCAGCGGCGACACACGCGACGGTCTAGTCCCCGCATCGGATGCGGCCGGGATCGTAGAAGCCGTCGGGCCTGGCGTGACGCGTTGGAAGATCGGCGACCGCGTATCACCTATGTTTTTTGCCAACTGGCTTTCAGGCCCCTTCAAATCTCGACATCTCACTTCCGCATTGGGCGGCGGTAGTATTGATGGTGTTCTGTGTGAACGGATCACCACCGACGAAAACGCTCTTATTGGAGTTGCCGCTCATCTGAGTATGGCAGAGGCCGCCACACTGCCTTGCGCCGCTGTCACTGCGTGGCACGCGCTGTTCGCCCGAGGCAATTTGCTAGCCGATCAAACCGTGCTGATACAGGGGACCGGAGGCGTGGCAGTCTTCGCCTTGCAGTTGGCAAAGGCTCGCGGTGCACGACCTATCGTGATTTCATCATCAGACGTGAAGCTGGAACGCGCCAAATCTCTCGGCGCCTGGCGCACAATCAATTATCGCAGTGAGCCGAACTGGGAAGTGGCGGTTCTCAAGCTGACCGAGGGCGAAGGTGTGGACCATGTCCTTGAGCTTGGCGGGCCGGAAACATTTGATCGATCAGTTGCAGCGATTGCGAGTGGTGGCAGCATTGCCCAGATTGGCGTCCTCACTGGCTTCGGCCCGAGGCCGAACCTGCTGCCGTTGCAGTTCAAGAATGCCACCATTCACGGCATTTGTGTGGGCTCAGGTGAACACTTCGCCGACCTCAATCGCTTTCTCGAGCAACAAAATGTTCGGCCGATCATCGACAAGACATTTGACTACAGCGAAGCCGCAGCCGCTTTCGGCTCCCTGAAGGCCGCACAGCACTTTGGCAAGATCGTCATCACGCTGCCCACGTCGGGCAACGACTGACGCCATCACTACGCGACCAACACTCTACTAACCGGATAACAGAAATGGAAACGAGACCACCCCTACCGCCGTTCACGCGAGAAGCAGCCGTCCAGAAAGTCCGCTTGGCCGAGGACGGCTGGAATTCGCGCGATCCCCATCGCGTAGCGCTCGCCTACACACCGGACAGCCAGTGGCGCAACCGCTCCGTGTTCCCCAAGGGGCGGGCCGAGATTATCGCATTCCTGACCGACAAGTGGTCGCGCGAACTCGACTATCGCCTGATCAAGGAGGTGTGGGCATTCACCGACAATCGAATCGCCGTCAGATTCACTTACGAATGGCATGACGGCGGCGGCCAATGGTTTCGCTCCTACGGCAACGAGAACTGGGAGTTCGATCAACAGGGTCTCATGCAGAGGCGCTTCGCCAGCATCAACGATCTACCGATATCCAAAGACGATCGCAAATTTCGTTGGCCGCTCGGACGCCGTCCGGACGATCACCCGGGCCTCAGGGAGCTTGGTCTCTGAAGTACAACACAAGAAAGGTAACCGTCGTGGGACACAAGTTTGCAGAGATTGCCTTCACGCCTACTGTGAAGGCAATGCAGGAGCAGAGCGGTAGCCGCAGCAACTACGCGAGAATGGAAGGCGGTGAGCCCCGCAATGACCGACTGGGGCCAAGGGAAGCCGGCTTCATCGGCGAGCGCGACAGTTTCTACATGGCGAGCGTCAGCGAAACCGGCTGGCCATACATGCAGCATCGCGGCGGACCACAAGGCTTCGTTCGCGTGCTCGACGAGAAGACACTTGGCTTCGCCGACTTCCGCGGCAACCGGCAATACGTCAGCGTCGGCAACATCATGAAGGACGACCGCGTGTCGCTGTTCTTCATGGACTATGCAAACCGCACGCGGCTGAAGCTTCTCGGCCGGGCAAAGCTCGTGGAGGTCTCGGATGGCGAGACCTTGGAGCGCCTCAAAGTCCCTGGCTACCGCGCCGCGATCGAACGAGGCTTCCTCATTACTGTTGAGGCGTTCGACTGGAACTGCCCGCAGCACATCACGCAGCGCTATTCGCTCGGCGACGTCGAGCAGGCAACCGAAAGCCTCCGCCATCGCGTTACCGAGTTGGAGACGGAGCTGGCGAGCTTGCGCGCCCCCGGCGCGTGAAAGCTGCCTGCGTCCTTGAGGCCAGGGAGAAAGCCATGCAGATCGACGCTTATTGGACCGAGCTTCAAGGCCTACTGGCCGGCCTCATCGTTCACGTTCCCGGCGAGACGCTCAATGACAAGACCGGACTGCTCGCAAACATCTTTGGCATCGCCGGCTTCATTCTGTCGGTTGGGATCGTGGTCGCACGCCTCGTGATGCAGCGCGGTAAGCGGCGACCTGCCACGTTGGCGGACCTGGATCGGCTGGGGGCGTCGATCGCCGGGTCATTTCGGGATCGAATCGTAGATCAACTGGCTACCGGAGAGCTTACGCGATTGGCCGATGCGAGCTGGTTGGCACCGAACCAGCGCCTTGCGGCGCAGGATCAATTGAAACGCGGACTGGCTGTTGCCGTGCAAGCGATAGCGAGTGACCACACCGAGACCGGCCGCTCAGCAGCATCTGCACTTATCAAAGGCGATCTCGATGCGGCGGAGGATTACTTCGAGGCTAAGTCGAAATCGGCAGAGACCGATGGTAGTTCGTCCTACGAAGCTGCGGAGGCGCTCCATTTGAAGGCGGCGCTGCAATCGCTGCGCGATCAGGCTGGAGCCATCGTTGCGTGCCTCAGAGCGGTCGACCGGAACCCCGCCGACCCTCTCGGCTGGAGCCGGCTCGGCCACCTTTATCTCAGGACTGGCCAACTCACCGAGGCCCAGGCCGCCTTCCAGAGGGCTGTCGCTGAGTGAGAAGCGATGCTTGCAGGCCACGTAGCGTTGCCACACCGCAACTTCGCTCATTGGGGACAGTCTACACCGACACCGGTCACCCCTGTCGGTCAGCTAACCTACCAAGGACCGGACATTCCGCGAGATCGTCGTTGTCGAACCGACCACGGTCGGTAGTGGCCCGCTGCTGAGATGCCGGTCGGCGGCGCGTCTGTCTGGAGCTGAGACCATCGCGTCGACGTTCGTCAAGCGTTCCTTGGCCGGTCGCTTTCGGGGGTAGAGGATGAGTGGCGGCGATGATCGCTGATCGACGCGCCTGACCCGAAGCACGCATCGACCCTGGTGCGCAGAGTCCGTCTGCTTCGCTCCGAAGCAGACGAGCAAAGCCTTGGTTTCGATCGAATTCCGTGCACAACTGAATGCCACGTCAGAGGGGTGCGGGGAGCGGCCGCCGGCTGCACGGAATGTTGGATCGTACAAGCGTCTTCATCTCCTATTCCCGCCATGACGCGGTCGTCGCTCAGCAGTTGGCGACGGCCCTGGTCGAGGCCGGCTATGCCGCGACGATCGACATCAAGGACATCGTTGCCGGTGAGCCGTGGCGCGAGCGCCTCGCCGGGCTGATCGAGGCCGCCGACGAGATCGTATTTCTCGTCAGCCCGGACTCGGTTGCCTCCGAGATTTGTGATTGGGAGCTGGCTCATGCCGAGCGGCTGGGCAAGCGCATCTTGCCTGTGGTCTGCCGGGCGACTGCGACAGCCTCCATACCGGCCCGTCTGCACCGTCTGCAGTTCACCTTTCTGACAGCCGGCGGTAACATCTCCAGCGAGTTCGCGAAGCTGCTGGCCGCGCTTGGCGAGGACACACTCTGGGTGCGTCGACACACGGCTCTCGTCGCCCGGGCGCAACACTGGGCTACAGCGGGGCGCGGAGCACACGCTATCCTTCGTGGACAGGATTTGGCCGATGCCAATGACCTCGTCCTCATGCGCCCGGCCAAGCCAGCCACTCCCGAGATCCCGGAGATCCTGCAGGACTTCATCTCGTCCAGTCGGGCAACCGAGCAACAGGAGCGAGATCGGTTCCGTCGAACTTTGGGTCTCGCATACGTCGAGCCAGTGCGGACAGCCTATCGATCTGGAGATCACGAGACGGCGATCAAGCTGGCCGCCTGGGGCGCACTCCAGGTCGAGGATCTCGCCTTCAAGCTCGTGCCCGAGCTATGGGATGCCGTTGCACCATCAATCGTTGCCTCATCAACCCGCGCCCGTCTTCACGGCCATACGGCACAGATCATGGCCAGTGCTGTTAACGCCGCGCGTCATCTGCTTGCAACTGGTGGAATGGATGGAATTGTCGCTGCCTGGGATCTACGGACGCGCCGTGCACTCTGCCAACTGACACATCGCCAGCACTCCTCCATCAATGTCGTCACCGCAGTAGCACTCGATCCAAGCGGTTCCCTGGTGGCATCGGCAAGCACGGCCGGCGATCTGGTCATCTGGAGCGCCGCTGACGCATCTATTGTGTATCGGTTTCCGGACCTCGGCGCTTGCACGACAGAATTGGCGTGGTCTCAAGATGGTGGCTACCTCGCGATCGGTGTCTCCTTCGGCGAGGTGAGCACCTGGGGCAAAGGCACGCGCATTTCTTTTGGCAGCGGCAAAGCTCGTGTTCTACTCTTCGACTTTTCCCAGCGGGCCGTCGTGTCGACCTCAACTGATCTCCCCGCCTACGTTTCTTGCCTGTCCTTCGATGTCAGCTCACAGAGGCTTGCCGTAGGGCTTTTCGCTGATCTCAGGACCGTAAAATCTGCCGCTAGCCTCCTGGCTGTGCCCTCACTTAT
>JBJXDZ010000080.1:0-4357 GCA_046154645.1 Hyphomicrobiaceae bacterium
TGGATGCAACGTTCATCGGCGCGTTCCTGACGGATCTCGAGACGAAGCGCGGCGCCAGCGCGAAGACGCGTAACCTGTGCCTGACCGCCATCCGCTCCTTCTTCAGGTGCGTGTCCTTCGAGGAGCCGGCACACAGTGCGCTGATCCAGCGCGTGCTCGCGATCCCGAGCAAGCGCCACGACAAGCGACAGGTTCACTTCCTGACGCGACCAGAGATCGAGGCGGTTCTCGCCGTCTCAGATCGAACGACGTGGCTCGGCCGACGCGATCACACCTTACTGCTGGTCGCGGCCCAGACGGGATTGCGCCTCTCCGAGCTGACTGGCCTTGACAGGGATGCCGTCCACCTCGGGTCTGGCGCACACGTGCGATGCGTCGGCAAAGGGCGCAAGGAGCGGAACACTCCGCTGACCACGCTCGCTCGGCGTGCGCTCCAGGCATGGCTCAAGGAACCGGTACGGAAGGGAGCAACAGCGTTGTTCCCCAACATGCACGGGGGCCGGCTCAGTGCCGACAGCGTCCAGTCGCTGCTGGGAAAGCATGTTCGTGTCGCCCACAAGCGTTGCCCGTCGTTGAAGGCGAAGAGGGTGTCGCCGCACGTGCTGAGACACACCGCTGCGATGGAACTGCTGCAAGCCGGCGTCGACTGCTCCGTGATCGCGCTGTGGCTCGGTCATGAATCGATCGAGACGACGCAGACTTACCTGCACGCCCACCTCGCCCTCTAGGAAGCGGCTCTGGCGAAGCTCAAGCCGTACGAGCGCGGCAAGCGAACCCGCTTCCAGCCGAACGACCGCCTGCTCGCCTTCCTGGAGGCGCTCTGAACGACCAGACTATGCCGAATGGAACGGGGCCACCGTGCACGCGATCGTCGACGCCAGCGTGACAACGATGCGCCATACCGGAACCGTTCGGCATAGTTCGGCGCGCGGCATAAACGACGAAGATGAACGATGTCGACCCGCAGGCCTGGCTCGCCGACGTGCTGGCGCGGATCGCCGAGCACCCTGCTTCGCTGCTCGACGAACTGCTGCCATGGAACTGGCGGCCTGCCGGCGCGGCGACCAGCCAGGCAGCCTGATCATGGCCGGCATCCCCTACGTCTTCACGATCTCCCACGTCGCCGAGATGCTCGGCGAGGACGAGGAGTGGCTGCGGGAGATCTCCATAAACATGGACCCCGAGGAGGGCTCTCTCTAGGTCATCGGTGTCTGCGAGGACGGCTGCCCGGCATTCACCGAATACGGCATCGAATGCCTCAAGCAGATCATCATCGAGGAGCGAGCACTCGCCGCCGCACGCAATACCGATGGCGCCCCATAGGCCCTGCGGTGCTCACCGGATGCTTACGGCTGAGACGCGCACCGTCCTTGAAAACATTGCAACGCGGCCGTCACCCGCTGTTGCCAACGGCGCGATCTTTCCCCGGGAGGTGCTGGAACGCTCGCTGGTTCGGTTAAAGTGGGGTAAGTCCAAGACTGCCGCCGCCGACATATTGAAGGCTGTTGGTTTAGCCAAGCAACGCGCCGAGGTCGCTGAAACGCGCGCCAAGGAACAACTTGCGGATTCCGGTGAAGGCGGCCAGTGTTTACGTTTGAAGGCGGACAGCATTACGGTGATTGCGGACACCTAGTCCCGTCGACGGTTTCAGGGGTCTCAGGTCGCGATGGTTTCGTCAAGTCCCGGGCTGGCTAAGTGAGCGTTTGGCGGCGGTCTTTCGGATGCTTTCGCCCTTCAAGTTGAGGCGGTGCGCGTTGTGGACCAGCCGGTCCAGGATGGCGTCGGCGATGGTCGGGTTGGCGATGGCCTCATGCCAGTGTTCGACCGCCAGCTGACTGGTGATGATGGTGCTGCCTCGGCCGTGCCTGTCATCGACAATCTCAAGCATGTCGCGCCCCTGATCTGGCGTCAGACTGGCAAGGCCCCAGTCGTCCAGGATCAACAGTTCGACGCGGGCCATGACCTTCAGCAGCCGGGCATGACGGCCATCGCCGCGCGCCAGCGCCAAGGCATCGAACATGCGCGGCACGCGCTGATAGAGAACGGCGCGGTCGTCACGGCAGGCCTTGTGCCCGAGTGCGCACGCGAGCCAACTTTTCCCTAGGCCCGTTTCTCCAATGATGATCAGGTTCTGCCGCTGATCAATCCAGTCGCCGGCGGCGAGCCTGGCGAACAGCGGTTTGTCAAGCTGACGCGACGCTTTCATATCGACGTCTTCGACGACGGCTGCCTGCCTGAGGCCGGCGAACTTCAGCCGACTGCCGAGCCTCTTGTTGTTGCGGCCGAGAGCTTCACGGTCGACGAGGAGCCCGAGCCGTTCTTCGAAGCTGAGTGCTGCCACGTCTGGTAATCGTCGCTGCTCTTCGAGCGCCTTTGCCATGCCGGCGAGGCCAAGATCGATCAGCCGTTGCTCGGTGGGATGGGTTAGCATTGTTGGTCCTTTGGTTTTCGTGTTGCCCGCCTCGTGTCAACCGCTGCTCAATGGAAGTAGCCGGAGCCGCGGATGTTGCCGTGCCGGATTGGCGGGGTGTCCGGCGCGGGTTCGGTGGCAAAGGCTTTATCCAGCCCGTGCTTGAGAATGGACGCGATCGAGCCGTAGCCGACGGCGCCGATGGTGTTGCCACGTCGGGCCGCCGCTTCGAGGCGCGCCGTGCCATAGCTTTTGGCGAGCCCGATAATGCCGAGGCATGAGCGGAAGCCCTGCTCGGGATGGGGCTTCGCTTTCATGATTGCCTCGAACAGCGCAATGGTCGCCGGGCCAATGACGGCGGCCTCGTCCATCATCTTGGCTGGCGTCCACGCCGCGTAGCGGCGGTGCGCGCTTGGCATGTGCTCAGTTGTCGTTGTGTGGCGGTGCTTTACTGCCGAGAACACATGGGCCGCTATGCGTTCGCTTTTGTGGAAGATCTCGACGGTGGCACCGGTAACGCGCGCGTCAACGATCTCGCGGATCAGCTTGGACGGCACCGAGTAGTAGTGGCCAGCGATCTCGATGTGATAATCCGGCGCGACGCGGGCACGCTTCCATTCTGCATAACTGTAAGCCATCACTGGCAGCGCGCCGAGTGCCGGGCGATCAATCGTCTCCAGTAGCTCAGTGCGGCTTTGGCCAAACCCACGCATGACTTTGCCGTTGATGGTGGCGACGCACTCCCGGATGGCCGTATTCAACTCCGCCAGCGAGAAGAACCGCTGGTTGCGCAGCTTCGCCAGCACGAACCGCTCGACAATCTGCACCGCCACTTCGACCTTGGCCTTGTCGCGCGGCTTGACGATCCGCGTCGGCAGAACGACGCAGCCATAGTGATCGGCCAGGTCCTGGTAGGTGCGGTTGATGCCGGGCTCATAACGCGATGGCTTGGTCACGCCCGCTTTCAGATTGTCGGGCACCAGCGCCCTCGGAACACCGCCGATGGCCGCCAGCGCGTTCACATGCGCGCCGATCCAATCGGGCAGTGTCTCGGTCCAGCGCGCCTCGGCGTAGGTGTAATTGGAGGCGCCGAGCGCGGCAACGAAGATGCGGGCGCGATGCTCGGCGCCGGTTTCCTGGTTGAAGACAGCGATGGTATCGCCCGCCCAATCGACGAACAGCTTTTCGCCTGCCACGTGGTGCTGGCGCATCGTTGGCGAGACGCCTTTCTTCCAATCACGATAGCGTTCGCAGAACCAACTGTAGGCGTACCCCTTGCCATGCTCGATGCGGTATTCTTGCCAGAGCAACGTCATCGTCACCCCGCGCCGCTTCATCTCGGCGTGGACGACGGCCCAGTCCGGTTCGGCGTTGGCGAGCGCTTGCGACGCATCCACGGGCGGGAACAGGCGGCGCTCAAGGCCGGTGTCATCCAGGCCATCGGGCAGCGGCCAGCTAAGACCGGCGGCCACGGCCCGCTGCACGTAATCGGTCACCGCAGTCCGGCCGATTCCGGTCGCCGCCGCCACCTGCCGCCGGCTCATGCCCAGCTCGAACGTCAGCCGCAAAACATCACGAATTTTCTTCATCGACACGCGCTCCGCTGGCATACGTCACTCCCTGGTTGCCAGGAAGATCGAGCCGCTGATTCGGATGTCGACAGGGGGCCCTTCAGCCCGCAATTCTCAGGTGTCCGCAATCACCATGCGAGTGTCCGCCTTCCACCGTAATCGGTGTCCGCCTTGGACCGTATTTCGCAGTGAGTGCGCACAGTGCCGTATTCCGCATCGAACAAGACAGGTGTGACCGCATGCTCACGGAAAGTGGCGTAGCCCGACGGCACCACTGTGCCTGGCTGTGCAAAGTCTAGGAAGATGTGTCGAGAACTCTCTGCAGGTTGCGAAATACGGTCCAAGGCGGACACCGATTACGGTGGAAGGCGGACAC
>JBJXDZ010000081.1:0-42608 GCA_046154645.1 Hyphomicrobiaceae bacterium
CGCTCAAGGAGCCGATCTGGTTGACCTTGATCAGGATCGAATTCGCCGTGCCGCTGCCGATGCCCCGTGACAGGCGCTCCGTGTTGGTGACGAAGAGATCGTCGCCGACGAGCTGGCAGCGCGCGCCGACGCGCTCGGTCAGCGCCTTCCAGCCGTCCCAATCGTCCTCGCTCATGCCGTCCTCGATGGAGATGACGGGATAGCGCGCGACGAGATCGGCGAGGTAGGCGGCCATGCCGGGGCCGTCGAGCGTCTTGCCCTCACCCTCGAGCGCGTAGCGACCGTCCTTGAAGAATTCGGTCGCGGCACAATCGAGCGCCAGCACGACGTCGTCGCCGGGCTTGTAGCCGGCGCCCTCGATCGATTTCATGATGAAGCCGAGCGCCTCGTCGGCCGACTTCAGGTTCGGCGCGAATCCCCCCTCGTCACCGACGTTGGTGCCGTGGCCAGCATCCGACAGCCGCTTCTTCAGCGTGTGAAAAATTTCCGAGCCCATGCGGATGGCGTCGCGGCACGTCGGCGCGCCGATGGCCATGATCATGAATTCCTGGATGTCGATCGGGTTGTCGGCGTGGGCGCCGCCGTTGATGATGTTCATCATGGGCACCGGGAGCACATGCGCCTGGGCGCCGCCGACATAGCGATACAGAGGCAGGCCGCGGGCCGCTGCCGCAGCCTTTGCGACGGCCAACGAGACGCCGAGAATGGCGTTGGCGCCGAGCCGAGCTTTGTTCCTGGTGCCATCGAGCGCAATGAGCGCATGGTCGATGCGGCGCTGGTCCTCGGCCTCCATGCCGGACAGGGCATCGAAAATTTCGCCGTTGACCATCGCCACAGCCTTGGCAACGCCCTTGCCGAGATAGCGACCCTTGTCGCCGTCGCGAAGCTCAACGGCCTCGTGCGCACCGGTCGAAGCGCCCGACGGCACGGCCGCGCGACCAAGCACGCCGCCCTCGAGGATCACATCCACCTCGACGGTCGGGTTCCCGCGGGAATCAAGGATCTCGCGGCCGATGATGTCGCGGATGGCGGTCATGGTCGTCTCCGGAAGGTTGTTTGCATGGCGGCTGCGGGCTTGTAGCCTGCCGGCAAGGCGGCGAAAAGAGCACCACCCGCCGCAGCGTCAACAGCGTCAACAGCGGCCTCTGGCTTTCCGTAGTCCGCGGCCGACCTGCCGTCGTATTGGTCTCACGAGCAGAACCCGCCTCGCAACTTGGAACACACCCATGCCGAGCCCCAATCAGACTACGGCACCTTCGGCGCCGGATTTCACGCAAACGCGCGAGCCATTTGTCCTGTTTCAGGGCTGGCTGGCGGATGCAGAAAAGTCAGAGCCGAACGATCCCAACGGCATGGCCCTGTCCACTGTCGATCCCGATGGCATGCCCAATGTCCGCATGGTGCTCTTGAAGGGGCTCGACGGTGCAGAACGCGGGACCGACCGGGGCTTCGTGTTCTATACCAACCTCGAAAGCGCCAAGGGGCGTGAACTGCTCGCCGCGAAGAAGGCCGCCCTGTGCTTTCACTGGAAGTCCCTTCGCCGGCAGGTGCGGGTGCGGGGCACGGTGGCTTTGGTTGCTGATGCCGAGGCGGATGCCTACTATGCCACACGGGCCCGCGGTTCACGGCTGGGGGCCTGGGCATCGGCCCAGTCACGGCCCTTGGAAAGCCGGTTCGCACTCGAGAAGGCGGTGGCACTGATCACGGCGCGCTTTCCGATCGGCGAAATCCCGCGTCCGCCGCACTGGTCGGGTTTCCGCATCACACCGCTGGAGATCGAGTTCTGGCACGACCGGCCCTTCCGCCTGCACGACCGACTGGTGTTTCGGCGCCCCGCGCCGGAGCAAGCCTGGAGCAGCCACCAGCTTTATCCTTAATTCCGAGACCGCCCGTTGTGGCCGACTTGCCCCAGTGACGACGAGCCTCAGCCTGTTCTTTGCCGGAATCTCCAGTATGGTGAACGTGCTGCCCGACGCCCCTTCGGCGAGGCGTCGGACTGGACACCGCTGCCGGACAGGACCGAACAGGCCGCATGAGCCCGACCTTCGCCATCTTCCCGACCCCATTTGCGAAGTGGTCGCGGATCGCGGCTATTTTTGCCTTGCAACTGGTGTTGGTCGGCATCCTGCTACACCGCTTCCTGGCGATGTCCACACCGGTGGCGGTGAATGTCTTCGTTGCCGCCTTTATCGTGGCTGCACTGGCCATCGGCCTCGGCCTGGTCGCCGCCATCATGATTTGGCGTTGGGGGCGATCAGGCGCCTGGAGTGCCGCCGTCGGCATCCTCCTGGGTCTAGCGATCTTCGCTTGGCCCGCAGCCTATGTGCCGTTCCTGTTGAGCTTGCCGTCCCTGACCGACGTCACGACAGACCCAATTGCCCCGCCACGCTTCATCGCCCTCGCAAAGCAACGACCCAAAGGCTCGAACTCGCCCATGTACGCCGGCGCGCCGGTCGCCCAGTTGCAGCAGCAGCATTATCCCGATCTTCGTCCGATGATCGTGCCGCGCAAGAGCGATGAGACGTTCGAGATCGTCCGCGACACCGTAAAGCGGCTGCGCTGGACCATTGTTGGCGAGGAGTTGCCGCAGGGCAAAGGGCGCCCTGGCTACATCGAGGCCATCGACCGGACGCTGGTGATCGGCTTCTACGACGATGTCGTCATTCGCCTCGACGGCGACCAGCGGGAAACCCGCATCGACGTGCGCTCCGCTTCTCGATTTGGCCAGCATGACCTTGGGCGCAACGCTATGCGCGTGCGTCGCCTGTTCGCCGAGTTGCAGACCCAGCTCGACCAGAACGTGCCGGGCCTCGAGCGCCGTCGCCGTCGTAAGCCCCGCGTCGAGGATGCCGTGCCTAAACGGCAGAAAGGCGCTCCGGGCGCGTCACTGGCCCAACCGAACGCACGAGGCCCCGCTCAACCAGGTGCTCAACGTGGGCCGCAACAGAAAGAGAAGCTGCGTTCACGAGGCGAGGCTCGAGGCCGCGATAAACAATCTCCACAATCGCCGCGATAGTCTCGCGCCCCTGCCGGATGCAATCGAGGATGGCATCCTCGCGCATGCGCCGATGCACCATGAACGCCTTGACGACGCGCTGCGGCTGGGTCACGCGGCCGCCGTGGCCGGGAAAGTAAACCGTATCGGCGCGTTTGGTGAGTTTCTCCAGCGAGCGCATGTAGTCAGCCATGTTGCCCTCCGGTGGCGCCACGACGCTGGTATTCCAGGCCATGACATGGTCGCCCGAGAACAGGGTTGGACTGCCGTCCAGGGCAAAGCAGAGGTGATCCGGCGCGTGCCCCGGCGTGTGCACCGCTGTCAGGGCGAAGCCCTCCACCTCGATCCGGTCCCCATCCTTGAGCGGAATATCGGGCCGGAAGTCCTGGTCGACATATTCACCGCCTGAGGCGCTGGTCTTGCGTGTACCGGCGTCCGGCGTCGACCGGCCATAGCCAGCGGTTTTAGCGCCGGTGGCGGCAAGGATCCGGGGCAAGCCATCGACATGGTCACGATGCGTGTGGGTGACGACAATGGTGGTCACGCGGCGCGTGCCGATCGCCTGCATCATGGCTTGGAAATGCGCCTCATCCTCAGGCCCCGGATCCATCAGCAGGATGTCCCGCCCCTGGCCCAGCAGGTAGGTGTTGGTGCCCTTGTAGGTGAAGGGGCCGGGATTATTGGCCACCAGCCGCTGTATACCCGGGGCCAACTCGCGGGGAACGCCGTACTCGAACTGCATTTCCCGCCGGAAGGGAATTTCTTCGGCCATGCGTGGGCTCCACTGCAGGGATGCTGGTCGATCGTCGCGTCGGATGGCCCGCCCTGACGACCGCGTAAGCTCAGTCCTAAACCATGGCTCGGTTGCGGCCAAGGCACATGCACCAACATTCCGAATCACCGGCGGCTTTGCCTTTGGGTTGCCTTGAGCGACCTGTTAATCTGAGCCCGCTCCCGTCTCTCAACCAGCGAGGCCCCGCCCCGTGACCGCCACCCGATCCACCAGCACCATCTGCGCCGACCTCGTCATCAAAGGACGGATCAACCGCTGCCGATCGCTGGACGTGCACGGCTACATCGAAGGCGGCATCGATGCCGAGGAGTTGCGCATCCACCCCGGCGGGCGCGTGTTCGGAAGCGTCCGCGCCGACCGGATCGAAGTGTATGGGCACCTGCAAGGGGACGTTCGCGTCAAGACGCTGATCTCCATCGGCAGCACCGGCACCGTCAATGGCAACATCCGCTATGGCCAGTTGGCGCTGGCCCCTGGCGGCGAGCTGTCTGCCGATGTACGCAATGTGCCGCCCGAGGTACATGGCGACCTGCAGATGGCCGTCCGGCGGGGCCGTTCCGTCCCGATCACGCTGGCCGACCTCAACGCCGTAGATCCCGACAGCGCCGAAACGGACATCCAGTTCGCCGTATCGAATACAGCCGCTGGCCATGTGGCCGATGTCGATGCCCCGAATACCGCGATCGATGCCTTCAGCCAAGCCGACCTTTCGGCCGGACGCGTCATCTTCGTCAACGACAACGGCGCTCTTGGTCAAGGTGGTTTTGATGTCGTCGTCACCGACAATGCCGGTGGCACAGCACCGGCACAACGGGTCACCGTCACCATCGTGTGAGCATCCGAACCGCCTGCTGCGCGCGATGACTCAGGCCTCTCCTTCGGTCGCAAACATGGTGCCGGTCAGCGCCTCGCGACTGCTTTTTCCGGCCCAGACCACGAACTGGAAGGCTTGGTAGTAGCGTTCGCAGGCTTCGAGCGCCGCCCGCAGCAGCGCCTCGCACTGGCCGGTCGTGGCCACCGTGCCGTTCAGCATCAGGCCGTGCCGGAACATGATCAGCCCGTCGTCCGTCCAGACATCGAAATGGCCGATCCAGAGCTGCTCGTTGATCTGCGCCACCAGCTTGTAGACCTCGACGAGCCGGTTCTCGGGGATGCGAAAATCAAAGGCACAGGCGATGTGCAGCGTCTCGAGATCACCGCGCCAGTTCAAGGACACACGATAATCTGTCCAGCGACCGGCGACGTTCAGCGTCAGCTCGTCATCATGCGTGCGTTCGGTCGGCCAGTCGTGGGCGCTCGCGACCTCTTCGACGAGATCGACGGGATTGCCCGCGTGGCTGTAGCCGGTATCTGCCGTGGCCATCCGCACTCCTTCGCATTCATGGCTCTATTCCTACCCGCAGCGCAGGCCGCAGCAGGAACGCCACGACACAAACAGAGGGGGGCACGAGTCGCAAGGCGACGGTCCCATTGTCCACGGCCATTGTGACAGACCCCGGGCAGGAGGCCCGATTCAGGCCCACAACGGGGATATCCTGTGTGTGGGGCTGTGGATGAGTGCCGTCGGAGGGGATAACCGTCAGAGGCCGGCGGATTTGAGCCGCGCCAGTTCACCCTCGATCAGGGCCAGACGCTGCGACAGCGCGTCGTTCTCCTCGCGGGCCTTGGCTGCCATGCCTTTGACGGCCTCGAATTCCTCGCGAGAGACGACATCCATATCGCGCAGCAGGCGCTCGCCTTGCGCCCGCATCAGCGTCTCCACCTCGCGGCGCACGCCCTGGGCGGCACCGGCCGCATCGGTCATGAGCTTGGCGAATTCGTCGAGGACGCGATTGTTGGTCTGGGTCATGGGCCTTGATCCGGTCGTACCCGCGTCAAGCTGATGTGACCATCTTGACGCATGACAGGTCTATGCCGTCTCGAGCCGGGGAATTCAAGCCGACATGACCGCACGCACCGTCTCATTCCTTGACAGCCTCCCCGCGGTCCGCCAACGGTCGGCCCGCTCCAACCGGCCAACGGCGGACCAATCATGAGCTTTCTCGCCCTCCCCTATCCCGCCATCGACCCGGTGGCGCTGCAGCTCGGGCCGTTCGCGGTCAAGTGGTACGGCCTTGCCTATGTGGCCGGTCTGCTGCTTGGATGGCAGTACCTGAAATCCTTGCTGGCCAATGACCGCCTGTGGGCGCACGGACGGGCCCCACTCGCCGTGACGACCGCCGATGACCTGTTCATCTGGGTGGCGCTGGGGGTCGTTCTCGGCGGTCGGCTCGGCCACGTGTTCCTCTACGAGCCGCTGTTTTTTCTGCAGTATCCCGGCGAGATCGTGAAAGTCTGGCATGGCGGCATGGCCTTCCACGGTGGCTTGATCGGCACCATCGTGGCCATGTGGCTGTTCGCGCGGCGCAACGGCGTCAGCGTCCTCAGCTGCCTGGATCTGGTGGCAGCCTCGGTGCCCTTCGGGCTGTTTTTCGGACGACTGGCCAACTTCATCAATGCCGAGGTTGTCGGGCGCGAATCGACGGTGCCGTGGGCCATGGTGTTTCCGGGCTACGGGGACAACCCGCGGCATCCGAGCCAGATCTACGAGGCCGTGCTCGAGGGGCTGGTGACGTTTCTCATTCTACGCTGGATGACCCACAAGCGGGGCGCGCTCGCCCATCCGGGCCTGGTCGGCGGGGCCTTTCTGCTGTGCTACGGCGGGTTCCGTTTCCTGTGCGAGTTCGTCAAGCATGACGATTACAGCACGGCCGCGGATCGCTTCCCCGTGACCCTCGGCGCGCTGTACTGCATTCCGATGGTCATCGTCGGCCTGCTGTTGATGCGGTGGGCCCGGGCTACCCCGGCGCGGGCATGAGTGCGTCATGAGCTACGACCCGCAAGCCCGTCGCGATACGCCGCTCGCATTGAAGCTCAAGGACCGCATCCGCCGCGACGGACCCATGACCGTGCCGCAGTACATGCAGGCCTGCCTGCAGGACCCCGAGCACGGCTATTACCGGACTGAGACGGCGATCGGCCGCAGCGGGGATTTCATCACGGCGCCGGAGATCAGCCAGATCTTCGGTGAGCTGCTCGGGCTGTGGGCCGCCATCGTCTGGCAGCAGATGGGGTCTCCGACACGCGTCAACCTGATCGAGCTTGGCCCGGGCCGTGGCACCTTGATGCGCGACGCTCTGAGAGCCGCACGGGTCGTGCCGGGGTTTCTCGAGGCGGCACGGGTGACACTGATTGAAAGCAATGCCACGCTTGCTCACATGCAGAAGGCCACGTTGGCGAGCAGTCCCGCGCCCATCACATGGCATGCGGACATCCAAGCCATTGTCGATGCCGGCGCCAACGTTGGGCATGCCCCTGTGCGAGGCGACCCGGCGATCATCATCGGCAATGAATACCTTGATTGCCTCCCGCAGGCACAGATGGTCCGCGTCGGCGACGCCTGGATGCAGCGATGCGTCGGATTGGATGATCAGGGTCACCTGAGCTTTGGCGTTGGCCCGCACGTTGCCGCGACCGCCGAGATTGAGCCGTGGCAGCACCTGAATCTGAACACACGCTACCCAAGCGCCCGCGACGGCGACGTTGTTGAACCGGGTCATCACGACTGGATCGAAGGGCTGACCGCCGGGTGGCCCCAAGTGGCGGCGCTCTTCATCGATTACGGCCATACGGACGCAGCTGTTGGCGAGACACTGCAAGCCGTCCGAAGCCATCGGTACGAGCATCCGCTGACGTCGCCGGGTCAGGCCGACGTGACGATGCATGTCGATTTCGCATC
Organism: Hyphomicrobiaceae bacterium; assembly: GCA_046154645.1. Classification (GTDB taxonomy): domain Bacteria; phylum Pseudomonadota; class Alphaproteobacteria; order Rhizobiales; family Hyphomicrobiaceae. The sequence goes on from JBJXDZ010000081.1 coordinate 7,567, forward strand.
GCTTGTCCGTCACGTTTCAGAGTCGCAGGCACTCGCCGCGGACGGCCCCACCCCGCAAGCGGAATTCCTGGGCAGCCTTGGCATCATTGAGCGGGCATCGCGACTGATGTCGGCAAACCCGGCCAAGGCAGGCGCGATCGAGGCCGAGGTGGCGCGCTTGCTGGCGCCCAATGGCATGGGCACCCGCTTCAAGGCGATGGGGTTGCGCTCAGCAACCTTGCCGCCGCTGCCGGGCTTCCCCATAGCCGCGCACAAGCGATAAGCTTACTCTGATGAGTCACGGGCAGGTTCCTCGTTCCTGCCGCATGCATGAGGGCGATGCCCTTGCAGGGGGCACGCAATGCCAAGGCCAATCACCGCCGACTGCATCGCCGAGATCGGCAGCATCTCACATGGGTTCTTTACGCGAGAGGGGGGCGTGTCGGGCGGCATCTACGGCAGCCTTAATTGTGGCCTAGGCTCGCAGGACGAGCGGACATTGGTGACGGAAAACCGCGCCCGCGTCGCGCGCCATCTCGGTACAGAACCCGACCTGCTGCTGACCTGCCATCAAGTACACTCGGCCGACGCCGTGGTGGTCACCGAGCCTTGGACGGCTGACACGATGCCGATAGCCGACGGGCTGGTGACCAAGGTGCCCGGACTGGCCCTCGGCGCGCTGGCGGCGGATTGCGCGCCGGTACTGTTTGCTGACCCGGAGGCCCGCGTCATCGGCGCCGCCCATGCCGGCTGGAAAGGCGCGCTTGGTGGCGTTCTGGAATCGACCATTGCAACCATGACGCGCATTGGCGCTCGACGCAACCGAATCCGTGCCGTTCTCGGTCCATGCATCGGGGCTAGCGCTTACGAGGTCGGACCAGAGTTTCTGGCCACGTTCACCGCTGCAGACCCGACGCATGCACGGTTCTTCCGGCGCCCGTCACCGGAGGCCCGGCCCTACTTCGATCTGCCCGCGTTCGTGCTGTCGCGGCTTGAACTGACGGGCATTGACACCATCGAGCATTGCTCCGCGTGCACGTACAGCGAGCCGGACCGCTTCTTCTCTTATCGCCGCACCACCCACCGGCGCGAGCCGGACTATGGTCGCCAGATTTCAGCCATTGTGCTGCGCTAATGTTTCCACAGAATTCGGCAGATACAGCAAGCATTCGCCGCAGTTCGACACAGGAAAGCCCTGCTGCGGCCCTGGACGATGAGCAGAACTGAAGCTAAGGACACGGTCATGGGTACCGGATATAGATTCGCATAGGCCGCAATGTGGGTACGTCGGCCGCCGGATTCAGCGGAACAGATCGATGGGGGGACGTCACTGTGACGGACTTCGACGCTGCAAAGCCGCGGCACATGATGACTGATATGAATTCCTCGGGTTTGACACTCAGGCGCGCGCTGATGATGGCAGTCATCGGAGTGGCGGCCATGGGATTGGCCGGTTGCGAGACTGCAGGCGGTCTACTGGGGAACAATGCCACACCCACACCCGAAGTCGCGCAAGCGCCTGCGGTCCAGCAGCAGCCGAGCTATAAGGTGGCGCTGGCACCGATCATCGGTGCGCCTGATGGCGTTGCCAAGCAATTGGCGCAGCAGTTGGCACAAACCAGTGAGCGGCAGCGAATCACGGTCCTCGCCGACCGCGACGCCAAGGGTGATTACACGCTGCGCGGCTATATCGTTGCCGCCCGCGACAAGGCCGGCACGAAGGTGTCCTACATCTGGGATGTGGCCGACGGCAGCGGCAAGCGCGTCCATCGCATCACGGGCGAAGAGATTGCCGCAGCAGCGCCCAATGCCAAGGATCCATGGGCCGCGGTGACACCGGCAGCCTTGCAGAACATCACGGATCGCACGGTATCGGCGTTGGCCACCTGGCTGCCGACACAACAGCCGGCTGCACCCTCGACCACGCCGGTTGCAACGGCAGCGCCGCAATCTCCGGCAGCCGGGGCCGGTGCTGGCACCCTGCCGCCATCGAACACCCCTGTCGCGCAAGCTCCAGGTCGGCCGCCGGCAGTTTCGAACCAGACGACCGCTGCCCTGCCGCCAGCTGGCAACGAACAGGTCGTCACCTCCACACCCGTGGTGACTGGCGCCCCCGGGGACGGCAACGGCGCCTTGGCTGCCGCCATTCAGCGCGAGCTGTCACGTCAGGGCATCGGCATCGGCAATAAACCCGGCGCGTACCGGGTCGAGGGTGAGGTCATCCTGGGACAGGCGAAAGATGGCCGCCAACCGATCCAGATCGACTGGCGTGTCAAGGATGCGCAGGGCAAGTCGCTCGGCACCGTGTCGCAAAAGAATGAGATACCTCCCGGCTCGCTCGACGGCCAGTGGGGCAAGACGGCCGATGCGGCGGCCGCCGCTGCGGCGCAGGGCATCGTCAAGCTGCTGCCACCGGCCCGCGCCAGCAACTAACATTTGTGTGGAATGTCACCGCACAGTCACACGATCGCCACACGCTCAGAGCCCGCCCCCGTTTACAGGGGCGGGCTCAGTTGCTAAGAGGCGCCAGAAATCACAGCGGGAGCGCGCCCCATGCCCTTCGATACTCGGGATCAACATGGCGGCCACGGTACGCCATCCTTGAAACTCGTTGCCGGCAACAGCAACCGGCCGCTGGCTGACGGCATCGCCTTGGCGCTGAAGAACCCGTTGACACGGGGCTCCGTCAAACGCTTCGCCGACATGGAAGTCTTCGTCGAGATCCATGAGAACGTGCGCGGCGGCGACTGTTACGTCCTGCAGTCCACCTCGTTTCCTGCCAACGACAATCTGATGGAACTGCTGATCGTCGTCGATGCGCTGAAGCGCTCGTCGGCGCGGCGCATTACCGCGGTGATGCCGTACTTCGGCTATGCGCGCCAGGATCGCCGTCCCGGGCCGCGCACACCCATCAGCGCCAAGCTGGTCGCGAACCTGATCGAGCGGGCCGGTGTCGACCGCGTCATGACGCTCGATCTGCACGCGGGCCAGATCCAGGGCTTCTTCGATATCCCGACCGACAACCTGTTCGCCGCCCCAACCTTCGCGCGCGATATCCAGGAGCACTACGACATCTCCAATCTCACCGTCGTCTCGCCGGACGTCGGCGGCGTGGTGCGCGCCCGCGCCCTCGCCAAGCGCATCAATGTGCCGATCGCCATCTGCGACAAGCGCCGCGAGCGCGCCGGCGTGGCTGAGATCATGAACGTCATAGGCGACGTCGAGGGCCGCCGCTGCCTGCTGATCGATGACATCGTCGATTCGGGCGGCACCCTGGTGAACGCAGCGACGGCGCTGCTCGAGGCGGGTGCCGTCGAAGTGCTGGCCTACATCACCCATGGCGTGCTGTCAGGCGGCGCGGTGTCGAAGATCACCAATTCAAAAATCAAGACTCTGGTGATCACGGACTCGATCCTGCCGACCGAGGCGGTCAAGGCCGCCAAGAACATCCGCGTGCTCTCGATCGCCCCCCTGATGGCCGAAGCCATTGCCCGCACGGCCCGCGAAGAGAGCGTCTCGAGCTTGTTCTACTGACAGCCTGCCTTCCACGCCGGCCAATGCCGCTCGTCCCGGCACGGCACGAAGATTTACCGCCCGCTCACCAATGTTCTTCACTCTGAAGGAAGGTTTTGGTGCGATGATCTTCGAATGATGGTCGCGAAAAGACGGCCACTCGGGAGTTAACGGGGTCAAAAATCGCCCGTCACCTGGATGCTTCAGCGTCCGCGTGGCGGGCATCCCCATTTCAGGCCCGCCGCCCGGCGCCATAGAGGCCCGCCCCGCGATCCCTGGCCACACCCCCTCGGCCCTGAGCCCCATGTGCAGCAGCGCCTGCCAGCAGTAGACTGCGCCCAGATCGCATTGGAGGACACGCCATGGGCACTGCTGCCGACACCGTCACTGCGGCCATTCTCGTCATCGGTGACGAGATCCTGTCCGGGCGTACCAAGGACAAGAACATCGGCTACATCGCCGACCATTGCACAGTCATCGGCATTCAAGTGAAGGAGGTGCGCGTCGTCCCCGACGAGGAGGACGAGATCATCGCCGCGGTCAGAGCCTTGAGCGGACGCTACACCTACGTGTTCACCACCGGTGGCATCGGCCCGACGCACGACGACATCACGGCGGATTGCATCGCCAAGGCCTTCGGCGTTGGTATCGATCACCACCCGGAGGTGAAGGAGTTGCTGATGGAAAACTTCAAACGCCGCGGCGTCGAGGCGACCCCGGCGCGCCTGCGCATGGCGCGGATCCCCTTCGGCGCCGACATCGTGGAGAACAAGGTGTCCGTGGCGCCGGGCTTCATGCTCCAGAACGTCATCGTCATGGCCGGCATTCCGGCCGTGATGCAGGTCATGCTCGATTCGGTGACGCCGCGCCTCAAGACGGGCAAGAAGATGCTGTCCGTCACCATCGAGTTGCTGCGACCCGAGGGCGAGATCGCGGAACTGTTCGGCGAAACGCAGGCGGAATTTCCCGACGTGCCGATGGGCAGCTATCCGTTCAACCGGGAAGCGCGCGTGTTCGGCACCCAATTGGTGCTGCGCTCGACCGATCCCGCACGTCTTGCTGCCGCCGAAACTCGGCTCCGCGAGCGGCTCGCGGCCAAAGGCATCCCCATTCCGGGCTGAAGCATGCCCAGTCTGTCGACCTCGAGGCCATTCGTGCTGGACATCGCGCTAAGCAATCCCGACCTGGCAGCGTTCCTCTGGTTCGTGCTGGCAATTTTCGGCTATCGCATGGTCGCCGGTTTCGCGCCCTTCGAGCGGCGCAGCATCGTCGGGGCCGTTCAGCGCCAGCGCGAGGCCTGGATGCGCAATATGGTGGGGCGAGATGGCCGCATCGTCGACGTGCATCTGCTCGGCACGCTTGGGCAAGGCAACGCCTTCTTCGCGTCGACCAGCGCTCTCATCATCGGCGGTCTGTCGGCACTGCTGGGATCGGGCGAAAAGCTTCAGATCCTGATCGAGCGGCTCCCCTATGTGGCCAAGTCGCCACCTGTGCTGATCGAGATGAAGCTGATCATGATCATTACGATATTCGTCTACTCGTTCTTCAAATTTGCCTGGGCCTTCCGCCTGTCGCACTACGCCTCGATCATGATCGGTGCAACGCCGCTGTTGGAACCGGGCGCAAGCAACGCCGAGGTCTGCGAGGCGCACGCGACGCGCACAGCGCGTCTCATCGGCATTGCCGCCGAACATTCCAATAGCGGCTTGCGCGGCTACTACTATGCCATCGCCGGGCTCGCCTGGTTCTTCCATCCGCTGGTATTCGCGATCGCGACCACATGGGTGATCCTGATCCTGCTGCGTCGCGATTTCTTCTCCCGGTCACGCCGCTTGATCGCATCGTGACAGCGCACGCGCGCACCGCACCCCATCAGGCTGATTTGCCCATCCTCGCCTGAACACGATAAGCCGACGGCGGCATATTGAACCAGCCTCTCGCCGCCCGCGTGAACGACGACAATTCCGAAAACCCAAGCATCAAGGCAATTTCGGTCATCGCCAGATCGGTTTCGCGCAAGTAGCGGTCCGCCAGTTGCGAGCGAACCTTGGTCAGCTCGGCCTCGAACGACGTGTTTCGCCGCTTCAGTTGCGATTGCAATTGCCGTGTCGACAACTCCAATTCACGGGCAACCACATCGAGATCAATCTCACTGTGGGCGAGTCGACCGATGATCAGCTTGTCCACCTGGGCCACGATATCGGACTGCTGGGTGGTGCGCTCCAACTCGTCATCGGCGATTTTCCGCATCAAGCGATACAGCCGATCGTCGGACGAATGACTGCGCCGGGCGAGAATTTCAGCCCGCGTGACGAGTGTATTGGTTTCGCAGCTGAAGCGCAGCGACTGCCCGAACCGCTCCCGATACTTGTCGAGACAGTCGGGCTCGCGGTACTCGAACTCAGCGGTGACGGGTTTCAGATCATCACCAAAGAGCTGTAATGTTCGCCGCACGAACAGACACATCAGAAATTCGGTGAGCTGCTTTCTCGGGCCGGCAAAAGCCGGATCGTAGTCCCAAGTGATGCGCAGCAAGCCGTCTTTCTCGACGTAGTCCATGTTCAAGGCACCGATCTGAAGCCGCGCATAGCGGCACAAGCAGTTCATGAATGTCCGCAGGTCTGGCGCACTGGCGATCAGAAAGCCCAGCACGCCGCCAGCCTTGGGTGGATACTCGTCAGCAAACAGCAGGCCAAAGCAATCCTCCCGCGAACGTTCCGCCGCCAGTTCGAGCAGGCACGCAAATTTGGCCATTTCAATTCGTGTGCCGTCCTCCCACGGTGGACGTTCGTCAATCTTGACAGCAATCAGAAGATCTTCCAGCGCTATCCCGTAGTCACGGTCCAGAAAAACATCCAGCCCCGTCAACGTATTCGCCTGGACCTGCGGTTCGGAGCTCGGCATAGCTTCCTCCAGAGCAAAACAGTCATCTGCCCTCCAGAGCGATTAAGGCTAAATCCGCCGCAGCCTTGCGCACTCCAGAAACAGAGTTATTCCACCCGAATCCCCACAAGTGTATCCACGGTCAATCAATCGACCGTTGTCTGTCAAGCCAGCGAATGACAGACATCATATCAACCGCCTCAACAGACGTCGACACGTAACGGCCCGCCGCCCAAGGCAGGAGCCGTTTGACGACGTTCTTCAGCCATTGAGGAACCCTGATATGCAGTTCAAAGACCGCAGCGCATTGAGCACGTCCCTGATGCATCTCCTGCATCGGGCCGGTCAGTCCGCCGACGAGCTGTTCGCCGCCGAGATGGGCGACAGCGATCTGACGCCGCGTCAATACGCGGTGCTCACCGTGCTGGCCGAGCATGACACCGCCAGCCAGACCGAAATCGTCGATCTGACCGGGATCGATCGCTCGACGCTGGCTGATATCGTCAAGCGCCTGGTCCAGCGTGGCCTGCTGGCCCGCCGCCGCTCAAAGCTCGACGCGCGCGCCTACGCTGTACGCCTCACACCGGGTGGTCAGGCGGCGTTGAAGCTTGCCGATCCCGCCGCGGAACGTGCCGGCGAGCGCATGCTGCGGCAGATCCCGCCGAGCCGGCGCACGGACTTGTATGAAGCCTTGAACCTGCTGGTCGAGCCCACGCGTCCGGACACGTCACACCTGGCCGCACCGGCTGCCAAGCCGCGCCGCCGCTGACATCGAGATGCAAGGCAGCAAAGCAATCACGCCATCGGCGGCAGGGCGCGATCAACAATCGCCTTGGCATTGGCCCAGTCAATGCCTTGTCCATAGGACTGCCGCCGATGCGCTGACAGACGGCTGATGATGAACGGATCGGCGATCCCTGCCGGCGCATGCGCCTTCAGGATCGCCCCCGCCGACACAACCGCCAGCGTCTCGACCAGTGTCCGAGCCCGGCGATCCAACAGACGCGGCTCATGCAGCAGCGCCTGGATACGCTCAAGACCAGCCAACAGATACGGGTCGGTGCCGACGCTCACCGCCAGATCCTCCAGCACCATGTCGGCCACGTCCGGCTCGCGCTGCAGGACGCGCAGCACATCGAGTGCCATGACATTGCCTGAGCCTTCCCAGATGGCATTCACCGGCACTTCCCGATAGAGGCGTGCCAGCGGCTCGTCCTCGACGTAGCCGTTGCCACCGAGGCATTCCATTGCCTCGCACACCACGGCTGGCGCCAGCTTAGTCACCCAGTATTTGACAACGGGTGTCATGAGGCGTCGCCAGGCGGCAGCGCGCGGGTCACCGGCATGATCGAAGGCGCGCGCCAGACGAAACACCAAGGCTGTGGCGGCTTCGACATCGAGCGCCATATCCGCCAGCACTTCCGTCATCACGACCTGATCAACGAGCGCCTTCTGGAATACCGTGCGGTGGCGAGCGTGATGGATGGCCCGCGCCAAGGCCTGCCGCATGAGGCCAGCCGATGACACGGCGCAATCGAGCCGTGTCTCCGTGACCATCTCGATGATGCCCGCGACGCCCCGCCCCTCCTCCCCGATCAGCGTGGCCTCGGCGGCGTGAAACTCCACCTCGCTCGACGCATTCGAGCGATTGCCTAGTTTCTCCTTGAGCCGCTGGAAGCGCAGGCCATTGACGGTGCCGTCCTCGCGCCAGCGCGGCAGCAGAAAGCAGGAGAGGCCGCCGCGGGCCTGGGCCAACACCAGAAAGGCGTCTGACATCGGTGCCGACATGAACCATTTGTGGCCCGTCAACGTGTAGACCGCACCAGGGCCCGGCGCCCCGCGCGGCTCCGCGATGGTTGTATTGGCGCGAACATCGGTGCCACCCTGCTTCTCCGTCAACCCCATGCCAATGGTGACCGCGGTCTTCTGAGCGGCTGGCAGGAACGAGGGGTCATAAGAGCGACTCAGCAGCTTCGGCATCCACGTGCCGGCCAGCGACGGCTCGAGACTGAGCGTCGGCACGGCCGCATGCGTCATGGTGAGCGGGCAACAGTGCCCTGCCTCCATCTGAGCCGCCAGGTACAGCGTGGCTGCCCGGACAACATTGCGCCCGGCAACCGGGATGGCGCCGGGTACGGCCTGGTGCTCCCAGACACGGCAATGGAGGCCTGCCGCCGTGCTGATGCGCATCAGGACGTGGTAGGCCGGATGATAGTCGACGGTATCGAGGCGATGACCTTTGGCGTCGTGCGTCTTGAGGCGTGGGGTCGCCTCATTGGCGATGCGCGCCAAGTCGGCGTTGGCCACCGAGCCGCAGCTTTCACCGAAGGCTGCGAGCTCACTCCGGGCGGCGCCCCCGCCTTCGCGGCTCACGGCCTCCATTAGCGCCGTATCCGTGCCGAACAGATTGGTGCCTTCGAATGGAGGAACCTGATTGGTGATGGCGTGCGTATCAAACGGCGACGACATGCCCGGCGCCTCCACTGCAACTACTTCAGGAGATCCGGTGAGATGAGCCGCGGCAGGAACAGCACGATCTCCGGCCAAATGATGAGTGCCACCAGCACCAACAACATAGGCACCAGCATGATCAGCGTGTCCTTGAGAGCGTAGCGCAGCCGCACGCCGGCGACCTGGCAAGCGATCATCAAACAGAGCCCGTAAGGCGGCGTCACCAAGCCGAAGGCCAGCGCCACGATCGAGATGATGGCAAACTGCACCGGGTGCAATGCCACCGACTTGGCCAAGGGCTCGAGCACGGTGCCGACGATGATAATCGCCGGGATCGCGTCGAGGAAGCAGCCGACGACGAGGAAGCAGAAGGCGATAAAGAAGCCGGCGGCGATCGGCCCCATGCCCCAGGTCGAGACGTTGGCCAGCAATTCCTGGGGAATTCTGTAATAGGCCAGCAGCCAGCCGAAAGCGCTCGCCGTGCCGACGCAAAACAGCGCCACCGAGGCCAGACGGCCGGTGTCCAACAGGGCTTTGTACAGCTCCTTCCAGCCGATCTCGCGATAGACGAAACTCGACAGCAGGATCGAATAGAGCACGGCAACGCAGGCCGACTCGGTCGCCGTGAACCAGCCCACCAGAATGCCGCCGACGATCAGCAAGGGCGTGACAAGCGCCGGGATCGAATGCCAGATCGAGCATCGCAAATCTCGCCAGCTGGCCCGCGGATAGGTGGGATAGCCGCGCATCTTGGCATAAACATGCACCGTCACCATCTGCGCGCCCGCGATCAGCAAGCCCGGCACGATGCCGGCGAGATACATGGCGCCGATGGATGTCGAGATGAGACCGCCCCAAACGATCATGAGGATCGAGGGCGGAATGATCACAGCGAGTACCGCTGAGACGGCCGTAATGGCAATCGAGAACGAGAGATCGTAGCCCTCCTTGGTCTGGGCATCGATGAAGATCTTCGATTGGCTGGCGGCATCCGCCGTGGACGAGCCGGAGATGCCGGCGAAGAACACGGACAAGACGACATTGATCTGGGCCAGTGAACCGGGCCAGTGGCCGACCATGGCCCGCGACAAGGCGACGAGACGATCCGTGATCCCGCCGACGCTCATCAGGTTGGCGGTCAACAGGAAGAATGGCACTGCCAGCAGGATGAAGGAATTGTAGGCGTTGAAGGTCTCTTGCGCCAACGTCATCATGGAGAGACGCGGCTCGATCAGCAGGATCGGCAGGCAGGCGAGCGCCAGCGCAAACGCGACCGGTACGCGGATGATCAGCAGGACGGCAAACACGCCAAACAGGAGTGCGGCTGCCTGACCAGCGCTCAAGACATTGCCGCTCATGCGCTGGGCCCTCGCAGCAGGATCTTCGTCTCGTCCCAGATCTGCTCACCGGCAAACAGGATCCACATCACACCGGCAACAGGCCATGCCATATGGATCAACCACAGTGGCAGGTCGGCCAGCTCCGACGTCCGGTTCCAGGCGAACTTCGTGAACTCGCCACCGGCCCAGATGAAAACCAGGGCCAAAGCCAGAATGCCCAAGCGCGACAGGATGCGGACGGCAGCTTCGGCACGGCGCGACAGGCGCGGCCAGACGTCGACCTCGAAATGCGCCGCCTCGCGCACCCCCACCATGGCGCCGATCATGATGCACCAGATGAACAGGAAGCGGGCCATCTCCTCAGTCCAGATGTAGGACGGGATGAGGCTCGTCTTGCGGGAGAGCACCTGCATCGTCACAGGAATGATAAGGATGGCGACACTGAGGGCCAGCAGCACCTCGAGCACGCGCGCCAGCAGCGACGACACTTGGCGCCACAGTCCGGCGGGCGCACTCCCGGCCTCACGCGATTGCATATGGTCCCCCGGACAGCCGCAGCGATCTCCGTCGCCGCTTTGTTACCCCGAGTCAGAGCATACGCGACGCCGTTCTCCGACGCCACACTCGCGAACGGCGGTTCCATCCGCATGCCGGGACGCAGGTGGTTCGGGCCTACCTGACGCCGAGCTTCTTCTGCAGGCTCGACGACGACGTGGTGTACTGGAACAGCACCTTCTTGTCGGGATAGACGATGCGATGTGCTGCCTGCGCCATAAGCGCCGCCTCATGGAAGCCGGACAGAATGAGCTTCAGCTTGCCGGGATAGGTGTTGATATCACCGACCGCGAAAATGCCTTTCTCGCTGGTCTCGAACTTCTCGGTATCGACGGGAATGAGGTTCTCGTCGAGGTTGAGGCCCCAGTTCGCGACCGGACCGAGCTTCATCGTCAGACCGAAGAACGGCAGTAGCCGATTACAGGTCAAACGCTCGTCACCTGCTTTGGTCTTGACCGTCACCGCCTCCAGATTACCGTCACTGCCGTGAAGTGCCGTGGCCTGCCCGATGACGAGCTTGACCTTGCCGTCCTTGACCAGCCCCCGCATCTGCTCGACGGAGTGCGGCGCGCCGCGGAATTCGTCGCGCCGGTGCATGAGCGTCAACGATCTGGCCACCGGCGCCAGATTGAGTGTCCAATCAAGCGCGGAATCGCCGCCTCCGACGATGAGAACGTCGCGATCGCGGAAGTCCTCCATGCGGCGCACAGCATAGAAGACGCTCTTGCCCTCGTAAGGCTCGATGCCATCGAGGGGTGGTCGCTTGGGCGTGAATGAGCCACCGCCAGCTGCGATCACCACCACCTTGGTGAGAAACTGCTTTCCGATATCGGTCGTCAGCCGGAAACGGCCGTCTGCCTCGCGGGCCAAGGCATCGACCCGCTCGCCGAGGTGAAACGTCGCCCCGAAGGGCTTGATCTGGGCCATCAGCGCCTCGGTCAGGCCCTGGCCGGTGACCACGGGCAAGCCGGGAATGTCGTAGATCGGCTTCTCCGGATAGAGCTCCGCGCATTGGCCGCCCGGCTTGTCGAGAATATCGATCAGATGGGCCTTGATATCGAGCAGACCCAGCTCGAAGACGGCGAAAATGCCACAGGGACCTGCACCGATGATCACGCAATCGGTCTCGATGGGGGAACCTGGCATCTCAGTCATGGCGGATCTCGGTCAGGCTGCGGCGGCTGCTCAAGTGGGCGGACGGCAAGCCACGTCGCCGTCTTAAGAAGCACGTGGCGTTACTTAGCGGCTGGCGTGCCGAGCGCAAGCCCCGCGGCAAACATGCCACGCTGGGCTGGTCTTCCAGAGACCCTGGCCGCTTGGCAGTTGTCACGCCGCCGCAGGCCGCTTAACAGTCGATTAGCGTATGTCCCATAGTGGTACTGCAGGTGCGCGCACGGGCTCACCGCCACGCTCGCGAGCAGATCGGAAGTAGCGCATATGCGCCTGTTGGCCCGCTTACTGGTGGTCGCCATCTTGTCGGGGCTTGCCGCCTGCGCCAACCCGATCGTGCGCGTCGGCGTGCCGGCAGGACTGGCGAGCGAAGCGCAAGTGACGGGCATGTCGGGCGTCCGCATCTGGGGCGACGGGGGCGAGCAGGCGGCAAAGGCCTTCATCAAGACCGAATTGGCGACGTTCCGAGCCAAGTATACAGCCCGCGCCAAGGGCGGCGCCGAACCCGTGTCGCATATCCTGGCCTTGTCCGGTGGCGCCGACGACGGCGCTTACGGGGCCGGCCTGCTGGTCGGGTGGTCGCAGCGCGGCACGCGCCCGAGTTTCGACCTCGTCACCGGCATCAGCGCTGGCGCCCTGATTGCACCCTTCGCCTTCCTTGGACGCGACTACGATCGCCACCTGACGGAAGTTTTCACACTGCGCAACGGCGAGGAGATCTTTCGCGCCAACATTCTGGCTGGCGTCCTGGGTGGCCCGTCGGTGGCCGACAACGAGCCCCTGGAGCGCCTGATAAACTCCTATGTCGACCAGCGCATGCTCGCGCGCATCGCGGAGGAGCGGCGGCGGGGCCGCTATCTGATCGTCGGCACAACCAACATCGATGCCCAGCGGCCCGTGTTCTGGGATATGGGACGCATCGCCCAGCGTGGCGACAAGGCCGCCCTGACCCTGTTCCGCAAGGTTTTGCTGGCCTCAGCAGCGTTGCCGGGCATTTTTCCGCCGGTGCAGATCGACGTTCAGGCCAACGGACAGCGCTTTACCGAAATGCACGTCGATGGTGGGCCGACACGGCAGGTGTTCGTCACCCCCGGAGATTTCCACTTCTCGGATCTGGATCAGGCCACGGGCGTCACGGTGAAGCGACATCTGTGGGTCATTCGCAACGCCAAGATCCTGCCGGAGTACGAGGTGGTGAAACCCACTGCGCTGGCACTGGGAGAGCGATCACTGGAGACCTTGACCAAGAATCAAGGCCTCGGCGACCTGAAGCGCATTTACGACAAGGCCGTCGCTGACAACCTGGATTTCAATCTGGCAGCCGTACCGCTGGATTTCGAGGCGCCGCGCCCGGCCCCCTTCAATCGCGACTACATGCAGGCGCTTTTCGCCCGTGGTGTCGACGCGGGCCGCTCCGGCAATCCGTGGATGAAAACGTTGCCGCCCGCGCCGCACGGCAACCTGCGCTAGGACTGGCCGTGACGCCGAATCCGCGCCGGAAGCGAAACCGAAGCCGGCAACAGGGCCTCAGAACTGCTTGGCTGGCACTCGCACGACGAGACCGTCGAGGCCGTCCGTGACCTTGATCTGGCAAGACAAACGGCTCTCTTCACGCACGTCAAAGGCGAAATCGAGCATGTCTTCTTCCATCTCGGCGGGAGCACCTACCTTCTCGCGCCACGCGGCATCGACATAAACGTGGCAGGTGGCGCAGGCGCAGGCGCCGCCGCATTCCGCCTCGATCCCGGCGATGGCGTTTTTCTTAGCCGCCTCCATGACCGTGAGACCAGCTTCGGCGGCAACTGTCTGCTGGCTGCCGTCGGGTTGTATGAACGTGATCTTCGCCATCTGGTCCCATACCCTCTCGTAACCGGTCCTGCGGGACCGGCGAAGCGCCGTAAGCAGACTCATCTAGCGCGTGAGGGTGGGCAAATTCAAGGTCATCGCAACGCCCGCATCGTCGCAAGGTGCGGCGGCAGAGCGAGCGGGCAACGCCGGCACTCAAGTCAGCTCAGGCTGTGACAGCAAGGCGCGTGATGTAGGCGCAAGTGACCTCGAGGGCGTCGCTCAAGGCGTCGATGGCGGATTGGCGTGCGGCGGTGTCCGGGGACTGTGCCAAGCTTTCGGCGTACTCGGCGGCGGCCGCCACCTGCCAGGCCCCGACGGCGCGGGCGGAACCCTTCAGGGTGTGGGCGGCGTCGCGCCAGCCCTTGGCCGTGGTGGCCGAGGTGAGCCAGGCCAAGGTTTGCGGTGCCTGACCAGCGAAAAGGCCGAGCACCTCACGCTCCAGCTCGCTATTGGCGAACGTGTAGCGGGCCAAATGGGCGTGATCGATGGGGCCTTGGGGGAGCGTCATGGCCAGCGGCACGCGAGCCGCGGTGGCAGAAGTTGCAGATGGGCCCATATCGCGTGGCGTCCTCGAACAAACTTGCAAGGTTCTGAGCATTGGTCAGCCACTCAACCGGCTAAGCCGCCTCATACAGGTCGCGACATTGCCACAGGCATCATAAATCCACGTGAAGGCGGTCATGCAAATGCCAATTGCTCCGGCGGCTTCGCATTAACCTTCATCGAACAAGCGAAGAACCCATCACGCTTTTGCCCCAAACACCGCTTAGGTCTGGCATGGTCGCATGGGGCGTGGCATCCGGACGTGCTTGGGGGCACAGGAGCATGATCGAAACACGGCAGTGGACTTCTGCGTACGGCCATCTGTGCCCGTCGGCTGAAATGGTCTATGGATCGACTGTCTGGATGGCGTTGCCTCTCCAGGCAGCGTGGCGCAGTCGGACCAGGTAATGGCGCAAGAGACCTCCATCAAGCCACAAGCAGCGACGGCGCAACCCGCGTCGCGCGAGACGCCGCCGCCGTTGCCGGGAACATCGCCCGCCGGGGGCGCCGCTACGGCTGCGTCAGATCGCAAGGTCGCGGTTGCGCCGCCACCTTTGCCGGGCGCCAAGGGGCAGACACCCTCGGCAAATCCAAACTCAGACTTGGCCCCCGCCAGCACTGCGGGGCCGGGTACACGGACCAACCCTCCACCACCACCGCCAGCACGGCCCAGCACAAGCGGCGGCGGGTCTGCCGATGGCACAGCCGCCACTGACGGGCCTGAGACCGACGGCGCACCCCGCCGCGCGGCCAAGCGCCGGCCGGCCGGGGCTCCAGGTCCCATCGCCGCCGCCAACGACGATGTGCCCTCGATCGGCGGGCTCATTTTCGCCTTGCATCAGAAACCGTCGCGTCGCCCGCTGACGATCGCGGGCGTTGCCAGTGCCGTGTGGATGCTGGTCGGTTGTGGCCTTGGCTATGCCATGCTGGCACCCGAATGGTCGAAAGCCAGCGGCATCGCCGGACTGCTGGGCAAACCGCAGGCGATGATCGTGGCCGCCGCCATCATCATACCGATCGCTCTGTTCTGGCTGCTGGCGCTATTGGCCTGGCGGGCGCAAGAACTGAAGCTCATGTCCTCGGCCATGACGGAGGTGGCCATCCGCCTCGCCGAGCCCGATCGCATGGCCGAGCAGCAGATTGCGTCCGTTGGCCAAGCCGTGCGACGGCAAGTCAGCCATATGAACGACGCCGTCTCGCGTGCGCTCGGACGGGCCAGCGAGCTCGAAGCGCTGGTGCACAACGAAGTGGCGAGCCTCGAACGCTCGTATATGCAGAACGAGCATCGCATCCGCGGCCTGCTGCAGGAGATGTCGGGCGAGCGCGTGGCGCTGGTCAACACCAGCGAAAAAGTGAACATCTCGCTGAAGGAGCTGGGCACTGAGATCCCAACCTTGATCGATCGGCTAGGCGAGCAGCAGCTGAAGCTGGCCAAGTTCATCGAGGATGCCGGGCGCAATCTGGTGGCACTGGAAAGCTCGCTAGCCCACAACACGGGACAGCTGGCCACCGCTGTCGGCACCCGTACCGAGGAACTGCGCGGCCTGCTGACCGATCAGACGCAGCAGATCGATTCCGTCATGGCGGGGCGCACGCAACAGCTGCAGTCGATCATGGGCGATGGCACGCAGCAGCTCAACACGATGCTGGCGCAGGGCCACGAGGCGATCGCCACCGCGCTGGAGGGCACCACGACCACGCTCGATGCGCGCCTCACGTCGCATGCCGCTACGGTGACGACGGCGCTGGTGGACCATACCGAGGTGCTAGAAGGCGTGTTCGACACGTTTTCGGTGGGCCTGAACGCCGCGCTTGGTGAGCGCACGGAAGGCATCCAGACCGTCCTCGAGGAATACACGCGCGCGTTGGACCAGACCATGGAGAGCCGGCAGCAGCAGCTGGACGGCCAACTCGTGGCACGGACCAAGGCCCTGGACGATGCCTTCGCGCAGCGCGTGGCCCTGTTCGACGACACGATCCTGCGCTCGACGATTGCCATCGACAGTGCAGTCGCCGACAAGGCCCGCGCCCTGTCGACCGCGCTCGAGACGCACGCCAAGGAAATCGGCCAGGTGCTGGGTCAGCAGGCGGGTCAGCTCGACGAGCAGATCATGCATGGCGTCCACGCCGTTCGCCGGGCCAGCGAAAATGTCACCCGTCAATCGCTGAAGGCGATCGAAGGGCTGGCCGGACAGGCCGACCTCTTGAAGAACGTGTCGGAAAATCTGGTCAACCAGATCGGTGGCGTCACCAACCGATTCGACCAGCAGGGCCAGACCATCATGCGGGCGGCCAACGCGCTGGAAACCGCGAACTTCCGCATCGACAAGACCCTGCAGAACCGCCAGCTGGAGCTCTCCGAAACGCTGGACAAGCTCTCCGGCAAGGCAGAGTCGATCGACCGCGTGCTTGGCGGCTATTCGACCAGCCTGGAGGGCACCTTCAACGAGGCGGAGAACCGCGCCCGCAGCGTTGGCGAGCAGCTGACGCGCACCACCGAGGAACGGTCACGGCAGGCGCTCGGCGAGATCGAGCGCATGCAGGTGGCGGCCTCCGGCGAGACCGACCGCGCCCTGGCCGACCTGCGTACCCGCTTCTCGAATGTGTCGCGCGAGGTCCACGACGAGATCGGCACCATGTCGCAGCGTTTTGCCGACAGCTCGGAGGAAATGCGCCGGCAGGCCCAGCGCACGCTCGCCGACATCGAGAGCGAACAGCAGCGCCTGCGCCAGCAGATGGAACGCCTGCCCGAGGCCACGCGCGCCAGCGCCGAAACCATGCGCTCGTCGCTGCAGGATCAACTGAAGGCGCTCGAACAGCTGTCGCAGCTGTCGACACGGGAGGCGGCCCGCGCCGAGATCTCACCGCCCTTGTCGTCGCTGCAGCCAGCCCGCGAGGTTGCAGCGCAACCAGCCCAGCCCTCCCCGCGCTCGATTTCATCGGTGACGCAGCGCCTGGCGAGCGAACTGGCCGCAGCCCGTGGCCGCGCTGAACCGGCGAGCATGGTGCCATCGCCCATGCCAAGTGCCCCCGTGCCGCAGCCAACACCGCTGACGCTGCAACCGACACCAGCGCCGGTCACCACGGCGCCACCCGCGCGCGTCGCACCGCCCGGGATGGCGTCACCGCCAGCCGTGCGGCCCGCTGCCGCCGCCACGAATGGACGCGACGGCTGGTCGCTCGGCGACCTCTTGGCCCGCGCCTCGGAGGACGAGGAAGCCAACCGATCCACCACCGGCATCAACATCGCGGCCATCGCCCGGGCCCTGGACGCCACCACCGCCTCGGCGATCTGGTCCCGCTTCCGTGCCGGACAACGCGGCGTCATGGTGCGCAGCATCTACACCGTCGACGGGCGCGCGGCCTTCGACGAGGTGCATCGCCGCTATAAGACTGAACCACCCTTCCGCGACACCGTCGATCGTTACATGGTGGATTTCGAGCAGTTGCTGCGCGACGGCGATCAGCGCGATGCGTCGGGGCGCACGGCACAGAGCTATGTCACGTCCGATTCAGGCCGCGTTTACCTGTTCCTGGCGCACGCCAGCGGACGCCTCGCCTGATCGGCTCACGATGAGGGCTGGTCATGCCGCCTGCCAGGCTGACGGTTGCCGTGGAAACGTTCCCGATCGCCGGCACATTCACCATCGCGCGGGGCTCGCGAACTGAAGCTACCGTCGTCGTGGTGACGATCGACGATGGAACCTCCCGAGGCCGGGGCGAGGCCGTGCCCTATGCCCGCTACGGAGAGAGTGTGGAGGGTGTGGTGGCGCAGATCGAGGCCGCCGGCCTGCCGCTGAGCCGCGCGGACCTGCTGACAGCGCTTCCAGCCGGCGCGGCTCGCAATGCCATTGATTGCGCCCTATGGGACTTCGAAGCCAAGCAGCGTGGTGTTCCCGTGGCCGCACTGGCGCATGTGGTGCCGCCGGCAACGCCGCAGATCACCTGCTTCACACTCAGCCTCGATCGGCCGGAGATCATGGCCGCCAAGGCGCGCGCCGCCGCCGACAAACGCCTGCTCAAGATCAAGCTCGGTGCCAGCGGCGATGCCGACCGCATGCGCGCCTTGCGTCAGGCACGGCCGGATGCGCGTCTCGTTGCCGATGCCAATGAAGGTTGGAGCGGGGCCGATCTGGCGACGTTGCTGGAGATTGCCGCGGAGACCGGCTTCGAGTTGATCGAGCAACCACTGCCGGCTGGCGAGGACGAGGCACTGCGCACGGTGCCGCGGCGCGTCGCCGTCTGTGCCGACGAGAGCGCGCACACGGCAACCGATATTCCGCGCCTCGCCGGCCTCTACGACGCCGTCAACATCAAGCTGGACAAGGCTGGTGGCTTGACTGCGGCCTTGGCCATGGCTGATGCCGCGCGCATGTCCGGCCTGACGATCATGGTCGGGTGCATGGTGGCAACGTCACTGGCCATGGCGCCAGCGTGGCTGCTCACGGGCATGGCGAACTGGATCGATCTCGATGGGCCGTTGCTGCTCGCCCGCGATCGCGCGCCGGGCATCGATTACCATGGCGATATGATGCAGCCGCCACCGGCGACGCTCTGGGGCTGAGCCTTCAGGCCGACGCACGCGCCGGACCGCGCCCAATCAACAGGCCTGCCGCGACGCCACCGAGCGCCACCCCCGCCATAGCCAAGTAGGCGTATGCCCCGACTGCCGGATAGAGCTGGCCCGCCCCGAGCGTCGCCAAGCCCATGGCGATACCGGCGGTGACGCTGGCGTAGATGGCCTGTGCCGTGCCGGCCTGGGCCTCCGGTACGTGTTGGCTCATGAAATGCACGGCGCCGAGATGGGTCGCGCCATAGGTGAGTCCGTGCAAGGCCTGCAGCGGCAACAGCAGCGCCAGCGGTGGATCCCATGCCATCAGCAGCCAGCGCAGCACCGACGCGCCGCCACCAGCGAGAATGAGCGGCACGGCGCCGAGGCGCTGCATGATGGCGCCGGAAAATGCGAACAGGCCGATTTCGGCGATGACACCGATCGACCACAAGACACCGGCCCAGCCCTCGCTGAGGCCACGGCTGCGCCAATGCAGCACGCCGAAGGTGTAGAAGACGGCGTGCGCGGCCTGGATCGCGCCGACCGCCACCAGAAACAGCAGGAACTGCCGGCCGCGGACGAGGGCCAGCACGTCTGCGAGTGCGATCCGCCGAACCGAGCCGACGGCAGCGACAGGCTGCGGCAACAGATGCGCGGCAAGCACCGTGCCCACACCGCCAAGGATGAGCACGGCCACGACGGCGCTGCCGCCCCACCGCTGCACGATCAGACCAGCGACGAAGCTCGCCGCAATGAAGCTCAACGATCCCCACAGGCGCATGCGGCCATAGTCCGCCCCCGTCCGGCGCACGCCCTCCATGGCGATGGTTTCGGTGAGCGGCATGATCGAGGTGGTGACCAGCGCCAGGATGACCGTCACGGCGAGGATCGGCCAGAACCCCGAGGTCATGAGCAGCAGGCAGAGGCACGCGAGAGATCCCCAGGCCAGCGCAATGACAATGCCGCGCCGGTTACCCCACCGATCCGCAAGCAGCGCCACGGCCGGGGTCGCGAATATACGTAAGAACAAGGGGGCCGCCGCAATGACCGCGATCTCGCCGCCGCTCAAGCCCCGCCAATCCAGCCACACGGGCAGGTAGGGCAGCTTGATGCCGGCGACGACAAAAATCGCGGCGAAGAACAACGCCACCCTGACCGAAAACCCCACCTTGCCAACCTCCTAACGCACCCTCACCGTCCGTCTTCGGTCCGAATCCGCAACACTGCCCCAGCAGTAACGATCGTGACGCAATTTTGCCTGCTTGGTTGCATCTCGAATCAGTTATTTATCCACAGATCGTTCAGGGGGAAGCAACAGTGCCGCACCGTCCGGAGATCGAGCCGCTGCTCGATGTCGAGACTGAATATCGCGCCATCGAGGCTGCGCTCCTGGAAACGGCGCGTGGCCGCTGGTTTCTGGCTGAGCATAGCCGCAGATCGCGCCGCATCGAATCCCTTGAGCTGGAATCGGCTCTGACGCAGTTGAAGGCATCGCTCCGCGATCCGCCGGCGTTGCTGGGTCGCCTGCATGCGGAGCTCGAAGGCATCAGTGGACTCCTGGACGAAGCCCGCGCCGCGGCGCTGTCCCGCAGCAGCACGGATGACAAGCTTGCCAGCGCGGAGCCGCACGCACCAACCAAGCTGCTGCAAGCCGCCGAGCATTTGCATGAGCAGGCCTGGGCCCTGCAGGCCAATGAGGTGGATGCCGAGATCTGCGAACGTATCGGACGCCAGACGGCAGCGATCTTTGCCTTGAGCGTGCGTCAGGCGCAGGAATCGCAGCGCTCGAAACGGCAAGCAGAAGCGCTGGATGCCATTTCCGATCGCGTCGCGGCCGTCCTGCGCACGATCATTCTGGAATCGACCAGCGACACGGATACGCTCGGCGAGTTGCCGAGCGCGATTGGTTGATTAGACGGTATTGACGGGCTCACCCAACTTGAGGCTGCGACCGCGCAAGAACTCGTTCATGGACATGGGACGTTTGCCGGCGCGCTGAACCTCCAGCAACCTGATGGCACCGTCGCCGCAAGCGATGACGCCGGCTGCATCGATCACGGTTCCAGGCGCGCCCGAGCCCGGCACTGGCGTGCTCGCCAGCACCTTGATGCGCTCGGCCGACTTGGCCTCGCCGAGACTGAACCAGGCCCCGGGATGGGGTGACAGCCCCCTGATGTGATTATGGACGTCGCGCGCGGGGCGCCGAAAATCGATGCGGGTCTCGGCCTTGTCGATCTTTTTCGCGTAGGTGATGCCCTCGGCCGGTTGTGGTGTGGTCATGAGGCTGCCGCGCTCCAAGGCCGCGAGCGCCCGCACCATCAGACTGGCGCCACGCATGGCCATGATGTCGTGCAAAGCGCCTGCGTGCAGATCAGGACCGATCGGGATCTGCTCGGAGAGGCATATGGGTCCGGTGTCGAGCCCCTCCTCCATGTGCATCACCATCACGGCCGTTTCCGTGTCGCCGGCCATGATCGCACGCTGCATGGGCGCCGCCCCCCGCCAGCGCGGCAGCTTGCTGCCGTGCAGATTGAGACAACCATGCCGTGGTGCGTCGAGAATTGGCTTCGGCAGCAGCAAACCATAGGCCACCACCACGGCGACCTCG
Organism: Hyphomicrobiaceae bacterium; assembly: GCA_046154645.1. Classification (GTDB taxonomy): domain Bacteria; phylum Pseudomonadota; class Alphaproteobacteria; order Rhizobiales; family Hyphomicrobiaceae. The sequence goes on from JBJXDZ010000081.1 coordinate 29,009, forward strand.
GCCGCATGACGGCGAAAGGTCTCCTGCGCCTCGGACGACTTGAGGCTCGAGGGCGTGAGGACCGTGAGCCCGGAGGCCGTGGCAAAACTCTGTACGGGCGAGGGCGTGAGCTGCATGCCGCGTCCGGCCGGACGCGGGGGCTGGCTGTAGACCGCCAGCACATCATGGCCGGCGGCCAGGATCTCGGACAGCGTCGGCACCGCAAACTCGGGCGTACCCATGAAAACGATGCGCAACATCGGCGACGTCCTCCGGTGCTCGTGGGGCCTTATGGGCCAAGTCAGGCGGTGTCGTCGGTGCGGGCCTGCTTGCGAAAGCGGCGGACGATGATGTCACGCTTGAGGCGCGTCAGGAAATCGATGATCAACCGGCCATCCAGATGATCGACCTCATGCTGGATGACGGTGGCAAGCAGGCCTTCGGCTTTGAGGGTCTGGCTCTTGCCGTCGCGATCAAGATACGACACGTCGAGCGAGGCCGGACGTTCGATTTCGACCTTAACGTCGGGAATGGAAAGACAGCCCTCTTCGTAGCTCTTGCGCTCTGTCCCGAACGCCTGGATCACGGGATTGATCATGACCATGGGCTGGCGCTCGGCGTCGTCGCCAGCCACATCGAGCACGATCAGACGGCGCGAGACATTGACCTGCGGAGCGGCGAGCCCGACACCCGGCGCCGCGTACATGGTCTCGAGCATGTCGTCAGCCAGCCGGCGCAAGTCGTCGTCGACGCGCTCGATCGGGGTCGAGATGCGCCGCAGCACGGGATCAGGCAGCAGGATCACAGGTCGTTTGCTCATGCGCCCGTCACATAATGAGGCGCCGGGGTACGGTCAACGGCTGGCACCGGACAAAGTTGCCGCGTTGCCGCCAGAGGCGATCCGCCGCCAGGACCCTGAGGCTCATTCGGCTTGCAGTGGCACCTCGGCACTGCTGTGCCCGGCCCGCGGCTGAAGGCTCAGATCATCGGCGTCGGTATCGCGGCAGGCCCCGAGGCGCACGGCTGCGACCTCGGCTGGATCCACCCGCCCGAACCGCAGCGCCAGCACCTGGCCGTGCGGCGTGGACTGACGCAGGATTGCGAAGGCGCCGCCATCACATTCCGTGCGACAGATCGAGGCTCCGGCCACCCAGGGCGCGCACCGGGCCCGCTCCTCGATGACCACCCTGCCGCCAGCCGCGACAATCAACTCGGCGGTGAACAGGACACGGCCGCGGCCGGGACGATCACCGTCGGCCAGGCCCAGCAGTGTCGACAGGCGCCCCTCGCCGGCCGACCGGAGCCGCACGACGATGTCGGTCACAGCTGTCCGCCGCGTGGCCCCCGAACCGCGGTTGGTGTGGGCCAAGTCCAGCGCCGAGGCCGCGAGATCCAGTTTGGCGGCCGGCCGCAGTGTCAGCGTTGCGCCCGGATCACCGGCCAATCCTGGTGGCGAGGTGTTGCCCGGCGCGGTGAGGCCAGCGCCTAGCCCCGCCAGGATAACGGCAACGATGGAAAGTCGGCGCCGCATGGTGGTCCCGTCAAGCTGGCGGCAACACGCTCCGCGACCGATTGAGCATGACTACACATACACCGCAGCAGAGTGATTCGGGGACCCGTCAGCGTCGGGGCACGTAGGCGTTTTTCTTGCGCCACTCGGTGAGGAAGTAGGCGAGCGAATCGTCGATCGTGTCGGGCAGGACGATGCGGACGGTGACCAGCTGATCCCCCGCGACCCCGAGCGAGCCGCTCTTGACGCCACGCCCCTTGAGGCGGAAGGCGCGGCCCGAGCTGGTACCTTTGGGGATGGTGAGCGTCACGCGCCCGGAAATGGTTTGCACCTCGATCTTGGCCCCGAGCACCGCCTCCGCGAGACCGATCGGGAGATCGAGCAGGATGTCATTGCCCTCACGGCGGAACTCGGCATGCGGGCGGACCCTGATCTCGACCAGCGCATCACCGGCTTCCCCGCCGCGCAGGCCGGGGGTGCCTTTGCCCTTCAGGCGCAGCACCTGGCCATCGGTGACACCTTCGGGGACCGAGAGATCAAGCACCCCGCCCTCCGGCAGCGTGACACGCTTGCGGGCGCCGAGTGCGGCTTCCAGGAACTCCACCTCGAGGGTATAGCGGACATCCTGGCCGCGCAGGCTGAAGCCGCCCTGCGGTCCCCGCCCCCGGCGATCGCCGAAAAGATCGGCGAAGATGTCGCCGAAACCGGGATCGCGGCCACCGCCGGCACCGGCACCAGCGCCCTGGCGGGCATAGCGCTGCTGCGGCTCGCCCATGCCGTCGATCTCACCGGCGTCGAAGCGGCGACGCTTGTCGGGGTCACTGAGGAGGTCGTAGGCCACGGTGATTTTCTTGAAGCGCTCGGCGCCGGCCGCGTCGCCTGGACGCAGATCGGGATGCAGCTCCTTGGCCAGCCGCCGGAAGGCGCGCCGGATATCATCCTCCGAGGCGCTCCGCTCGAGCCCGAGGATCTTGTAAGGATCATCCGCCATTTGTGTTCGGTTCCGCGGCCCCGGGTGCAGATCCAATGCTCCACCCCTCGAGACCATGATCGCAGCCAAAGTGGGACTGAATTGCGGCGCCGCTGGACAAGACGTGGGCAGGAAAGCACGCAACACCACAGATCTAACGTCGCAGGCGCGCCTCAAACCTCGCTGTCGCCGCCGGGCACGTCGGTGACGAAGCTCTTGAGCGGCTCGAGACCTGGTGGCACCGGACCGCCGTAGGCCCAATCCAGCAGCTCAACGGTGTGCGCGATCGGCAATCGCGTGCCATGGGCGATCTGGGTAATGCAGCCGAGATTGCCGGCGGCGATCACGTCCGGGCGCACGCTCTCGATGTTGCGCACCTTGCGCTCGCGCAATTCGCCCGCCAGCTCGGGCTGGAGGATGTTGTAGACGCCGGCTGAGCCGCAGCAGATGTGGCCCTCCGGCACATCGAGCACGGTAAAGCCCGCCTTGCGCAACAGGGCCTTCGGCGGGTCGATGATGCGTTGGCCATGCTGCATGGAGCAGGCCGAATGGTAAGCGATGCGCAGGCTCGACCAGCGCTTCGGCGCGCCAAGGTCGTAGTTGGCGAGAAACTCGGTGATGTCGACGGCCTTGTCGGCAATGTCGGCGGCGTGGCGGGCATAGCCCGAATGCGCGGCCAGCAGGTGGCCGTAATCCTTGACCATGGTGCCACAGCCCGACGCATTGATGATGATGCCGTCGACGGGGCCCTTGGCCATGACCTTGACCCAGGCATCGACATTGCGCTTGGCCTGGGTGACGGCCTCGGCTTCGCGGCCCATGTGATGCACCAGCGCGCCACAGCAGCCGGCACCGGCGGCCACCTCGACATCGACGCCGCGGCGGGCGAGAAGGCGGATGGTGGCGTCGTTGATCTCCGGCCGCAACACCTGCTGGGCGCAGCCAGCCAGTAGAATGACGCGCTTGCGACGCTCGGAATTGGTGGCCGCAGTGCCCGGACCCCGGTAGGTGCCCTGGCGGGGGCCATCCTTCGGCGCCAGCTCGAGCATGGCCACCAGTTCCTTCAGGCCAAGCCGGCGCAGCAGAGGCTTGAAGGGCTGCCCGAAGCGCGCCAGAGCCAGCGCTTTGCGGAACTTGTCCGGATGGGGAATGGTCGCCGCCAGCACGCTGCGGATCATGCGATCCTTGAGCGACCGCTTGCCGGTGTCCTCGATGTGGGCCCGCGCCAGATCGACGAGATGCATGTAGTCGACGCCACCCGGACAGGTGGTCATGCACGAGAGGCACGAGAGGCAACGGTCGACATGATGCTGGACCTCGGGCGAGGCATCGCGCCCCTGCTCGAACATATCCTTCATGAGGTAGATGCGGCCGCGGGGACTATCGCGCTCATCCCCCACCAGGACGTAAGTCGAGCAGGTGGCGGTGCATAAACCGCAGTGAACGCAGCGCCGCAGAATGGCTTCGGCCTCCGCCAGACGCGGATCCTTGAGCTGTTCGGCCGTGAAGTTGGTTTGCATGGGGTCCAGGAAGCTTGGGGCTCAGGCGGGTCGCGGGTTCGGGTGCAGGCAGCGGCAGCTAGAACTGGGCGTACATGCGTCCAGGATTGAGGATGCCAGCCGGATCGAAGATGCCTTTCAGCTTGCGGCTGATCGTGGCCAAGCCTTGTTCGAGGGGCTGGAACACATCGACGGCATGACGGATCGGCTGCTCGGCCCGGATCAGCGTGGCGTGCCCGCCATGCGTGCCGATGACGCGACGAATATCCGAGGCGCCGGCGTCCGCAGTCGGCAGCACCTCCGCCCAGATGAGTCCACCCGACCAGTCGTAGAAGGCACGGCAATCCATGAAGCGCGTGATGCCCGCCACCACCTTCGGCCCTGATTGGGGCGCCGTCGAGATGCGCCAGAGCGGCGCCGCGGTTCCCTGCAGAACCGACAGCTGGCGCAATTCGTCCCAGAACGCGATCGAATTGGCGTGGTCGAGCACCGTGATGGTGCCGAAAGCCTTGAGCTCGTCCTTGAGGCGGCCGGTTCGATAGGTGACAGAGCGGGCGAAACTCTCGATGCGAATGGCGGTGACGGACTTGCGCTCGGCGGCGACGTCGGCGTGCCAGAGCCGCTCCGCCAGCGCCTGCTGCAGATGCACGGCGCCCGTGACCTCATAAGGCGAGCCCATGGCCAGCGACAAGGCTTCGACGGCAATCTCGTCGTTGAGGCCGGTGAAGATCAAGGTGGCGGTCTGCTCGGGGATCGGCTGCACCTTGAAGGTGACCTCGGTCAGCACGGCCAACGTGCCCCAGCTGCCGGTGATGGCGCGCGCCACATCGTAGCCGGTGACGTTCTTCATGACGCGGCCGCCGGAGCGGAAAGGCTGGCCGTTGCCGGTGACCGCATGGATGCCGAGCAACTGGTCGCGCGCGGCACCGGCTGCCACCCGGCGGCTCCCGGAGATGTTGGTGCTGAATACCCCGCCGACGGTGGCCTGGCCAACGCGGCCGCCGACCACCGGCGCCAGATCGACCGGCTCGAAGGCCAGCATCTGGCCTTGCGCGGCCAGTTCCGCCTCGATGCGAGAGAGCGGCGTGCCGGCGCGGGCCGACATGACCAGCTCGGTCGGCTCATAGAGCCGCACACCTGTCAGCGATGCCGTGGTCAACTCCAGGGCGGTTTGCATGGGGCGGCCGATGGCGCGCTTGCTGCCCATGCCGACCGTCTCGACCGGCGTGCCGCTGGCCGACGCATCGGCAAGCGTGCGCTGCAGTTCCCACTCGGTTGCGGGCTTCACCAACGATTGCAATGGGGAACTCCTTAGCATGCGACGAGCAGCATCAGGCGGCGACGTCCCGGCCTTCGAGCGGGAATACCTTGGCCGGATTGAGCAGCCACTGGGGATCAAACGCGGTCTTGATCCGCATTTGCAGCGCCAGCTCGATATCGGTGAACTGAACGCGCATGAGATCGCGCTTCTCGACGCCAACGCCGTGCTCGCCGGTCAGGCAGCCGCCGACCTCGACGCAGAGCGTCAGGATTTCAGCGCCGCACCGCTCCGCCTTCTCGACCTCGGACGGGTCGTTGGCATTGTAAAGTATGAGCGGGTGCAGATTGCCATCACCGGCGTGGAAGATGTTGGCAACCTTGAGGCCGTAGCTGGCGCAGATCTGGCTGATCTTGACCAGCACCTCGGGCAGCCGGCCGAGCGGGATGGTGCCGTCCATGCAGTAGTATTCGGAGATGCGGCCGATGGCGCCGAAGGCCGACTTGCGCCCGCGCCAGATCGCCGCCGACTGCTCCGGGCTCTGGCTGAGGCGGACGACGGAGGGCTCATACGGCTGCACGATCTCGACGATTCGATTGAGCAGCGTCGCGATCTCGTCGACCGAGCCTTCGACCTCGATGATCAGCAGCGCCTCAACGTCGAGGGGATACCCGGCCTTGGCAAAGGCCTCGCAGACGTGAATCGCGGGCTTGTCCATGAACTCCATGGCCACCGGAATGATGCCGGCGGCGATGATGGCGGAGACGGCGCGGCCGGCCGCCTCGCTGGAGCCGAACCCCAGCAGCATGGGACGGGCGCCCTCGGCCGAGCGCAGGATGCGCACTGTCGCCTCGGTGACGATGCCGAACTGGCCCTCCGAGCCAATGATCAGACCCAGCAGGTCGTAGCCCGGCTGATCGAGATGGGCGCCGCCGACGTCGATGATGCTGCCATCGATCAGCACCATCTTGAGGCCGAGGACATTGTTGGTGGTAACGCCGTGCTTGAGGCAGTGGGCGCCGCCCGAGTTCATGGCGATGTTGCCGGCCAACGTGCAGGCGAGCTGGCTGGAGGGATCGGGCGCATAGAAAAAGCCTTTCGGGGCTACGGCCGCCGAGATGCCGAGATTGGTGATGCCAACCTCGACGGTGGCCGTTCGGTTCAGATAATCGACCGATAGAACCTTGGTCATTTTCGACACGCAGACAACGATCGCATCCTCGGACGGTAGCGCGCCACCGCATAGCGAGGTGCCGGCACCGCGCGGAATGACCTTGATCCGCCGCTCGTTGCAATAGTGCAGAATGCGGGCCACGGCGTCGGTGGTGCGCGGCAGCACGACAGCCAGCGGCATGCAGCGATAGGCGGTGAGGCCATCGGTCTCGAAGGCGCGGCGCCCATCTGCATCGCCAATGACGGCGGCAGCGCCGAGCAGCTTCACCAGATCCTTCAGAATCGCGTCTCGGTTGCCTGTTACCGCAACATCCGGCGTTGGCATCGCGATCATGGACATCGTCAAGCTCCCAGGCAGGTTCGCCCGCCAAGTCGTGCACGAGACAAGCGATGGCAACGCCCCCTACTTTGGTCTTATCCTCAGCTTGGCTGGATGTCGATCCAGCCCTGCGGGGTCGAGGAATTGCCGGTCACGCATTGATTTCACCTCCTGGAGAGAAATACACTTCCATTACCCACGCAATCGGCGACACACTCCAGACACCCGCAAGCATAATTTCCAGTTGGGAGAAAGACCTGATGTTCCCTCGGCGCAAAACTCGTGAGGAGCCCTCTGTGACCGCCATTACTGATCTTGATATTTTCGCTCGCGTTGCCCGCACCGGCAATATGTCTGCTGCCGGCCGCGAGATGGGCCTCTCGCCCGCTGTCGTCTCGAAGCGCATCAGTCTGCTCGAGGAGCGCCTCAACACCCGCCTCTTCCAGCGCACAACACGCCAGCTGACGCTGACCGAAACCGGCGAAGGCTACTTCAAGCGCGTCGTCGACATCCTGAGCCTGATCGAGGAAGCAGAGGACTTCGTCAGCCGGCGCAACACGAAGCCGCGCGGCATGTTGAAGGTGACGGCTCCCACCTCGTTCAGCCGCCTGCACATGGCCCCGTACCTGCCGGCCTTCCTGGCCAAGTATCCGGAAATCGAGCTGGATTTCAATCTGACGGATAACTTCGTCGACATCATCCGCGAAGGTTTCGACCTCGCAATCCGCATTGGTGAGCTGCAGGACAGCTCGCTCGTCCAACGCAAGCTGGCGTCCGACACGCGCGTCATCTGTGCGTCGCCCGGCTATCTGGCGCAGGCCGGCGTCCCGAAGTCCCTGAATGACCTCGAGGATCACAATTGCCTTTCGGCCGGCGCCCAGGACCTGTGGCGGCTACAGGACGGTAATGGCAATCAGCGCGACCTCAAGGTGAAGGGCAACATCCGCTCGAACTCATTCGAGTTCATGCGCGAGGCATTGCTGGCGGGCCTAGGCCTTGGTCTGCGTTCGACGTGGGATATCGCCAACGAGCTCAAAGCCGGGACGCTGCAGGTTGTGCTGCCCGAATGGCGCGGCGCCGATTCCGTCGCGATCCACGCCGTCTACCCGTGCCGCGACTTCATGCCGGAGAAGGTGAACGTGTTCATCGAGTATCTGGCCGAGCTGTACGGCAACGATCCCTATTGGAACAAGGGACTCGACCTCACCAAGCTGCCGGGCCAGCCCGTGCGCAACGGCGCCAAGGTTCAACCGACCTTGCCCAAGACCGTGTTGCCACGCACCGGCGTGGACGCCGACGCCAAGCCCGCCCGCTCGGCCGCCGCGACGCGGTGAGCGAGCGGGGCAATTCGACGCGGACGTGGGCCGTTTGTGGCACTTGGCCGCACGGCCTCATTCATCCGCCCATGGCAGGAAGCTCGTACATCGAGAGGCGGGCGGCGCAGCTGCCCGCCATCGGTCACTGACAGGAGCTTCTGATGCGCATCGCCGCGATCGCTGCATGTTTCGCGACCTTCCTCGCCGTCATCCCGGCCGCGCTGGCCAACGAGGGCGACGCCAAGGAAGGCGAAGAGGTGTTCCGCAGCCGCTGCCGGCAATGCCACCAGGTTGGACCCGAGGCGAAGAACGCGCTGGGCCCGGTCCTGAATGGCGTCATCGGTCGCAAAGCCGGCACGATCGAGGGCTTCAGCTACTCGCCCGCCAACAAGAAGGCCGGCGACGAGGGGTGGGTGTGGACGCCGGAGCAACTGCTCAAATACCTCGAGAACCCGCGCGAGGCGATGCCCGGCAACCGGATGGCGTTCGTCGGTCTGAAGGACGAGCAGGATCGCAAGGATCTGCTGGCCTATCTCAAGACGTTCAGCAAGTAGGCCCGCGACGATCACGCCTTCGGTAGCCTACTCGCGGCGCAAGAGTTTGTTGGTGATGAAATTCGCCCAGCGGCTCGAGCGATACGTGCGCAGCAGCTCCTCCGGGTCGTAAACGGTCTCGACCCAGTCGAAAAACTCGATCGGCTGCACCGCCGCTTCGGCCAGATAGCGTTCAAAGAAGTAATCGAGAATCCCGGTGTCGGATTGGCGGATGTGGCCGAACTTCAAGGCCAGCTGCGCTTTCGCCTCGGCGACAGGCTGCTGCTCGTGGACGATCATGTAGAGTGTGCTCATGAGACCCGCACGGTCGGCGCCGGACTTGCAATGCAGGAGGATCGGATACTCGATCGATTGCAGCAGCGTGCGGGCGCCGAGAACTTCTTCCTTCGACGGCGCGGCGCGCGAACGGACCTGATAATCGACCAGCGTGATGCCGTGTCGGGCACAAGCGCTCTGCTCCAGCCAATAGCTGCCGCAGACGCGGGCCCCACGCAGATTGACGATGGTGCGCACACCCAGGGCCTTGATGGCCGCAATCTGATGCGGCGCCGGTTGCGCGGCGCGCCAAGCCTCGTGCCCAAGGCGATGCCGATTGAGATAGAACAAACGGAAGACGCCGTGATCGACCAGCAGCATATCGGCATAGTGCACGACGGGGCCGACGGTGCGCCGCAACCAGGGCGGCGACGCCTCCGTGACGGCTGTTCGCCAGCCGCGCAGGCGCTGGCGCAAGGCCCGCCGCTGTTGCTTGGCAATCTTCTGCATGACTGCCGCGGATTGCGCTCCCTGGGGCTGGCGGTTGGGGCAAGGGTCCGTGCACTGCGTCCGCCGGCACGCGATCGCAAGCCTGGCGCAACGCTCAATTCCGACGGGCGGCGACCAAACACACGCCAATTGACGCCAACGCACCGACGACGCGCTTTGCAAGGCGTTCATAACCACTATAGAAACGCAGGGTCAACTGGCTCGGCGCACCGAATCAGCGGATGCTGCACCGCACACCCCGCCGGACACTCGTCATGAGCGGACTACAGCCAATGCCTGACATCCAGCGGCCGCAACCGGAATCGGCAATGAGCCCCCTTGCCTGGCCATTTGAGCTCGCCATGTATCGCGCCCTGACGCGGCTCGCCCGACCGGCAGCCGGCGTCATCCTGAGCGTACGCGAACGCCAGGGCAAAGAAGACCCGCGCCGGCGCCTGGAACGGCTGGGCACAGCCACCCTGCCCCGACCCGATGGGGCGCTCGTGTGGGTGCACGCGGCCAGTGTCGGCGAGGCCAACGCGGCGCTGCCGTTGATCGCCGGCATCCGCCAGCAGCGGCCGCACAGCCCCGTGCTCATGACGACGGGCACCGTGACCTCCGCGGCGTTCATCGCCGACCGGCGCCCGGCGGGCGTACTGCATCAGTATGTGCCGCTGGATTCCCCCGCCTTCGTGGCACGTTTCCTGGATCATTGGCGCCCTGAGCTGGCGATCTTCACCGAACAGGAGATCTGGCCCAATCTGGTGGTGGAAGCCAGCCGCCGTGGCATCCCGATGGCCCTGGTCAATGCCCGCATGTCCGATCGCTCGTTCGCCCGCTGGCAACGGCGCGCGGGGCTGGCCAATGCCCTGTTCTCCCGCTTCACGGTGGTGACGGCGCAGAACGCGGCCCTGGCCGAGCGCTTCCGCATCCTGGGCGCGGCCACGGCGCTGGCCGCCGGCAACCTGAAGATCGATGCGCCGCCCTTGCCGGTCAATTCAGCCTTGCGGGGCGAAATTGAAGATGGTCTTGGCCGACGTCCACGCCTGGCCGCAACCAGCACGCACGCGGGCGAAGAGCAGGCGGTGGCAACCGCACACACGATGCTGGCAGCTCAGGTCGACGGCTTGTGCACCATCATTGCCCCCCGCCATCCCGAGCGTGGCGGCCCGCTGGTGGCAAGCCTCAGATCGCAAGGCTTCAGGATCGCCCAGCGCTCACGCGGCGAACTGCCCGACGCCACGACCGATATCTTCATCGCCGACACCATCGGCGAACTCGGCACACTCTATGCGGCCTCGCCCGTGGCCTTCATCGGCGGCTCGCTGATCCCACACGGAGGTCAGAATCCGATCGAGGCCGTGCGGCATGGTGCAGCCGTTGTGACGGGCCCGCACTGGCACAACTTCCCGGATGCCTATCAGGCGCTGATCGCCGCCGAAGGTGCCGTCGAGGTGCGCGATGCGGCAGGATTAGCCGAGGCGGCGCGGCGCCTGCTCACCAACGACGCGGCCCTGACGGCGTTGCGCGCCAATGGCGAGCGCGCGCTGACACAACTGGCGGGCGCGCTGGAACGAACGCTGGCCGCGCTGGTGCCGTTGGTGCCGGATGGCGAGCGGAGACCGATCGGTGCCCGTTGACGAACCCTCCTGGTGGTACGGTGAGGGTCCACAATGGCCGGCACGCGCGCTGGAGCCCGTGGCCCGCGTCTATGCCCACATTGCAGCGCGGCGCATGGCGGCGGTGGAGCCCTATCGGTCGCGACTGCCGGTCATCTGCATCGGCAATTTCACCGCCGGCGGGACGGGCAAGACACCGCTGGCGCTCCGCATTGCGCGCACGTTGCAGCAGCTTGGCCGGCGGCCGGTGTTTCTGACACGCGGGTATGGCGGACGCCTGCGCGGGCCGCATCGCATCGGGCCCGGCGATCCGGCGGCCCTGGTCGGCGACGAACCGTTGCTGCTGGCCCGTGTGGCGCCAACGGTGATCGCGCGTGACCGGGCGGCCGGCGCTCGCGCCATCGAAGCAGCCGACGGCGAAGAGGTTGCCGACATCATCATCATGGATGACGGGTTGCAGAACCCACACCTGGTCAAGGACCTGACCATCGCCGTCGTCGATGGGCAGCGTGGACTCGGCAATGGCGCCGTCATTCCAGCGGGGCCGCTCAGGGCACCATTGGCCATCCAGATCGGGCGCACCGACGCCATCGTGATCACGCGTCCGAACCCGGATGCGCCAGCTGAACCAACCGTCATGACGGCGCTCAAGCAATCGTTTCATGGCCCCGTGCTGGCAGCCGAGACGCGCGCCGTAGCGCCCTACGACTGGTTGCGCGACCAACCGCTGGTCGCCTTCTGCGGTATCGGCGCACCACGCCGCTTCCTCGACCTGCTGACACGGCTCGGCGGCCACATCGCCGCCGAAGCCGTCTTCCCCGACCATCACGCTTATCGCGAGACTGACGCCAGACGACTGCTGGCGCTGGCGCAGAGCCATGCCGGCGTGCTGGTGACAACGGAGAAGGATTGGGTGCGGCTCACAGGCCTCGGCGAAGCCCGTGGCGACTTGCAAACTGCCGCGCGAACGCTGGCAATCGAGACGGTGCTGGCGGCGCGGGACGAGGAACGGCTGTTGACGCTGCTGCGCGGCGTGTTGGCGGCGCCGTCATGACGCAAGGCGCAGGCTGGAACTCAGGCTTCAGCGGTGGCGGCCCTTGCGCCGCAATTCCCGATAGCGTTCGAGCGAGGCTTCGGCGGAGACATAGGCCTCCTGAAGCTCGACGCTCCAGTAGCGCAGGTCCGGCAACGCAATCGGCTTGCCGGTCATCGCACAGGTGACGAAATCGCCCGGCGTAATGACCTGGAACTCGCCGGCCTGAAAGCGCACGCGAGCCTCGCCCTTGAGGCCGAACAGTCGTTCGAAGCGGTTCATTGCGCGTGCCTTTAGACCGTCCTCAGCTTAAACCGGCGCCACCATACATGCGATGCCGAGGGCTGCATAGCGCCGACGCATGGCAAAGGTCAGGCTGGACACGAGCGTGGTCAATGCGCCACCAGTGGGCCAGATCAACTTGTGGAGACACCAGCCCATGCCCCATCGCGTGTTCGTCTATGGCACCTTGAAGCGCGGCTTTCCCAACCATGGTCTGATGCGGGCGGCAACATTCATCGATACCGCGCTCACCGTCGAGCGCTATCCGATGATTCTGCAAGGCCGCGGCTATTCGCCCGTCATGATGCCGGAGCCGGGCAACGGCCACCGCATCGTCGGCGAGGTGTGGGAAGTCGACGACGCTCAACTGGTCGTCCTCGATGATCTCGAATCGACGCATCTGCCGACCGGCTACATCCGCGAGACCATCGCCGTCGAGACGCCGGCCGGCACGATCAGCGCCTTCGTCTATTTCAAGCCGCGCGGGCGCGTTACCATCGTGCATTCCGAGCCGCACGCCGACTATCAGCATCGCGGCTATATTCCGCCGGAGTTGCGTCAGCCGTGACGGCGATGGTGGGAGTAGACAATAGGCAATAGGCAATAGGCAATAGGGGAATGGCGTGTTCGTCGGGTCAAGCCCTGCACAGACTTTCTGGCGATGCTCCGCATCGACTTTCTGGCGATGCTCCGCATCGACGGCGCGACCCGACAGACACGAGTGCAAGCGTCGCGGCGATCGCTTCGGCGTTGTTGGCGGAAATTAACGCTGCGCGCGCGAATATCATGGGACGATATTCCCAGTATCAGGTTCTCCGGTTATTCTCTTGCGTATCCGCTTCTCGCACGGGATCAGGCTCGAGCGGGGAGATTGGTTGGAGCGGAAGAACGCATCGGATAGGTGCTGCGATGGCCCGATGGGTACGTTGCAGCGCGGCGCCCCTCAGCCAGCGCCGATGCTGTGGCGGCTCTTTTGTTTGCGCCTTCAGGTGCCCACAAAGCACCCGGCGCGCGCGCCTTCGGATGCCGACTTCGCATCCGGCGCGTGCAGACATTCGAGCAGTGGTCTGCATTCAGAACGGATGCATGTGGATCTGTCATGCCAGCCGTCAGAAAAGGGGGACCACCCCCGTCGTGCGTGAGTGGAGCGGCTGAGCCGCATCCAACACCACCAATACAGCGAGGCTCAGCCGCTCCGCTCCCCTTGTTTGCATGTCGCATCGGCGTCGCTGAAAAAGCGGTGGCCGGTAAAATGCGTTGCCGAACTCAAGCGATCCCGGCTCTGCGCCGGGACACGATGTGTCCCCGCTTCGGCCGGGAAAGCAAGCACGCGGGTGAAGAAAA
>JBJXDZ010000082.1:0-108233 GCA_046154645.1 Hyphomicrobiaceae bacterium
GCGCAATCTACGTCGCGAGGCCGCACGTGGACCGATCTCAAGCATCTCGCCGCGTGCAACTTGAAGAGCTCTCGAGTGCACCCTGGTCACCGCGGCGGGACAGCCACAGAATAACCCCGCCACCCCCGCCCGGGGATAACTTTGCCAAACACAAAACGGCGCCGTGGTTAAAATCGCAATGGCTCGGGGAATGGCTCGGGGAACGGCTCGGGGAACGGCTCGGGGAACGGCTCGGGGAACGGCTCGGGGTCAGACCCCTGACGATTGCGTCAGCAGGTCATCTGCAGCGTCGCGTGTCAGGGGTCTGACCCCTGTCCAAGCGCAAGCACCAGCGGCCGTCGGGTCGCCGCCGTAGGTCGGGTCAAGTGGCGCGGCACGCGCCCACGCGACCCGACGCCAAGACTGCAAGCGTCGCGTTGATCGCATTGACGTTTGGCTGCGTCGCGTGTCAGGGGGCTGACCCCTGTCCGAGCGCAAGCGGCCGTCGCGTCGCCGCCGTCGATGCGGGGAAAAGGGCGCCGAACCCTGTGGTTCAGCGCCCCTCCCTATAGGCTCGAGCAAACGATTGTGCTCAATGCAGGCCGTACAGCTCCACCGTCGCGTCGCCCTTGAGGTTGAAGCGCGACTTGTAGCGCATCTCGATCGACTCGATGAAGCGCTCGCGACCTCTAAGATCGATCGGCGGCGTCTCCTGGCCGCCAGCGAGGTCACGCGGCACCGACACGTCCTCGGACTCGCCGTTGCTGTAGGTGATGCGCATGCCCTGCAGGATGATGGCGTGCTTGGCGGCCCGCACCTTCACCTGACGGAAAGCACCGAGCTGGCGGCCGACCTGGAACACGTCGCGGTCGTTAGAGAACATGTCGGCACGTTGCGCGCCGAGCAGCACCCATTGGCCGCGACCACCGCCACCCTCGCCGACCCACCGCGAGGCGTGCTCGCCATAGACCTCGACGACGGCTTGGCCCCGGAACCCTGGCCGGGCCTGATAGATGAACTCGATCTGATCGATGCGGCCATCACGGATATCGATCGGCTGCGTCACGCCGTTGGCCTGGATCTCGGCATTGATCGGCAGGCGCTGCGTCTCACCACCGGAATAGCGAACGACCATCTCGCGGAGATAGATGTCATTGCGCAGCACCCGGAGGGCGATCTTGGAGAAGCGACCGACGTCGCGACCAAGCCGCAGCACGTCGCGCTCGGCCTGGAAGCCGACCGTCTGCGTGCCAAACAGCACGAGACCGCGCGGGATCTCGCCGCCATAGACGCGCGTCGGCGGTGGGCCACCATAGCCAGCGCCCGGACCCGGTCCACCACGGCCGTCGTCCGAGAGACCGAACAGCTCCACGGTTGCCCGGCCGCTGAACCCGGGGCGCGCACGATAGATGAAATCCACCTGGCTGATGAAGCGGGCCTCACCGGCAAGATCGAGCGCGCGTGTCTCGGTGCCGGCGCGGATCGGCGCATTGACGACCAAGTCTTCCGACTGGCCGTTGCCGTAGGTGACCTTCATGTCGATGACAAAGATGTCGGCGCCGCGCACCACCAGCTTGACGGCGCGGAAGCGGCCTTCCTGACGGCCGACCTGGATGGTGTCACGGTCGACATTGAAGCCGACACGCTGCTCGCCGAGCTTGACCCAGTTTGCCGCAGCTGGTCCGCCACGGCGCTGTGCTTCGGCCGGCACTATGCTCAGTGCGACAGCCGCGACCAGGAAGGCCATGAGCCCCGCCAGCCGCATTTTGAAGTTCATCGGTCCACTCCCACGCGATTGTTCACGTCCACACTTTGCTCACGGCACCACGGAGCCGGCATCACGCCGGTCCGTTTCGACATCACAAGAGATCCCGATCGCACGCGTGTGAGCATTGACGCCGATCATGACCCGCACCAACAAGCTTATCAGCCTATGCGTAGCCGGAGCAATGCTCGCAGAGCCACAACCACGACGGCTGAATTGTCACAGATATAGCGGTGCTTGGTGGTCCGAAGGTGGCTGGCCTGCAGCGGGATTGCGGCAGCATCTTGAACCGCGGCTGCAAGCGCCGCATCGGATTGGTGAAACGCGTTCGCACGGAAAATCTCAGTGTCGCATCGTACTGCCTCGGAAAAGCAGAAAGGGCGCACAGGGCGCCCTTTCGCAATTGGCAATGTCGATTTCAACGCGCGACTTACTGCGCCCAGAACTCGACGAACGCGTAGCTCTTGCCGGCGGCCTTGGCGTCGAGCAGGCGCGAGCGGTAGCTCACCTGGATCTCACGCACGGCCTTCGGCTTCAGCTGCACCGGGCCGAACGAGCTGCCGGCATCGACCTTGGCCCCGACGGGGATCACGTCGTTGGTGCCGTCACCGTAGACGATGGTGAGCTTGTTCAGGGTGATGGCGCGATCCTTGACGTCGAGCCGGATCTGCCGGAAGCCCGAGTTGCGCGCCACCGACACGGTGTCGTTCTCGTAGCCGAGGCCCTTCTTCACCGAGAAGAACAGCGGCTGCTGGCCACCAAGATAGAGCCAGCCGCGGTTGGCGCCATGGGTGAACGCCTCGCCCTTGGGTGGCTGGCCGGCCGTCGACGGGCCCGGGCCATACCAGCCTTCGGCGTACTCACCGTAGGCTTCGACGCGCGCCTGACCTTTGAAGCCTGGGCGGCTCTTGTAGACGAGCTGGATCTCCTTGATGAAGCGATCGCCCTTCAAGGTGAACCACTTGGTGCGGGTGTTGGCCGGAACGTTGGCGGCCACAGCCAACACATCCGGCTCGCCGTTGCTGTAGACGACGCGCATCTCGTTGATGAAGATCTCGTTGTCGAGCACGCGCAGGCGGACCTTGTCGAACTTGCCGAACTCGGTACCGACCTTGATCACATCGCGATCCTGGCCAAAACCGACGTACTGCACGCCGAACAGGACGTCACCACCAGCGGTCAACGTGCCGGGCGCGGCCGGATTTGCCACAGGCGGCGTCGGCGCCGTCGGGATCTGGCCGGAGGCAGGCGGCGTACCTGGACGCGGCTGCGCCGGAGCAGCGACCGCCGGACCATCACCCGGCCGTACGGTCCGAGCACCGGCAGCACTGGTGACGCCGGTGACACGGACGCGGGCGCGCTTGGTCTCGCCCGGCGCCGTCTTATAGACCAGCACGATCTGATCGATGAACTTTTCGCCCGTCTGCGGCCCGATGATGCGCGTGCGCACGTCGGTCGGGTTGAGCTGGATCAGGCGGCCACGGTTTTCCGTGAACTTCGTGCCATCGTTGTAGATGATGTCGATGGTGGCGATATCGACCGACGAGCCATCAAGCGCATAGACGCGGATGCCGCGGAAACGTCCCGGAATCTTGCGCGCGTCGATGGTATCTTTGTCGGGTATGATCTTGAGAGCGACTTCTTCGCCCAGTGTAACCTCGACGTCCTGTGCGCTTGCGGCCGTTACCGTGCCGAATGCGAACAGGGCGAGGACTCCTACTAACAGCCTCCGCAACATGCACAACTCCCTGCGAGTGGTTAAGAAGCCCCGGCTTCCGGGCGCTGTAATAGCCTACCCACATGCCCGAAAAAAGGCTATTTCGGCACCGCCTTATGATCCCTTCCGTTGGCGAGGTGTGGCGCACGGGCAACTTGCGACACCGGCTGGCGGACCCGTACAAAGCGACGTTACAGTTTGAATCTCCACGCAGAAAAGGACCTCACGGATGGCAACCGCTGCACTTCAGTCTTCGCCTCCTGCGCCTCAGTCTGTTGCCACCGCGATCGGTATCCTGCGGCAGAAATATGGCGATCGGGTCCAGACCGGTGAGGCCATGCGCCGTCAGCACTCGAACACCGTCACGTGGCATGAGAGCCAATTGCCCGATGCCGTCGTGTGGCCGGAGACGACAGCGGAGGTGGCCGAAATCGTCGCCGTGGCCAGCGAATATCGCGTGCCGATCATCGCGTTTGGCGCCGGCACATCGCTCGAGGGCCATATCAACGCCCCGCTTGGCGGCTTCTCGCTCGACTTCCAGCGCATGAACCGCATCCTCGGCGTCAACGAGCGCGATCTCGACGCCCGCGTCGAGGCCGGCGTGTCGCGCAAGAAGCTGAACGATCATCTGCGCGACATGGGCCTCTTTTTCCCGGTCGATCCCGGCGCCGAGGACGCCACCATCGGCGGCATGTCGGCGACGCGCGCCTCCGGCACCACCACGGCCCGCTACGGTGCCATGCGCGAGAACGTGTTGAACCTCACCGCGGTCATGGCCGATGGCTCGATCGTGAAAACGGCGCAGCGGGCGCGCAAGTCATCGGCCGGCTATGATCTCACCCGCTTGCTGGTCGGCTCGGAAGGCACGCTCGGCATCATCACCGAGGCGACCGTGCGCCTCTACGGCATCCCCGAGAAGACGCTCGCCGCCGTGTGCCCGTTCGCGACTGTCGAAGGCGCTGTCAATGCCGTCATCCAATCGATTCAGCTCGGCCTCGGCATCGCCCGCACCGAGTTGCTCGATGCGTTGCAGGTGCGCGCCGTCAACGTGCACTCCAAGATGACGCTCGAAGAAATCCCGATGCTGTTTCTCGAGTTCCACGGCACCGAGGCCTCGGCCCGCGATCAGGTCGAGCAGTTCAAGGCGATCGCCGAAAGCGAAGGCGCCATCCGCTTCGACTGGGCCGAGACGGAGGAGGAGCGCCGCCGGTTGTGGAAAGCCCGCCATGATGCCGCCTGGGCCAACAAGACGACATGGCCCGGCCGCGATCTCATCGCCACCGATGTGTGCGTGCCGATCTCGATGCTGGCCGACTGCGTGCGCGAGACGCAGGAGGATATTGCGCGCCTCAACATCATCGCGCCCATCGTCGGGCACATCGGCGACGGCAACTTCCACACCACGCCGATGATCGACCGCAATAATGCGAAGGAAATGGCCGCCATGGACGAGTTCCTGGCCCGTCTCGCCGAGCGCGCCATCCGCATGGAAGGCACCTGCACCGGCGAGCACGGCGTCGGCCAGGGCAAGATGAAATACATGCGCAAGGAGCATGGCGCGGGCCTCGATGTCATGCGCAGCATCAAGGCCGCGCTCGACCCGAAGAACATCCTCAATCCCGGCAAGATGATCGTTTACGGCTGATCGCGAAGCGCTGCCGCGATAACGAAAAAAGGGCGCACCTTGCGGGGTGCGCCCTCTTCGTTTCCGGAGCCCCAGGGGGCAAGGCTCAGGAAAGAACCTCGTGTTCAGCCTTACTTCGTCAGGCGCAGGCTGTTGATCTCGGCGGCGATGGCGCGGAAGCTGTTGCGGAGAGCATCGCCGTCACGGGCATCGAAGAACTTGGCGTCGCCGCTGGCGCAGTCGCGGAGGGCCGCCTTGGCAGAGTTCGGAGCTTCGAAGCCGACAGTGTAGACGATCACGCCTTGTGCCTTCATGGCGTCGCAGGTTTCTTTGGCGTAGCGCGTGGATTGGCTGCTGCTCACGCCGCCGACCGTATTGTACTCGCCGTCCGTCATCAGGATCACAACCTTCATCGTCTTGCCGTCAGCATAAGGAGCGGGGCGCGATGCAGCCGGCCAGATCGCAGACCACTCAGGCGAGACCAGGTACCAGGCCCAGGCGGCGCCAAGATGACCCGCGGTTGCGCCGTTCGGATTCCAGCTGTTGATTTCGTCGCGCAGCATGGTCTTGTTGTCGGTCATGGCTTGGACGCGAGCATTGGTCGGGCATGGATTGGCGCGGGGCAGGTCAGCCTTGGCCTTGAGGGCAAGCGCGCCAAGTGCTGGAGCCTCGGTGGCCTGGTCGGCAAGATTGCGGCGCTCGTAGACGCAGCCGTTGGTGGCGCGGCCGTTGCTGACGGCGAGGGCATAGTCACCGGCATTGACACCAGCGGCGAAGGGCGCGAGGCCGATGCGAACGTTGTTCGTGGTGCCACCCGTCGGCAGCAGGATGTCGAGCAGGCCATCGTCGCCGGCAACGGCATCCTTCAGGTCCTGCATCTTGCGGCAGGGATCGCACATGGAGCCGGTGACGTCGAGTTGCAGGCCAACCTCGATGTCCTTCGAGTCATAGAGCGCCACCGACTGCTTGGGGATCGACACCTTGTGGAAGCCGGCGATGCCCGCGAAGTAGGTTTGGACGTCGCCTTCGACATCCATGGTCACCGAATTCACCCGGCGATCGACCGCAACCGAGACCGTTTTGATCTTGGCGTAGTTGCCGCCGCCTTGGACGTTGGCCTGGAAGTACTTGGTCGCCAGCGCCTGCACCTCGGCGTCGTCGAGACCGTTCTCGCGCATGCTCTTGGCGGCGGCGAGGACAGCGGCGTCGATGGCCGACGCGAGCTTGCGCTCAGCATGATAGATGCGGCCCACATCGATGGCCAGCGCCGTGATCATGATGACGACGAAGCACGTCAGCGCAAAAATGATGGCGATGGTGCCATCTTCGGATTTCTGGAAGGACTTGAGCGTCCCGGCCTTGGTTGTCGACATTGCTATTCTCCCTGGTCAACTCGCGTCTGAGTTGCCAGGGGGATTGCAACGGTGATGCCGCCTGCGGGCGGGGCTCTGTCGTACCGTGTCGGGAACTGCGCGTGGTTAGCAGCCGGTAAACGCCATGGGTCTCGACGTATCGGATCGCAACGGACGGCGGGCCGGCGGCTCGTTTCGAAGCAGGCGTTGACAAGACTTTACGGTTTCGCCTCGTTCACTCCGTGGACAATCCAATCCTCGAATGAACCGGTGTGTCGAAATCTGACACGGTACGTTGATCGATTTCGTCCCGGAACGGGGCGATGGGTCATCGTCGACGACCATCGCGCGTTCAGAAATCGGACGCGATCCCACCGTTCTCCCAGTCGCCATAGCGAACCGGATCGGGGCCGGCGCGGCCGCCCTGTTCGGCCGGGCGCTTGGCGGCTTCGGCCGCGGCCTGACGGCGCGCTGCCGCCTCCGCCAACGCCCGCTCGGCCTCCGGCGTGAGTTGGCGCGGCTCAGGTGGCGTTACGGCATTGGCCCGCGTGTCGGTCGGCATGGGATCGGATCCTGGCTTTCTGGCGCTGACTTCACCATATTGCATACGTACATCATGCTTCGGCCGGTTCAATGACCGTGATCAGGGTTTCTGCCATGCCCATGAACTTCACCAAGACCGCCCTGCTGCTGGCGCTGCTGACGGGGATCTTCCTCGCCATGGGCTCGGCCGTCGGCGGCCAGAGCGGCCTCGTCGTCGCCTTCGTCATTGCCATGGTCATGAATGGCTTGAGCTTGTGGAAGTCGGACACGATCGTGCTCAAGATGCACAACGCCCAGCAGGTCGACCGGCAGACGGCACCGGAATTCTACGGCATCGTCGAGGCTTTGGCTGCTCGCGCCGAGTTGCCGATGCCCAAGGTCTTCGTCATGCACAATCCCCAGCCCAATGCCTTCGCCACCGGCCGCAGCCCGTCGAGTGCCGCCGTCTGCGCCTCCACCGGACTGATGGAGATGCTGTCGAAGGAAGAAGTGGCGGCCGTCATGGCTCATGAGCTCGCCCACATCAAGAACCGCGACACACTCACCATGACAGTGGCGGCCACCATGGGCGGCGCCATCTCGATGGTGGCGCAATGGCTGCAATTCTCGGCCATCTTCGGCTCCGGCAACCGGCAAGGCGGCAGCCGTCTCGCCACCTTCGCAGCCATGCTGCTCGCCCCCTTCGCCGCCATGATCGTGCAGATGGCCATCAGCCGTTCGCGCGAGTATCAAGCCGACCGGCTCGGCGCCATGATCTGCGGCAATCCATTGTGGCTGGCCTCGGCACTCGAGAAGATCCAGGGCTTCGCCCGCCAGATCCAGAACAAGACAGCGGAGAGCATGCCGGCAACCGCGCATCTCTTCATCATCAATCCGCTCACCGGCCGCGGCATGGACAGCCTGTTCTCGACCCATCCGGCAACCGAGAACCGCATCGCCGAGCTCATGAAGCTCGCCGCTGAAATGGGCATCGCCGGTGGCGCTGCCGGCACCGGCATGGCGCCCGGCACGGGGGCGCCGCAGCGTCCCCGCGGCGCCTGGGGTTGAGCCCGGTGCGCCCGCCGCGGCCAGACCGCCAGAAACCAGACCGCAGCAAAGCCGACACCAACAACCGCGTCGCCGTGGAGTCGCGGGAGCAAGGTCCTGCGCCAGCCGGCCTCGCCGTACGGCAAGTGGCGGTGCACATCCTCGATGCCGTGCTCGTCAAACGCCAGCCGCTCGAGCGCGCGCTGGAGATGCAGGCAACCTGGCTCGCGCCACTCGAAACGCGTGATCGTGGCTTCGCCCTCACCATCGTGCGCACCGTGCTGCGCCGCCTGCTGTTCCTCGACGCTGTCGTCACCCGCCTGATCGAGAAGCCGCTGCCCGCCGAAGCCGGCCGCGTGCGGCTCATCCTGCTCGTTGGCGCCGCCCAGATCGCGCTGCTCGAAACGCCCGCCCACGCCGCAGTCAACCTCGCCGTCGAGCAATGCCAGCGCGATCGTGCGCTGCGCCGCTTTGATAAGCTGGTCAACGCCGTCCTCCGCCGCGTCCCCGACAGCGCCAAGACGATTGCCGCTACCTGGGATGCCCCAAAAAGCGACACACCCGCCTGGCTGTTTGCCCGCTGGGCCGCAGCCTATGGCGAGGCGAGCGCGCGCCGGATCGCGGCGGCCAACTTGCACCGCGCCGCGCTCGATATCTCCGTCCGCTCCGATGCCGAGACGTGGGCTGCCACACTCGGCGCGCGGCTCTTGCCGACTGGATCACTGCGCATCGCCGATGCCGGCGCCATTCCCGATCTCCCCGGCTTTGCCGGTGATGCCTGGTGGGTGCAGGACACCGCCGCCGCCATCCCCGCGCGCCTGCTCGGCGAGGTCAAGGGACTGCGCATTGCCGATCTGTGCGCGGCCCCCGGTGGCAAGACCGCCCAACTCGCCGCCGCCGGCGCCCGTGTCACCGCGGTCGACTCCTCCACCGGTCGTCTCAAGCGCCTCGCCGAGAACATGGCGCGGCTGCAGCTCGCCGAGCACGTCACCGTGCACACCTCCGACATCGAGTCCTTCACCAGCGCCGAGCCCTTCGATGCCGTCCTCCTCGATGCGCCCTGCTCGGCCACCGGCACCATTCGCCGCCACCCGGACATCCTGCACTTGAAAACGCCCGAGGACATCGCCCGCCTCGCCACCTTGCAGGGCCGCCTGCTCACGGCAGCCGCGCGTTTGGTCAGGCCCGGCGGCCGCCTCATCTATTGCACCTGCTCGCTGGAGCCTGAGGAAGGCGCAGAGCAGATCACCCGTTTCCTGGCCGCGGCGCCACAGTTCTCGCGCCTCGTCATCACCGCCAACGAGATCGGCGGCTCGGTCGACTGGATCACCGGCGATGGCGATCTCAGAACGCTGCCCTTCCATCTCCCCGACACCGCACCCGAAATGACCGGCCTGGATGGTTTTTTTGCCGCTCGCCTCGTCCGCAGCCTCGCCTGAACCGGCCGCTTGCCAAGTTATCCCAGAGTTATCCCGGTTCACCCACAGCCTCGCCCGGACCTGCCTTGTGCCGCCCGCCGGAGCCCGATATCCCGCAAGCTGCGCCAACCGCCTCGGCGCAGCAGGAGACCGGCATGGCAACCCCCAGCACGCTGCGCCAACGCTTTGGCGCCCTCGGCAGTCGCTTGCGGCCCCTGGGTGCGGCCCGTGCCATGGTCACCGCATCATCCCGCCTCGGGTCCTGGCGGCCATTGGCGGCCCCCACCGATGAACTGCTGCTGGTGCCGCAGGATCCCCGCACGCCGGATCCAAGTTTTGCCGGTGAACTGGCGTTGGGACAGCTCGGATTGGCCGGCATGGTGGTCGATCTGGGTGGCCGCTCGCCATTTGCCGTTGCGCCGCCGAGCGAGGCCTGGGCGGCCGAGCTCTATGGCTTCGGCTGGTTGCGGCATCTGGCGGCAACCGACGCGGATGCAGATCGCGATCGTGCCCGCCGTCTGGTCGGCGATTGGCTCACCAGCGCGCCCGAACACGTGGCGGCAACGATCGCCTGGCGGCCGGATGTGGCGGGACGGCGCACGCTGGCCTGGCTCGCCAATGCCAACCTGCTGCTCGAAGGGGCCGAACCACGCTTCTACCGGGGGGTGATGCAAGGCTTGGCCCGCACCATCCGAGTCCTGGAGCGGGCTCGCCGGCGGGGTGGCGGCACATCGCATCAGATCACCGCCATGGCCGGCCTGACCATGGCCTGTCTGGCGCTGACGGATCAGGAACCCCGCTTGGCTGCGGCCGAAAAAGCGCTGCTCGCGGAACTCGACCGGCAGATCCTGGCCGACGGCGGTCATGTCAGCCGCAATCCGGCCCTCGTGCTCGATCTGCTGCTCGATCTGCTGCCGCTGCGCCATTGCTATCAGTCGCGCAGCCTCGCCCCGCCGGCGGCGTTGCTGGCGGCAACGCAGCGCATGGTGGCATTCCTGCGCCACGTGCGCCTCGGCGACGGCTCGCTCGCCCGCTTCAACGGTACAGGCCATGTCGCCAGCGATGCCCTCTCCACCGTGCTGTCGATCGACCAGGGCCGGGCCAAGGCAGGGCCCAACTCGGGTCCGTCGAACTTCGTGCGGCTGGCCGGCGGAGACAGTGTCATCGTGATGGACTGCGGCAGCGCCCCCGTCACAGGCGATACGACGTATGCAGGTTGTCTCGCCTTCGAAATGAGCCACGGCCCGGAGCGGCTGGTGTGCAACGGCGGCCATCCGCACCACGCGCGAGCCGATGTGGCCGCCGCGGCCCGCGCCACCGGCAGTCACGCGACACTGGCGCTGGCAGCCACGTCGTCAGTCGACGTTGCCGGCGGCAAGCCGCGCAGCCTGGTGGTGCGAACCGCGGCGACGCAGCCCACAGCAGACGGCGCCATGGGCGTTGCTGCCGAGCACGACGGTTATGTGGCGGCCTTCAATCTGGTCCATGCCCGGCGCCTGACGCTTGCTGCCGATGGTGGCCGCATCGATGTCGAGGACAGCCTCGCGCCGCCGGCCGGCGTGCACCGCTCGCTGCGCGACGTGCCGTTCGCCATCCACCTGCCGCTGGCGCCCGGCACTGCCGCCACCGCGGCCATGAGCGGTAGTGAAGCCATCATCACCTTGCCGTCCGGCGCACGCTGGCGGCTCGACGTCACCGGCGCCCGCGCCAGCGTCGAGCCGGCGCGCCATTTCGCCCATGTGCTCGGGATTGTTGCGTGCCGCCAGCTGGTCTTGCGCGGCGCGACGCCCGGCGCCACCATCGTGCGCTGGTCCTTGAGCCGTTGCCCCGACGAGCCCGCCACGCCTTGATCGCATCGGAGGCCTGCGGCCACGCGCGACCCGCCCCCGTCACCCGAACGCCAGCTGCACTTTCATGGCGCGCTGACGGTCAGAGGCGAGAGTGAACGCCGCCGTCGCCTCGGTGAACGGCAGCGTCGCGGTGATCAGCGGCCTCACATCGACGAGGCGCTTGGCGATCAGCGTCACGGCAAGAGCAAACTCCGCGTGGAAGCGGAACGTGCCGCGCAAATCGAATTCCTTGGCGACGATCAGGTTCAGCGGCAACGTGCCCATGCCACCGATGCCCACCTGCACGATGACGCCACGCGGGCGCACCAGCTCGAAGGCGGCGGCCAACGCCTTGTCGCTGCCCGAGGCTTCCAGCAGCACGTCGAATTGCCCTTTGTCGGCAGCGTACGCCTGCATCTCGGCATTGTGCCGCGCCACATTGATGAAGCGGTCAGCTCCGAGCTTCAGCACCACCTCTGCCGGCGCTTCCGACAAATCCGTCGCCACGATCTCGGCGGCCCCCGCCCGTCGCGCCGCCAGGACGCACAGCGCGCCAATGGGCCCCGAGCCCGTTACCAGCACGCGCTTGCCCAGCATCGGCCCGGCGCGATTGACCGCATGCAAGCAGACCGCGAACGGTTCCGCCATCGCAGCCTCGCCGGCCGACAAGCTCGCTGGCACCACATGGCACTGCGTCGCATCGGCGACGATGGCCTCGCGAAACGCGCCCTGCACGTGGGGATAACGCATGGCGCTGCCGTAGAAGCGCATGTCGAGACAATGGATCTGCTCGCCGTCGCGACAGAACCGGCAGGCGCCGCAGGGACGGCTCGGGTTCAAGGCCACGCGATCACCAACCTGCAGCCCCGCCACGTCCGCGCCCAGGCTTTCGATGCGGCCAGCCACCTCATGCCCCAGCACCATCGGCTGCTTCAGCGTGATGGTGCCGATGCGGCCTTCATGGAAGTAATGCAGATCCGAGCCGCAGATGCCGCCCGCCTCGATGCGCACGCGCACCTGCCCGCCACTCGGCTCGCCGGTCTCAACTTCGCCGATGCGCAGATCCTTGGCGGCATGAACGATGACGGCACGCATGGTGTCCTCCCCCAAAGCCTCGGCGGCTGGCCCGGCTTGGTGCGCGGGTTCGCTGTCATGCGCCAATTGACGGCTCGGTTCAACATCGCCACTGGCCGCACGCACCTCTGCATTGACCCGAGTCAAGGCGCGCCGCCGACCTCAACTACCCTTCTCGGGCGAGAACGCGGCGCGGCGGATCTCATCCACGGTCCGCCGCCAACGCGCTGACGGAACGGCGGCCATCGGCACGACCCGCGGCCGGGGCACGACTTGCCCATCACCCTTGCTGCGCTGCGGCGGTTCTGCGGCCGGGACTGTGCGAGCGGGCACCGCTGGCGCCACGACAGCCGGCCGTTCGAAACCCGGCAGGGCACGCGCCACCTCCTGCCGCTCGCTGCGGTTGTCCTCTTCGAGCGAGGGCAGCGGACCGGCGGCGCGCCGCTCGAGTGCCGCCTCCCCGGCCTGGGCCCCAAGCGGCAGCGCCATAAACATCATGATGGCACCAACGCCCCATCCAAGCGAGCGGCCGGTACGCAACGGCACAGGCGCGCAACGAGACGATCTGCGAAGCAACTGGCACATGACACACCACACCCTGTCGACAATTCCCTGCCGCCCAGCGGCCGCCTGTCGACGGCTCACGGAGCGATCATTGTTGCTCCCTCAAGACACACGGATGCCGCAGCCGCTGCCCGTTCCAGGCAGCACCAGCGGCACCAATTACGCGAGACATGGAAGAAGCCGTTTCCCCAATAGGGCGTGCAAAAATCGACCGAAATGAGGCTCTTTCCGTTGTCGCCTTCCGTGACTGCCCAGTCGACGCCTAACGGCGCAGCAAGCACGTCAGCCAAAATCATCCACAGCGTCAGGCCGCCATGCTAAGCCTGCACCAGCCTCCGGCACGACGCGCAACCCCCGAGTAGCCAGCATGACCGACGACGACATCCCCATCATCGACGCTCACCACCATTTCTGGGATCTCTCGCTCGGCGCCCAGGAATGGTTGTGCCGCCCGCCCTGGATCGCGTTTCGTTATGGCGACTACGAAGCCATCCGCCGTAATTTCCTGCCCACCCATTACAAGCGCGTGTCGGCCGAGCACAACGTGGTGGCGACCGTGACCATGGAAGCGGAGTGGGACGAGGCGTTGCTGCTCGAGGAAACGCGCTGGACCGAGAGCCTGCACGAGATCGCGCCGCGCTTTCCTGTCGCCCATGTGGCGCGCACGTTTCTGCACCGGCCCGATGCCCCTGAGCAGATCGCCGCCCATGCCGCGTTTCCGTTCGTGCGCGGCCTGCGACACAAGCCGACCGTGGCGGCATCGCGCGAACACATCGAGACGGGTGCGCTTGGCGGCATGACGTGTCCCAAGTGGCGGCGTGGGTATGCCGCGCTCGCCCCGAACAAGCTGCACTTCGAATTGCAGGCGCCCTGGTGGCATGTCGATGAGCTGCTCGATCTCGTCTCGGCCTATCCCGACACGCCCGTCGTGATCGTGCATTGCTTCATGCCGGCGGATCGCAGCGCCGAGGCCTTGGCTGGTTGGCGCACGGCCTTGCGACGGGCCGCCTCGGCGCCGCAGATCTCCATGAAGATCTCCGGCTTCGGCATCAAAGGCGTCGGCTGGCCCTTCGAGCAGCAGCGCCCGATCGTGCGCGACGTGATCGAGGCTTTCGGCGTCGACCGCTGCCTGTTTGCCTCGAACTTCCCCGTCGACGGCCTCACCGGCTCCTTCGACACGCTCTATTCCGGATTCAAGGCAGCAACCGCCGATCTGCCCATGGCCGACCGCTTGAAACTGTTCCACGACAACGCCGTCCGCACCTATCGTCTCGACATCCCCCTAATCGCCGCCTGAGGCCGCCCATGCGCATCATCGACCTGTCTATGCCCATTCTCGCCGACCATCCCCGCTGGAAAACCGAGGTCACGGCCACCGGCAATCTGGCCGCCGGCGACCTGGCGCAGGTAACGACGCTGAAGGTGTCGTGTCATGCCTACACGCACGTCGATGCGCGCCGGCACATGTTCCTCGACGGCGCCACCATCGAGGCCACCCGGCTCGATGATCTGGTCGGCCCCTGCGCCGTGATCGACCTCATGGATGCGCAGCCCAACGAGGCCATCGGGCCTGAGCGCCTGGCGCCGCGCGCCATGCATCTGAAGCGCGGTGGCATGGCCCTGTTCAAATCGGGCTGGGACCGGCATCGCTCGCCGATGACGAAGGAATTCTGGCTCGATAGCCCCTACCTCACGCGCGAAGCGGCGCAGTGGCTGCTCGACAGCGGCATCAAGACCATCGCCTATGATTTTCCGCAGGACTACTGCATTCGCCTCTCGCTCAAGGGCGAGAAACGCCCCCTGGCCGAGCATGTCACGCATGACATCCTGCTGCGCGCTGGCGTACACATGATCGAGTATGTGGCCAACACGGCCGACATCCGCGACGCCGAGGTGCTGCTCTCAGCCGCGCCTCTCAAGATCCCGGGCGGCGATGGCGCACCCGCACGCGTCTATTGCATCGAGGGCTGGCGGAGTTGACGGCGTTCTGCACGCACCCATCTCGCGGGTTTCGATGACGCGCAGGTGGCATGCGGCATCGCCAGCCCCGTCCGGCACTGTCGGCGCTTACTGCTTCGGCGGCGTGGCTGGCGGCGTGGCCGGCTTGGCCTTCTCGGGCACCGGCGTCGCCCCCGAGGGCAGCGGCGTCGTTGCCGGAGCCGCAGGCGCGGCCGGGGTGGCAGCCCCTTTGTCACCGGCTGGTGTGGTTGGCGCGCCGGGAGCTGCAGGCTTCGTCGCCGCTGGCGTGTTGAGCGCCGGCAGATCGAGCGGCGACAGCGGCTTGGCGTTCTGTCGCGCCAGCAAGGTCAGCGAGATCGAGGTGACGAAAAAGGCCGCCGCCAATCCCGCCGTCACGCGGGTAAGGAAGTTGGCCGTGCCGCGACCGGTCATGAAGTTGCCGGAACCGCCGCCACCCATGCCGAGGCCACCGCCCTCCGACCGCTGCAGCAGCACAACACCGACCAGCGCCGCCGCGATCATCAGATGGAGAACCAGAAGTACCTTATCCATGGTGTCCTGTGGGTGTCCTGTAAGCGCCAGCGCAGATCACGCGGCAGCCGAGGCCCGGTGCGGCGCACAAATTCGAGATCCGCCTCATACACCAGACCCGGGCCAAGGCCAACCCCTCGACGACAGACGCAAGGACCGCACAGCGGCCCCTGCCCTCGTCACTCGCTCTTCTTCGCCGCCGCCGGCTTCTGGTTGGCAAACGGATCGCCCTGCGCCGGTGGCACCTTCAAGGCGTCGTCGACCTTTGGCTTCGGCTTGGGCGCCGGTTTGGCCGGTGCCGGCGCTGCAGCCTTGGCCGGCTGCTCCTTTGCAGCGTCAGGCGCCGCCGCCTCCACCGCTGGCTTGGGCTTGGGCTTCGGCTTCGCCTTGGCAACCGGCGGTGTCACGGCAGGATCGCCCGTTTCGGCCTTGGCGGCATCCTCCGGCGCCGCAGGGGGCTGATCCTCCTCGGCAAACGGCAGCGTCAGCCGTGCCTTGGCCTGACCGCACCGGAAGCTCAATTGCTCCTCGAGAAAGATGAAGCGCTCGACCTGCTTGAGCTTGTCGGCACCGAGGTTGGCACGACCCCAGGTTGCGCCCTTTTGCAGCACATCCTTGATGCCGGCTTTTTCCAGTGCCGCCTGCTCGACCTTGAACTTTTCGCAGTCCTCCTTGGCCAATGGCTCGGCCAGGGCGACCGTAACAATCAGACCACCGGTTGCCAGGACGGCCGCCATGCCGAACCCGAAACACTGCCACGTCGGCCCAGCCATTCGCTTTCCCCTGCTCATTGCCGCCGTTTACCTCAGGCGTAAGCCTTCAGGATACCCAGAAAATCGTCGGCCTTGAGGCTGGCGCCTCCGACGAGGGCCCCATTGACATGGGCCACCCCCATCAGTTCGCCCGCGTTCGAGGCCTTCACGGAGCCACCATAGAGAATGCGCATGCGGGTGCCCTCGCCACCAAAACGGGCCACTAGGGCCGCCCGCAGCGACGCATGCACCTCCGCGACATCGGCCGCCGTCGGCGTCAAACCGGTGCCGATCGCCCACACTGGCTCATAGGCAACCACCGTCGTCGCAGCCGTGCAGCCATCGGGCAAGGAACCCGCCAGTTGCCGCCCGACCACCACCAGCGTCGCCCCGGCGCGGCGCTCAGCCTCGGTTTCCCCGACACAGACGATGGCCATCAGGCCAGCCCGGTGCGCCGCCTGGCATTTGGCCCGCACCGCGGCATCGCTCTCGCCATGATCGGCGCGCCGCTCGGAGTGCCCGACGATAACGGCCGCGCCACCCGCATCCCGGATCATCTCAGCCGAGATATCGCCGGTGTGGGCACCGTTGGCCTTGCCATGGCAGTCCTGGCCGCCGACCAGCAGGCCGCTACCCTTGGCCGTGCGGGCCATGTCGGCCAGCAGCGTCGCCGGCGGGCACAGCATCATGTCGGCATGGGCGCCGGCCGTCTTCACCGCCGCCGCGATCTTGGCGGCCTCGGCGAGGCTCGCCTGGACGCCATTCATTTTCCAATTGCCGGCCACCAGCGGACGGACATCACGAGTTGCAGTGGTCATGTTGGCTTCCTCTGGATCGCCCTTGCCGACAGCATGAGGCCCGCCGCCCTGGGCGCCGACTTCGGCCCACCGTTACAAGAGTGGCAACAGGTGTTAGCAAGCCTTGCATGCTGGCAGCCAGATTCCTATGATGCGCGCCACGTGCTTTCAACCACGGGAGCAGCCTCGACCGGCACTGCGGCGAAACGATGCGCCGTAGCCGGTTCAGTGCGCCCCGCCTCTCACTTCACAGGAATTGGACTGGCAATGCTCGAAAGCCTCTGGCGCAACGTGAGCAAGGCGCTCGCGACCTTGCTGTTCTCCATCCTGCTGCTGAGCTTCGCGCTGTGGGGCATCCCGAACCCGTTCGGCGAGACCGCGCGGGCGCCCATTGCCACCGTCGGCACCTCATCCATTTCGGTGGAGGAGTTCACGACGGCACTGAACGAGCGCCGGGCGGCTATGAGCCAGCAGTTCCGCACCAACCTGACACCCGAGCAGGCGCGCGCCTTCGGTCTCGATCAACAGGTGCTGAGCGAATTGGTTTCCGCGGCGGCCGTCAGCGAGCATGCGCGGCAGATGGGGCTCAGGCTGTCCGATGCCTATCTGGCCGACGAGGTGAAATCCAATCCGGCCTTCCAAGGCGGGGACAAGAAGTTTTCCAAGACCGTGTTCGAGCAGCAGATCCGCCAGGTCGGCCTTTCCACCGAGCGCTATTTCGTCAACGCCCGGCAGGCCACACTGCGTGAGCAGATTACCTCGGGGCTGGCCGAGAGCGTGGCGCCGAACCCGGTCCTGCTCGACATTGCCCACAAGTTTCGCGAGGAGACGCGCACCTTCGCCTACATCACGCTCGATCCAGCCAAGGTGGCAAAACCGGCTGCCCCCGACGAGGCCGAGCTCAAGAAGCAGTACGAGCGCATCAAGGGCCAGTTCAAGACGCCTGAAACGCGCAAGCTCAGCGTCCTCTTCCTCACCCGCGACGAGGTGCGCTCGCGCATCAAGGTCGAGGATGCCGAGGTGAAGGCTGCCTGGGAAAAGGCCCAGTCCACATGGGATATCCCCGAGCGGCGCAAGTATCAGATCGTCGTCTTCAAGGACAAGACCGCAGCCATCGCCGCCGCCAAGGAGATTGCCGCCGGCAAGGCCATGTTCGTCGTCGCGCTCGAGCAGTCGGGCGCTGCCGGACGGCTGGACCAGGGGCCCGCCACCCGGCGCGAGATCGGCGATGCGAAAACGGGCCAAGCCGTGTTCACGCTCCCCGTCGGCCAGCTGTCGGACCCGATCGACGTGCGCGGCGGCGGCGTCGCCCTGGTCCGCGTCACTGACATCGAGGCCGGCCGCAAGCGGCCCTTCGACGAGGTGGCGAAAGACGTGCGTGCCAGCCTAGAGCAGGCGCGGCTGGCCGAACTCGAGAAGCAGTTGCACGAGCAGGTCGAGGATCGGCGCGGCGCCCGCAAGCCCTTCGTCGCCATTGCCGCGGAATTGAAGCTCAAGCTGATCGAGGTCGCCAGCAGCGACAGCAAAGGCCAGACGCCGGCCGGCAAGCCCGCGCTCGAGCACCCGGACGCTGCTCGCTTGATCGCCACCGCCTTCCAGGGCGACAAATCGGCCGTTCGCGATGTCGTGCCACTGACCGGCGGCGGCGAAGCCTGGGTGGAAGTCAACGAGGTCACCGCCGAAGCACAGAAGCCGTTCGAGGCGGTCAAGGCCGACGTTACCGCCGTCGCCATCGAAATCGAGCATCAGAAGGCCATCACGGCGGCAGCCGAAGCCCTCGTCGAGCGCATCAAAAAAGGCGAGACGTTGGAGGCAGTGGCCAAGTCGCAGGCACTGAAAGTCGAGACGGGCAAACCGATCAAGCGCATCCAGCCCGGCGATATCCTGCCGGCAAACGGCGCGCGGCTGGCCTTCACGCTGCCAAAGGGCGGCGCGGCGTCAGTGGAGAAGGCCGACACCAAGGCGCGCCTTGTCTTCGTGATCACCGACATCGCGGCCGCCGCGGCACCGACGAAAGAGGAGAGCGAGCGCCTCGCCACCCAGTTGCGCGACCAGCTGCAGAACGACGCGCTGGCAACCTACGTGGCCGCCTTGCAGGACCGCATCGGCTTCAAGATCAATCAGGTCG
Source organism: Hyphomicrobiaceae bacterium (assembly GCA_046154645.1). GTDB lineage: Bacteria > Pseudomonadota > Alphaproteobacteria > Rhizobiales > Hyphomicrobiaceae. The sequence continues at coordinate 19,059 of JBJXDZ010000082.1, forward strand.
TCTACGAGCGCGCCGTCGGCATCGACCGCACCACGGCTCCGAAGAAGTGAGGCACGCGTGAACGCTTCGCCGCCGAAATCACGGGGCCCGCGCGGCAAGACCAAGGCGCCATCGACGCCAGTGTCGCCGCCTGGCAGCGACGCGCAACCGACCGCCACAGACTTCGCCGCCACCTATGACCGGGGCGACCCGCAACTCGTGTGGACGCGTCTCGTTGCCGATCTCGAGACGCCGGTTTCGGCCGCGCTCAAGCTCGGCCGTGGCGCCCCCATGAGCTTTCTGCTCGAGTCCGTCGAAGGTGGTGCGGTGCGCGGGCGCTACTCGATCATCGGCCTGGAGCCGGACCTGATCTGGCGCGCCTTCGGTGCCAAGGCCGAGATCAATCGCTCGCCGCAGGCCGATCCATCCGCCTTCAAGTCCGAGACGCTGCCGGCGCTGGCCTCCCTGCGCGCCCTGCTGGCGGAAAGCCGCATCGCACTGCCCGCCGACCTGCCCCCCATGGCCGCCGGCATCTTCGGCTACATGGGCTACGACATGGTGCGTCTGGTCGAGCATCTGCCCGACACGCAGCCGGATGTGCTGGACGTGCCCGATGCCATCCTGGTGCGCCCGACCGTGATGGTCATCTTCGACGCCGTCCGCGACGAGATGACGATCGTCACGCCCGCCTACCCGCGGCCCAAGCTCACGGCCAAAAAGGCTTATGCGAACGCTGTGGCGCGGCTCGATGCCGTCATCGCCGCCCTTGACCAGCCCTTGCCGCACGATGCGGTGCCCGCCGCCCACGACTTGGCCGAGCCGGCGCCCGTCTCCAACACCACGCCCGCCGAATATCTGGCCATGGTCGACAAGGCGAAAGACTACATCGCTGCCGGCGACGCCTTCCAGATTGTGCTGTCGCAGCGTTTCTCGGCGCCCTTCTCGCTGTCGTCGATGGCCTTGTACCGCGCTTTGCGGCGCACCAATCCGTCGCCATTCCTGTTCCATCTCGACTTCGGCGACTTTGCGCTGGTCGGCTCGTCGCCCGAAATCCTGGTGCGTTGCCGCGATGGCGAAGTGACGCTGCGGCCGCTCGCTGGCACCCGGCGGCGTGGCGTCACGCCGGAGGAGGACAAAGCGCTTGAACGCGATCTGCTCGCCGATCCCAAGGAACGCGCCGAGCATCTGATGCTGCTCGATCTTGGCCGCAATGACGTCGGCCGCGTAGCAAAGATCGGCAGCGTCCGCGTCGCCTCGTCCTTCGACGTCGAGCGTTACAGCCAGGTCATGCATCTTTCCTCCACCGTGCACGGCACCCTCGATCCCAGGCACGACGCCATCGACGCGCTGATGGCCGGCTTCCCGGCGGGTACGCTGTCCGGCGCGCCGAAAGTGCGCGCCATGCAGATCATCGACGAGTTGGAAAAGGAAAAGCGCGGGCCATATGCCGGCTGCGTCGGCTATTTCTCGGCGGACGGCAACATGGACAGCTGCATCGTCCTGCGCACCGCCCTGGTCAAGGACGGCCGCATGTACGTGCAGGCTGGCGCCGGCCTCGTCGCTGACAGCGTGCCGGAGGCCGAGCAGAACGAATGCATCTTGAAGGCCCGTGCCCTGTTCAAGGCCGCCGAGGAAGCCGTGCGCTTCGCCGGCCGCCAACGCCGCGGCAACGGCTGAACGCTCGCTCCACGTTTAGGCTCGCTCGATCGAGGTGCCCCATGACCCCGCGCATCGGTTATCTCCTTCCCACCCGCGAGCGCATCATGGAGGGCGACTTCGCAACGCGCCCCTTGCTCGATCTGGCCCAGCGCGCCGAAGGCCACGGCTTCGACTCGCTCTGGATCGGCGATAGCCTCACCGCCCGCCCGCGCCATGATCCGCTGACCCTGATGGCCGCCGTCGCCGCCCGCGTGCCCCGCGTCGAGATCGGCACCGCCGTCCTGCTGCCGGCCCTGCGCAACCCTGTCGTCCTTGCGCACCAGCTTGCCACTATCGACCGCATCGCCGAGGGCCGCATCATCGTCGGCGTCGGCATCGCCCGCGACGTTCCCGACATCCGCGCCGAGTTCCTGGCCGCCGGCGTGCCGTTCGAGAAGCGCGTCGGCCGCCTGATCGAGGGCGTCCAGCTCTGTCGCGCGCTGTGGACCGGCAAGCCCGTCGATTGGAGCGGCCGTTGGGAGCTGAAAGGCCAATCCGTCGGACCGACGCCGCAGCGTGCCGGAGGCATTCCGTTCTGGATCGCGGGCTCATTGCCGGCCAGCCTCGAACGCGCCGGCCAGCACTTCGACGGCTGGATGCCGAACGTCGGCGCGCCGGCCGAGTGGGCCGCGCAATGGGCGACCATCGCCGAGCATGCCCGCGCCGCCGGTCGAGATCCCAAATCGTTGACAGGCTCGATGTATCTCACCGCCGCCATCGACCCCGACCAAACCCGCGCCGAGCAGCGCCTCATGACTTATCTGGAGCGCTACTACAATGCCCGCCCCGACGTGCTGACCAAGCGGCAAGCCTGCTTCGCGGGCACCGCTGAAGCCGCCGCCGATTGGATTGCCGCCTACGCCCGTGCCGGCGTTGGCCACCTCATCGTCCGCTTCGCTGGCGAGCACGAAGCAAGCCTCGCCGCCCTGGCCCGCCTGCGCCACCGCATCACCGCCTGATCTCCCGATCGCGCGCGGGAACTCTTGAGCGCTTTCCTCGTAGGTTCGGTCAAGCGCAGCGCGGCCCAACAACTGCGGCTTGCCGAAAAAGTGTTAAGCCGCTGCGAAGTGCAAGGCTTGACCCAGCCCACGCCGTCAGCTGATCACACCGTCTTTTTTCAGCTTGGCTATACGGGCGGCATCGACGCCGCACAGCTCGCCGAGAATCTCGGCTGAATGCTCGCCCAGCATCGGCGGCCGCGTCAGCGTCACCGGACTGTCGGAGAGCTTGAGCGGCGAGCCCACGGTCTTGAACGCCCCGCGCGGGGGATATTCGAGATCGACGATCATGTCGCGCGCCTTGAGGTGCGGGTCGGCAAGGATCTCGCCGGTATCCTGGCAGGCGCCGCACGGCACGCCGGCATCGCCCATCAGCTTCATCACTTCTTGCTTGGTGCGCTGCATGGTCCATTCGGTGACGATGGCGTCGAGCGCGGCGCGGTTCTTCCAGCGGTCGGGATTGGTCTTGAACAGCGGGTTGGTCTCCAGCTCCGGGCGTCCCAGCACCTGGCAAACGGCCTTCCACATCTGCGGTTGCGCGAACAGGAACACGTAGTCGTTGGGCCCGCCCGGCGCGCACTTGTAGGTGGTGCCGGGCACCGTCTGGCCCAGCTGATTGCCGGTGCGCACCGGCACGCCGTTGCGTTGATGCTCGCGCAGGCTGATGCGAATGAGATTGAGCACCGCGTCCTGCATCGCCACTTCGACGTGCTGGCCCTTGCCGGTGGCGTGACGCTGATTGATCGCCGCCAGGATGGCGATCGCCATGTGCATGCCGGTGCCGCTGTCGCCGATGGCCGGCCAATTGTAGGTCGGCGGCCCGTCGGCAAAACCGGTGACGCACATGGCGCCGCCCATGGCCTGCGCGATCGGCTCGAAGCTCTTGAAATGCGAATAGGGGCCGTAGGTGCCGAAGCCCTTGATGGTCGCATAGATCAGGCGCGGATTGATTTTTTCCAGATCCTTCCAACCGAGCCCCAATCGATCGAGCGCACCGGGGCCGAAGTTCTCGATGAGGACATCTGACTGCGCGATGATCTTGCGGAAATACTCCTTGCCCTCGTCGGTCTTCAGATTGAGCGTCAGCGAGCGCTTGTTGGCGTTGAACACCAGGAAGAACAACTCGTCGTTGTTCTGCGCGCGGGCGACGTCACCGCCCTTCGGCTCCTCGAGCTTGATGACATCGGCACCGAGGAAGCCCATCATCTGGGCGCAGGCGGGGCCCGCCTGGTTGTGCGTCATGTCGATGACGCGAAGGCCGGAGAGCGCTTTCTGCATGGCGGGGCTCCTGTTGCAAGCGATTGGGGCGGTCGTTGTGTTGGACGAAGCCTATGCCGAGTTGGTCGCCTGGACCAGCCGCAGCCAGCGAGGGGCGCCACCTCAGGATTGGCTTGGCTTGGTTGCCACGGCGCAGTGCAGGGCATTGGCTTGCATCAGCAGGCCAGCCTGGCCCGCTTTGGCGCACGCAGCCTTCCAGGTGGTGACTTCGTCGGCGGTGAGCAGCGACAGGATGTGGTCCTCGCGATAGCGCCAGGTCGGGCCATCGGGGCGATCGAGCGTGACGAGTTGTGGAAAGGCGACGAGATCCACCAAGCCCGCCTTTTGCAGGCGCGCATAGAGGCTGCGATCGGCGACCCCACCAGGACCGAGCGATTGCGGGGGGATGTCGACCTTGGCCCGCAATGCCGGCGGCAAATCGAGGTTCCACCACTGGGGGATGTCGATGGCGCGCACCGCGATGCCGATGCGGCCTCCCGGCTTAGTGACGCGCATGATCTCGGCAATGGCCTGATCCGCATCGCATTCCTCGAGCACGGTAACGGAGTAGACGGCATCGAACGTGGCGTCGACAAACGGGAGGTCAAGCGCGCTGCCCTTGCCGAAGCGGATCTGGCTGTCCAGGCCCTGGGCCTTGGCCAACGCCTCGGCCTCACCCAGCATGAACGCATTGATGTCGACGGCATCGATGCGGGCGGTTGGGCCGAGCCTCGCGGCCAGGTGCCGGTCAAGGGCGCCGGAGCCGCAGCCGACATCGAGGATGCGGTGATGCGGTTGTACGCCGAGAAAGCCCGTGAGGATGTCGAACATGGCGAGGTAGGTTGGCGCACTGGCGCGGTCCTCCAGGGTCGCGATGCCGCCGATATGGGCGCCGCCGACGCGAATGACCGTGAACTGGCGGGCCAGTTGCGGCACCACGGGATCCCATTGCGATGCCGCAAGGAAGAACGGCAGCAGCAACAGCGCCGGGCCTTGGCCGTCGATCGTATAGCTCAAGCCCGCATGGCTGCCCATGCGATCAGCAGCAGGCACCGACAGTGGCGTCGAGGCTTCGATACGCCCCAAGAACCGCACCATGCGGTCGGCCAACTCGTCAGTCCGGTCCGCCGCGACGTCGGCCCACCCGCCGGCCTCGTAACCGGCGAGAGCATGGCGCTGTGCCGCCGTCAGGCGCTCGCCCGCCCGGCGGGTCGCCGCCGCCGAGATGCCAGTTTCGCCGGTAATCATAAGTATGCGAGCAGCCGTTGCCAGGAACGGCGTCGGGTCGAGCCGCACCGGCACCGCCAACACCAGGCCGGCAAGCCGCTCCGGATGGCGAAGGCTGAGCCCGGCGACGTCTCCCGGCATTTGCGTGGCCACATGCGCCTTGGCCAGCCCGAGATGATCCAGCAAGGCGACGAGACGGTCGGTGGTGTCCATGGCGGCTCCTCAAGACCATCGCTGGGCAGGTTGGACGGCAATTTCGGACGCAAGCTTCAGGCAGGGCAAGGAACATTAAGCATTCGGCGCGTTTGTGGAAGCTTCCCCTCGGCAATGCCCGTGCCGGACCCCGAGAAAAGTTATCCCCTCGATCGCCAGCGGCGTTACACTGGGCTCGTATCTGATAGGGCAAGGTAGAGCTTTAGTGATTGTGCGGCGCAGCATGGAAATTGACGTAAACGTCAACTTTGACTATCATAGTGTCAGAACGCTGAGTGGTGGCCCGACACGGTGGCCCAGTGGGCGAACCCTGGCCAGAAACGCGGAGAGTGGCGGACATGGCTGAACTTCTGTTTGTTGCAGTTTGTGGTGCGATCGCCATTGCGCTGGCCATGCGGGCGGCGCCGATGTGGGCCTGGGCGGCCTTTGCGGGTCTGGCTGCGCTCGTGTGGCGCACCGGCGCCATCTACGGCGAGTTCATTTTCCCACGCTTCACCTCGATCGGCATTCTGGCCTGGCTGCCGTTCGTTCTGCTGGCCCTGTTGGCGACCCCGTTTGCGCGCCGCGCCATTGCCGGCAAGGCATTCGGCCTGATCAAGAAGTCGCTGCCCAAGGTCTCGGATACCGAAACGCAGGCCTTGGAAGCCGGCACCATCGGGTTCGATGCCGAGTTCTTTTCCGGGCGTCCCGACTGGGCGAAGCTGCGCGCCGTGCCGCCGGTCACGCTGACGGCCGAAGAGCGTGCCTTCCTCGATGGCCCGACGGAAGAGCTCTGCCGCATGATCAACGACTGGCAGATCCGGCATGCCGAACGCGAGATTCCGGAGCCGATCTGGGATTTCGCCAAGAAGCATGGCTTCCTCGGCATGCTGATCTCGAAAGAGCACGGCGGCCTTGGTTTCTCGGCTCAGGCCCAGTCATTGATCCTCGGCAAGATCGCCTCACGTTCGCCGGACGTGTGCACCATTGTCATGGTGCCGAACTCGTTGGGCCCAGGCGAATTGATCGAGAAATACGGCACCGACGCCCAAAAGCATCATTATCTGCCGCGCCTCGCCAAGGGGCTCGACGTGCCCTGCTTCTCGCTCACCGGGCCGACATCGGGCTCCGACGCCGCCACCATGCGCGACATCGGCTACGTCACCAAGGGCACCTTCGAGGGCCGCGAAACGCTCGGCATCCGGTTGTCGTGGGACAAGCGCTACATCACGCTCGGCCCCAAGGCGACGCTGGTTGGCCTGGCCTTCCGCCTGTTCGATCCCGATAAGCTGCTCGATAAAGGCGAGGACATCGGCATCACCGTGGCGCTGATTCCGGCCAATCATCCCGGCGTCAATATCGGCCGCCGCCATTTGCCGTCCGGCGCCGCCTTCCCGAATGGCCCCAATTGGGGCACCGACGTCTTCATCCCCATGGACTACATCATCGGCGGCGAGAAGATGGTCGGCCAGGGCTGGCGCATGCTGATGGAATGCCTCGCTGCCGGCCGCGCCATCTCGCTGCCGTCGTCAGGCGCCGCGGGCGCCAAGGCCATGCTGCGCTTCACCACCGCCTATGGCCGCATCCGCAAGCAGTTCGGTCTCCCCGTCGCCCGCATGGAAGGCCTCGAGGAGCCGCTCGCGCGCATGATCGAGACCGCTTACGTCAATGAGGCCGGCCGCGCCGTCACCGCGTCGATGGTCAGTCGCGGCGAGAAGCCGTCGGTCATCTCGGCGATCATGAAATACCAGTCGACGGAGCGTCTGCGCCGCACCATCAACGACGCCATGGATCTGCACGGCGGCCGCGCCATTTGCGATGGCCCCTCGAATTATCTGCAATCGGCCTACCTGATGGTGCCGGTGGGTATCACGGTCGAAGGCGCCAACATCCTGACACGCTCGCTGATCACCTTCGCGCAGGGTGCGCTGCGCTCGCATCCCTATCTCTATCGCGAGATCCAGGCCTGCCAGGACACGGACACCAAACGCGGTCTTGCGGCCTTCGAGAGCGCCTTCTTCAGTCATATCGCCTTCTCGATCTCGAACGGCGTCGGCGCCCTGTTCCACAACCTCACCGGCGGTCTTTTCGGCAAGGTGCCGGAGCAGGCCGGCGGTACGGCCGAATGGTATCGCCAGCTGTGGCGCGCCTCGCGCAGCTTCGCCTTCGTCGCCGATCTGACGGTGGCCTTGCTCGGCGGCGGCCTCAAGACGAAGCAGAAGCTCACCGGCCGCATGGCCGATGCGCTGTCGGAATTGTACCTCGTGTCCTGTGCCTTGAAGCGCTACGAGGACGACGGCAAGCCTGCCAACGACCGGCATATTGTTGCCATGGTGGCGCAGAACGGCCTGTTCCGTTTCCAGGAGGCGATGCGCGGCACCATCGAGAACTTCCCCGTCGCCTGGGTGCGCTGGCTGATGCGCGTCGTCGTCTTCCCGCTCGGCAATCCTTATCGCCCGGCTAGCGATCGCTTGACCTCGACGTGCGTCCGCCTCGCCATTGAGCCCGGCGAGGTGCGTGACCGGCTGACCCGCTACATATTCATCTCCAAGGATCCCAACGATCCGACGGGGCTGCTCGAGGTGGCGCTAGAGAAGGTCGTCGCCGCCGAGGAAGCCGAAAAGAAGCTCGAGCGCGCCATCCGTGCCGGCACCGTCCAGCGCTTCCACGGCCTCGACTGGATCGGCGATGCGGTGAAGAAGGCCGTGCTGACGGAGGCCGAAGGCGCCTTGCTCCGCGAGGCCGAAGCACTGACCGCACGCGTCATCGCCGTCGACCACTTCGATCCGCTGGAGCTCAAGCCCAACTACATGAAGCCCGGCCACAACGCCCGCGCGGCGCACAGTGCGGCGGCCGAGTGAAGGACGGCGAGGCCCCCCACCGGTGGCCTTGCCCAAGCGAGCAACCAATTCAGGCACCGATCGGGAGTCTCGCCTTGTTGACCCAGATGACCTTCCCGCTCGATGTCAGGTTCAAGATCCTGACCCTCGTGCCCCAGCTCTACATCACGGACGCAGCCCAGCGTCCCTTCGCCTACGTGCGCAAGAAGCTCTGGGCCTTCAAGGAGGACATCACCGTCTTCAATGACGATACGATGTCGAGGCCGCTCTATCGCATCAACGCCGATCGTGTGATCGATTTCCGCGCCAGCTATCGCCTGTCCGACAGCACGGACCGCACACTCGGCGTCGTGCGCCGCAAGGGTGCCCGCTCACTCTGGCGCGCCACCTACGAGGTGCTGGTCGGCGATACGCACACCTTCACGGTGACCGAAAAAAGCGTGCTGGTGCGCTTCCTCGATCTGCTCATCGGCGAGATCCCGATCGTCGGCCTGATCTCGGGCTACTTTCTTAACCCGGCCTACATCCTGTCCCGCGAAGGCGGCGGCGAGGTGGTCCTCATGACCAAGTCGCGCAGCCTGTTTGAAAGCAACTTCAGAATCGAGAAGTCCGGCTCGCTCAACCCGGACGAGCAGGTCGTCGTCGCGCTGGCGCTGATGATGGTAATCTTCCTCGAACGCTCGCGCGGCTGACCGCCGAACGTGCCGCGAGCCTATCCCAGGAGACCGAACCGATGACCACGCAAACCTTGCCCGACATCGCGAGCCTCAAGGATTGGCGCTTCACCATCGACACACAGGGCATCGCCACCGCCATCTTCGACCGCGAAGGGCAGAGCCAGAACGCACTCGGCCGACGCCCGCTAGAAGAATTGATGGCCATCGTCGAGCGCGTCGAAGCCGGCGCCAAGGACAAATCGATCCGCGGTCTCATCCTTCTTTCCGGCAAAGAGAAGGGCTTCATCGTCGGCGCCGACGTGCGCGAGTTCGAGCAGTTCAACACCGAGGCCGAGGTGACGGCGGCCATCACGCCGGTCCTGGCCATGCTCGATCGCATCGAGGCCATGCCGGTGCCCGTCGTGTGTGGCATCCACGGCTTCTGCCTCGGTGGTGGTCTCGAGCTGGCTCTGGCCTGCCACTGGCGCATTGCCACGCGCGACGACGCCACGCGGCTGGGTTTCCCGGAAGTGCAACTCGGCATCTTTCCGGGCTTCAACGGCACCTGGCGCTCGATCCGCCAGGCCGGCGCCGTGGCCGCCATGGATCTGATGCTGCGCGCCAACAACATTCGCGCATCGGCCGCCCGCGCCATGGGTCTCGTCGATGAGCTTGTGCCGAGCCCGCACAATCTGCCCTGGGCCGCCCGCAAGGCCATCGAGCGCAAGCGCCGTTCGCGCACTGCCGGCTGGGCCAAAGACATGGCGCGCCGCTGGCCCGCACGCGGCATCGTCGCCGGCCAGATGCGCAAGGCCGTCGCCAAGAAGGCGCGCGAGGAGCACTACGCCGCGCCTTATCGCTTGATCGATCTGTTCGAGCGCGAAGGCGGCAATCTCAAGGGCATGAAAGCCGCGGAAACCAAGGCCTTCGCGCCGTTGATGGTCTCCGACACCTCCCGCAATCTGCGCCGTGTGTTCAAGCTCTCCGAGATGATGAAGGGGCAGGCACCGAAGGACATCGCCTTCAAGCCGCTGCGCGTGCATGTGATCGGCGCGGGCGTCATGGGCGCCGACATCGCGGGCTGGTGCGTTGCTTCGGGCATGGAGGTGTCGCTGCAGGATCTCTCGGAGGAGCAGATCCGCAAAGGCATCGAAGCCCAAGGCAAGCTGTTTGCGCGGCGGTTCCGGTCCAAGGCCGAGCGCGACGCGGCCAAGGCCCGCCTCGTCGCCGATCCGCAGGGCGAGCACATCCCACGCGCCGACTTGGTCATCGAGGCCATTGTCGAGAAGGTCGAGGTCAAGCAGTCGCTGTTCAAGGGCCTCGAGAGCAAGCTCAAGCCCGGCGCCATCATGGCCACCAACACATCCTCGATCATGATCGAGGACATCGCTTCGGCACTCGCTGATCCCGGCCGCCTGATCGGCATCCACTTCTTCAATCCCGTCGCGGTGATGCCGCTGGTCGAGGTGATCCGCGGTGCCGGAAGCCGCGAGGAGGAGGTGCGCAAAGGCTGCGCCTTCGTCACGGCCATCGGCAAGTTCCCGCTGATCGTCAAAAGCTGCCCGGGCTTCCTCGTCAATCGCGTGCTGGCGCCCTACATGATGAAGGCCATGGAGCGGCTCGAGAAGGGTGAGCAGGCCGAGAAGATCGACGAGGCCGCCAAGGCTTTCGGCATGCCGATGGGACCGATCGAGTTGGCCGACACCGTTGGTCTCGACGTCTGTCACCACGTTGGCCGCATCCTCAAGTACCCGAGCGAGGGCTCACGCCTCGACAAGCTGGTCGCCGCCGGCAAGCTCGGGAAGAAGTCCGGATCCGGTTTCTACGAGTGGAAAAAGGTCGGCAAGCGCGACGGTGACAGCGAGCCGGTGCGATCCAAGACCACCTTCGATAAGTCCGAGTTGGAGCGGCTTGGCCGTGAGCTGGTACAGCCGTTGATCGACGAAGCCGAGCGCGCCCGCGACGAGAGAATCGTCGAGAGTGCCGACCTTGTCGACGCCGGCATCATTTTCGGCACCGGTTTTGCGCCCTTCCGTGGCGGGCCGTTGCACTACAAGGCCTCGCTCGGCGCCAAGTCCACCACGTCGGGGCCCTCAGCCCAGCGCGCGGCGGCGGAGTGAGGTTGCCCGATGGAGATCGAGAAGCAGCGTCACCGCTTGGACGTCTCGGCATCGAACCTTGCCGGCTCGGCCTTCGATGACGTCAACATGTCGGGATTCAAGATCCACAATGCCTTGATGTCAGGCTGGCACGTCGATGATGTGAACCTGTCGGGCCTCGTCATCGACAACGCCAATCTGATGGGCGTCAGCTTCGCCGGCTGCATGCTCGACGGCATGACGATCGACGGCATCCCGTAGCGGACATGATCGCCGCCTGGAAAGCCACGCAGTAAATCACTATCTCAAGGCATGCACCTCAAGCGAGGCTGGACGCCCGACGGAGCGGCACACAGCAGGGAGCAATCTCATGGACGCCACGCTCGACCTACGATCCGACCTGAAACCGGTCGCCAATCGCGATGAGGTCCTTGCCCGCTTGCGCAGTCATGAGGCGGAGTTCCGCGGACTTCTTGTTACGGCGCTGCATCTCTATGGCTCAGCCGCTCGCGATGCGATGACCGCTGAAAGCGATGTCGATCTCTTCATCGACTATGATCCTGAGGGTCCGTTCTCGTTCGTCGAGCTGATCCGCGGTGGTGAATTGGCCAAGGAAATTCTGGGACGAGACGTCGACTATGGCAGCCGGGAAGGCCTGCGTTCGCGCCTTCGGAAGGAGATTGAGTCCTCAAGTATCAAGGTGTTCTAAGATGGCGAAACGATCGCTGCGGGCACGCTTGCTCGATATTCAAGTCGCTATCGAGGAGCTCAACGAAATTCTGGATGGTTCGGATTTCGCCAACTATCAAAAGCGGATTGCGACGCGGCGTGGTGTCGAGCGTTGCCTCGAAATCATTTCTGAAGCAAGCCGGTACATCCCGCCGGAGCTGACGCTGCATTATCCTGATATCCCCTGGAACGAAGTGCGTGCAATAGGCAATCAACTCAGGCACAGCTATCAGCACGTCGATGACTTAGTGATCTGGAAGGCGGCAACGAACTCGGTTCCCGAATTGGCGCAAGTGGCCTCAGAAATGCTGGCTAAACTATCCGATGACAAATGACTCAACCGATCTGCGATAGAGAGCGATCCATGACCCCATCCATCCGTCGCGTCGCCATCGTCGGCTCTGCCCGCATCCCGTTCTGTCGTTCGGGCACGCTGTATGCCGACCTCTCCAACCTCGACATGATGACGGCAGCCCTCACCGGCCTTGTCGACAAATGTCATCTCGACGGCGTGCACATCGACGAGGTGGTGGGTGGCGCCGTCGTCACGCATTCCAAGGATTGGAACCTGGCGCGCGAAGCCGTGCTCGGCACCAAGCTCGCACGCACGACGCCGGGTGTGACGCTGATCCAGGCCTGCGGCACCTCCCTGCAGGCGGCCATGGGTATCGCCGCCAAGATAGCGATCGGCGAGATCGACTGCGGCATCGCAGTCGGCGCCGACACCACATCGGATCCGCCGATCGTGTTCCAGAAAAGGTTCGCGGATCGCCTCGTCAAGGCGCAGGGCGCCAAAAGCTTCGGTGGCCGCCTTGGTGCGTTCAAGGGCATGGGGCTCGGCGAGTTGGCACCACAGGCGCCGATGACGGCTGAGCCGCGCACGGGCCTTCGCATGGGCGACCATTGCGAGCTGATGGCGCAGGAATGGAAGATCACCCGGGAAGCGCAGGACCAGCTCGCCTTCGAGAGCCACCGCAAGGCGGCCAACGCCTACAAGACCGGCTTCATGGACGATCTGGTGGTGCCGTGCGCCGGCGTCTTCCGTGACAACATCCTGCGTGACGATGCCAGCATGGAGCGCATGGGCGGCATGAAGGCGGCCTTCGACAAATCCGAGCGCGGCACGCTGACCGCCGCCAACTCAACCGGCCTGACGGACGGTGCGGCGGCCGTGCTGCTGGCGTCGGAGGATTGGGCCATGAAGCGTGGCCTGCCGATTCTCGCCTATCTCACCTACGCGCAGACCTCGGCCAATGATTTCGTCGCCGGCGAGGGCTTGCTGATGGCGCCAACCATCGCCGTCTCGCGCCTGCTCGACCGCGCCGGCCTCAAGCTGCAGGACTTTGATTTCTACGAGATCCACGAGGCATTCGCAGCGCAGGTCCTGGCCACGCTCAAGGCGTGGGAGGATCCCGCCTACTGCAAGTCCCGCCTCGGCCGTGACGCGCCGCTGGGCTCGATCGACCGCGCCAAGCTCAACGTGATGGGCTCGTCACTCGCCATCGGTCATCCCTTTGCCGCCACCGGCGCGCGCATCATGGGCGTGCTCGCCAAGCTGCTGTCGATCCACGGCGGGCGCGGCCTCATCTCCGTGTGCACCGCCGGCGGCATGGGCGTCGCCGCCATCCTCGAGTCGCGCGCCGCCGTCGCCATGAAGCAGGCGGCGTGACGCGCGTGTCGTCTGGGAGGCGAGGCGCTGGTTCGTCTATCTGTCGGGCAGCGCGCTGATGGCCGGCGGCTGCGTCGGCTGGTATCTGGCGCGAAACTGAATTCGGGATGCTGCGCCGACGCTTGGCTCAGTCGGTCGAGCCATCGCGCTCCGCCAGATCGGCCACCGCCATGGCCCGGATCTCGATCATTTCCTTCAGCGTGCGATCGATGTCGGATCTCTTCTTCTTCAGGATCGCGATATGCTCGTCGAGCTTGGCCCGCAGCATCCTGAGCTGCGCTGCATGCGTTGGATCGGCGTCATACAATTCCAGGAAGGCTTTGATGTCGTCCAGGCTGAAGCCCAGGTTGGTGCCGCGAAGGATGAGGATCAACCGCGCGCGATCGCGGCGGCTGTAGATGCGCGCCACACCTTTTCGCTGTGGTGCGATCAAGCCCTTGGACTCATAAAAGCGGATGGTCCGGGTTGTGACCTCGAGCTCTCTGGCCAGTTCGCCGATGGCGTAGCGAACCTCCGTCGCACCCGTGTCCTTGCTGGCGTTTGGCAGGCTCGGTGGGGCGGCCGCACCGTCCTCGCCGCCGTGACCGGACTTCTTGGCGTGTCGTGGAGCCTTCATTTCGACTTCTGGCGCGCCGCCTCCTCCTGCTTCAACTCCTTCTTCGAGAGCTTGCCGATCATGGTCTTCGGCAAGGCCTCGCGGAACTCGATCTCGGCGGGCAATTCGATGCGGCTGAGCTTCGGCTCCAGGTGCTTCAAGATATCGTCGGCGGTCGCCTTTTGGCCGGCGCGCAGCTTGATGAAGGCTTTCGGTGCCTCACCGCGATACTGGTCCTTGATGCCGATCACGGTCACCTCCTCGACGGCGGGGTGCTTCGAGATCGCCTCCTCGATATTGCGCGGGTAGACGTTGTAGCCGGAGCAGATGATGAGGTCCTTGATACGGTCAACGATGTAGATGAAGCCTTCCTCGTCCATCGTCGCCACGTCGCCGGTGCGCAGGTAGCCGTCGGCCGTGAACTGGTTGGCTGTCTCCTCGGGCTTTTTCCAGTAGCCCTTCATGACCTGCGGACCCTTGATGCAGATCTCACCCTTGTCGCCGGCGGCAACCACTTTCGTCGGCTCGGCCGGGTCACGCAGCGACACGATCGTCTGCGGGATCGGTTGCCCGATCGACAATTCCTTCACCGGCCCGTTGAGCGGATTGATGCTGACGGCCGGCGAGGCTTCCGACAAGCCATAGGCTTCGACCACCTTGCAGCCGGTCAGCGCTTCGAAGCTCTTCTTGGTTTCGAGCAGCAGCGGCGCCCCGCCTGACAGGCAGAACTTCAATGACGACAGATCGAACGACTTGAGCTTCGGGTGACCCAGCATGGCAATGAACATCGTCGGCACGCCGGGCATGATTGTCGGCTTGGTCTTGGTGATCAGTGACAGGGCGTCCGCCAGCACGAAGCGCGGCATGATTACGATCTCGGCGCCGGTGGCGATGCCGAAGTTCATGACGCCCGTCATGGCGAACACATGGAAGAATGGCAGCGCGCCGAGCACGCGCTCCTTCCCCGGCTCGAGGCCGGGCACCCACGCCACGGCCTGCTTCACATTGATATGCACGTTGGCGTGCGTCAGCATGGCGCCCTTGGGCGTGCCGGTGGTGCCACCCGTGTACTGCAGCACCGCGATGTCGTTGACCGGGTCGATCGGCTGCGTCTGGTACTTGCCGTCGTTGGCGACAACCGTGGCCTCGTCGATGATGCGATCGGCGGCGCTCGACGCCTTGGGCCGGCCAAGCTCCTTCGACTTGAGCAGTTTGAACAGTGTTGCTTTAAGGCCCGGCAGCAGGGCGGGGAACGAGGCCACGACTGCGCGCGGCAAGGTGCCAGCCTTGAGCAGGGCGTCGACCTTGTCGAACAGCAGCTTGAGGTCGAGCGTGATCATCAGCTCGGTCTCGCTGTCCTTGATCTGGAACGTCAACTCCTCCAGCGTGTACAATGGGTTATAATTCACTACGGTGCCGCCGGCCTTAAGGATGGCGAAGTAGTAGATGATGAACGTCGGCGAATTCGGCAGGAACAGCCCGACCTTGGTACCCTTTTTCACGCCAAGCTTCTGCAGGCCCGCCGCAGCCCGGTCCGTCAGGTTCCCGATCTCGGCATAGGTCATTGTTCGGCCAATGAAATTCGTGCATGGCCGTTGCCCATGGCGCTGCCGCGCGTCGTCAATCAGGTTGTAGAGTGGCACCGTCGGGAACGACTGGTGCCAGTTGACACCCTCTGGGTAATGCTTGAGCCATGCATGGGTCATGGCCGCTCCACCCTCTGACAGTGCCGCGTTGCCTCCCGTCGTCGCCATCGTCACACTCCTCCCGTCCCTGGTCGTTGGCCCGCGTAGCATAGGGCGCCGACCTCAGGCTTGTTATCGACCCGCCCCCGATTTCGTCGGAAAAACTGCAATCCGAGATTGTTTCGAACGGCGGGCCTGCTAGGACCATAGTCAACACGGAATTGCTGTCGAGCGCCAGTCTGCGTCAGGCTCGCAAATTCCAGGCATGGAACTTGCTCAGATGGGTCAGAGTTGCCTGTCTGGACTTGAATGCCGTTTACGGTTAAGTGACGGCTCGACTTGCTCCAGCGCCGGGCATCATCTAGCTATGGCCCTACAACAGGCCTCGTACGCGCTTGGTTGTCGAACTGGGCGCGATTGTCGAGGTGGGAGAGCACAATGGATCAGACGGCTACCAAGATCATCGACATCCTGAAGAAGCACATGAAGGAGCCGCGGGATGATATCAGCCTTGATACTGCGATGGCTGACCTCAAGATCGAATCCGTCGACCTGGCGCTGATCATCTTCGAGATCGAGGACGCCTTCGGGATCGAGATCCCCTACAACGCCAACGACACCGAGGAAGCCTCGGCCTTCAAGTCGGTCGGCTCCGTGGTGGAGCGCGTCAAGAACGTGATCGCCTCGACGCAAGCCAAGGCCGCAGCAAAGGCCTGAGCGCAGCACAACGTCCTGCCGACGTGAGCAGGGGACTTGAGCAGCCTTGGCGCGCAGCGCCGGGGCATGACTGGACGCTCGGGGGGCCCGAGAAGGAATTGGCAATTGTCTGATACATCGACGGCACGGCGCCGAGTGGTCGTGACTGGCATGGGCGCGGTAACGCCTATCGGTCTCGACGTCAGCGAATTCTGGACCTCGGTAAAGGCCGGTCGGTGCGGCATCAGCCGGATCGAGAACTGGCCGGTGGAAGACCTGTACATTCATATCGCGGGCGAGATCAAAGGCTTTGATCCCGCCAAGCATGTGAAAAGCAAGAAGGTCCAGTACGGTGATCGCTACTCCTGGTTCGCCGGCCGCGCGGCCGATGAAGCCTGGGCCCAGGCCGGCTTGCCGGTGCCCTTCGACAAGCCCTATCGGGCGGCCTCCATCATCGGCTCGGGTGCCGGCGGCTTCTCAACCACCGAAACGGCCTATCGCGACCTCTTCATCCTGAAGAAGAAGGCCACCAACCCGCTGACCTTGCTGCGCATCATCGGCTCGTCGGCGGCCGCTCACGTCGGTATCGAATACGGCATCAAGGGCCCGACCTTCGCCACCTGCTCGGCCTGCTCCACGGCGACGCACGCCATCGGCATCGGCATCGATTACATTCGCCATGGTGTGTGCGACGTGGCCGTCACCGGCGCCAGCGAAGCCGTCTTGACCTTTGGCTCGCTGCGCGTCTGGCAGGCCATGCGCGTGCTGTCGCCGGACGGCCTGTTCCCGTTCTCGAAGAAGCGCAATGGCACCGTGCTTGGCGAGGGCGCCGGTGTCCTGATCCTGGAAGAGCTGGAACATGCGCGCAAGCGTGGCGCCAAGATTCTGGCGGAGGTGGTAGGCTACGGCCTGTCCTCGGATTCGAAGGACATGGTGAACCCCGACGTCGAGGGGCCCCGGAGCGCCATGCAGATGGCGCTTGACGATGCCGGCATCCAGGCCTCCGAGGTCGACTATCTCAATGCCCACGGCACGGCCACCACACTCAACGACGTCAACGAGACCAACGCGGTCAAGATGGTGTTCGGTGACAGCGCCTCCAAGCTCGCGATTTCGTCGACCAAGTCCATGACCGGGCATCTGCTCGGAGCCGGCGGCGCCGTCGAGGCCATTGCCTGCATCAAGGCCATGGAGGACAGCTTCATTCCGGCCACCATCAATCTCGCCGAGCCGGATCCGAAGTGCGATCTCGACTACGTGCCGAATGTCGGCCGCCAGCAGAAGGTCCGTTACGCCATGTCGAACTCGTTCGCATTCGGCGGCCTTAACGCCGTGCTGCTGTTCGGTCCGGCGCCTTAACGCACGCCTTCAGGTGTTGCCCACCTGCAACTGGCGCGGTATGGGTCCACATGGCTCCGACCAACATCCTGCGTGAGGGTAGCAAGAAGCAGCCGTCCCGCCCGCGAGCGACATCCGCCCCTCGCCGCGAGATCCTGATCCGCGCCGGCCGCGTCGCCATACGCGCACGCCTGCTTGATACCACGACCGCCGATCGGATCTGGACCACGCTGCCGATCTATTCCACCGCCGAGACGTGGGGGAAGGCGGTTCATTTCGAGACGCATGCCGAGACCGGTCGCGAAAAGGCCGCCAAATGGAACGTGGCGCCGGGCGAGATTGCCTTCTGGGCCGAAGAGGATCGCATTCTCATCGGTTTCGGGATGACGCCGTTGTCGCGTCCGGGCGAGATCCGCTTGCCGTGCCCCTGTAACATCTGGGCGGTTGCCCTCGACGACGTCGCCGCCCTCGCCAAAGTGCACCCCGGAGAGCGCGTCGCTGTGCTCGAGGCAGACTCCTGACACGCTCTCGCTTGTTCAATCCCGCTGCACCGCCACCCGTTGGCCGCTGGCCCCGGCCTCGAGCAGCGCATCGATCAGGCGATGCACGCGCAGTGCTTCGCGGCCCGTCACGCGCGGCGCACGCTTGGCGACAATCGCCTCGATGAAGTCGGCCCAAACAGCGCGGTGATAGTCGTGCGGGAACGCCATCGGGTCAGCGCCCGTACCGCCCGCTGAGCCGTCGGCACCCAACTCCTCACGCGTTCCGTCCATGAACTGCACGACCAGCGATGTGCCGGCGAGGCTCGCCGAGCCTTTGGTGCCCGCGATATCGATCCTTTCGGCGGCGCCGGGATAGGCAGCCGTGGTGGCATCGATGACACCCAGCGCGCCGTTGTCGAAGCGCACGCCGGCCACCACCATGTCCTCGGTCTCCATGCGATGCACGGGCGAGGTCACGGCATAGCCCGTTACTTCGGCGATGGGACCGGCCAGGGACAGCATCAGGTCCAGCGTGTGAATGCCCTGTGTGAGCAGCACGCCGCCGCCGTCGCGCGCCTTGGTGCCACGGCCCGGCTCATCGTAGTAGCCTTGCGGCCGCCACAGCCGGATCGATGTCGAGCACGAAATGATATCGCCAAGCGCGCCGCCGGCCATGATGGTGCGCAAGCGCTCACCGGCAGGACGAAAGCGATGCTGCAGCATGACGGCCATGGTGACACCGGCGCGTTCCGCGATCTCGACCAAGTCCAGCGAGCGCGCGGTCGAAATTTCGAGCGGTTTTTCCAGCAGGATGTGCTTGCCCGCCGCAGCCGCCCGTCGAACGAGATCGAGATGCGTGTTCGGTGGCGTCAGGATGCCGACGGCAGTGATGCCTGGATCTGCGAAAATGCTGTCGAGGCTGCTGGCTGGCGGAAACGGGAACGCCGCGCTGAATTTCTCGCGCCGCGCCGCGCTCGGGGCAAAGGCTGCGACCACATCGGCTTCACCCGCCGCCACGAGGTCGACCAGCCCCTTGGCGTGCGGCGTCACGGCCATGCCGAGGCCGACGAGTGCGATTCTGGGCTTCATGCCTGCTCCAAATCCAGCGCGTGACGAACCGAGTCCCTTAGTCGAACGTGATCACACCGCGCGCCACTTGGCCCTTGGCCATGATCTGGAAGCCCTCGTTGATCTCCTCGAACGTGTAGGTGCGCGAGATCAGGTCGTCGAGATTGAGCCGCTTCTCCATGGCGAGATCGGCGAGCATGCCGAAATCCACGGCCGGCCGCACCGAGCCGTAGTAGGTGCCGGACAGCGTCTTCTCGCCATAGACCATCAGATGCGGCGCGATTGGCGCCCGGGTCGAGAAGGCGGGAATGCCGACAATCACGGCGTGACCGGCCGGCGCCAGCGCATCGACGATCTGCAGCACCGTCGGCTCCGTGCCGATGGCGTCGAAGGCGTAGTCGACGCCGAGGCCGGTAATCTCCATCACCGTTTTGATCACGTCCTGACGCTTGCCATTGATGATGTGTGTGGCACCGAAGTGCGTGGCCATCTGCAGCTTGTTGTCGAGCAGATCGCAGGCAATGATGGTTTTCGCACCGGCCAGCCGCGCGCCCTGGATGACATTGAGGCCAACGCCGCCGCAACCGACGACCAGCACGCTGGAGCCCGCCTCCACCTTGGCGTGGCGAATGGCTGCGCCGACGCCCGTCGCCACCGAGCAGCCGATGATCGCCGCATGCGTCCACGGCAGATCCTTGCGCACCTTCACCACCTGATCGGCCGGGCACACCGAATATTCGGTGAAGGTGCCGATACGCGCCATGACGTTGATCGACTCGCCATTGAGTTTCACGCGTGACGTGCCGTCATGCATGCCCCAGCGCGGCGTATCGTTGAAGCCGATGCACAGCACCGTACGCCCCCTTGAGCAGTAGGGGCAATGGCCGCAGTTGGAGCGGAACGAGAAGATGACGTGATCGCCCTTCTTGACGTGGGTGACGTTGGCGCCAACTTCGACCACCTCACCGGCCGCCTCGTGGCCAAGCACCATCGGCAATGGTAGCGGCCAGTCGCCAATCATGATGTGCCAGTCGGACATGCACACGCCTGCGGCCTTGACCTTGACGCGCACCTCGCCGGCCTTCGGACCTTCCTGCTCCAGCTCGAGAATTTCCAGGGGCTTGTTGACCTGTGTGAGTACGGCAGCGCGGGTTTTCATGGGGCGTTCCTCGAAGTTGTCAGGCGTCGATCGCGCGGGGCACATCACTTCCACTTCGCACTATAGAACTGCGGCATCTCGTCGGAGGTCGGCTTGAAGTCGAGTGTCTTCGTCCACGCGTAGTACTTGGCATAGGTGAAGAGGGGCATCCAGTAGGCCTCCTCCTGCAGCTTGGCCAGCGCTTTGGCCCATGCCGCCTTGCGCTTCTCGGGGTCGGTGAAGCTGTCGGCGTCCTCGATCATTTTCTTGATCTCGGGATCGCGCACCATGTCGTCCTGACCACCGGTGAAGTACTGCGAGCCCGTCGCCGTCACATCGGCAATGGAATTCGAACCCCAGGTCGAATGGTGAATGGCAACGCGCCCATTGCGCACCAACTCGTTGAGCGCCGCCAGCTGCAGGAAGTTGAGCTTGGGCTTCAGGCCAACGCGCGAGAGATCGCCGATTACGGCCTCGGTGTATTCCCGCTCGCGATAGGCATAGAGGTCGAACTCGAAGCCGTTGGGATGGCCGGCCTCCGCCAGCAGCTTCTTGGCCTTGTCCGGGCTGTAATCGTATTTCGGTACGTCGCTCGAGCAGGCGAACACATCGGGGTGGCAGGCTGAATGAATCGCCACGGCCGATGGTCCGACCAGGTTCTTGGCAATCGCCTCTCGGTTGATGGCGTGCATCACAGCCTGCCGCACGCGCTTGTCCGTGAAGTACTTGACGCCGCTGCGGCCTGGCACATCGAAGGCGATGAAGGCGATGCGTAGCGTCTTCGCATTCTCGACGGTGATATTGGGCGCCGCCACCAAGCGCTCGGCCTGGTCCTTCGGCACGTCCCAGATCCAGTCGATGTTGCCGGTCATGAACTCGGCCAGCCGCGTGTTGGACTCCTTCAGCGTCCGAAAGCGGATGTTGCCGATTTTAGCGCCGCTCTTGGGGGAATCCTTCATGTATTCGGGATTGCGCACCAGATGCACGAACTCACCGGGCTTCATCTCAGCCAGCTTGTAGGGACCGGTGCCGTTGGCGCGGACGGCGCCGAAATCAGGGCGGCCATCGGCTTTCTTTGGCGCCTTGTCGTAGTGGCCCTTCTCGACGATGAAGCCGAGCCCCGCCAGATGCGCCAGCGCCGCCGGGAACGGCCGCACCAGATTGATGCGCACCTTGTGCGTGTCGAGCTTCTCCGCCGCCTTGATCCAGTTCAGCAGCGTGTAGGTGAGGATGAGATTTTCGCGGTCGACCAGGAAGTTCAGGGTGTAGACGACGTCGTCGGCATCGAACGCCTTGCCCGAGTGGAACTTGACGTCGGTGCGCAGATCCATCTCGAGGGCCGTGTCCGAAACCCACGTCCACTTGGTCGCCAGCAGCGGCTTGATCGCCGCCGTCGCCGGATCGGCCATCACCAGGGTGTCCATCAGGTGATGGCTCAAGATGATGTTTTCGCGCGCATTGAAGTAGTAGGGATCGGTGATCGCCACATCCCGGTCCGTCGACCACACCAGCGTGTCATTGGCCTTGCCCGCCAGCGCCTCGCCGCCAAGCAGCGTCACCATCGCCACCGCCAACGACCCCAAGATCCGCCGCATGCATCCCTCCCGCTTCAGCAGTCCCAAACATGCGGAGCCCCGGCGCAACTGGCAAGCTGGCCGGGACTCCCTGGTCGTCACTTCCACTTGGTCTTGAAGAACTGCGGGATCTCGTCAGAGGTTGCCCTGAAGTCCAGGTCCTTCGAGTAGACGTAGAACTTGGCGTAGGTAAACAGCGGCACCCAATAAGCCTCGTCAGCGATGCGGGTCAGTGCTTGCTTCCAGATCGCCTTGCGCCGGTCGGGATCGATTGTGCCGTCGGCTTCCGCGATCAGTTTCATGACCTGCTCGTCCTTGGTCATGTCGTCGGGGCTGCCGGTGAAGAAGTGCGCGGCAGCCGCCGACACATCCGGGATTGAGCTTGAGCCCCAGGTCAGGTTGGCCGCCGAGACCTGCCCCTTGTGGATGGCCTGCACCAGCGGCGCGTACTGCAGGAACACGAGCTTCGGCTTCAGGCCGACCTTCACCAGATCGCCGATGACGGCCTCAGTGAACTCACGCTCGCGATAGGCGTGCAGGTCAAACTCGAAGCCGTTCGGGAATCCAGCTTCGGCCAGCAGCTTCTTGGCCTTCTCCGGGTTGTAGTCGTACTTCGGCACGTCGGTCGCACACGCGAACTGATCGGGATGGCAGACAGAATGGATCACCTCGGACGGTGCCCCCACCAGGTTCTTGACCATCGACTCGCGGTTGATGGCATGGGCGAAGGCCTGCCGCACCCGCTTGTCGGCGAACATCTTCTGGCTCGACACGCCTTTCACATCGAAGCCGATGTAGGAAAAGCGCAACGTCTTGGCGTTCTCGACGACGAGGTTTGGCGCCACCTTCAGGCGCTCGGCCTGATCCTTCGGCACATCCCACATCCAGTCGACGGCACCAGTCATCACCTCGGCGAGGCGCGTATTGCTGTCCTTGATGGTGCGGAACTTGATCTTGCCAATCTGCGGCTTGCCCTTGGGGCTGCCCTCCCAGTAGTTGGCGTTGCGCTCCATCAGGATCGATTCACCCGGTTTCATCTCGGCCAGTCGATAGGGGCCGGTGCCATTGGCTGGCACGGCGCCGAAATCCTTCGAGCCATCGGGTTTGGCGGGCGCCTTGTCGTAGTGGCCCTTCTCCATGATGTTGGCCGAGCCGGCGAGATAGATCAGCGCTGTCGGGAAGGCCTTGTTGAGGTGAATCCGGACCTTGTGGCTCTCAAGCTTCTCGACGGTCTTGATCCACGACAGGTACGAGAAATTGAAGGAGCGGTTGTCCTTGTTGATGATGAAGTTGATCGAGTAGGCGACGTCTTCGGCATCCAGTTCCTTGCCCGAATGGAACTTCACACCCTTGCGGATCTCCAGGTCCAGCGTGGTCGGGTTCTCCCACTTCCACGCCGTCGCCAGCAGCGGTTGCGGCGCATATTTCTCGTCGAGATGGATCAGACGGTCATAGAGCAGCGAGCCGATGATCACCATCTCGCGAGTGTTCAAATAGCTCGAATCGGTGATCGGGTTCTCGCGGTCGGTGGCCCAGACCAACGTGTCGTCTTTCTTGCCGGCTTCGGCGGCTCCCGCCGTGGCAAGAGCCAGGGCTGCAGCCAGTAGCAGTCGGCGCATGAGGTTTGTCTCCCTTTGTCGAGGCCGCCGCGGTTATCCCCGCTTGGACGGCCGGTCCGGGGAGAGGTTTCCACCAAAGGGCGACGGAGAGCAAGGGGCGCTGCTATTCCGGGACTACTCCAGCTTGAACCCTTTGCGCTTGACGAAGGCACCGAAGTCCGCGCGCTCGGACTCGGCGTATTGGCGGGCCTTATCCTCGCTCCAGCCATAATTGTCGCTTTTGCCGAAGCGGGCGACATTGCGCTGTTGGCGATAGGGGAAGATGCCATTGCGGCGCTTGTCGTAACCATCGACCACCTCGCGGGTCGTCTCGCTGAAACGGTCACGATGCACGGTGGCGCCAAGCGGCAAGCGCGCACTGATAAATGCCGGCGACGACGGCCAGCCGACGCCGAGACCCGCCACCGGAAACACATGGTCCGGCAAACCCAGCATCTGCGAGACTTCCGTGGCGTGATTGCGAATGACGCTGATCGGGCAGCAGCCCACGCCCGCCATCTCAGCCGCGACCGCAAACGCCGACAGCGCGATGCCGGCATCGACGGCGGCATTGAAGAAGGCATCGAGGTGATCGTTGGCGAAGGCATGCCCGCGCCAGTCGTGCACTTGCCGCTGGCGACGGTTATTGCCGAGGAAGATCAACAGATGCGGCGCGCCGGGGATCCAGTCCTGGTCGGCCAGCAGCGTGTTGATGCGGGCGCGATTGGCCTTGTCCTCGACGATCAGGATGTCGCGGCCCTGCAGATCGCTCTTCGTCGGCGACGAGAGCGCCAGGGCACACAGCGTGTCGAGCAGCGACACCGGCAGCGGCTCCGGCTTGAAGCGACGCACCACGCCGCGATTGGCCAGCGCCGCCACGCCGGGATGCCCTGCAAGCGCCGGCTCGATCTGATGCGCGAAATCTCCGAAACGCAGATCCAACGCGTCTTTCAACGACTTCATGGGGCGCCCCTCACTTCGATGTATCGCCGCGCAGCGCGGCCTTGACGGCCAGCAGATCCCGCCACACCTGCCGCTTGGCAAGTGGTGTGCGCAACAGGTAGGCCGGATGCAACGACGGCATGACGCGACGGACCTTGCCGCCTAGCTCGACCTCCCGCCATTTGCCGCGCACCTTCATGATGCCGTCGGCGACGTCGAGCATGGCCTTGGTAGCGGGGCCGCCGAGCGTCAGCACGAAGTCCGGCGCCACCAGTTCAATCTGGCGTTCCAGGAATGGCCGGCACACCTGCGCCTCCTGCGGAGTCGGCGTGCGGTTCCCCGGCGGGCGCCAGTAGACGATGTTGGTGATGTGCACATCTTCCTCTTTGAGATCGATCGCCGCCAGCATGCGGTCGAGCAATTGCCCGGCCATGCCGACGAACGGCCGCCCCTCGATGTCCTCGTCACGGCCCGGCGCCTCGCCGATGATCATGAGGCGGGCCTCCGGGCTGCCCCGATAAAAGCACAGGCTTCTCGCCGTCGCCTTGAGCCCGCAGCCGTCGAAGCCGGCCAGCAACTCCTGCAGCGCCTCCAGCGACTGCGCCTTGGCCGCCAGCGTCCGTGCTGTCATCGTCGCCGCATCGGGCGCGACTGCGGTGAATGGACGCTGGGCTGGCGGGGCGGTTGCGGGAGGCGGCACCAGGGATGGCCGCGGCATCGGTGGGCGCGGTGCCTGCGATGCAGCCGGCAACGGCGCCCCAGGACGTGGCGATGAAACAGTCGAAACCGGCCCTGTCACAGCCCCACTCACAGCCGGCGCTTCCCGGTCGGGCCACACGAAATCCTGCCCTGGCCAACGCGTGGGATCAGCGGTCCAGTCCACCGCCTGTTCGTCCAGCGCACAATCCACGCCCGCCTCGCGCCACCAGGCGAGCAGCGCCAGCAGATCGTTCTGTTCTTGCGGCTCCAGCATGGCGCAAAGCATAGCCGCCCCGCGCCGGAATGCCAGCCGGTTGCGTGCCGCGCTCTATTCTGGCTTCACCATCGAATGTCGCCCGGATCAATGCGGCTTCGATCCGCCCGATTGTGTAGAACAAAATGAATGCACAACTCGATGTCGTCGAAGCTGTAGATTAGTGCGAATGGCGTATTCGTTACAGGGTAAACGTAGAGCCCGAGGTCTGGATCCCGAACACGAGAGGCCGGGAACAGGGCGAGATGGTTGCGGATCGTCGCATAAACCAGAGCTCGCTTTTCTTCGATCACGACTGGGCCAAAACGCTCCTCACCCTGGGCAGCAACTCGTTCAGCTGATCGTTGAAGGTAATGGATAGGCGCACCGTCCTCATGACTGTTGGCGAGCTGCCCGACGCGCTGCGAGATGGGCGGCCGTGCGCGCTTCTGCCTCATCTAGTGACAGCGTCCGGCCTGCATCAAAGTCCGCGAAAGAACGCTCGACGGCTGCCCGCTCGGCACTGCTCAGCTCAAATTGGTGCTGGGGTCCAACCCACGCGCTCGTCACTTCGGCAATGGTCGCCAATTCCTCGTCCTTAAGGCGGGCTAGGTTGGCGGCGATGGTCCGGATGGCATCATCTCTCGTCATGGCAAAAATCTAGCACAGTCCGCCGCGTCATGCACCTCATGCGCCTACGACGCTTGACGCTTCGGTCAGCCTCGACTTAATCGAACGTCTGAGGGCAAGGGTTGGGAGAGCTGAGACGATGGCCGGAAACGAGGCGGAGCTGCCACCACGCGAAGCGATGGAATTCGACGTGGTGATCGTCGGTGCCGGTCCGGCGGGGCTCGCCACCGCCATCCGCCTGAAGCAGTTGGCGGCCGAAAAGGGGCAGGATTTCTCGGTCGTGGTGCTGGAAAAGGGCTCCGAGGTCGGCGCCCACATCCTCTCCGGCGCCGTGATCGATCCCATCGGCCTCAATGCGCTGATTCCTGATTGGAAGGCCAAGGGCGCGCCGCTCGAGACCGAGGTGACGAGCGACAAGTTCCTCTATCTCGGTCCCGCCGGCGTGCTGCCGCTGCCGAATTTTGCCATGCCGCCGCTGATGAACAACCACGGCAACTATATCGCCAGCCTGGGCCAGCTCTGTCGTTGGCTCGGCGAGCAGGCGACGGAACTGGGCGTCGAGATCTACCCGGGCTTTGCCGCGTCCGAGGTGCTGTACGACGACAAGGGTAACGTCACCGGCGTCGCCACGGGAGACATGGGGATCGGCAAGGACGGCGCGCCCACCGACCGCTTCACGCGCGGCATGGAATTGAAGGGTCGATACACGATCATCGCCGAGGGTGTGCGCGGCTCACTCGCCAAGCAGCTCATGGCCCGCTTCGATCTCACCCGCAATGCGCAGCCGCAGAAGTTCGGCATCGGTATCAAGGAGCTGTGGGAGGTCAAACCGGAACACCACAAGCCCGGTCACGTGCAGCACACGCTCGGCTGGCCGCTGGACAACAAAACGGGTGGCGGCTCGTTCCTCTATCACTACGGCCGGAATCTGGTCTCCGTGGGTTTCGTGGTGCATCTCAACTACGAGAACCCCTATCTCTCCCCCTTCGAAGAGTTCCAGCGCTTCAAGACCCACGTGGCCATCCGCGACACCTTCGAGGGCGGCAAACGCATCGCCTATGGTGCCCGCGCTAT
Source organism: Hyphomicrobiaceae bacterium (assembly GCA_046154645.1). Classification (GTDB taxonomy): domain Bacteria; phylum Pseudomonadota; class Alphaproteobacteria; order Rhizobiales; family Hyphomicrobiaceae. Next base: position 46,175 of record JBJXDZ010000082.1, read on the forward strand.
CACCGAGGGTGGCTGGCAATCGATCCCCGAACTCGTGTTTCCCGGCGGCGTGCTGGTTGGCTGTTCGGCCGGTTTCGTCAACGTGCCCCGCATCAAGGGTAGCCATAACGCTATCCTCTCCGGCATCCACGCCGCCGAAGCCTGCTTCGATGCCTTGGCCGCGGGGCGCTCGCATGACCGACTCGACGCCTACGAGACGGCGGTGCGTTCAGGCCCGATCGCCAAGGACCTCAAGCGCGTGCGCAATGCCAAGCCGCTGCTCGGCAAGTTCGGCACCGCCCTTGGCACAGCGCTGTCGGGCGTCGACATGTGGCTCAATACGATCATTCCGGGCATTGGCCTCGGCTACACCTTGAAGCACGGCAAGGCCGACCATGCCGCCACCAAACGGTCAAGCGCCGCCAAACCCATCGAGTACCCCAAGCCCGACGGCGTGCTCACATTCGACCGGTTAACGAGCGTGTCGTTCTCGGCCACCAACCACGAGGAGGACCAGCCGGCGCATCTACGGCTTGCCGACCCCTCGATCCCGGTATCGATCAACCTGCCCGAGTTCGCCGAGCCGGCGCAGCGCTATTGCCCAGCCGGCGTCTACGAGATCATCACCGATGACAAGGGCCCGCGCTTCCAGATCAATGCCCAGAACTGCGTCCACTGCAAAACCTGCGACATCAAGGATCCGAGCCAGAACATCACCTGGACGGTACCCGAGGGCGGCGGCGGGCCAAACTATCCAGGCATGTAAGCCTCAATTGCAAATACACTAAGTTGACCAATGTGTTTTAGGGTGGTCTTCGGAGACGTGCCCACCACCCATGGTGCTTGATTTCGACACAGTTGGTCGCCACCTGATAGGAGCGGACCCATCTGGATCGGGTCCGAAGGAGGCCACCATGATGGCTGTGAAATGGATTGTTCTGTGGGGCGTGACGGCACTTGGCGCTGCCATTGCTGCCGGAATCCTCGCCAGCGTGCGCAATCGCAACCATTCCTCGTGGGCGGCCTGGTGCTTCGTGTTCCCGCCGCTCTTGATTGTTCTCATTCTGCTGCCCGCTTACAAGGGCGTGCTGCCGCCACCGCGCTCCATGGATGATGATGACCGCGAACGCGAGTTGGCCTGAGGCCAAGGCACACCAAAACGAAAGCCGGCGCTGAGCGCCGGCTTCTACAGGTTCATACCCGGGGGGCGCCTTGCCTCAATGATCCCGGGGCACGTCCCCCAGATCCGGTCGCAGGTCAGCAATGTCGGCCGGCCGCCGCACCCGGCCATCGAGATGAGCGCCCTGCTCCACGGCGAGGTTGTGGTGATGCACGTCGCCCTCGACGCGGGCGGTGGACTGCAGCGTGACGCTGACCCCCTTGATGGTGCCGTGCACCGAGCCTTGCACGATGACGGTCTCGCCCGACACCACGCCCTCGACATGACCGCGCGCGCCGACAACGACCTCCTGCCCGACCACATCGCCCTCGACGCGTCCGTCCACCTGCAGCCGGCCGCGCGTGATGATCCTGAGCCCCTGGCCCATGATGGTGAGATCATTGCCGATGATCGAGCCGGCGGCGAAGCTGGAAACGCTGCTCGGTGCCGTCTCGAACGGCGAGGCTGGCCGGGCTGAGCCGGTGGCAGCGCCATCGATCGGACGCAGTGGAGGCACCGGCGGCGTGGCGCCCGGCGATGCCTCTTCGCGCCGCTCAAGCGGCTTGAAGTCGGCAAGCGATGCGCGTGCCGATGTCGTTTCTCTACGCGTGAACATGGGTTGGCCTCTGCTCCAATGAAGGCAACCCTCCCCAGGCCGGAAGCGATCACGGCCAGATGGTCGAATTGTGTTGGCCGCGGGCGCCCGCCGCCGATCGCATTGGTCAGGGGCGGCTCACGCCGCGCTGGCCCGCTTGCGATAGACGTCCTTCACGGCGATGCGGCCATCACGGAACGTATAGCGTTCGATGCCCACGTCCTCGCTCAGCACGGCGCCGGTCACGGGATCACTCTCGATGGCGCGGAAGGTCATGAAAGTAGCCTCTGGCGCATGGTGATAGACGACATCGGCGAACTGCAGCTTGGACTTGCGCTGGCCCATGGCGGCGAACTCGGCGGCAACGGCCTCACGCGTATCGACCAGGGCGCGCTTGCCGGAGCCATCGCTGAACCGCCACTGGAAATCCGGCGTCACCACCTCGTAAAGCAATGCCACGTCGCGCTTGAACCAGGCGCGGCCGAACGATTTGAACAGGGCGTCACGCGCGGCCGGCGCGGGGGCTAGAGCTGTCATCGGCACACACTCCTGATGCGTTTCGCGAGACCCACAGCATCTGCCAGGCTGGCCGTGAGCGGCAAGCTATTTTCGCCGCACCAGGACGCCATCGAGCCCCAGCCACAACGGCAGTAACAGCAGCGCCGCCGCAATGGCGAACGCCAGCACCAGCAGCCACCGCCCGCGCCGACTCATGCCGCTTTGGCCGTGATCAACTCGCCCTTGAGGCCCCGGGCGATCAGCGCGCGCGTCTCCGGGATGCCGTAAAGCTCGATGAACGAGCCGAAGCGCGGTCCTTGGGTTTGGCCGAGCAACACTTCATAGATCGCCTGGAACCAAGCGCGCAGATTGTCGGCAAAGCCATGCTCCTTGCCCGCCGCATAGACGAGGTTCTGCAGGTCCTCGGCCTTGGTGCCGTCTTTGGCCCCCGCCAGCGCCGTATCCAGTGCCCGTAGAGCCGCCGCCTCGGCCTCGGTCGCCGCACGAAAGATTTTCGCCGGTTTCACGAAGGCATCGTAATAGGCAACCGCATAGCCAGCCAGATGATCGAGCAGCGGGAACTTCTCCGGCGTTGCATTCGGCGCATGCCGCTTGATGAAGCCCCACATGACCGCCTTGTCGTGGGCGTTGGACGCTGAGACGAGATTAAGCATCAAGCCGAATGAGATCGGCAGCTCCGCCTGCGGCGGATGGCCGGAGTGGATATGCCAGGCCGGATTCTCGACGCGGGCCTTGGGCTCCTCGGCCGGATACTTCGAGATGAAGGTCAGATATTCGTCGACGGCCCGCGGGATGACATCGAAATAGAGCCGCTTCGCCGTCTTCGGCTTCTGGAACATGTACAGCGACAGGCTCTCCGGCGAGGCATAGGTCAGCCACTCCTCGATGGTGAGGCCATTGCCCTTCGACTTCGAGATCTTCTGCCCCTTGTCGTCGAGGAATAGTTCATAGTTGAACCCCTCGGGCGGCGTGCCGCCCAGCACTTTGCAGATCTTCGAGGACAGCGTCACGGAATCGATCAGGTCCTTGCCGGCCATCTCATAGTCGACGCCGAGCGCCGTCCAGCGCAGCGCCCAGTCCGCCTTCCACTGGCACTTGACGGCGCCGCCCGTAACCTTGGTCTCGACCTTCTGGTTGGTGTCGGGATCGATGTAGACGATGGTACCGGCCTTCGCGTTGCGCTCGACCATCGGCACGTACAGCACCTTGCCGGTGCGCGGGCTGATCGGCAGGAACGGCGAGTAGGTGGCGCGGCGATCCGGCCCGAACGTCGGCAGGATGATGTCCATCACCTGATCATAGACCTCGAGCATGCGCAGCAAGGTCGCGTCCATGGCGCCGGACTGGTAGACCTCCGTGGCGGAGAAGAACTCGTACTCGAACTTGAACTGGTCGAGGAACTTCCGCAGCCGCGCATTATTGTGGTGCGCAAAGCTTTTGTGCTCGTTGGAGAACGGATCTGGGACGCTGGTCAGCGGTGTGTCGATATAGCCAGCCAGCATCGCCTGGTTCGGCACATTGCCCGGCACTTTGCGGAAGCCGTCCAGATCGTCGGAAAAACAGATCAGCCGTGTCTTGCGGCGGCCTTCGGTCAACACCTCGAAGGCATGCCGCACCATACTGGTACGCGCCACCTCACCGAAGGTGCCGATGTGCGGCAGACCCGAGGGGCCATAGCCGGTCTCGAACACCACGGTCTTGTCTTGGCCGCCCGGCGACTTTTCGAGGCGTTGGATGAGCCGGCGCGCCTCCTCGAAAGGCCAGGAGCGCGACTCCTTGGCAGCGGCGATTTCAGCGGCGTCGATTGGGGCGGTCATGGCATCCTCGCGTGCGAATCGCCCAAAAGTAGGCGATCTCGCATAGCGGGCAACCTATGAGCCGGTCACCAGACCGTCAATCCAGCAGCGCGCCGCTGAGCACCTTAAGCTTCATCATCGCCTTCCGTGGCCTTGTGGATGAGCCAACCAATCCCAGCCACGATTCCCGCACCAATAACAACCTTTGCGACTGTGCCGAGGCCACTGCCTTCATTGCTGGTAGTTTGGCTGAGTTCTTTTCCGGCCATCCGATTGTTGTGCGCGTCGACATAGAAATTCAGAGCATCGTGCACGCGCATGACCCAGCCGGACGGATTCTCGTAGGCGACAACCGCTTGTACGTCGTGAAGAGCGTCCGGAGACGCCAAACCCTTTTCAAGAAGTACCGGTATGATCAATTTGTCTGCCCGTTGGGCTGCCGCGATTTCGCGTGCAACCCAGCTCGAAGCCTCCGAATGCGAACTCCAGAGGACGATAAACACGTGGGCGAAGGCGACAGCCTGATCCAAGTGCGCTTTGAAGTTTTGACCAGGAACAGTTGGCGTTCGTTTGAACGCGAAAACCTGATGCCCCACTCGCCGTAGCATATCCTGCAGGGCGTCGGCCTTCTCAAGATCAGGCGTCGCATGGCTGATGAATACATTCAGTGTTTGAACAGGGTTGCCCATGGCTGAATCTCACCGTCTCAATACAGTGCTCTGATGTGGACAGCATACCGAAACGAGGCCTGAAAAAGGCCCCTGTCCGCACAAAGTTGCAGAAATCGGCAGCGCTAGCAAGCCCATGGTGAGGTGCGAAGTCACCACCCTGGTGCAATGCCACGGCGGGCCTGCTACGGTCTGGCCCCATGGGTCATGCACATGAGCGCACGCAGCGCCCGGGGAGACATCGTGCTGGAGCTGAAATACGAGCGGCCGACGACAATCAAGGAAGCCGTGGGTCTGATGGTGCAGGACGGAGTCCGGCTGCTGGCTGGCGGCACCGACCTCATTCCGCAGTTGCGTGAGGGGCGCCGCTCGGCACGGGTGGTGATCGATCTGAAGCACATCCCGGAAATGACGGCGATCGCCCGCCTGCCGGATGGCGCCTGGAGCCTCGGTGCGGCAACGACCATCAGCGCCCTGGGCGCCCATCCCGAATTCGCCGGCGAGCACGGGGCCCTGCTGGATGCCGGCCGCCTGATCGGTAGTCTGCAGATCCAGAACCGGGCGAGCCTCGGCGGCAATCTGTGTAATGCCGCGCCCTCCGCTGATGCGGTGCCGCTGCTGATCGCCCTCGAAGCCATGGTCGAGATCGTCAGCGCCGGCAATCGACGTCGGATCAGCACCGAGGAGATCGCCAGTGCGCCGGGCCGGATCACGTTGGCGCCGGGAGAGCTGGTCACCGCCATCCATATCCCCGCCCAGGCCAGCCGCAGCGCCGCCCGCTATCTGCGCTTCACGCCCCGCCGCGAGATGGACATTGCCGTAGCCGGCTCCGGCGTCGCCATCGCCCTCGACCCCCGCGGCAATATCGAGACGGCCCGCATCACCTTGGCCTCCGTAGCGCCGACACCGTTGCGGGCGGCGCAAGCCGAGAGCAGCCTCGTCGGTCAACAACCCTCGCAGGCCGCCTTTACAGCCGCCGCCGCGATGGCGGCCAACGAAGCCAGGCCGATCTCCGACACCCGCGGTGCGGCCGAGTATCGCCGCGAGCTGGTCGCCGTCCTGACCCGTCGCGCGCTTGCCGATTGTGCCCGTCAGCTCGGAGTTGAGCTCGTATGAAGATCATTATTGCCCTCGACGTAAACGGCGAGCCGCGCGAGGCGCTGGCCGACACCCGTGATACCGTGCTGGAGTTGCTGCGTGATCGCCTCGGCCTCACCGGCACCAAGGAAGGCTGCAGCAACGGCAATTGCGGCTCCTGCACGGTGCTGCTCGATGGCGCGCCGGTCTGCGCCTGCCTCATGCTGGCGGCGGAAGCCAACGGCTGCCGCATCACCACCATCGAAGGCGTGGCACCAGGCGGCGCCTTGCATGCCGTCCAGAAAGCGCTGATCGCCCACGGTGGCACGCAATGCGGCTTCTGCACGCCGGGCATCGTGCTCTCGGCGGTGGCGCTGCTCGAGGCCAAACCCCACCCGAGCGAGAGCGAGATTCGCCACGCCATCGCCGGCAACATCTGCCGCTGCACCGGCTACGACAAGATCGTGGAAGCGATCGCCGCCGTCGCCGCCGACACGGGAGCCAACCCATGAACGACGCGCCCGCCACGAACGACCTCAAAGTCATCGGCCAGCGCCTGCCGCGCGTTGATGCGGGCGAACGCGTCACCGGCCGCGCTATCTATCCAGCCGATCTTGTTCGCCCCGGCATGGTGCATGGCCGCCTCAAGCGCAGCCCGCATGCGCATGCGCGCATTGTGGCCATCGACGTCACCCGCGCCCGCGCGCTGCAAGGCGTCCTCGCGGTGGTGACGGCCGCTGATTTCCCCGAGATCAAGCCTGGCACCATCATTCCGTTCGGCGAGACCGGTGCGGACCTCTGGGTCTCCGCCGAGATTGCCATGGCGCGCAGCAAGGTCACCTGGATCGGTCATCCCGTCGCCGCCGTTGCCGCCACCGACGCGCACATCGCCGCCGCAGCGCTTGACCTCATCGACGTCAACTACGACGTCTTGCCGTCCCTGGTGTCGATTGAGGCCGCCACTGCCGCCGACGCGCCCCTGATCTATCAAGACCTCAAGCCGAAAGGCTTCGATCCGGGCGTCACGCCGACCCGCAATGCTGGCACCCGCACGCTGATCGAGCGCGGCGATGTCATGACAGCACTTGCCGCGGCCCATGTCGTCGGCGAAGTCCGCACCATCATCGACACCGCGCACCAAGGCTACATCGAGCCGCACGCCACCATCGCCGAGACGGACGCGACTGGCTTCGTCACCATCTGGGCCTCCACGCAAGGCGCCTTCCAGACCGAGATCCAAACCTCCGGCCTGCTGGGTCTGCCGCAGTCGCGCCTCAAGGTCATTCCGCTCGAGATGGGCGGCGGCTTTGGCGGCAAGATCACCGTGCATCTCGAGCCCATCGCAGCGCGACTGGCGCAGCTGTGCGGCCGCCCCGTCAAGATGGTCATCTCGCGCGAGGAACTGCTCGCCGGCGGCTCGGGTCCGGCAGCAGGTGCGCGAATCGGCGTGCGCATCGGCGCCGACGCGCAAGGCAAGCTCACCGCCGTCGACGGCCATTATGTACTCGACACCGGTGGCATTCCAGGCACGCCGACGACGCTGGTCATGCAGGGTTCAGCCGCCTGCTACCAGTGTCCGACGCTGCGCCTTGAAGGCCTCGATGTCGTCACCACCAAGCCGCGCACGGAGGCCTATCGCGGTCCCGGCGGCATCCAGGCCACCTATGCCTTCGAGCAGGCCATCGACGAGATCGCGTTGCAGCTATCGCTCGATCCCTTGGAGCTGCGCCGTCGCAATGCCGCGGTGACCGGCAGCCTGATGCCGATCGGGACGCCATTCCCTTCCATCGGCCTCACCACTATTCTCGATCGCGTGGCAGCCCACGACTGCTGGCGCGCGCCGTTGGGCAAGGGTGCATTGCCCCGTGGTCGCGGGCTGTCACTCGGCTATTGGCGCGGCACGTCGATGACCTCAGCGGCGCACGTGACAATGACCGGCGACGGCCGGCCGATGGTGACCATGGGCTCCGTCGACATCTCCGGCACGCGCACCACGATGGCGCAGGTCGCCGCCGAGGAATTCGGGCTCTCGATTGGCGACGTCCGCGTCGAGATGGGCGACACCAAGTCGGTTGGCTACTCCGATGCGGCAGCCGGCAGTCGCCTCGCCCGCACCATGGCCGCCGCCGTCTCCGAGGCCTGCCGCGATGCGCTCGGGCAATTGCGCAAGCGTGCGGCCGAGAAGCTGCAATGCACATCTGATGACCTCAGCTACGCGGCGGCCGTGTTCCACAGCAACAAGCCCGGCGGCGCCTCGATCAGCCTGTCGGACCTGATGCGTGCCACGTTGACCGATGGCGCCATCATCGGCCGCGGTGTGTCGACCAAATTGCCGCTCGGCGTCGAGATTGCAGCCCACGTCAGCGACGTCGAGGTCGATCCCGAGACCGGCCAGGTCACGGTGCTGCGCTACACCGCCTTCCAGGATGTCGGGCGCGCGCTCAATCCGACCGCCGTCGAGGGCCAGATCGAGGGCAGCGTCGTGCAAGGCCTCGGCTGGGCACTGACGGAGCATTTCGATTATGACGACACGGGACGGCTGCGCAACGCCAGCCTGCTCGACTACCGCATGCCCACGGCGCTCGATGTCCCCGCGATCGAATGCGTCATCATTGAAACGCCGGTGCCAGGCGTGCCCTATGGCTTGCGCGGCGTTGGCGAGGTGCCAATCGTGCCGGTAGCAGCCTGCATCGCCAATGCCATCCGCCGTGCGGTCGGCGTGCGCGTCAACCACATGCCGATGACACCGGAACGCGTGTTGCGCGCGATCAAAGGTAGCGCATTCGGCAACGTGGGCGCGTAGGTGGCGATGTCGGCCACAGCTCCACTACGCCCCGTGGGCCTCGGCGAACTCCACATCGGCGTCGAGCGTCGTGCCGACGGCAGCCTGCTGCTGCGCTCGATGGATCCCGTGCGCGCGACGCCGCCAGCCATCTCGCAAAAACTGTTGCATTGGGCCCATGCCGCGCCGGAACGCACATTCCTTGCCGAGCGTGGTCCCAATGGCCAATGGGTGACGATCAGCTACGGCGAGACCCTGGCTCGCGTGGAGCGTATTGCAGCCGCCCTGCTGGCACGCGAGCTGACGCCCGAGCGGCCGATCATGATCCTCTCCGGCAATTCCATTCGCCATGCACTGCTGGCCTTGGCGGCCATGCACATCGGCGTGCCCTATGCACCCATTTCAACCGCCTATGCGTTGGTCTCGACGGATTTCGCGAAGCTGCGCCACATCGCCAACGCGCTCACACCGGGCCTCGTCTTCGCCGACTCCTTCCCGCCCTTTGCACGCGCCATCACCGCGACCATGCCGCCCGGCGTCGAGATCGTCGCTGCAATCGGCAGCGGACCGGGCGTGACGCCATTTTCCAGCCTGGAGCATGGCGCGTCATCCACCGCCGCGGTCGACGCTGCACATGCCAAGGTCAACCCCGACACCATTGCGAAGGTGCTGTTCACCTCGGGCTCAACGGGGCAGCCGAAAGGCGTCATCAACACGCAGCGCATGCTGTGCCTCAACCAGGCCATGCTCGAGACGTGGGCGCCGTTTCACGCGCACGAGCCGCCGGTGCTGCTCGACTGGCTGCCGTGGAACCATACCTTCGGCGGCAATCACAATTTCGGGCTGGTGCTCTGGAACGGCGGCACGCTGTGGATCGACGACGGCCGACCGACGCTGGACGGCATGTTCGCCACCGTGCGCAATCTGAAGGAGATCTCGCCAACCCTCTATTTCAACGTGCCGAAGGGTTATCAGGAACTGCTGCCGTTTCTGCGCGCCGATCCAGCCTTGCGCACGCGCTATCTCGAGCGGCTGCGCGTCAACTTCTACTCAGGCGCCAGCCTCAGCCCGCACATCGCAGCCGGCCTCGACGAGATCGCAGTCGCCGCAACGGGCCAGCGCATCCTGATGGTTACCGGTTACGGCTCGACAGAAACAGCCCCCGCCGCTCTGGTACCGACAGAGGCCATCGCCGATCTCGGCGTTATCGGCCTGCCGTTGCCCGGCATCACGCTGAAGCTGTCGCCCACCAACGGCAAGATCGAGGCCCGCATCCAAGGCGGCACCGTTACGCCCGGCTATTGGCGCGACCCGCAGGCAACGGCCGCCGCCTTCGATGCGGAAGGCTTCTATTGCCTCGGCGATGCCCTGCGCTTTCACGATGTTGCCAATCCCGCACGCGGCCTCGTTTTCGATGGCCGCATCGCGGAGGATTTCAAGCTCGCCAGCGGCACCTGGGTCAGTGCGGGTCCGCTGCGACTCAAGTATCTGGCGGGCCTGTCGCCGCTAGCGCGTGAGCTGGTCATCGCCGGGCATGATCGTGATGTCCTGGCAGCCCTCGTCATCCCCGATCTGGCCTCCTGTCGCGCGCTGCTCCCCGATGGCGGACGCAGCCTGGCCGTTCCCGACATCCTTGCCCATCCAACCGTCCGCGGCTTCATGGCGCGAGCCTTGACCAGCCTCGCCGACACCGCCACCGGCTCCTCGACGCGCATCGATCGGCTCATCCTGCTCGTCGAACCGCCCTCGATCGATGCCGGCGAGATCACCGACAAGGGCTCCATTAACCAGCGCGCCATGCTCGAGCGCCGCGCGGGGTTGGTGGCTGAGTTGTATGCCGATCCGCCGCCTCCCCAGGTGATCCTGCCCGCCCGCTGACGGCCTTCACGCCTGCACACCACAACGAAGAAAAGCTCGGGAATCTTATCCCCGCCTTGCTGGGCTGAGTTATTATTCTCGCCTCCGCTCCACCGAGGGCGGCCTGCGGTACTGGTGCTGCAGGGTTAAGGTCCGGACGGACGCAGTTGCGCAACGTGTGTTTCGCCACCTTGGACCCGATAGAGCGATACAGTCGATCACGCCGATGACCGTACAATCCCAAGCGAGGACCCCATGACATTCAGTCTCGACGGCGTGCGCGTGCTGGAACTGGCACGCTTTCAGGCAGGCCCCCGCGGCGGCATGATGCTGTCCGATCTCGGCGCCGAGGTGATCAAGATCGAGCGTCTCGGCGGCGAGGAGACGCGCAAGAACCCGCCGATGGTGCGCGGCCAGAGCGTCTATTTCACAGTCTACAATCGCGGCAAGAAGTCGATCTGCCTGGATCTGCGCCTGGCCGAAGGCAAGGCCGTGTTCTCCGAACTGGTGCAAACGGCCGACATCGTTCTGGAAAACTTCCGGCCCGGCACCATGGACGCCATGGGCTTTGGCTACGAAGCTCTGAAGGCCTTGAAGCGCGACATCATCCTGGTCTCGGTGTCGGGCTTCGGCCAGACCGGCCCCTATCGCGACCGGCCGGCCTTCGATCCCCTGGGACAGGCGATGAGCGGCCTGATGAGCCTGACCGGGCGACCGGTGGGACAGCCGGTCGGTACCGCGTTCTCGCTAATCGACCGCACAACGGCCTTGCACGCAACCATCGGCGCGCTGGCCGCCCTGCGCCACCGTGACCGCACCGGCGAAGGCCAGATGATCGACTGCTGCCTGCTCGATTCCGCCCTCACCATGGTGGAAATCCCGAGCATCACCCATCTCGAAGGTGAGGCAGGTGGCGAAGGCGGACGTCCCCCCTATCGCGCCAAGGATGGGCACGTGGTCATCGCCGCCATCGGTCGCGATATGGTCGGCACACTGATGCGGGTGATCGGCATGACCAACGCAACCGACGACACGCGACCGATGAATTCGTCGGCCAGTTCCAGCGATGTCCGCCGGCAAGCCCTTGAGGCCTGGGTCGCCGAGCGGACCGTTGCCGAAATCGTCGAAACCCTCTTGAAGGCCGGTATTCCCGTGGCGCCCGTGCGCAGCATTCCCGAAGTGGTCAAGGATCCGCACCTGTGGGAGCGGCAGATGCTGGCCAAACAACCTGATGCGTTGGCGGGCGAAATCCACGTCCCGGGCCTCGCCGTCAAGATGTCGGCAACGCCCGGCCGCATTGGTCCCGTGCCGACACCGGGCCAGCACACGGACGAGGTGCTGGGCACGCTGCTCGGTTACGATGCCGGCCGGCTGGCCGCACTGCGCGCCACCAAAGTGATCGGGTGAAGGCCAGCCGCATGACCGCCATTCCTCCACATCCCGCATCGCCGTCCGAGCTGGCCGCGTCCGCGCGTCCCGTCGCCGACGCCGTACCCGGCAATTGGGTCGACCGGTTGGCGCCGCCGGCTGCGCGGCCCTTTCTGCGGCTCGCCCGTTTCGATCGGCCGATCGGCTCGTGGCTGCTGCTGTTTCCCTGCTGGTGGTCGCTGGCGCTGGCCGAGCTTGCCAGCGGCAAGGCCTATCCCGATCCCTGGTTGGCGCTCTTGTTCCTCATCGGCGCCTTTGCCATGCGCGGCGCCGGCTGCACCTGGAACGACATCGTCGACCGCGACTATGACGCGGGCGTTGAGCGCACGCGCAGCCGGCCAATTCCGTCGGGCCAGGTCAGTGTCCGCCAGGCCGCCCTGTTCATGGGGGCCTTACTGCTGGTCGGCCTCGTCGTGCTGGTGCAGTTGAACCGTTACACCATCGCCCTCGCCGTCGCCTCGCTCGGCCTTGTCGCCATCTATCCGTTCATGAAGCGCTACACGTTCTGGCCGCAACTGGTGCTGGGCCTCACGTTCAAGTGGGGCGCGCTGGTCGGTTGGGCTGCAGCACGTGGCACGTTGGAATGGCCAGCGATCGTGCTCTATGCCGGCTGCGTGCTCTGGACCATCGGTTACGACACTATCTACGCCCACCAGGACAAGGAGGACGATCTCGCTCTAGGCCTCAAGTCCACAGCCATCCGCTTCGGCGATGCGTCGCGGCCCTGGATCACCGGCTTCTATGCCGGCGCACTCACCCTTTGGCTGCTCGCCGTGACACTCGCTGGTGCCGGAGCGCTCACCTATTTCGCCCTGGCCGCGATCGCTGCGCACTGTACGTGGCAGGTGGCCACGCTCGACATCGCCAAGCCGGACAATTGCCTGCTGCGCTTCAAGTCGAACCGCTTTGTCGGCTGGATCCTGCTCGCAGGCCTCATGCTGGATGCCGTTTTCCGCAACCTGACGGGATGATTGTCAGGCCTGTTCGGCGAGATCCGGGAACCAGCGCGCCATGCCCCGATCGCGATAAGCAACCAGATTGGCATGGGCGGCTGTCGCCTCCCGCATCGGCGATTCGAATCGAGGGCACAGCAGGCTGGCCACGAATGACCACACCGAGGCGTCGGCGCCGCAGGGCTCAGCGCCCATCAGCCAGGGTTTGTCCCCGAGAATGACGGCAATTGCATCGATGTCGCGCTTGGCCAGTTGCTCGATCTCGGCCCGGCTGTGGCGACCCAGGCCTTGTGCCTTCAGCGCGCTTCTCACCTGCCGGCGCACCATGGCGACGATGAAGGGCCGCACCAGCCGCGGCGCCTTGTCGAAGTAGCGCCGTGGTCCCTTGTCGAAGTTGGCATCGACCATCCAGCGGCTGTCCATGATGGCCCAGTAGAGATGTTCCTCGCACATCTTCTCCACCGCCCACGCCACCGCCTTCTGTTGCGCATCGAGGCCCTGTTCGAAATTGGCGCCGTGACGCTGCTCCAGATGCGCGCGAATGAACGTCGAGTCGGCAATGATCGTGCCGCCATCATTGATGTAGGGGAGCTTACCTTTCGGCGCTTTGTTGAATCCCGTCTCATCGCGCCTGTAGCCAAGCCCCGCAAGCTTCAGCAGCACTTCGGCTTTCGACACGAACGGCGAAGGATCGGGCAGCCCATATAAGCGACCGAAGCCATAGAGTGTAATCATCGAATCCCCGCCGTTCCCTGCTGGCCGCTGTGTCGTGTCGTGCGCAAGATGGCCAAACGTGCGCCCGATTTGGCGCTTGCCCGCCGTCCAATTGCTGCCCTACATCCGAGCCATATGATTTGCGTGGTTGAATTGTGGCGAAGGGAGGGCACCATGCGAATGCGAAGTGCCGCAGCGCACCGTCTTAGGGCGCGACTGTTGACTGGTGCCTTGGCCTTGAGCCTGTCAGGACTGCCGGCTGTGGCCCAGGCTCCGACCTCGGAGGAACCGCCGGCGCCCGAGGCTGCTCCGTCCGCACCAGCGCCCGCCGCTCCAAAACCCGGCCCTCGCGGGCCAGAGGCGCGCAAGCTGTTCGGCGCCAAGCATGATGCCGCACCTCTGGCGCCCCGTGCCATCGGCTTTTACTCGCGCGGCTGCCTTTCGGGTGCCAAGCCCCTCGCCATCGATGGGCCGAACTGGCAGGCGATGCGGCTCTCGCGCAACCGCAACTGGGGCCATCCGGAGTTAATCGCGCTGGTGGAGCAGCTGGCCAAGGACGCCAAGGCGATGGACGGCTGGCCCGGCCTGCTGGTCGGTGATCTGTCGCAGCCGCGTGGTGGACCGATGCTGACCGGTCACGCCAGCCACCAGATCGGTCTCGATGCCGACATCTGGCTCACCCCCATGCCGAATCGCCGCCTGACCGAGAAGGAGCGCGAGGACATCTCAGCCGTCTCGATGCTGGGAGCCGACGGCGTGCTCGCCGACGAGAAGGTCTTCACCGCCGCTCACGCCCGCCTGATCCGGCGCGCCGCCACTTACCCAAATGTCGAGCGCATTCTCGTGCACCCGGGCATCAAGAAGGCGCTGTGTCTCGATCCCGCCTCCACCAAAGGCAGCCTCAGCAAGATCCGCCCGTTCTGGGGTCACCACTACCACATGCACATCCGCATCGCCTGCCCCAAAGGGAGCGAGGGCTGCGCCGGCCAACAGCCCGTCGGCAACGACGATGGCTGCGGCAAGGAGGTCGACGATTGGATCGCCCTGTTGCGGCGGCCGCCACGCCCCGTCGATCCGAGCCTCAAGCCGCCGCCGCCGAAACCGCAACTGACGCTCGAGCAATTGCCGGCCGAGTGCCGCCTCGTCCTCGAGGCTGGAGCGCAGCCGGGCGACGTGCCAGCCGCCGCGCCTGCCCGTCCACGTGCGCCGAAAGGCGTTGCCCGCGGTCAATAGGCGAGACATCATCGCGCGGCGACATGTCGACGACGAAGGCCAACCCCGTGACCACACCGAGCCTGCGAATTCTGGTCACAGGTGCCACCGGCGCCCTCGGCCAGCGCGTGGTGGCGCGTCTGGTCGCCGAGGGCCATGCGGTTCGCCTTGTTACGCGGCGCCCATTCCGCGCCGACGCCGTGCTTGGCCGCCATGCCACTTGCATCGAATGGCATCCGCTGTCGGAGCCGCTACCGGAGGCGGCACTCGCCGACCTCGATGCCATCGTGCATCTGGCGGGCGAGCCGCTGGCCGGTCCCGCCGATACCGAGCGCGCTCTGCGTTTGCGCTCATCGCGACTGAAACTCGCCGAGCGGCTGGCCATCGCCGCCCGCAACCAGACGCTGCGCATCGTCGTCGCCTCGGTGGTGATGCCGCCACTGACGACCGCCGCTGGCGAGGTCATGACGGATTTGACGCCACGCTCTGAACCGGCAACAGCGTTCGAGCGCGGCGTGCTCGACATCGAGGCCGCCTGTAATGCGCTGGCCAGCGGCGGCGCCAGCCTTGCCATGGTCCGTCTTGGTCTGCTGATCGATGCCGGCCCCGTGCTCGAAGCGCTGGTGCGCCTGGCGCGCCGTGGTGGCATCCCCAATTTCGCCGGGGCGCTGATCCCCGCCATCGATCCCGAGGATGCGGCGGCCTTGATCGCCGGCCTGGTCGGGCATCGCGGCCTCACCGGTCCGCTGATCGGCGTCGCCCCGGAACCGCTGGCGGGCGAAATCCTGCAGGCAGCTTTGGTGCCGTTCAATCCTTGGCCTGTCGCTCTGCCGGTCTCCCAGCGGCGCGTGGAGCGCCGCATCGGTCCCCTGGCACGCCTGCTCTTCAATCGCACACGCGTTGTCCCGCAGCGCCTCCTTGACGCCGGCGCCGGCTTCCAGAACGCTGATCTTGCGGCCAGTCTGGCGCGTGCGCTGGCGGTAGTCACCGCCTCTCGAGGCAGCCCACGTGACCCGGTCGCCCGCTGGCTCGATCGGCGTCGCGCCGACCCCATCAAGTCTTCAAGCGACACTTGAACTGCCAGGCCTTTGCCTGACAGACTGGCGGCCGGCCGTTCTCGCCCGCCTCGCGCGCCAAATTCGCCCCTTCCCGGAGGTCCCATGCCGAAGGTCCATTCTGCGCTCTCGCCCAACCTGTCATTGAAGCGGCGCGTCACCAAGCCGTCGGCACGCTCCAAGGGCGGCATCGTCGTCACCCAATGCCGGGTCGCCTCCGAGATCGGCGCGCGGGTCCTCAAGGAGGGTGGCAATGCGATCGATGCCGCCATCGCGGCAGCCTTCGCCGTCGGCGTTGTCGAGCCCTGGATGTCCGGCATCGGCGGCGTCGGCGCCATGCTGCATCGCGATGCCAAGTCGGGCAAAGTCACCGCCATCGATTTCGGTGGTCGCTCGCCGAAGGGCCTCAAGATCGCGGACTTCGAGCTGGCCGGCGGCCTCGACGTCGGCAACCTGTTCGGCTGGCCCGCGGTGAAGGGCAACATCAACAACGTCGGCCCGAAAGCCGTGGTGGCCCCGACCGAGCCGCTGGGGCTTGCCCTCGCCCACAAGATGTTCGGCAGCAAGCGTTGGGCCGATCTGGTCGCACCCGCCGTCAAGCTCGCCGAGGACGGCCCCGTCGTCGACTGGATGACCACGCTTGTGATCGCCTCCGCAATGGGCGATCTCCTGAAGGACCCTGGCGCCAAGGCTCGCTTCCTGCCCAACGGCGTCGTGCCGATAGCGCCCGCCCCGCAAGCCGGTCTCGCCGCTCCCCGCTTCAAGTCGCCGGAACTGGCCCGCACGCTCCGCGCCATCGCCGAGGACGGTGCCCAGGTCATGAGCACGGGCGCCGTCGGCCGCGCCATCGCCGAGGATATCCAGGCCATGGGCGGCTATCTCTCCGCCGAAGATATGAGCGACGCCAAGGCCGTCGAGCGCGAGCCGCTCGCCTTCAATTATGGTCGCGAAACCCTGCACGTGCTGCCCGAGCTCACCGGCGGGCCGACAATGGCGCTGGCCTTCAAGCATCTGGCAGCCCACGGCGGCAAACCCGGAAAGGAGCCCGACGGCGCCCGCTTCGTCGCTTACGCCAAGGCCCTCGAGCACGCCTGGGACGATCGCTTCAAGCGCATGGGCGATGCCGGCGAGCGCAGCCTGCCGACCTCCACGACGCATCTCTCGGTCATCGATCGCGCCGGCAACATCGTCACGCTGACGCAAACGCTGCTGTCCCTATTCGGCTCGCGCATCGTGCTGCCGAAAACCGGCATCCTCATGAACAACGGCATCAACTGGTTTGACCCGCGCCCCGACGGCCCCAACGGCCTCGGCCCCGGACGCCGAGGGCTCTCGAACTACGTGCCCACCATCATGGCCAACAGCGAGCGTGCCATCGGCATTGGCGGCTGCGGCGGCCGGCGCATCATCCCCGCCGTGTTCCAGCTGCTCGCCATGAGCGCCGATTTCGGCTTCGATCTCGACCGCGCCTTCCATCAGCCGCGCATCGATGTCTCCGGCGGCACCGGCGCCGGTGTTTCCGTCGACCGCCGCTTGCCCGCCGACGCTCGCAGCACGCTCGAAGCCGAGCTGCGCACCGTCGACGCCGAGCCCGTACCCTATCCAACGCCCTTCACGATTGCCGGTGCTGTCCGCCGCGCCGGCGACATGAACGAAGGCGCCACGGAGCCCGAGCAACCCTGGTCCGAAGCGGTTTCCGAGGACGAGGTCTAGGCCACCAACGCCGGGATCGACAGGAAGCCGCGGAACCGCGCGCGACCGCCACGCACGGGCGGCGCAGCCAAGCGATACCGCGGGAAACGGGCCAGAAAGCGCTTCACGGCAATGCGTCCCTCCAGCCGCGCCACGGTCATGCCGACACACTGATGCGGCCCTGAGGCGAAGGCCAGATGCCGGTTCGGCGCCCGTCCGACGTCCAGCACGTCGGGGCGCGGAAAACGGTCAGGATCACGGTTCGCGGCACCAATGCACAGCGTGATCGAGGTGCCCGCGGCCAGCGACACGCCTGCAATCTCAACGGCCCGCGTCGTCATGCGGTTGCCGAGCTGGTTAGAGGCCTCGAAGCGCAGAAATTCCTCCACCGCCGTGCGCACCAGCCTTGGCTCGGCCACCAATCGCGCCCGCTCCAGCGGCCATTCGGTGAGCGCGACCAGACCATTGCCGATCAGATTGGTGGTCGTTTCATGCCCCGCATTGAGAATGAAAATGCAGTTCTGATAAAGCTCGGCGGCGGTCAATTTGTCGCCTTCCGCTTCACCCTGGATCAATCGCGTCAACACGTCCTTCTCGGGATCACCGGGATGCTTGCGACGGTCGTCGACGAGATCCACGAGATAGGCAGTGAAGTCGGTGACGGCCCGATTACCCCGCGCCAATTGCTCGGATGTTGGCGCCGGCTCGAGCGCGCCGAGAATGGCCAGCGACCACTCTCGGAGTGGACCACGCTCGTCGCGCGGCACCGCCAGCATGTTGCCGATCACCTCGACGGGAATGGCCGCGGCGAAATCCTCGATCAGATCCACGTCTCCCTTGGCGGCCATGGCATCCAGCAACCGGTCGACCAGAGCCACCACGGGCGCCTCCATGTCGGCGACAGCCCGTGGGGTCAACGCGCCGACGATGATCTTGCGCACGCGCGTATGCAGCGGGGGATCATTAAACACGAGGCTCGTGGTGTGATGCGTGTAGAGCGGACTGTCGCCGAACTTCGGCCGGAACTCGATTTTCTTGTCGGAGGAGAATGTAACGGTATCCTTGTACACAGCTTCGAGATCGGCGTGCCGCGTGATCAAGACGCTGCCCGAGGCCATTCGGTGCACCGGCGCAAACATGCGCAGCGCGTGATACATGGGGTATGGGTCGGCGAGAAATCCTGCCGGCGGCCGCACCAGATCGAACGCCTGCGCCTGGACCAATGCCATGCCTTCAGGCAGCCGCCGCAGACCCTGGCTGTCGATCGGGAGGCTGCCCGGAAATGGTGCGAAACCAGGGCTATCTTGCGTGCTCAAACCGCTCACCGCTGGTTCGGATTGAAGCGCTTTTCCAGGCCCTGCCAGCAGTCGGCATAATCCTTCTGCAGGGTGGCCAACTCCCCCGCATGCCGGGTCACGCGCTGCGCAAACCGCGTCTCGAACATGAACGCCAGCGTGCCGGTCAGCTTGACCGGTTTCAATTCGCTCTCGGTCGCATGCTGGAAGGCATTGCGATCAGGACCATGCGCCAGCATCTGGTTGTGCAGGCTCATGGCACCTGGCGCGAAACCCTCGGGCTTGGCATCGTAGACGCCATAGATGAGTCCCATGAACTCCGACATGATGTTGCGATGGAACCAGGGCGGCCGGAACGTATCCTCGGCCACCGCCCACCGCTCCGGAAAGATCACGAAATCGACGTTCGAGGTGCCCGGCGTTTCCGACGGCGCCGACAGCACCGTGAAGATCGACGGGTCCGGGTGATCGAACGAGATCGAGCCCACCGCATTGAAGCGGCGCAGGTCGTACTTGTAGGGCGTGTAGTTGCCATGCCACGCCACCACGTCCAGCGGCGAATGCGGCAGCGTCGTCTCCCACAGCGCGCCGCCCCACTTCACCGTGAGGCGCGTGGCACCGTCCCTGTCTTCATAGCGGGCCACCGGTGCCAGAAAATCGCGCGCGTTGGCGAGACAGTTGGCGCCGATCGGCCCCCGCTCCGGCAAGGTGAAGGCGCCGCCGTAATTCTCGCACACGAAGCCCCGCGCCGGCCCCCCCAGCAACTCCACGCGAAACGTGACGCCGCGCGGGATCACCACGATCTCGCCCGGTTCCGCGTCGATCTGGCCAAACTCGGTGACGAAGCGCAGCCGCTCCAGCTGCAACACAATCAGCATCTCGCCGTCCGCGTTCCAGAACACGTCGTCGGTCATCGAGCGCGTTGCCAGATAGACGTGCGCGGCCATGCCCGTTTGCGTGCCGGCATCGCCCGCTGTCGTCATCGTCTCGAGGCTCTCGACGAAGGTTTGCAGACGCGTCGGAATGGGCGTCGGCGACCAGCGCAATTGCCCGAGCGGCATCTCGTGCTCCAGGCACGGAGCGGTCCGCACCAACCCGTTCGATATCCGCTTGAATTTGCCCGTATGCCGCACCGACGGTCGGATGCGATAGAGCCACGAGCGCTCGTTGGCGGCCCGTGGCGCCGTGAACGGCGAGCCCGAAATCTGCTCGGCATAGAGGCCATAGGCGCAGCGCTGCGGCGAGTTGCGCCCCACCGGCAACGCACCCGGCAAGGCTTCGGTTTCAAAAGTATTGCCGAAGCCTGACAGATACCCGGTCGAGCCGATCGCCGGGGTGTTGGCGGCCATGCCGCGCGCCTCGGAGAGAGTGTCTTGAGCCATGGCGAGCCTCCGTACCGATCCGTCAGCGAGGCTACCACGGCTCACCCGTCGACGACGATACCCTCCAGCCGCGCGCCGCGATCCAGATAGTCCGCCGCAGCCTTGGCGAGGACCGGCGCCAGCAGGAAGCCGTGCCGGTAGGCGCCGTTGACGAACAGTCGTTCGCCCCGCACCACCACCTTGGGCACGTTGTCGGGAAACGATGGCCGCAGTCCCGCACCGAGTTCGATGATCTCCGCCTCACCGAAGGCCGGATGCAGCGCATAGGCGAGCCCCAGCAATTCCAGCGCCGACCGCACCGTGACCGGCGAAGGATCCTCGCTCTCGATCACCGTCGCCCCGACCATGAACACGCCGTCGGCCCACGGCACGACATACAGCGGATACCTGGGATGCAGCAGCCGCACCGGGCGCGTCAGCTTGATCTCGTTCGTCTTGATCAGCAACCGTTCGCCACGCACGCCGCGCAAGGTTGGCAGCTCGGCGCGGGCGGCAAGGCCACGGCAATCGATGACGGGACCGTCGCCGCTCAGCGAAGCCGTCGTCCCCAGGCGCACGTCGACGCCGGCGTGCCGCACCGCCGCCAGCAGGAACGCCATGGCCTCACGTGGCGCCATGTGCGCTTCGTCCTGGTAGTAGAGGCCGCTCTGAAAGCGCTGGCCGAGATCAGGCTCCAGCGCCGCCACCTGCTCGGCGTCGATCAGCACGTGGCCCCGCGTCGCCCGCGCAAAGCGGTTGAGCTCGCTGCGGTCGCGCGCGGCAGCGACCACCAGCGTGCCGTTGGACACGATGCCGGGAAAGGCCTCCCGCCACAGCGCCATGCCTTCGAGGCCCAGATCGCGCACGCGAGGCTCGGCGCCTTCTTCTTCGCAGTAGGGCGCCAGCATCGCGCCGGCCCACCGGCTTGCTGCATCGGCGAACGGCTCAGGGCTGGCTTCGACGAGCGTTACCTTGTGGCCATGCTGCGCCAGCACCAGCGCTTGCCAGAGGCCGAGGATGCCGGCTCCGACAACGGTGATGGTTCGCGCCGTCATTGCGTCTGCCTGCGGGTGCTCGAGCAACGGACTTGGTTCACCGCTTGCCGCCGATGATCTGGTTCTGCACACCGGGCCCGAGCAGCCGTCGCCGCGAGGAGATCACCCCGCCATTGACGCCCGCCCAGCCGATTTCGCCGGAGAGCCGCCCATACTCGATCTTCGGACAGCGGTTCATGATCACCTGCAGCCCCGCCGCCTCGGCTTCGCGCGCCGCCTCGTCGTTGCGCACCGTCAGCTGCATCCAGATCACCTTGATGCCGAGCCGGTCCTTGAGCCCGATCGCTTCCCGCGTGATCTCGAGGGCCGCCTCCGAATTGCGGAAGATATCGACCATATCGACCGGTGCGGGCACCTCGGCGAGCGTCGCATAGACCTTGCGACCGAGTATCTCCTGCCCCGCCATGCCCGGATTGACCGGGTGTACGGTGTAGCCTTTCGAGATCAGGTATTTGATCACGAAATAGCTCGGCCGGCTGATGTTGGCGGACGCGCCGATGATCGCCACGGTCTTCACCTGGCCCAGGATCGCGGCAATATGCTCGTCGTCGTAGCTGTCGTGTGTCATGGGATCAACTTCTAGCGCACTTCGGCGCTTACCAGAACCACCGGCGTTTGCGTTTGCTCTTGCGCTTCTGCGCCGCTGCCCCATCGGAGACATCCGTGAACCGCATGCGCGAGAGGTCGCGATCGCCGAAATGAGGCACATAGCCGAGCTGGCTCAGGATCCGCCGCGCGTCGGCGATGGCCTTAGGATCGTCCAGGTATTCCACCGCCAGAATGGGTTTTCCAGCCACCCGCAGTGGCGCCATCTGGGCCGACCGGCGGGCAACAACGTCGCGGGGATTGGCCACCTGGTCCTTGAACTCGCCATAGAGCAGGTCTTCCTTGCCCATGCCGTTGATCAAGGCCACATACGCCGCGTCATCGAGTAACTCCTCACCATTCTGCGGCACCACCAGGAAGCCGGGGGAGAGCCGGCGCCCGCGCTCCGCGATGCGGGCCACGAACGTGCGCATGTCGGCCTTCGCCGTTGGCCGGTCCTCGCCGATGGCCTCGAGGCTCGAGTCGATCTTGTCCAGATAAACCCCGTCGAAGCCCGCGCGGACAATGCGGTCCAGATAACCGCCGTCACCGAGAATGATGCGCTGCCAGCCGTCGTCCCAGTAGCGCACGGCATAATTGCCGCCCCATTCACCATTTTCGCGGCCCAGCCATCGCGGGGCGAAGGCAAAGGACAGCAACCGGCCATACCAGCTGCCGCCCCAGGTCCAGTTCCAGTAGTAACGATAGGTTTCCGCCTCGCCGATCGACATGTAGGCGAGCACGATGCGCTGGCTGCCATCGGGTTTGCGCTTGATGGCGGCGAGTTCGGCCGGGGTCAGTGCCGTTTCCTCGGCCCCGTCCCGAGCATAGTCGATCACCAGCACGTCGTACGGCGCCGTCGCCAGCCGGGCCGGATCGAGATGCTCGAGTTGGTAGCCCCAGTTGCGCGCCGCGACGAACCGTTGCGCGCGCGTCGGATCGCCAGCCGTCTGTGCCGCCGCTCCATGCCAAGAGCAAATCGCCAGCAGGCCGAGCAGGGCGATGGCAAGCGTCGTCACTCCATGGCGTGGCAACAACATGCTGAACTTTCGCTATGGATCGCGGTGACTAAGGAAGCGTGACGCGGCCTTCAGGGTCGAGGGCGACGAAGGGATTGTGGGCCACCTCCCACAGATGGCCGTCAGGATCGGCAAAGTAGCCGGAATAGCCGCCCCAGAAGACCTTCTGGCCAGGTTTCGCGAGTGCCGCGCCACAGGCAACCGCATGCGCCAGCAGGGCATCGACTTCCGCCTCGCTGGCCACATTGCAGGCCAGCGTAATGCCGGAAAAGGCGGGTTTGCTCGTGGCAACGCAAGCGTCTTCGGCCAGCGCGTCACGCCCATAGAGCGAGACGACCACGCCGCCGACCTGAAAAAATGTCACCGTTGGTTGACTGGCCGCCGACGCCTTGAAGCCAAGCCGCTCATAGAACGCCCGGGCCCGCGCCATGTCGGTCACTCCAAGCGTGATCAGCGACACGTGCGGTGTCATGCTCAGCAGCCCTTCCACATCGGCTGGCGCTTCTCGATAAAGGCGCCAATGCCTTCCTCGGCGTCCCGGTACATCATGTTGCGCACCATTACGTCTGCTGCTTCGGCATAGGCCTCGGCAACGGGCGCTTCGAGTTGGGCGTAGAAGGTTTCCTTGCCGATCGCCACCGTCGCTGTCGATTTCGAGGCGATGACCTCGGCCATGGCCAGCGCCGCATCCAGCGCCGTGCCTTCCGGCACCACCCGGTTGACCAAGCCGAAATCGGCGGCCGCGTCCGCTTCGAGCATCTCGCCGAGCAGCAGCATCTCCATGGCGCGCTTTCTTGGCATGTTGCGTGTCAGCGCCACCATCGGCGTCGAGCAGAACAGGCCGATGTTGACGCCCGGTGTCGCGAACCGCGCCGCCTTGCCCGCCACCGCAAGATCGCACGTTGCCACCAGTTGGCAGCCCGCCGCCGACGCCACGCCCTCGACGGCCGCAATGAACGGTTTCGGTGAGCGCTGGATCGAGAGCATCATGCGGGCGCAGATATTCATCACATGCGCGAAGTAGGCGCGGCCGCCATCGGCATCGCCACGCCGCGCCGACATTTCTTTCAGATCATGGCCGGCAGAGAACGCCGGTCCATCCGCCGCAATCACCACCGCCGCCACGTCCCGGTCCACCGAGACGCGGTCGATGGCCACCTGCAATGCCGAAATGAGGCCTTCTGACAGGCTGTTGCGCTGCGCCGGTCGATTGAGCTTCCACACGGCGATGCGGCCGCGGCGCTCTTCGCGCAGCACGACGTGCGGATCGCCAGCAGCGCCTGTGCTCGAGTGCCCAGCACCTGCACCATCAGCCGTCATCGCACACCTCCCTGGTCCCGCTCCCAAACGCGAACCGCGCCGCGAGCCAACCAGCAGGCCCTGCGACGCGGCAGCAGCTTACAGCAGTCTGGCAGTTACTGCAGCACCTTGGCGATCTCGCCATGGAACTTCTTCACCACTTCGATGTTCTCGGGGAACTTGAGGGGTGGCGTGTTCTTGAGGGCTTCGTCGAGATCCGCCAGCATCTGCTTCTTCTGGTCGTCGGGAACGGTCCTGTCGGCCTTCACATCCTCGATCTCTTTCTTGATCTGGGTGATCTGGTCTGTGAAGCTGCCGCTCTGGGGATCGATGCCGCCCATCACGAACGAGATGTTGAATGCGACGTCATCGAACTCGGCGAAGCTGGCGAAGCCGTGCTTCTTGGCGATGGCCTCCAACTCGGCTTGGATCTTGGGATCCGGCTTGTCGGTTTCCGTCGGCGGGTTCTTCTGGGCCAGCACGGCCAGGTCCTTCTGGGCCGCGATGAAGCTCTGGATCAGTTTCTCGGAGAGCTTGACCTGCTTGAAGGGCTCCTCGGCAGCCAGGGCAGCAGGACCGGCTGCAGCCACAAGACCAAAGCTGGCGACAGCGAACAGCACGGCAACGAACGTACGTTTGAGCATCATGGGATTCTTCTCCATATATCCCGCTGTCGGATGGCCGGGTATAGAACCACCGACTCGACGGTAATCCAGATCGCAGAAGTGGGACACAATTAAGGATGTCAATCGGGACCGATCCGCGCACACCCCTCACCGTCGCCGATGTCAACGCACTCATCGACGCCACGTTTCCAGGTATCCATGTCAATGGACGTTGGCTGCATATCGAATCCGTCGCCGATCGTGTCGCCCGGGTGCGCATGTCGGCGGTCGCAAGCGCTATTCGGCCCGGCGGCACCATCTCGGGCCCGGCCATGTTCACGCTCGCCGATTTCGCCATCTATGCCGCGCTGATCGCTACGCTCGGTGCCCCAGCCATAGCTGCCGTGACGAGCAATCTCAACATCACGTTCTTGTTACGGCCGGAGGCTGTGGATGTCATGGCCCATGCTCGCATCATCCGGCTCGGTCGCCGTCTCGCTTATGCCGACGTCGAATTGGTCTCGGTCGGCAAGCCGGATGTCATCGCCCACGCCACCGGCAGCTACGCGCTGCCGCGCATCTGAGTGGGGTAGATTATTACCGTCTATGTGGTTTCAGGATACCGCAATTGCAACCATATGAAAAACTTGAATTATTTCGACTCGATTGCACGAGTTGAAGATTGACGCCTGCGATTTCAGCCATTATTCATGCGTCGCGGGCCGCACACAGGGCCTCAACGCCATTCGGCGCCCGACCCTCTGTTCGCCCTATCCAGGAGCCATTCACGCAATGAAGACCTATTCCGCCAAGCCCGGCGAGGTCGATAAGAAGTGGGTCGTGATCGACGCGGAGGGCCTTGTTGTCGGCCGTCTCGCCGCGGTCATCGCCACGCGCCTCAAGGGCAAGCACAAGCCGGCCTACACGCCCCACGTCGACATGGGCGACAACATCATCGTCGTCAACGCCGCCAAGGTGGTGTTCTCGGGCAAGAAGTTCGAGGACAAGCGTTACTATCGCCACACGGGTTATCCCGGCGGCATCAAGACCCGAACGCCCCGCCAGATCCTCGAAGGCAAGTTCCCCGGCCGCGTCGTCGAGAAGGCCGTCGAGCGCATGTTGAGCCGTGGACCGCAGCATCGCCGCCTGATGGCGAACCTGCGCATTTACGCCGGTTCGGAGCATCCGCACGCCGCGCAGAACCCGACCAAGCTCGACGTCGGCGTCATGAACCGCAAGAACACGAGGGCCTGATCCAGATGGCGACCGAGACCAAGTCACTCAGCGATCTGGGCCAGCTCACCGGTACGGGCGAGGCCGGCGCCGCCGCCACCCCCGCAACGCCGGGCGCGCCCGTCTACCAGCAGAAGATCGACGCTAAAGGCCGGGCCTATGCCACCGGCAAGCGCAAGAACGCCGTCGCCCGCGTCTGGATCAAGCGCGGCAGCGGCAAGATCATCGTCAACGACAAGGACTTCACCGCCTACTTCGCGCGCCCCGTGCTGCAGATGCTCTTGAAGCAGCCACTCGACACGTCCAAGCGCAACGACCAGTTCGACATCCGCGCCACCGTCAAAGGCGGCGGACTTTCTGGTCAGGCTGGTGCCGTCCGTCACGGTATCTCGAAGGCGCTGACCTACTATGAGCCAGAGCTTCGTTCCGTGCTCAAGAAGGGCGGCTTCCTCACCCGTGACAGCCGCGTCGTCGAGCGCAAGAAGTACGGCCGCGCCAAAGCCCGCCGCAGCTTCCAGTTCTCGAAGCGCTGATCTCGCTCTATCCCGCACCCAGCAAACAGCCCGTACCGGACCACCGGTGCGGGCTTCGTTGTCCGGCCTATCCTCTCGTGACTGCGCCCTACTCCGCCGCAATCATACCCGGGCCGGCTGCCGGCGTTGCCTTGGCCGCCGCCTGCTGGCGCTCCTCGGGGGCATCGCCATAGAACGTGGTGCGCTGACGCGGCAGGCGGCCGGCCTCGCGAATGAGCCGCTCCAGCGCCGGCGCCGTCATCTCCTGCCCGAAGGCAGCTCCCGCCGCCCGCGTGATGGACTCGTTCATCAGCGTGCCGCCGAGATCGTTGGCGCCGGCCGCCAGACACAACGCCGCCCCCTCCGGCCCCATCTTTACCCATGACGCCTGGATATTGGTGATCACGGGATCGAGCACGAGGCGGGCCACGGCGTGCATGAGGACAGCCTCGCGAAAGGTCGGCCCCTTGCGCGACTGGCCCCGCAGATAGATCGGGCTTTCCATGTGCACAAACGCCAGCGGCACCAGCTCCGTGAAACCACCCGTGCGCTCCTGCAGCGCGCGCACGCGCATCAGATGCCGCGCCCAGTGCCTGGGGTGATCGACATGGCCGAACATGATCGTTGCCGTGCTTTTGAGGCCAACGGCGTGGGCCGCCTCCATCACCTCGAGCCACTGGTCCGTCGTGATCTTGTCGGGACAGAGAATCTGGCGCACCTCGTCGTCGAGGATCTCGGCGGCCGTGCCCGGCAAGCTGGAGAGACCGGCTGCCTTCAACCGCGTCAGATACTCCTGCAGCGGCAGCTTCAGCGTTGTGGCGCCGTGCCAGACTTCCAGCGGCGAGAACGCGTGCACGTGGATATCTGGCGCGCCGATCTTCACCGCTTCCGCTATCGCCAGATAGGTGTCGCCCGTGTAGCGCGGTGCGATGCCGCCCTGCAGGCAAACCTCCGTCGCACCGCGGCTCCACGCCTCGCGCGTTCGCTCCGCCACCTCTTCCAGCTCGAGAATGTACGGCTTGTCGCGATGGTCGGTGGAAAGCTTGCCCTTCGAGAACGCGCAGAACTTGCAGCCATAGGTACAGATGTTGGTGTAGTTGATGTTGCGCACGACCACATAGGAAACGGTATCGCCGTTTCGTTGCTGACGCCGCGCGTCGGCGGCATGGCACACGGCCGAGAAATCATCGCCGCGGGCGCAGAACAACGCGCTGATCTCGGCCTCGCTCGCGCCGCGACCAGCCATCAACCGGTCCAGAATGGCAGCCACAGGAGCCGAGCGCGCCGGACGACGCGCACGGATCAGTGCCGCATCCAGCGCTGGCGGCGGCAGGCTGGCATCGCCCGGCGCCCACGCGTCCTCGCGGGCGCGGCCACCTGCATCAACGAGGCGCAGCAGCGGCGTCTTTAGCGGCTTGGCGATCCAAGGCTCGGGCGCCAGCACATATTCAGGATACAGTGCGGTGCGTTCGGCCAGCGTGCGCCCGGCCAGTGCCGTCGCCGACGCCAGATGCTCGAGATGGGGCCACGGCCGCTCCGGATTGACGTGATCCGGCGTCACCGGTGACACGCCGCCCCAATCGTTGATGCCGGCACGCACGAGATTGGCCAGCGCATCCGGTTGCAGATTGGGCGGCGCCTGGATGTTCATCGCCGGACCAAAGATCAACCGCGCGGCCGCGATCGTCCACAGATGCTCGTCCAGCGACGGCTCCGGCGCGGCCGCCATCTTGGTGTCGGGCTTGGCGCGGAAGTTCTGGATGATTACTTCCTGGATGTGGCCGAACCGCTGATGCAGACCGCGGATCGCCAGAAACGCGTCGATGCGCTCAGTCCGCGTCTCGCCGATGCCGATCAGGATGCCCGTCGTAAACGGCACCTTGGCCCGGCCCGCCGCCTCGATGGTCTCTAACCGAGCGGCGGGATCCTTGTCAGGCGAGCCGTAATGGGGACCGCCTTTTTCCGATAGCCGTGCCGACGCTGTCTCCAGCATGATGCCTTGGCTGATCGAGACCTCGCGCAGCCGCTTCATCCAAACCTCGTCCATGAGGCCGGGATTGAGATGCGGCAGCAGGCCGGTCTCCTTCAGCACCAGCGCCGCCATGGCTTCGAGATAGGCCAGCGTTGACTCATACCCAAGCGCCGCCAACGCATCGCGCGCTGCCTGATAGCGCAACTCCGGTTTGTCACCGAGCGTGAACAGCGCCTCCTTGCACCCTTGCGCCTTGCCCGCGCGCGCAATTGCCAGCACTTCATCCGCCGACAGATACGGTGCTTTCACCTCGCGCGGCGCATGCGCAAACGTGCAGTAGTGGCAGACATCCCGACAGAGCTTGGTCAGCGGGATGAACACCTTTTTCGAGTAAGTCACCACCGTGCCATGTCCAGCCACGGTCAACGCCTCCGCGCGAGCGAGCATCGGTTCGATGTCGGTGACTTCGGTAAGCGCATGCGCAGCCACGGCCGGCAGTCCGCCGTCGAACGCCGGATCAAGAAACGCGTACCGCGCGCGCCCCGCCAAAGCGTCGAGGTCGTCCGCTGTATCGATGTCGTGTGCGAGGCCTGCGGTGCCGACGGCGAAAACAGTTCGCCCGCCGATGCGCGCTAGGCCCGTATGTCGCGACGCACTGCCCGGCCCAAACGCCGGCTGCAATGGCGCCGGCAGCGGCAGTAGCAAGGCATTGGTGCCATCGCCATCCGAGGCCGGCGCAATCACGACCGCTTCGGGCGTGCGGGTAGCCGCAAGCACGCGCTGAATGTCCTCGTCACCGGCCAAAGGTACGTCGCCTGGCACGATCAGGGCCCGCACCGCACCTGCGGCGCTTGCTGTTTCAAGTCCACACACAATGGAGGCGTTGAGATCCGCCCCATCCGGTTCACGCACCACGATCGCGCCAAACCGCGCGGCCACCGCCGCAACTTGGGCATCGCGCGTCACCACGGCCATCTGCGTGATCGCCGCCTGTCGACCGAGCGTTGCGAGCACATCCTCCAGCATCGTCAGCACGAGGCGTCGCCGCAGGCCGGCCTCCAGGACTCCGGACAACCGTTGCTTGGCGCTGTCGAGCGCCTTCACCGGCACGATGGCCCACAGCTGCGGCTGGCGCGTCGGGGCACTGGCCATCGGGTCGACGTGGGCCTCACGGGTCATGATGGATCTTGTCCTTACTGGCTCCCGGCCATACGCAGCCGGTGGCAAAACTCGATCGCGGTGTGCGCCACCCGCTCGCGATCTTCCAGGCTTCGCATCACCGTATTGGTCACGGCAACTGGCAGTCCCAGAGTGGCGGCTTGTCGCGCATCGGCCTCGTCGAGGACGAAACCATCGATCAGGCCGCGATAGTGCGCGACGATAGCACCGACGTCCAGCGGCAGTCCAAGCTCGCCCATGATCTTCGCCGTCGGTCCCTTGATCGCTTGTCCCGCGACCAGCGGTGTGACGGCAATCAGCGGCGCGCGGCGGGATGTGAGCGCAACCTTGAGCCCCGGCACCGCCAGCATCGGATCGACGCTGAGCCAGGGGTTGGACGGACAGATGATGATGCCTGCGAGATCCGGTTGACCGAGTGCGGCGAGGACGGCGGGCGAAGGATGCGCCGCGCCGGCCCCTTCGAACCGGATGGCTGCAATGCGTGGCACGCATCGCCGGCCCACGAAATAGGTCTGGAACGGCAAGATCCCCTCGTCCGTGTCGACGATGGTGCGGACGGGGTCGTCGCTCATCGGCACGACGCGGGGGGCGATGCCTAGGCGGCGGCGAAGATGCTCGGTGATCGCCGACAGCGTGACGCCGGAGCGCAATTGCTCGGTGCGCCAAACATGCGTTGCCAGATCATGGTCACCGAGACGAAACCAGGTCGGCCCGCCAATGCGCCCTAGGGCCGTCATGAAGCCCCAGGTCTCCCCCGCCAAACCCCAGCCGAGCTCCTGGTTGGACAGGCCCGCGAGCGTATAGAGCACCGTGTCCACATCCGGGGAGACGTGCAAACCCACATGCTCGAAGTCGTCGCCTGTATTGACGACGATGGTCAGCTTGTCGGCAGGCAACACGCGAGCGAGGCCCAACGCCAGCTTGGCACCGCCGATGCCACCGCACAGCGCCACGTAGCTGCCTGACTGCGCGGGAGCCAGGTTCACCGGAACATGTCCTCGTTCTTTGGCCGCACGAGCGCCCGGGCTGGCTTGTCGGGCGCCGTCCAGGTGAGACCGCGTACCAGCGCTGCCGGTGTGCCCTCTGCCGCCTCCCCCATCATCAGCACGGCGGCCGCCGCGACGGAATCTGCGAACGCTGTCTCGGTGACCTCCAGTGCCCGGTTGTTCAGGTCGGGTTGGCCACGCTGATCGATGATCGAAGGCACGCCGGCGGCTCCAATCGCATGGCCTGTCGTGCCGAGCCGCCAGGCCCGGCCAATGCTGTCCGTGATGACGACCCCGAGCGTCACACCGTACTGCGCATCCAACCGCGCCTTGAGGTTCGCCGCACTCGCATCCGGATCGAGCGGCAGCAGCAGCACGGCTTCGCCCTCCGCACCTTGTTCCACATTCGAACGGTCAATGCCGGCGTTGGCCATCACCAGTCCGAGCCGGTGCGCGACGACCATGACGTTCTTCTTCGCCCGCAGTACCTCGTCGGACTCCTCCAGCACCAGCGCCACCTGCCGCGGATCCTTGCCCGTGATGCGGGCGTACTCTTCAGCGCGAGCATCTGGCTTGGCCGTCGCAAGCGGGCGAATGCGACCCTCGGCTTTCGACACGATCTTCTGTGCCACCACGACAATGTCCTGGTGCAACGGTGTCAGCTTTGCCCGCTCCAGCGCTGCGATGATAAGGCGCGCCAAGTCATCGCCGGCCTTGACACGCGGGATCCCAGCGAGCGGCGTGATGGTGAGCGAACGTGTCATATCAAACCTTCGGGGCGCCAAACCCGGTGATTCGGATCGAGGCACCGTCGACCTTGTAGGTCCGGTTGATGCCGATGATGACCGAGGTCATCGCTTCGGCGGCGGCCGAGTTGGCAAGCGGTCCTGCATGCAACCCGCGCACGCCAAGCGTTTCGGCCAGTTTGATAGCCACCTCGCGGTCCTCGGGCTTGTCGCCGAACACCAGCACGTCGCAATCGAGCACCGTGTCCAGTTCCTGCAATTTGTGCGCGGCAACGTTGTGGAACGCCGAAATGACGCGCACGCCCTCGCCAAGCCGCATCTGTGCGGCAACGGCGGCTGAACCTTCCGGCGGCAATTGCACGCGCGCAACCCGGGGCGGCACCAGCGGCACCGTGGTGTCGACCACGACCTTGCCCTGCACCGCGGCCTTGATCTCGTCCAGTGTACCCGGCGCCGAGGCGAACGGCACCGTCAGCACCACCACATCGCCAGCCTTGGCCGCATCGAGATTGGCCATGCCGGTTGGCGCGGCACCAGTGGCGAGTGCGGCCAAGTCGCCAGCCGCCGCGACGGCCTTGTCAGCGGTACGCGAGCCGATGAAAAGCGTATAACCGGCCTTGGCCCAGCGGCGGGCGAGCCCAGTACCCAGGTCTCCGGTGCCGCCGATGATGGCGATTGATGGTTTGCCTGACATGATGCCTCGTGTCTGATGGATCGGGGCAGAGCTTAAGCAGGATTGGCGCGGCGGGGCAATGTGCCTCCGGGACAGGTATCACCAAGCCTTGCTGACGCAATGCGCGCGAGAACAAGCCACAGAGGCAAACATGGCCGACTACATACTCTTGATGCACAACGATGCCACATCCAACGAAGGTGACTGGCAACCCTATTTGCAAGCCCTGCAAGCCAGCGGTCGCTTTCGAGGCGGTAGTGCTTTGGGTGGTGGCGAATGCGTGCGCAAGGCCGGTCCGTTAGCACCGCTGTCGGCGGGCCTCACAGGCTTTATTCGGGTCGAAGCGGACGATCTAGTCCAGGTCCGGGCTTTGCTGGCCGGCAACCCGGTCTATGAGGCCGGCGGCACCGTGGAAATCCGCGAGCTGCCACAAACGGACTGATTGGCACTTAACCACCGACCATCTCTGGCAGGGTCACCAGCTTGATGCCGGCCGCTACCAGGCCCCTCTTGACCTCGCCGGCCACTTTCACTGCGGCCGGCTCGTCACCGTGCAGGCAGATTGTCTCGACGTCCATTTTCACTTTGTTGCCATGCCGCGAGACGACAACCTTGTCCTCGATCATGCGCCGCGCCTGCTCCAACGCTTTCTGCGGATCCTTGTAGACGGTGCCCGCAATGGAGCGCGCGGCAAGTTGCCCGTTGTCCTCGTAGGCCCGGTCGGCAAAGCCCTCCCTGGCCAAGGACAAATCGAGCTTGCGTGCCGCGACTTCCATCTCCGAGCCATAGGGGGCGACGAAGATGATCGATGGGTCAACCGTCTTGATGGCGCGACCCAAGGCCATGGCATACTCGGTGTCGGTATGGGCCATATTGTTTAAGGCCCCATGCGCCTTCAGGTGCGTCACCTTCAGGCCTGAATACTTCGCGATGCCTTGCAGCGCCCCGATTTGATAGGCTGTCATGTATTCGAGATCGCGCGGACTCATCTTGATCTGCCGGCGGCCGAAGCCCCAAAGATCGTTGAAGCCTGGGTGCGCGCCGATGCTCACCCCCAGCTCCTTGGCCAACATGCACAGGCGATGCATGGTGTTGTGATCGCCGGCATGGAAGCCACAAGCAACACTGGCCGAGCCGATGATCTTCATCAGTTCCGGGTCGTCGCCGATGTCGTAGGCGCCCCAGCCCTCGGCGATATCGGCATTGAGGTTGATGCGCAGCGCCATGCTCAGGCTCCCTGGTCCATGCGTTCTCTCGTTGCCGTGATGCTACTGGCTTTAGTATGAGTGGACAACGCGCCGGATGCTTGTGGGCATCTGGAGGCGCAAGCAAAGACGCGCCGGTTGGTACGGCCCGGTTGCGGTGTGGGCAACTGAAGGGCCAAGCAAAGTGCGCAGCTGAAGACGCACGCGCCGGCTGATACTGGGCAGTTGAAGGCGCCAAATGAGAGAGCATGGGATGCCGCGGCTGCTGGCGAGCGGGGATACGGCACTGGTGGTGGAGTTCGGCGACACCGTCGATCGCGCCATTAATGCCCAGGTCATGGGGCTGGCCGACCGCATCGAGGCCGAGACAATCCCCGGCATCGTCGAGTTGGTGCCGACGTTTCGTTCGCTCATGATCCATTACGACCCCCTCACGACCAGCCATGCCAAGTTGGCCGGCGAAATGCAGCGGCTGCTGCAGGGCCTCGATGCCACCGAGCGCAGCGGACGGCTGTGGCGCATTCCCGTTTGCTACGAGGGCGAGATGGCGCCCGATCTCGAAGACGTGGCCCGCGCCACCAAGCTGACCACGGCCGAAGTTGTGACAACCCATGCGGGCGAGATATACCAAGTCTACTGCGTCGGCTTTCTCCCCGGTTTTCCCTATATGGGCGATCTTCCTGCCGCTCTCGAACTACCGAGGCGTACTTCGCCGCGCATTCGCCTGCCGCAAGGCTCGGTCTGCATGGCCATGCGCATGACCGGCGTCTATCCCATTGAAAGCCCGGGTGGCTGGCACCTGCTCGGCCGCACACCCGTGCGCCTCTTCGACCGCCGCCGCCGCGATGCCGTCCTCATGGCACCCGGCGACCAGGTCAAGTTCGAGCCCATCAAGCGGGCCGAGTTCGACCAACTGGATGCCGCTGCAACCGCCGGTACGCTGGACCTCGAGCCGGCGAGGGCCGCTTGATGGCCGCCGCACTCAAGGTGATTCAGCCGGGATTGCAGACGACGGTGCAGGATCTCGGCCGCATCGGTCACCAGAAGCTCGGCATCCCTGTCTCCGGCGCCCTTGATACGACGGCGCTGCGGGCAGCCAACATCGTCGTTGGCAATGCGCCTGATGTCGCCGGTTTGGAGATGGTCATGACGGGACCGACGCTGGAGGTCGTGGCCGAAAGCGTCCGCGTCGCTGTGGCCGGCGGCAGCACCGAGTTGCAGATCCTCGTCGAGGGGGTCGAACCACGCCGTATCGGTCCGCTGCAAAGCACGAGACTGGTTCGCGGCGAACGGTTGCGCATCGCCACCGTGACCGGGAGCGCCGTCGCATATCTCGCCATTGCTGGCGGTCTCGACATCGCACCGTTCCTCGGCAGCCGCTCAACCTATGTGCGGGGTGGCTTTGGCGGCCTCGACGGCCGCGCCCTGCGGGAGGGCGATACGCTGCCGCTCGGCACACCAAACGCTGCCGAACGTCCAGAAATGCGGCTTACCGGCTTACCGCTGCTGCCCTTGACGAGCGTGCGCCTGGTGCTTGGTCCGCAGGACGACGAATTCACTGCCGCAGCGCTCGCAACGCTGACAGGTACCGAATACACGGTGACACGTGAGGCCGACCGCATGGGCCTGCGGCTCGACGGGGCCCGCCTGGACCACACCAAGGGGCACAACATCGTGTCGGACGGCATCGCCCCCGGTGCCATCCAGGTGCCCGGCAACGGCCTGCCGATTGTGCTGCTCGCCGACCGGCAGTCGACAGGGGGCTACCCGAAGATTGCCACGGTGATCTCAGCCGACCTGCCCGGGCTTGGCCGGGCCTCGCCGGGGGCGCGGCTCCGCTTCCTCGCCGTCAGCGTGGCTGCTGCCGAAGCGGCCCGGCGCCAGCTGGAAGCCGGCATCAAGGAAATGGCTAGGCGTCTTGAACCGGTTCGATCCAGCGAGCCAGACTTGGACCGCCTACTGTCGGCCAACCTGATCAGCGGTGTCATCGATGCCGAAGATCCGGCTGCGTGAATGAAGGAAGCGGGGAGCCCGTAAGGCTCCCCGCTGTGTCGGGCACGACTGAGGCAGACTGCGCTGCAACCAGGCGATCAGGCCGCCACGTTGCCTTCGTCGCCGGGATTGCGCAGCACGTAGCCGCGGCCCCAGACCGTCTCGATGTAGTGCTTGCCGCCGGTGGCCGCCTGCAGCTTCTTGCGCAGCTTGCAGATGAACACGTCGATGATCTTCAGTTCCGGCTCGTCCATGCCGCCATAGAGATGATTGAGGAACATCTCTTTGGTAAGCGTGGTGCCTTTCCTGAGCGAGAGCAGCTCCAGCATTTGATATTCCTTGCCGGTCAGATGCACGCGCTGGTTATTGACCTCGACGGTCTTGGTATCCAGGTTGACGCGCAGATCGCCGGTTTCGATGACCGATTGTGCATGCCCTTTCGAGCGGCGCACGATGGCATGGATCCGGGCCACCAATTCGTCCTTGTGGAACGGCTTGGTCATATAGTCGTCGGCGCCGAAGCCGAGACCCTTCACCTTGTCGTCGATCTGAGCCAAACCCGACAGAATGAGGATCGGCGTTTGCACCTTGGAAACGCGCAAGGTCTTGAGGACGTCATAGCCGCTCATATCCGGTAGATTGATATCAAGCAGAATGATGTCGTAGTCATAGAGCTTGCCGAGGTCGACGCCTTCCTCGCCAAGATCCGTGGTGTAGACGTTGAAACCTTCAGATTGAAGCATCAACTCGATGCTTTGCGCCGTCGCGCTATCGTCCTCGATCAAAAGGACTCGCATGCCTTCCTCTCTTCCCCAGCCCGTGCCGGAACCGCTGCCCCGAATTCCGAAGAGCACGCCACTGTCGATGCGGCTCGTTCATGTTTCAGAAATACTAGGGCTGAGAGGATTACCACTGAGTTAATTCTTACCCTTCCGTGCAGATAATCCTGAAACGAACCAACAATCGGCTCGCCCATCCGCCCGAAGAGAACGCACCTCGTCTGCCAAAATCGCCATCTGCCCATGGCAACTTCGCTGCCGGCAACCCAAAGGCCACCGATTTCCCGATTTCTGAACCTGCCGAGTAACCTGGCTGCTGGCGCCGGGAAGCTCCCATCCCCGCCGCCCACCACAACATCCCCATCGACATCTAACTGATTTGCCCCGACGCCCATAGCATCATGTTTCGATCCGAATCGCCTTTTGCGGGCCCGTCCGAATTCAGTTCAGCAGCGTGGCTTTACTACAACGTAAGGCGCTCGTGGCATGCTTAACGCCGAGCCCAAGCCAATTAGCGTCGATGGCGCCAATGGAAGGGGCTTGCGTTCCGTCGGCGTAACCTTCAAATTCCTTGGCATGGAACTTGAAACGACTGCTGGCACTAGAGTGTATGGTGTTCTGGGGTAAGCCGGCCATGAAGCCACGTGAAAGCGTTCTCCGACTGAAGCGTTTCGAGGCCGATGAAAAGGCCCGAAAGGTCGCCGACCTGCAGGCAATGATCCGCGAGTTCGAGCAGGTGGCGACCGATCTCGAGCGCCAGATTTCGAGCGAGGAAAGTCGCACGGGCGTCAAGGACATGAAGCATTTCGCGTACTCGACATTCGCGAAGGCGGCAGCCCAGCGGCGCGACAATCTCAAGATATCTATCGATGATCTGCGGGCCAAGCTCGACTTGGCCGTGGCCGAGCACGAGGCTGCGCGCGAAAATCTGGTCAAGGCTGAGACCGGTGAAGGTCGCGAGCATGGCCGCGGCCGCCGCCGCAGCGAGCCAAGCTCAGACGTGCTGGCAAGCTGACCCTTGACGAGGGCTGCGCCCGCGCTGGAACACGGGCACGACAATTATCCCGATTTCAGACACCGAGACATGCGAAGCCCGGCTCCTCACGGACCGGGCTCTTTGCGGTCGATGGCACTGGCATTTCTCCCGAATTGATCAGCAGTCGCGTCGCCACGCCATCTTGCGCAAACCGGTCGGCTCTGGAATCTTCGCTGGGCATGCTCACACTTGCCGCCACAAGGCGCTGTTGGCGCCACGCGATGTCTCGAGGCTGCCCGCTGTCGCCGCGCTACGGTCGGCTGGCGGGGACGGCATTTGCGCTGGGTGTGGGTCTGGCCATGGCCGGCTGCGGTACGACCTCGCTGTCACAATCCCTTGGCGTTGCCGTCGGCGCGACCGCCCATCCCGAGCCTCCGGTCGAAATCTACAGCCGTATCGCCAAGGGCGCCCTCAATTGCTGGTTCGGCCCCCAAGGTAGCCTGAAGCGCACGCATGTCTTCCACGCTGACGTCTCGCCGCCATCCGCCGGCGGCGCCGCCGAGATTGTCATCCACGAGCGCGATATGGCCGCCGCATCACCGCGCTCGCTGCGCTTCTACCGGATCAGCATCACACCAGCCGGCGAAGGATCCACGGTGCAAATCGAGAATTTGCGCTTCCCCGAGGCGGTGGCCAAGGATCTGGTCGCCGATGTGGTGCGGTGGGCCGGAGGCGGCACGGAGTGCAGCGTGATCGGCGTCGGCGGCTGGAATGCCAAGCCGCAAACGGCCGCCGAGATCGCAGCGGCACAGGCCGAAGCTGCCAAGACCGTCAAGCAGAAGGTCAAGAAAAAGCCGTGAGCCAGCCCCAGGCAGGGCCGCGCTCGCGTCGGAACCAGGTACAGCGTGTCATGGCCGGGGGAGGGCTGGCTCGGTCCATTTTGCGGTGCCAAGCATCCGTCCCGCTCGCCATCGGATCAGCTCCGATAGTCCTGGACGCGGGTGGCGCGCAGGCCGGCCAAGCCATGCTTGTCGATCGAGCGCTGCCAGGACAGGAACTCGTCGACGGTCAGCTTGTAGCGGTCGCAGGCCTCCTCGAGGCTGAGCAGGCCACCGCGAACGGCGGCGACAACTTCAGCCTTGCGGCGGATGACCCAGCGCTTGGTATCTTTCGGTGGCAGATCGGCAACCGTGAGCGGGCTGCCATCGGGACCGATGACGTAGCGGGTGCGGGTTCGGAACTGTTGTTCGGTCATGGTACGCGTTACACTCTCATCAGACCTGACTCATGCTAACCGAGCGAGATTAAGCTCGGCCTAAGCAACTCGGTAAACGCAGCCCCAACCCGTGCCCCATTTTTATCATGAATATCCGTTAGATAGGCACGGATATTGAGAGATGGTTAACGCCTGCGCCAGTCCGTGACAGACCAGCGCCGAAGGGCACGGCCGAGGGGCAATTGTCCACCGGTTCAATGGATTGATTGCAAGTGTGATGCCGACTCTCTGCAAAACCGAAATTCATGATAGTAAGATCCGGCATCGTTAGTCCCGATGCCGCCCGTCGTCCCGTTCTGAGCCGCTACATGACCCTGAACACTGATTTTGAGCCGCTCGCCGGCGTGCCGCAGGGCGCGCGCGTCCTTGTTGCCATGTCAGGCGGCGTCGACAGTTCCGTCGTTGCAGCCTTGCTCAAGTCACAGGGCTACGATGTCGTGGGCGTTACATTGCAACTCTATGACCACGGTGCGGCCACGGCTCGGAAGGGGGCCTGCTGCGCCGGCCAGGATATTCACGACGCGCGGCGCGTGGCCGATGCGCTGGCCATTCCGCACTACGTTTTCGACTACGAGAGCCGCTTTCGAGCTTCCGTCATTGAGCCGTTTGCCGACAGCTACGCTGCCGGTGAGACCCCGATTCCGTGTGTCACCTGCAACCAGACGGTCAAATTTACTGATTTGCTAGCCACCGCCCGCGAGCTCGGCGCAGCCGCCATGGCGACGGGTCACTACGCCGAGCTCCGCCACACCACTCGGGGACCGGAGCTCTACCGCGCCGCCGACACTGACCGCGACCAGAGCTATTTCCTCTTCGCGACCAAGCGCGAGCAATTGGCCTACCTGCGCTTTCCCCTGGGCGCCCTCCCCAAGGCCGAGGTCCGTGCCCTTGCCCGGCGCTTTGCCCTGCCCGTCGCCGACAAGCCCGACAGCCAGGACATCTGCTTCGTCCCGTCCGGTCGTTACAGCGACATCATTGAAAAGCTCCGCCCCGGCGCCATTGCGCCCGGTGACATCGTGCACATCGATGGTCGCGTACTCGGCCAGCACAAGGGCGTGGTGCACTATACTGTCGGCCAGCGGCGGGGGCTCGGCATTACCAATTCCGAGCCGCTGTTCGTCGTCCGCCTCGATTCCGCGCGCCGACAGGTCATCGTCGCCCCTCGCGATGGCTTGCATACCCGGCGGATCCTGGTAAAAAGTGCCAATTGGCTCGGTGACGGGCCAATCGGGGGCGAGGGCCCAGCGTTGGGCCGTGACGAAGGGGGGCGCTCAGTGTTCGTTCGTGTTCGATCGACACAGCCACCGCAAGCCGCCATACTTTCAGCGCAGGGCCATGGTATCAGCGTGCTTTTGGCGGATGGAGAGCATGGCGTGGCGGCGGGACAGGCGTGCGTATTCTACGCCGACGGCTCATCGCGAGCACGCGTGCTCGGCGGAGGATGGATCACCTCCAGCCACATCGAGAGCCAATTCGGACCAGATCACTCTTCCATGACAGCGACGGCAACCAGCCAACAGGCCGAAGATAAGCGCCTGGGGCCGCCGATCGTCTGACCGACATGGATTCCGCCGGGGACGACCAGCCACAACATCACGCCAGATGTATCGAGAGGAGCAAGTGAGGTCATGACATCGACGTTACGTCCAGGAGGGCGTCCCGACGGGAACGCCAAACGTCGGTCCGTGGGCAGTGCGGTGAAGGCGGCTGAGTTGAATGAAGCCGCCGTCCGGAAGTCCTATCGGCGATGGGCCCCTGTTTACGACAACACCTTCGGTCGCTTCACGACCGAAGGCCGCCGCCACGCGGTGGAAATCATCAATCAGCGCCACGGTAGCGTGCTGGAGGTTGGCGTCGGCACCGGCTTGTCGTTGCCGAACTATGGCAGCCATCTGGAGATCGTCGGGATTGATCTGTCGCCGGAGATGCTGGAGAAGGCACGCGAGAAGTGCGCCGATGAAGGCCTCGACAACGTCAGCAGTCTGCACGAGATGGACGCAGGCGACCTCAAGTTCAAGGATTCGAGCTTCGACACCGTCGTTGCGATGTACACGCTGACTGTCGTGCCGGAGCCTGAGAAAGTGATGCGCGAGCTGGCTCGCGTCTGCAGAATTGGCGGGCAGGTGATCCTGGTCAATCACTTCAGTCAGGAAGAGGGCGTGCGCGGCTGGGTCGAGCGGCGCATGGCCCCCTTTGGCGACAAGCTCGGCTGGCGCCCGGTCTTCGACCTCGACCGCGTCATGGTGTGCGAGAACCTGAAAGTGGTCGATCGGCAGGCATTGCGGCCGTGGGGCCTCTTCACCATGCTGCGCTTTGAGAAGACGTTTCATGCCCCTGCCAAGGGCTGACTGACTAGCCGACGGACGGGCCGCAACTCACTGGGCGGCCGGGCCAAACCCGGCCGTTTGCCTTAACCTCGGACAGCCGGGACCCGTCTGGTGCCGGCTGTTGCCTCGGCCTTCGTCGTACGCTACATACGGTCATCGCTGCAGCATGACGTTCTGATCCTGTGACGCCGGTCACTGCCGACGTGACGGGCGCCGGTTAAATTACGGGTCATAGCGACGCGACGCAGTCGCTTGCAGCAGACAACGGCCTCGGATCATCGAGACCGAACGGTAGCCGCCTTAGCTCAGTTGGTTAGAGCACTAGATTGTGGATCTAGGGGTCCCCTGTTCAAGCCAGGGAGGCGGTACCAATCGAATCAATCGCTTGCGTTCCGGGATGGTCGCAGCAACCCCTTTCTGACCACGCAAAATAAAGAGATGCGCGTGTCGGCCCCCAAATGCGTAACGCCTCCATTGCGATCACCAAGGGGGTATGCGTCATAGTCGGCTCGCTGAGACGCCCTCCCTGGCAATGACAATTCGGTCACGGGCAGCGGCACGCTCAGTTCCTGCTCCAAGAACCCGGTGCGTTGCAGATCCCTATTCGCGAACCTTGCCGGCATCTGGCCCCGCGCCTTTGTCGGTCCAGGACGGCGGCAAACCGATGGCGCCGCCGAGTGTGCCGCCAACGCCGGGATGCTTCCCGAAGCGCGCGCACGCTGCCTGTTTCGGATCGGCACCGAAGTACTCGCCCGCGGCCTGCAGGCTCGGCATGCCGCTCGAGGGATCAGCGATCGGATCGTTGCCGGTGACGAGCAGATGGGCGAAATCCTGCGCGAAGGCCGCAGCGAGTTCATAGGCATCGCCCTCTTGCGAGGCGCGGGCCTGCGTCGTCAGGGCATCGGCGCCCCTGGCCCAGGCGAGAGCACCGATCTGCTGACCACTTTTGGTGCGTGCCTGGCCTTCAGCTG
Source organism: Hyphomicrobiaceae bacterium (assembly GCA_046154645.1). Classification (GTDB taxonomy): domain Bacteria; phylum Pseudomonadota; class Alphaproteobacteria; order Rhizobiales; family Hyphomicrobiaceae. The sequence goes on from JBJXDZ010000082.1 coordinate 87,707, forward strand.
CGAGGCTGCCGAGGCCAAAGGGCAAACGTGGCACAGGAATGGGCACACCCGTCACGGCCCCCGCGACCTTGCCGCCGATGCCGAGGACGGCCGAAGTCCCTGCGAGCATCGTGTCCGTCGCGCCGAGATGCGTGATCACGACACGGACCAAAACGTCGGCATTCTGCTCAAGGCCCGTCACGGTGAAACGCCGGCTGAGGCCCGAGCAAAGCGCGCGATCGATGGCATTGGCGACCAAGGCGGCCTGCTCAGGTTTCAGGCCGCCGCTACGCGCCGCATCGGAAAGGATCGTCGGCGCCAAGTAGACGGACTTCGCCGCCAGCAAAGACCGTCTGTCAACCTTCTGTTTCGTGCGCGTCAGGACACCGTCGCTCGGTTTCAGCTCGGCATGGGACAGCAATGCGCCGGACTCTGTCAGCGGCGCTGTGGCGCAACCCGCCAAGGTGACCGCAACGCCCAACACTGCGAGGACACCTGCCGTGGTTTGGTACTGTCTCATGAAGCTCCCAACAGATCAGCCAACCAGCCAGACCGGATCGCCCCGGTCGGTCGCACCGTCTCGGTCTGCGAGGCGATCAACGGGTGAACGTCGCGTCGATCTTGTTCCCGATGTAGCCTTCGAAGCCACCCGCGATGGCACGGAAGCGGAAGCATTTCGTGCCGGCCATACGCAAGTTGAGGCAGACGGCGTCGGCCTTCTGCTCCCAGCTTATCGACATTGTGATGGGCCCTTCGAAGATGCCGGTGCCATCCCTGTTAAAGGTGAATTTGGCGCGCCGGCCTTCCGCCGTAAGCCCGTTCCAAGGGCGACCGTCCATCATGGCTTTGACCGCTTGACTTGCGGGTAGGAAATCAGGCGCCTGCGCATGTGCCGGAGGTGAGGTCAAGGCGTTCGACGCGAGAACGACCAAGGGTAGAGCGCTGAGGCGACGTTGCATGAGAAGCTCCTGTGTTAAAGTGTTGGTTGCGTTGAGATGGATCATCCGCCACCTTTCGACGTGCGGATGATGCGGCCGTCCTCCATCTCGACGATACGGTCGGCGATATCGAGGATGCGGTTGTCGTGCGTGACCATGAGGATGGCGCTGCCCTGCTTCTTGGCGAGGTCCTGCAAGAGGTCGACGATCTGGCGGCCGGTTGACTTGTCGAGCGCCGCCGTCGGCTCGTCGGCGAGGATCAGCGGTGGGCGAGAGACGAGGGCGCGCGCGATGGCAACGCGCTGTTTCTGCCCTCCGGAGAGTTTGGCCGGATAACGATCCTCGAAGCCCTTGAGGCCGACGCTGACGAGAACCGCCTCGCAGCGGGCGCGCCAATCGGTCATCGCGTCAGCCCCGTGCACCTCGAGCCCCATGCGCACGTTCTCGATCGCCGTTAGACTCTCATGCAGATTGTGCGCCTGATAGATGAAACCGATCTGGCGGCGCACCGAGATCATCATCGCCTCGTCGGCATCTCGAAGATCGATGCCGAGCGTCTGCACAGATCCCGACTGCATGGAGCGCAGCGCACCGACCAGCGTCAGCACCGTGGTCTTGCCGCAGCCAGACGGCCCCATCAGCAACACGATTTCGCCGCGCGAGACGTCGAGATCGAAATCGAACAGCACCTGTCTGGCGGTTTCGCCGCTGCCGAAGACGTGGTTGAGCTTGCGCACGCGCACAGCCGGCGGGACGACGAGGACGCCAGTGGTGTGATCGCGGGTGAGTGTCACGACGGACATGCCCCACCTCAAAACACGTCGGCGGGATCGGCCGCCCTCAGGCGGCGCGTCGCGACCGCACCGGAGAGCGCGCACATGACGAACGTCAGGCCGAGCACCAGCAGCGCTCGGCTCAACGGCATATCCATGGCGAGATCGGTGCCGGCAGACAGGATCGCATAGAGACCTATGGTCAGGAGCAGCCCCGGCAGAAACCCGAATGCTGCCAGCAGAAAGGCCTCCTCGAACACGACGCCGAGCAGATAGCCGTGGCTGTAGCCCATGGCCTTGAACGTTGCATACTCCGAAAGGTGATCGTTCACATCAGCCGAAAGGATCTGATAGACGATGGCAAAGCCGATAATCATGGCGATCACGACACCAAACGTGAAGATGAAGCCTATTGGCGTGTGCTTGCGCATGAAGCCCTTGATGTATTCGGCGTAACCTTCAAGCGTGCTGACCTGCATGTCGGAACTGCCGATCTGCTCGCGGATCCGCGCGGCGACGGCCTCGATGTCCGCGCCAGGCTCGACTTGCAACAGGATCATGCTGACGGCGCTCGCGGAGTTGCGCGGAAACAGGCGCAGATACGTTTGATCGCTCATGATCAAGGTGCCGTCGTTCTGGAACGACGCGCCGAGCGAGAAGAGACCCGTCATGGTCACGGTGCGGCCGGCAAGTTCAGGGCGCGGCTGCTCGCCCCTCATGAGCGCGTCGACCATCGGTTTCAGTGTGACGCGTGTCAGCCGGTCGAGCAGCGCCGTGTCGGCCGTTCGAATCAACGGCATCTGCGCATAGATCTCGCGCGGCACGAAGGTGTCGAAATCCGGATCGACGCCGTAGACCAGGACGTTGGCCTGCAACTTGCCGGTCTCATTGCGGATTCCGATATTGCCGAGTTGGACGGCGGCCCCGGATTTCACACCATCGACGCCAAGGGCTTGATAGAGGCGGCGGCGCGGCAACGTCCCCGCATCGCCGATGGAGCGGGCAAGGGGGCTCATCAGCAGGATATCGGCCTTGAACATGCGCGCGGGCTTAGCGGAGCTTTCGAACAGCGCGCCCATGACGCCGAGCTGCATGAACATGAGCGCGTTGGCGAAGGCAACGCCGGCCAAGGCGACGGCGAGACGCATCGGATTGTGGCGCAGTTGGCGCCAGCCGAGCGGCGTGCGGGTGGCGAGACGTTGTAGGATTGCGACCCTCATGGCGCGAACACCGCCCGCACCTGCAGACGCGATAGGTTGGCGATGGCGCGGCTCGTCTCAGCATCAAACGTGACGAACACTTCAACGACGCGGGCATCGGTGGCGGTGGCCGGATCATTGTTGATGACGCTCTGGCGTTTGACGGCGACGCCAATGCGCGACACTGTTCCGGTAACGGGTGCCGTCAGCGCCTCGGCCTTCGCCGTTACGCGCTGACCGACGCGGACGCGCGCGACGTCGGACTGGTAAACCTCGATCACCGCTTGCATGACGTCCGTCGCGCCCATCTCCAACAAACCGTCGGAGCTGAACCGTTCGCCGGCGCGGGTCTTGATGGCGAGAATGCGGCCCTGCATCGGCGCGCGAATGGTTGCCTGTTCCAGGCTGGCCCGCGTTACGCGCACATCGGCTTCGGCGGACGCAACCTCTTGCTCGGTGACGGCGATATCGATCTGCGATGCAACGCCTTCAGCGGGACCGAGCTTCGACAACGTTTCGATGCGACCGAGCCCTGCCTCCATCTCGCGCACGGTGGCTTGTGCGGTCAGCAACTCACGGCGCTTCTTCTCGACGTTGGCTGTCGTGGTCACGCCGCGCTCGAACAGGGTCTGCTGTCGATCGTACTCGGCCTTGACCGCATCGAGTTCTGCGCGCGCACGCTCAAGGGCTGAACGACGCGACGTGAGGTTGGATGCAATGTCGACCTTCTGGCGCTCCAGGGTCAGGCGCTTCAACCACAGAATGGCTTCGGACGCCTTGAGCTGGGCGGAGAGCTTGTCGAAGGTGTCGAGCACGGCGAGCACATGGCCCGCCTCGACCGCCTCGCCTTCCTGGACCTTGAGGGCTGCGACTCGCAGGGCATCCGCCGCCCCGGGCGCGCCGACCTTGATGAGGGAGCTTGCCGGTTCCAGATAGCCGAGACCCACAACCGCAGGCGGACGCACGGGCGGCACCGCATTCGGCGGCGGGGGCGACATGAAGTGGGGCGCGAGCACCCAGATCGAAGCCAGCCCCGCAATGGCGGTCAAGCCGAAGGCAGGCCCGATCCAGCGCCGCCGCTTCGGCGCCGCTTTGCGGGCGCTCTCGGGGTAGGGCGTCGTATCGAGCGCCTGGGCAGGCCGCTCGACGACAGTCGGTTTGATGGCAGTGCTCATGCCATCGAGATATCTGGAGATTCCGGCTGTGCGATAACCAGCTTACGTCATCGTGTTACAGCGCGTTACAGGCGGCAGCATCGACACAAGATCAAAAGCCACGTCGGTGTTGCCGCGTCGATGTCCCAACCCGGCCTTGTGTTACACCCTGTAACATGGCCGACCTTGAGGATGTCCCGATCGAAGGCCATAACCACGGCTATGAGCCGAACGCCGCACATCCTCATCGTCGATGACGATCCCAAGATCCGCTCGGGGCTGTCCAAGTTCTTGACCGAACAGGGCCTGCGCGTGACCATCGCCAGCGACGGTCGTGATATGCAAGTCAAGCTCTCGCACGCCAACATCGACCTCATCGTGCTCGACGTCATGATGCCCGGCGAAGATGGCCTCAGTCTCTGCCGCAAGCTGAGCAGCGACGGCGCGGTCCCCATCATTCTGCTGACGGCGGTGGCGGGCGAAATAGATCGCGTCATCGGTCTAGAGCTGGGTGCCGAGGATTATGTCTGCAAGCCGTTCAATCCGCGCGAGCTGCTGGCGCGCATCCGCGTCGTGCTGCGGCGACGGCCAAATGCGACAGTCGATGAAAAGCGGCCGATTGTGAAGTGCTATCGGTTTTCCGGTTGGATACTCGACGCACGGGCGCGCACCCTGACGTCGCCATCGGGCGCCCACGTCGAGCTCACAACGGGCGAGTTCGATCTACTGCAAGCCTTCGTCGAGCATCCCAATGTTGTGCTCACGCGGGATCAACTGCTCGATCTCGCGCGCGGGCGGGCCAGCCTGTCGATCGACCGGGCCATCGACGTTCAGGTGATGCGCCTGCGCCGCAAGCTCGAAGCCGACCCACAGTCGCCGCTGCTGATCAAGACCGTGCGCAACAGCGGCTATATCTTCACGCCAGAGGTCAGAACCGACAATGCCGAGGCCTGACAACGCACAATCGATCGGCGGCTGGTTGCGCCAACCGACCCTGAGCCGGCGGCTCGCAGCCGCGTTGCTGCTCTCGCTGGTCGCTATCCAGGCACAGGCGTTTCTCCAGATCGGCTACTTTTCGCGTCCGGAGTTGCGGTTGGTCGGCACGCGCTGGCTGGCCGAGGCGGCGGGGCATGCGGCGCGCGAGGCTTTTGCGCTGCCACCCAGCGCGCGCGAGGCATATCTTGCGGCTCGCGGCGAACGCTTGCGCGTGCGCATGCATTGGCGCCAAGGCACGGCTCCGACCGGAGCTGACGACGGCGGCTCGATGATCGCGGCGCGTTTGGCGGCGACGGTCAAAGACGTCCTGGGTGACGACCTCAGGGGCCTGCACATCCGAGCGGGAGGTATCCGCTTCCGGTTCCCGACAATCATGATGTTTGTGACCATTGCATCTGATGACGTCGCGCAGCCACCGGATCGTCGGCCGGTTCTCGCAGGAGAGCCTGATGTTTTGATCCATGCCGGCATCAGGGTTTCGATTGAGGGGCGCGACGGCTCGTGGATCGATGTGGAGCCACCCGGATTGTCCGACTATTCATTCGGCTCCAGCCTGCCGCTGGCACCACTGCTGGTCGGCGGCCTTATCATCGCCGCGGTCTCGACGTGGACAGCCCGCAGGATCATGGCGCCGCTCGACCGCCTTGTCGTCGCGGCCGAGCGGGTCGGAACGGCGCGCGAACCGGTGCGCGTGGAAACGGCCGGCCTGCAGGAATTCGCCAACGTCGCGCGGGCGTTCGAGGACATGCAGCACCGGTTGCTGCGCTTCGTCGAGGATCGGACACGCATCCTGGCGGCGATCTCGCATGACCTGCGCTCGTCGCTGACACGTCTGACATTGGCGGCTGAACAGTGCAAGGGCGACGCCGAGCGGGCCGCTCTGGCGACCGAGATCGCCGATATGCAGACGATGGTCGAGTCGACCTTGAGTTTTGCCAGCGGCGAGGCGCGTCTGGCGCCAACCAAGCCGACGGATATCGCCGCATTGCTGATCAGTCTGGTCGACGAGGCCGCCGATGCGGGCAAAGCGTGCACCTATCAAGGACCGGATCACATCGAGACGATGGGACATCCGGTCTCGTTGAAGCGCGCGTTCTGGAATGTGATCGACAATGCCTTGAAGTACGGCAAGGGGGCACGCGTTGCCCTGACGGTCGACGCGACGGCGGTTACAGTGCGCGTTGAAGATGACGGCCCCGGTATTCCCGAGGCCGACCTCGACGCCGTGTTCGCACCCTTCCGACGGATCGATCCTGCGCGCGGGCATGAAACACCGGGTGTGGGTCTTGGACTGACCATCGCCCGTGACGTCATCCAAAGCCACGGCGGGTCGATCGTCCTCGCCAACCGGTGCTGCAGGGGATTGACCGTCACCATGACATTGCCGCTCCGCTGATCGGGCGTGACGTGGCACCTTCTGCGATTTCCCCTGTGACGCTCGATACTGTCGGTCGACTCCAGCACATGCACCCTTGACTCCCACCGCAGCAATCCTTACGTCGGCAGCATCTACCGTGGTGATTTGGCCGGCCGGCTTGCAGCCACGTTAAACAACTCGCTAAAAGGGCCGAGCGCGAGACCCGGTGAAGGTCCAGCCCGGCAAGTTCAGCGGGTGGACCGGCCGGGTTTTTCTGTTCTTGCCGCCGTCGAGAGGCGGAGATGCAGGGAGGCGCCGTTGACCAATCCGACTGTGCAGACTTCGCCGATCAGCGGCATATCGCGGGCGTCCACCGACAAGGACGTGGTGATGGAGACGTCGCTCGAGCGTCCGCTGGCCCGTTCGAAGGAGATCGACCACCCCTCGAGCCCCGTTGTGCGTTTCCCCGAGAGCGAGCCCCTGCAGCTCGATTGCGGCGAGGCCTTGGGCCCGTTCCAGATCGCCTATAACACCTACGGCACGCTCAACGCCGACAAGTCGAACGCCATCCTGGTCTGCCACGCGCTGACCGGCGACCAGCACGTTGCGAATCGCCACCCGATCACCAACCGGCCGGGCTGGTGGGAGATCATGATCGGACCCGGACGGCCAATCGACACCAATCGCTTCTTTGTCATCTGCCCGAACATCCTCGGCGGCTGCATGGGCTCCACGGGTCCCGCCTCCATCAATCCGAAAACCGGCAAGCCTTACGGCCTCGATTTTCCCGTCATCACCATCCGCGACATGGTGTCTGCGCAGGCGCGCCTGATCGACCATCTCGGCATCAAGCAGCTGTTCTCCGTCGTCGGCGGCTCCATGGGGGGCATGCAGGTGCTGGAATGGGCCGCCAATCACACCGAGCGCGTCTACACGGCTATACCTATCGCCACCGCCGCTTGGCATTCATCGCAGAACATCGCCTTCCACGAGGTCGGCCGGCAAGCCGTGATGGCCGATCCCGATTGGCTGCAGGGCCGCTATACCGACGCTGATCAGGTGCCCCGGCGTGGTCTCGCCGTCGCCCGGATGGCGGCCCACATCACGTACCTCTCCGAGGAGGCCTTGCATCGCAAGTTCGGCCGCAACCTGCAGGATCGCGAGCAGAAAACGTTCTCGTTCAACGCCGACTTCCAGGTCGAGAGCTATCTGCGCCATCAAGGTTCGTCGTTCGTCGACCGCTTCGACGCCAATAGCTACCTCTACATCACGCGTGCCATGGACTACTTCGACCTCGCTGCCGAGCATGGCGACGTGCTCGCCAACGCATTCCGGGACACCAAGACCCGCTTCTGCATCGTCTCGTTCACTTCGGACTGGCTCTATCCGACGCGGGAATCCAAGGAGATCATCCAGGCCTTGAATGCCGTCGCCGCCAACGTCTCCTTTGTCGAAGTGGAAAGCGACAAGGGTCACGACGCCTTCCTGCTCGATGAGCCCGTGCTGTTCGCCACCGTTACCGGCTTCATCAATGCGGCGGCCCGCAAACGCGGCCTGTCCGCGCCGACCAAGGGAGCCGCCTGATGCTCTGGCGCATGGAAACGCCGCGCACCACCCGCGTCGATCACCTGCTCATCGCCGAGATGGTGGCGCCCGGCGCCCGCGTGCTCGATGTCGGTTGCGGCGACGGCGCGCTTCTGCAGCTGCTCGCCGACACCAAGGACGTCGACGGTCGCGGCATCGAGGTTAGTCGCGAACGCGTCAATGCCTGTGTGGCGCGTGGCCTTTCGGTCATCCAGGGGGACGCGGACAAGGACCTCGCCGACTATCCCGATGGGGCCTTCGACTACGCCATTCTCTCGCTCACCATCCAGGCGACGTCGCGCCCGAAGCAGGTGCTCGAGCACCTCTTGCGCATCGGCCGCCGCGCCATTGTTTCATTTCCGAATTTTGGCCACTGGCAGGTGCGCACACGCCTGCTGACCACGGGCCGCATGCCGGTCACTGAGAACCTGCGTGAGCCCTGGTATGAGACGCCGAACGCACATCTGTGCACCATCAAGGACTTCGCGGATCTGTGCCGCATGGTCGATGCCAAGGTCGAGCGGGCCGCCGCCTTCAACCTCTCCGGCCAGCAGCTCGGCACCTGGATCCGCTTGCCGCTGACCGTCCACAATCTGCTCGGCGAGAAGGCCGTCTTCCTGCTGGCGCCCAAATCACCCGTCTGACGCATCGTCCCGGCTTGAGCCGGCGAGGCCACGGCTCGGCACCAGCTGCGGCAGGGCCTTAGCCGGCACCCCTCGTCCCCCGATCGGCGATAACAGTTCTTTCTGCGCCTCGACGATGATCACACCGGCGAAGGCCGGTGACATGCGATTGCCGAGCTTTTCGAGGCTCATCGCCGAGCGCAGCACGATGCGCCGGTCGAAGGGGGGCATGTGCAGCGCCGCGCTCCAGTCGATCGGCGTGAACAAGGCATCCTTGAGCAAGCGCTCGAGCTGGGTCGCGTTGTAGGGCTGTCCATGCCCGAACGGCGTCGTGTCGAGCCGCGCCCACACCCCGCGCCGATTGGGCACGATCAGCAGCAACCGCCCTTCCGGTTTGAGCACGCGCCACATCTCGCGCAACTGCCCCCGCACGTTGTCCGCCGCCTCGATGGCGTGAATGGCCAGCAGGTGGTCGACCGAATTGTCTGGCAACGGTAGGCTATCGTCCTCGACCACGACGGTGTGGACGGCCCCACTCGACGGCCACACCAGCGCGCCTTGCGTTGTCGGCATGAAGGCGCCGAGCCGGGCCGCCTCACCGCGAAATGATCCCAGATACGGCGTCGCAAAACCGAGCCCGATCAATGTGGCGCCAGGCACGCGCCGCCACCGCGCCCGGATTCGGTGCGCCAGGATGCGCCGCACCATGCCGCCCAGCGGGCGGCTATAGAATTCCATCAGCTCCGTAACGTCTGGTCGCATGGCATCCCGATGCACAGCGTCGGTGGGCGCAGGTGTCCAACCAATTATGACACAGACCGGATCGCGGCGCGAATGGCCGCGGCGTGAAGTCGACGCAACGTACCCAAACGGCAACGGACCCGACCCCGGCGATTCTGCCGCAGGTCCGGCCCGTTTCGACTCACATCAGTCGGAGCGCCGCACGAGGCTTACTCCTCATCGCCGCCCTCGCGTCCAGGCCGGACGACGCCGTCATCGGCCAATTCCTCGTCCTCGGTCTCGAGGATGGTGTCGGCCTCTTGCGGCGACTCGATCTCGGCGGCGTCGACCACCAGTGCCTCGTCATCGACAGCTTCAGCCGGCAATTCGGCCTCGGGCACCGGCGCGACCGGCTTGAATACGCGATCCTGCATGCGCTTGGTGAAGCGCGCCGGCGGGGCCCCGGTCGCCTTGACCGGCGCCAACGAGAGATTGAACGCGGCGCCGCAATTGGGACAGGCAAAGCCGTCGCGATTGAGATCGTAGAACGGCAGTCCGCAGCTGTCGTTCTGGCAGTGCCGCTTGTTGCCGCGGGCGTCGGTCTTCGTCAAGGCGAGGGTCATGATGCTCTGATCTCGTGGTTATTGGCGGGGTGTGTGGATGGTAGCGGCGAGCGTCGAGGCAATGGCCACGATGCGCTCGAGTTTGAGGGCGGCAGCGCGGCGATTGGCGCGCGAGGGATCAGCCAGATGCTCGCTGATGTCGCGCAGCAGATCGTCAAGGCGATGCAAGACGTCATTGATTTCTACGGTGCTGGCCATGGCCACTCCCGGATCGGTGTGCGCTGTCATCGGCCGGTTCCGCGCGGCACACAAGCACCGCCTTGCCGCTCGAAGGGCCGTTCGCACTCCCAGCGCGTGCCGGAGCTGTCGAGGAAAGCATGGGCCGGCAGCGTCACTGCGACACAACCCCCGGCTTCTCGAGAGAAGCCACGGCTGCAGTGCCACTCGCGGCCGGCATTGTCGAGGTGCGCGTTGGTCGGCAGGGCGATCTTGTCACAAACGTCCTTGCCTTCACGGTAGCCGCGCTCGCAGTTCCAGCCCTTGCCGAAGGTCGAGCCGTCCAGATAACCATTGGCTGGCACCTTGATGGCGACGCAGGCGTTGTTGACTGCGCGGAAGCCGCGATTGCATTCCCAGGCGCGGGCATGGCTGGCGTCGGTCAGGAAGGCGTTGTCCGGCACCACGACGACATGGCAGCCGCCATTCCGCTTCTCATAGCCGCGCTCGCACAACCAGCCGTCGCCATAGTTGCGGTCGGACAGGAAGGCGTTGCTGGGCACGGCGATGGCGATACAGGCACCGTTGGCTTCCCGAAAGCCTCGCTTGCAATCCCAGCCGCTGCCATAGCTCGATGCGGTGAGGTAGGCATTGGCTGGCAGGGTGATCGAGATGCAGCCCTCGTCCTTCTGGCGAAACCCCGGCTTGCAATCCCAGCCATCACCGTAGGAGCGCGGCAACGCATTGGCGGGCACGGGCTTGGTGCGGGACTGTGCGGCGGCGGAACTGGACAGCCATCCGGTCATGGCGACCGGCGCCGCGGCGACGAGAGTGACGACCAGAACCAGCAGAACGTGCATTCGGCGGCGTTGCATGGCGGCTTTCTACGTTGGCTCAGCTTGGCCTTGAAACCGGCCGGTCGTGTCGGTGCGACGCAGCGGAACGCGGGTCGGATTGCGGCGCCAGCGCCTAGGATTTGAGTGAGGATGGCGGCTCAAACCAAGCCGACCAAACGACGTCAATGGCGGTGGTCCACCATTAGCAACAGGCCCACAGCTCCGAATGCCCGCCGCAACGCTGCCTTGCGACAGCTGGCCGGGTCACCCTCGATCCGCAGGGTTGAAGGTCAGAGACGAATTTGCGTGCCGAAGCAACAAGGCCAGCGCGCTGTCGAGGTCAGACGGCGGTTCAGGAAACTCGGCGCCGCGTCGCTTGGCCGCCAGCAGCCTCCGTCAGTTCGGCTGCAGCGCTTGTACCGTACAGGGTGCCGGCTCCCCTGTCCAAGACAATCGCGGCTTGCGAGGTTGCCGGCCTTGCCGCGCCGGCCACTTACGCCAACGCCAGCTTGTAGGTTTCAGCGGCACAACGGCGGAACATCCAATCCCTCTCTTCAGTGGAATAGGCGCGAGAGACGATCTTGAGGGCGTTCCACAGATTGCCGTAGCTGCAGCTCCCCTTGTCGACCGGGAAGTTGCTCTCGAACATGGCCCGCTTCGGTCCGAACGCTTCAATGCAGGTCTCGAGCTGCGGCCCCCAAGCCTTGGCCAGCTGCTCCGAGGACGGCGGCAGATCGCCTTCGTGCACATCGAAACCAAACAGCTTCATGCCGAGACCACCGAGCTTGATGCGGACATTCGGGCATTTGCCGAGCTCCAGCATCGAGGCGCGCCATTCCTTGAAGGTGTCGGCCTTGCGCGCGGCATAAGGCCCGATGCCGATGGCGCCGCCGCAGTGGTCGACGATGATGGTCGCCTCCGGCACGGCGCGGGCAACCGCCAGCACCTCGGGCAGTTGCGTATGATACATGAAGGCATCGAACGTGAGCTGCATCGAGGCCAGCACCCGCAAGCCTTCGAGGAAGCGCGGGTTGGTGAGCACATCCGGCGGCGGGTTGGCCGACGAGCCGCGAGCGGCCGGATCCGTGTGCCAGGCCGAAATGTTGCGCACGCCCTTGAAGCGCGGCCCACCGGCGCGGCACTCGGCTTCCAGCACGTCGCGCACGCGCGCTCCAAGACCGAGTTCCGCATAGCCGACGATGCCTTCGCACACACGCGTCGGGCCGTAATTGCCGCTGGCGCTCATGGCGGCGTAGCCGTTGGCGAATTCGACCTCACCAACCGGCGCCATCACGGGATCGCCATGCTTGCGGTACATGGCGTGGCATTCGATGAATACCGTCGAGATGATGTTGTGCCCGGTCCCTAAGTCCTGATTCAGCTCGTCGAGAAAATAGCGCGTGTCACGGACCGGCGCGTCCCACAGATGGTGGTGCGGATCGATGATCGGCAGTTGTGGCTCCAGCGCCGCCTCCTGGCGCTTCGCCAGCCAATCCGGGCGCACCTTGATATGCCGGGTCTGCGTGCGTTCGATCGGATCGCTCATCGGGGTTGCCTCCGGGGACGGTTGACGGTTTGGCCCCATATCACCATGCGGCTGGATGTTCGCAAAAGCGAGATTCGGGACAGCAGCCATGCATGCCCGCACCAGCAGCCATCACACCCGTCGCAACTGGACGTCAGGCCATCCCCGCAAGATGCGTGACGGGGGCAGGCGCCGCAGGCCGCACGTTGTCCGCTTGCCAAGCGGCCGGGTTTGCCGCCTTATCCGGCCGTTGCCATGACACGCCCGCCAGCCAGAGATGCAAGCGCCCTGATGACCGCCAAGACATCCGTCCGCATCGCCGTCGACATCGGCGGCACCTTTACCGACCTGCAGATCCTCGATGAGGCGAGCGGCGCCACCTACGCCGCCAAGACCCCGACGACGCCGGATGATCCCTCCGAGGGCCTATTGACCGGCATTCGCGAGGCAGCGGCCACATACAATTTTGGGCTCGGCGATATCACGGCGCTGATGCATGGCACCACCATCGCCACCAACGCTGTATTGCAACGACGCCTGGCGATGGGCGCACTGATCACCACCGAGGGCTTCGAGGACGTACTGGAAATCGGCCGGCATTTCCGCCGCGATGTCTATGCCAACAAGGCGGAGCGCCGCGCGATCCTCATTCCCCGGGCGCGGCGGTTCACGGTCAAGGAGCGCATGCGCGTTGGTGGCGTGATGGAGACACCACTGGACGAGGCCAGTGTGCGTGCGGTGGCCGAGAAGCTGGTTGCCGGTGACGTCAAGGCCGTGGCGGTGTCGCTGCTGCATGCCTATGCCAATCCGGCGCACGAGCAGCGCATCGCCGAGATCCTGGCCAAGGCTGTGCCCGGCATCGACGTGTCGCTGTCGCACGAAGTGTCGCCCGAGATCCGTGAGTTCGAGCGCACCTCGACGACGGTGCTCAATGCGCTACTGATGCCGGTGGTGCGGGGCTATCTGGAGCGGTTGCGCGCGCGGTTGGCGGAGGCGGGCTTCAAGGCGCCGGTGTATCTGGTGCAATCCAACGGCGGCGTCACGACACCAGAGACGGCCGCGCGGCAACCGGCGCGCCTGCTGCTCTCGGGGCCAAGTGGCGGCGCGTTGGCGGCCGAGACCATTGCGCGGCGTCTCGCCATGCCCAATCTCGTCGCCGTCGACATGGGCGGGACGAGCTACGACGTTTCGATCGTCAACGAGGGTCGCATCCGCCTGATCCAGGAGGGCACGGTCGATGGCCTGCCGGTGCGCCTGCCGATGATCGAGATTCGCACCATCGGCTCGGGCGGCGGCTCCATTGCCCAGGTCGAAGCGAGCGGCCGCTTGCGCGTTGGCCCCGAAAGCGCCGGCGCCAAGCCGGGACCCGTCTGCTACGGGCGCGGCGGCACGGAGCCCACGGTGACGGACGCCAACGTCGTGCTTGGCCGCATCGATCCGGGTTTCTTTCTCGGCGGCGCCATGCGGCTCGATGCCGAGAGCGCATCCAAGGCCGTTGCCGAGCGCGTCGCCAAACCGTTGGGGCTTGGCATCGAGGCTGCAGCCGAGGGCATCGCTGCTGTCGCGGTCTCGCGCATGGCAGGCGCCATCCGGTTGTCGCTGTTCGAGAAGGGGCTCGACCCCGAGGATTTCACGTTGCTCTCGTTCGGCGGCGCCAGCGGCTTGCATGCCTGCGACACGGCCGACGCCATGGGCATTCAGCGCGTCGTCTTCCCACGCGATCCCGGCACGCTGAGTGCCTGGGGCATGCTGTACTCCGATATCGTGCACAGCCTGACACGCTCTCGCCTTATGAAAGCTGATGCTGCGGCCGTCGAGCGTCTGGCCGTTCTATGCGCCGAACTCGAAGCCGAAGGCCGCGCCGTGCTGACGCGCGATGGCGTGCCGGCCGACCGGCAGATGTTGCCGTTTGCGGTCGACATGCGCTATCCGGGCCAAGCCTACGAGATCCAGGTGCCGTTGGCGTCACCGCGGGAATTGCCCAAGGCCATTGCGGATTTCCATGCCGCGCACATGAAGCAATACGCGCACGCCGAGCCGCACATGACGCCGGAAATCGTGGCGGTGCGGCTGTCGGCAACGGGACGTCTCGCCAAACCGGTCGAACGCGACATCAAGCTTGGCGCCAGCGGACCACCGAAGCCTAAGCGCCGCGTCTTCATCGCGGGCCGATGGCAGGAAACAACGGTGCTGGTGCGCACGGCGATCGGCGACGACGCGCAGCTCGCAGGCCCTCTCATCATCGAGGAGGACCACGCCACGCACTATGTGCCGCCCGGTTGGAAGCTGACGGTGGCACCATCGGGCGATCTGATCGTGACGCGAACCGCGGGAGGCGCCGCATGAGCGCGACACACACGCCCTTGAATGCCGTGCAGCTCGAGATCATCCGCAATGCGCTGGTGGCCGCCGCCGAGGAGATGGGCATTACCATCTGGCGCACCAGCCGCTCGAGCGTCGTGCGCGACCTGCTCGACTACTCGACCTGCATGTTCGACGCCGGCGGCAAGTGCGTGGCGCAGGCGACCTGCATTCCCCAGCATCTGAACTCCATCACCAGCTGTCTCGACGACATCCTGGCCCACCATTTCCCCATTGCCGAATGGCAGCCGGGCGACATCATCATCACCAACGACCCCTATGCCGGCGGCCAGCATCTCAACGACATCCTGACCTTCAAGCCGGTGTTCGTCGAAGATCGACTGGTCGGCATTGCCGGCGTCATCGTGCATCATCTGGACGTCGGCGGCGGCGCTCCAGGTAGCTACTACGCTGGTGCGACAGAGATCTTTCACGAGGGTTTCCGCATCCCGCCCATGAAGCTGGATGTCGCTGGCCGCCGCAACGCGGAGGTCATCCAGCTGCTGTTGCGCAATTCACGCGAGCCAGCCAACGTCGGTGGCGACTTCGCCTCGCAACTGGCCGCCCTCGACATCGGGCTCAAGGGGCTCGAGCGCATCGCCCGCCGCTATGGTCCGGATGTGCTTGCCGCGGCCTGCCACGGCATCCGCGCCCAATCCGAGGCGGCGCTACGGGCCAAAATCAGGGCCATTCCCGACGGCGTTTACGCCTTCGAGGACTATGTCGATGACGACGGCATCGACCGCGAGCAGAAGGTCCGCATCGCCGTTCGCATGACCGTTCGCGGCGATGAGATCGAAATCGATCTCTCCGGCTCCAGCCCGCAGGTGCAGGGTCCGATCAACTGCACGCGCAATATGGCGGCGTCCGGCGTCTTCTGCGGCATCCTGATGTCGATCGGCAATGACATCCCCGCCAACGCCGGCTGCTACGAGCCGGTGCGCATCGTGGCCCCCGACGGGCTTTGCGTCACCTGCCTGTCGCCGGCCCCGGTCGCCAACCGAATGGCGATCGGCCATCGCATCGTCAACACCGTCATGGGCGCGTTCGCGCAGGCATTGCCCGGCCAGATTCCTGCCGCCTACTACGGTGTCTCCTATGCCTTCGCCGCCAACCTGATCGATGCCGATGGCCGCCGTCGCGTCTACTTCGATCTGACCTGCGGCGGCTGGGGCGGACACCCAGAAGAGGACGGCGCCAATGGCTTCTCGTGCGGACTGCACAACATCGCCAACGCGCCGATCGAGACGCTGGAATCGACGCTGCCGGTCACGTTCGAGCGCTATAGCCTGGCGCCGGATACGGGCGGAGCCGGCCGCATGCGCGGAGGCTGCGGTCTGGTGCGCGCCTATCGTATCGATGCCGAGGTCGGCCTCATCTCGTGCAACCTCGATCGCTTCAAAGCGGCGCCCTATGGTCTGGATGGCGGCAAGTCGGCAGCGCTCAGTCATGCTGAACTGGTGCGCGCTGCAACCGGCAAGGTGGAATCCCTGCCCTCGAAAATCGCCGGCCTCAAGGCGCACAAGGGCGATGTGTTCCGCTTGACCACGACCGGCGGCGGTGGCTACGGCAACCCGGCCGAGCGCGACCCGGAGGCCATCCGGACCGACATCGAGAACGGCTATGTCACGGCCGAAGCTGCCAAGCGTGATTACGGATACACCGGGGCATCGCCGTTATTGCCCAAAAAATAGGCTGGAATCGGCGTCGCACTCGTGGTGTCCTAAAAGCAGGCAAATCACGCGAATGCCAGATGGGCGACAGGGTCGAACATAGCCGGTTACTGCGCGGGCCGAAGCCGCCATGGTTGCGCCTGCGCCGGCCACCGGAGATCGTCGCCTGGGGGCTGGGGCTGCCAGCGCAGATCGGCCACAACAACGGCCCGCCGCTTGAGGACGAGGTCAACGACGGCTTCGTGCGCTATCGCTGGCGCAAGGCGCACAAGGAAGCCTGGAAGAACCCGCCGATGAGCATCCTGCGCTTCCGCGTTGCCCGTGCCGAAGCCGCGGGCGTCACCTACGAGGAGTACACCAGCACGCTGCTCGACACCGGCCGCCACCTGCAAGCCGCCGACGTCGCCAAGCGTAAGGCGGAGAAGGGCGAGACGTAGGGCGTCAATAGGCCGGCAGGACGTGTTGCGCCGATCGGGCCCGCAGCGGTGCAATACGGCGGGAGCGACCTATTGCACCCGACAGTGCCCCCATCCCCATCGCCGCAAGCTGTGCTAAGGATCGGGGCTCAGAGCCAATCCAGCCAGCCGAGTGCGCCCATGCCCAACAAGTCCCCTGCCGAATGCAAAGACCTGTCCGATGTGCGGGTCGAGATCGACCGTTGCGATAAGGCCCTGGTCGACATGATCGGCGAGCGCTTCGGCTACGTCGAGCGCGCCTGGCAGATCAAACTCGGCCTCAAGCAGGAGGCCAACGTGCCCTGGCGCAACCAGCAGGTGATCGACCGCGTCCGCGCCCAGGCCAAGGAGCGGGGCGTGCCACCGGACCTGTGCGAGGCGCTGTGGCGGCAGATGATCGGCTGGTTCATCCAGTACGAGGAAGAGAAGCTGCGCGACGAGATCGAGGCCGGCGCCAAGAAGAAGGACTGAGCTCACGTCGCCGCGGTCCAGTGGCGATCAGCGCTAACGGTGCTGGCAATTGGCCCGGCAATGCCGCTGCCGGCTGCGCCGGGGTTCTGGTAGACTTGCCATCCAGCGTGGCGGACAAGCGGACGGCGACAAAACGTGCGGGGACCCTTCAACATCGGCGGCCAGGCCGTGGCAGTTGGCACCAGGCAGCTGGTCGATCTGCCGGTGTCGAAGCTGTCGAACCACACGCCGGTGACCCTGCCGGTGCACGTGTTGCATGGGCCGCAGCCGGGACCGACGGTGTTCATCTCGGCGGCCATTCATGGCGATGAGCTGAATGGCGTCGAGATCATCCGCCGCGTGCTGAAAACCCTGCAGCCGTCGCAGATTGCCGGCACCTTGCTCGCCATTCCCGTGGTCAATGCCTACGGCTTCATCGGCCGCTCCCGCTACCTGCCCGACCGACGTGATCTCAACCGATCGTTTCCAGGTTCGGCCAGTGGCTCGCTGGCGGCGCGGCTGGCCCATATCTTCGTCACCGAAGTGGTGCGCCGCTGCCAGATCGGCGTCGACCTGCACACCGCCGCCGTGCATCGCGTGAACCTGCCGCAGATCCGCGCCGCCACCATCGGGCAACCGAAGGCCCGCGCGCTGGCCGAGGCGTTCGGCGCCCAGGTGGTGATCGAGAGCCCGGAGCGGCCGGGATCGCTGCGCAAGGCGGCGCGCGAGGCTGGCGTCGATGTCCTGGTCTATGAAGGCGGCGAGGGGCTGCGCTTCGACGAGTTCGCGATCAAGGCCGGCGTCGACGGCATCGCGCGGCTGATGCTGCATGTCGGCATGCTGGAGATGGCCGACGGCGTCGAGCCACCGGCCAAGGACATGGCGCGGGGGCCGGTGTTCGCCAACGCCTCGAAGTGGGTGCGGGCGCCGGATGGCGGCGTGTTCCGCACGGCCAAACGCATCGGCAACTCCGTCGGCGAAGGCGAGGTCATCGGCTCGGTCGCCAACCCCTACGAGGACAGCGAGATCCCCGTGCGCAGCCCCAAACGCGGCATCATCGTCGGCGCCACCACGCTGCCGATCGTCAACATGGGCGATGCGCTGTTCCATATCGCCTGGGCGGACGAGCATGCCCGCGCCAAGATCGATCGCGAGCCCGTGCCCGACCTGGCCCCGCCACCCGCGCGCGAGACGCAGGCCGAAGCGCTGATGGACGAAGACGAGATCATATGAGGGGGCGGGGATGGTGGGGTGCGCGGTCAGATCGAGCCATGTCCGCAGCACCCCCGACATCGAGCGTCGACGGTGCGGATGCTGAACTTGGCGAGATGGGCCACTTTCGGCAGTGAAACCGATGCTGGGGGATAGGAAAGTTGGGGCTGCTGACTGATGTGGAGCGGAAGTCTCCACAACCCCGTTCACCTAGATCATCTGCGAATGCGTGGGCCACAGGGCCACGCCGACCGGCGTAGCCCCAAACTTTTTGGGCGGCTCAATCCATCCCCCGCTGCTACGGAACTGCCAGGGGAGGGCCGTGCGCCGCGGCTGTCAATCGACCATTGGCACTTTTGCGGTAGTTGGTCCTATGTTAAGCGCCAAGGTGATTTGCTTAGTGCCGCCACCAGCTTGGGAACAGCCGCATGTCCGCCCCTGCCATTCAACCGTCCACCGTCGATGTTGTCATTGTCGGGGCCGGCTTCTCCGGCCTCTACCTCCTCCACCGTTTCGAGAAGGAGGGTTTTTCCGCCCGCTGCTTCGAGCGCGGTGACGGGGTCGGCGGCACCTGGTACTGGAACCGCTATCCCGGCGCGCGCTGCGACGTGGAGAGCATGCAGTATTCCTACGGCTTCGACGAAGACTTGCAGCAGGAATGGAACTGGCCGGAGAAGTTCTCGGCCCAGGCGGACATTCTGGAATATGCGAACCATGTCGCCGACCGTTTCGATCTGCGGAAATACATCACGCTGGAGACCGAGATCCGCGCCTCTCACTTTGACGCGGCAGCCGGTGTCTGGCAGGTCGAGACCGACAAGGGAGAGAAGGTCACCTGCAAATATTTCGTCATGGCTGGCGGCTGCATCTCCACCGCGCAGATCCCGAAGTTCGAGGGACTCGCCGACTACAAGGGCGAGAAATACCATACCGGCAACTGGCCGCATGAGCCCGTCAGCTTCAAGGGCAAGCGAGTAGCTGTGATCGGCACCGGCTCCACCGGCATCCAGGCGATTCCGGTGATCGCGGAGGAAGCAGCACACCTGACCGTGTTCCAGCGCCAGGCGAACTACTCCATCCCCGCGCGCAACATGCCGATGACGGATGAGTACGCCAACTCCTGGAAAGACGGCTATGCCGAGAAGCGCGCCGAGATGCGCTACCAGCCGAACGGAATGCTGCGGGAAGCCAACGCAGTTTCGGCACTCGACGTCAGCGAGGAGGAGCGCCAGCGCATCTATGAGCAGCGCTGGAAAGAAGGCACGGGCGCGTTCCTCGGCGCCTTCAGCGATATTCTGACGAACAAGGCCGCCAACGACACGATGGCGGAGTTCGTCCGGAACAAGATCCGTTCCATCGTGAAGGACCCAGTGACGGCCGAAATTCTCTGCCCGAAGACGCACCCCAGCGGCACCAAGCGCATCTGCATCGACAGCGGCTACTATCCGACCTTCAACCGGGAGAATGTCGAGCTGGTCGATATCAGCGAAAAGCCCATCGAACGGCTGACGGAAAAGGGGCTGGTCGTGAATGGCTGCGAGTTCAAGTTCGACGCCATCGTCTTTGCGACCGGTTTCGACGCTATGACTGGTACGCTTTTCAGCGTCGATATCCGCGGCCGGGACGGCCTGGCGCTCAAGAAGAAGTGGGAGGCGGGGCCGCGGACTTATCTGGGCCTGATGACCGAAAGCTTTCCGAACATGTTCATCATCACCGGGCCGGGCAGCCCGTCCGTGAAGGGCAACATGATCAACACCATCGAGCAGCACGTGGACATGGTAACAGGCACGATGATCCACATGCGCAAGCAGGGCCTCGACCTGATCGAGCCTGACCTGAAGGCGGAGGACGAGTGGGTCGACCACGTGCAGATCGTCGCGCACAAGACCCTCTTCCCGCAGGCGAACTCCTGG
>JBJXDZ010000083.1:0-3625 GCA_046154645.1 Hyphomicrobiaceae bacterium
CGTAAGGGGTTCGATGGCCTGAGCATTCTGGCGCAGGATGTGCTGAAGCAGGATCCGTTTGCTGGTCACCTGTTTTGCTTCCGAGGGCGCCGCGGCGATCTCGTCAAGATTCTATATTGGGACGGCCAGGGCTTCTGCCTGTTCGCCAAGCGCCTGGAGAAAGGACGCTTCACGTGGCCCGCGACGAAAGAGGGCTCGGTGTCGCTGAGCCCAGCCCAGATATCGATGTTGCTTGAAGGTCTCGAATGGAGAAATCCGCAGCGAAGCTGGGCGCCGACACTCGCGGGATAAGCGCGAAGCAGATAATCATGGCGCATGCCGCTCACGCTCGATCAGCTTCCGGATGACATGGCCGCGCTCAAGGCGCTGTTGGTTGCCAAGGACACCGAGCTGACCGCGAGAACCGCCGAGCTGGCAGCGGCCAAGAACGGCCTCGTCATCACCCAGCTGACGATCGAGAAGCTGAAAGCCCAGATCGCCCGGCTCCGACGCGAGAAGTTCGGCGCGAGTTCGGAGCGCATTGAACGCGCCATCGAACAGCTGGAGCTGGCACTGGAGGAAGCCGAGGCAGCGAAGGCCGAGGCGATTGCCGCGCAACCGCAACCGTCCGAGCCAGAAACGGCGAACGCCGACGAGCAACCGACCGAGGACACGAGACCTGAGAAAAAGAAGCGCCGCCAATTGCCGCCCGAGTTGCCGCGCCGCGACGTCGTGCATCGGCCGCCCGGCACGTGCAAGACCTGCGGTGGCAGCGAAATGCGTGACGTGAGCGAGACGGTCACCGAGGTGCTGGCCTATGTGCCGGCGCGCTTCGAGGTCGTTCGTCACGTGCGCCCGGCCTGCTCGTGCCGAAAGTGCGAGACCATGATGCAGGCGCCGATGCCGGAGCTGCCGATTCCGCGCGGTATGGTCGATGCGAGTTTCCTCGCGCACATGATCGTCGCCAAGTTCTGCGACCACATTCCGCTCTATCGTCAGGCCGAGATTGATGCGCGTGCCGGCGTCGAGATCGATCGCAGCCAGCGTGCGGCATGGCTCGGCCATGTGGCTTGGCTGCTCAGCCCACTCGTCGAGTTGGCCGCGACCCATGTGATGGCCTCACGTGTGATCCACGCGGACGACACGCCGGTCGATGTGCTGGCGCCGGGCACGGGCAAGACCAGGACCGGCCGCTTCTGGGTCTACCTGCGCGATGAGCGTCCACATGCCGGCACCGCTCCGCCGGCCGTGCTCTACCGCTACACGCCCGACCGCAAGGGCGAGCGCTGCCGCAAGGAGCTTGGCCACTTCACCGGCTGGCTGCACGCCGACGGTTACGCGGGCTTCGCCCGCCTATACGAGATCGGCGGCCTGAAAGCATCCGACGTGGCGCTGATGCAGGGGCCGCCACGCGTCGCCGAGGTCGGCTGCTGGAGCCACGTGCGACGCGGCTTCTGGGACGAGTGGGCCTCGCACCAATCGAAAATCGCCAAGGAGGCGCTCGACCGCATCGGCGCCCTGTTCGATATCGAGCGCCCGATCGCCGGTTCCCCGCCCGACATTCGGGTCGCAGTTCGACAGCGAACGGCAAAGCCGAAAATCGACGAGCTGGCCATCTGGCTCGACGACCAGCTCGCGAAAATCCCAGGCAAAAGCGATCTCGCCAAAGCCATCCGTTATGCCCGTTGGCGCTGGCATGCGCTCACGCGCTATCTCGACGATGGCCGGCTCGAGATCAGCAACAATGCCGCGGAAAACAAAATCCGCCCGGCAGCTTTGGGCAGAAAGGCTCATGACCGTAGTCAATACGCCGGCCGCAAACACAGGTTCTCCGCCCGGCATGGCCGGACGCGCGGAGTGAATCTGGCCGGGCAGGGGCCAGAGCATCGGGGCTCAAGCGACGGTCGATCAAACTCTCATTCGGGGATCTTGCGCCCCATGATGACCATGCGTCGGAGGGCTGCCTCTATCTGGCTGCAAGAACGATATGCTCGCTCTCGAATTCTTGCCCGAGGGTTCCCTCACCGGTAGCCCGATGCTCTGACCGCTGCCCAACGTTCTGTTCTCGCCGGAGCAATGGGCCGGGGCGCGGAGCCCCAAGTTGCTCAAGCGAACCGGCCCATTGCGGGCCGCAGTCTCGACCTTTCTATTGTCTGACGGAAGAGATCGGAATCGGTTGGGCTAGGCCGCGGCAGGTTGTCCGGCCGGGCACGCCATACGTCCGATTGCCCAGACAAAGCCAAGCAGTTCGCGGGCGACGGCCGTGATGGCGACCTGACTGCGCTTGCCCCGCGCCAGTAACGCTCGATAGCGCTTGTGTAAGCGGACCTGCGCCTTCCACGCTACGTCTTTGATTGCCTGTGGAACCTCTGGTCTGCGTGCCAGCTTCCAGGCTCCGACTTTAGGTGTCGTCCGACAGCACCAGGCCGCCTCGAACAGCAAAGCTCGCAGTGCTGTATTGCCGACTTTGGTGATGCCTCGAGGTCGAATGCTGCTGCCGCTTGAATGCTCGCCGGGCACGAGACCCAGGAATGCCATCAGTTGGCGTGGGTTTGTGAACCTGTGAAAGTCGCCGATTTCGGCAACGATCGAGATCGCGATGACAAGCCCGATACCTTTCAAGGCCTGCAGAGCGTCGACGACGGGTGCCAGCGCCCAGTGCGGCAAGAGTTGGCGTAGTTGCTCGTCAATCGACGAGCGTCGTGCCTCGGCCTGCTCCTGCGCATTGAGGTAGGTCTGGAACGCGATCTGCTGCGCGGCGTGTTCGAAAGACTGATTGGAAAGCCACGTCCTGTGCCGGGTCCCCCAGTGCTTTCCCTGATATCGCCGCTCGTACTTCAACAGAAAACTCTGGATGCGCTGGCGGGCCTTACGCACGTCGTGCGATGCGGCCTGACGGGCTCGGACCAGATCACGCATGGCCTCGTGAACCTCATCTGGCACCCAGATGAAGCTGAGTTCTCCTGCCCGCAGCAAGCGCGCCAGGGTGATTGCATCTCGCGTGTCGTTCTTCATGCGCTCTCCCGCGCGCTTCGGAATGCGCGACGGCGCGACCACGCGACAGACGATCTTCATCGCCGAAAGACGACGATAAATGGCGTAGCCACAGGGGCCGGCTTCATAGACGACCTCAATCGTTCCATGACGCTCGATGAGCTTGCGCATCAACTTTGTGATCGCATCAGCCGTGTTCGGAATAGTGCCCCACAACCGTACCTCCCCGTCTCTCCCCGACCCGGCGATCGCCACCGAGATCCGCTCCTTGTGTACGTCGAGGCCGACATACGCGCTGATGGTGTCCATGACTGTGCTCCCGCTGTTCAACTTGTCACCCGCTGCAATCACCGATCGCGACAAAGCGACCCGTGACTGATACGGGGCAGGACGGTTCATGTCATCTTTTGCGGATCGGATGCGGGCGGCATTCGCGCTGCCGCGTTCTACACGCTCATCGGCACTGC
Source organism: Hyphomicrobiaceae bacterium (assembly GCA_046154645.1). Lineage (GTDB taxonomy): Bacteria > Pseudomonadota > Alphaproteobacteria > Rhizobiales > Hyphomicrobiaceae. The sequence continues at coordinate 3,441 of JBJXDZ010000083.1, forward strand.
CCGCATGAACGGCATCGAGCCCGAGGCCTGGCTCACCGACGTCATCGCCCGGATCGGCGCCCATCCGATCAATCGGCTGTCCCAGTTGCTGCCCTGGAACTGGCAGCCTCCGGCGACGCAAAGCGTCGCCGCCTGAGCCGGGCTCCGTCAAGCGGAAGATGCCGTAGTCCCGGACCCTCGCTTAC
>JBJXDZ010000084.1:0-13563 GCA_046154645.1 Hyphomicrobiaceae bacterium
CCAACCGCCACCGGCCCGTGACAAGCGCCCCCGCGCCGGCTATCGTGACCGATAGGTTCACGGACGCTGTACCCCCAATCACCGGACGGTATGCTGCACTGCGGGAGATATCGGCCATGGGCCAGAAGCGCTACAAGCCAGACGCGGATCATCAGACAGCGTGTGCTTTTTGTGGCCGCCATCCGCAAAATTGCAACCTCAACTTTGCTGCACCGCACGCATGGGCGCGAATTTAGGATGAGAACGGTCGGTCTTGGTGATCATCGAGCGCCGCCGCCCTCATTGACCTAAGGCCGATTTCGGTCGAGGTTGACCCACTGCAGTCATTCAGCCCGCTGAGGCCCATACGACAGGTTTTTCCCGAAGCCGACATCCTGCCATTGGCTGAGGGCTTACTCTGGGCTACTACTCGGGGAATAGGGCATCCCAGGTCTGTTTGCCGACATTGCCGTCCACAACTAGCCCACACTTGCCTTGGAATTGGGTTACAGCGGCTTTGGTCAACCGGCCAATAGTTCCGTCGACCTGCAAGTTGGAGCCATGACGGTTCAGTGCTTCCTGCACCAGGGCAATCTTGGTCCTTTCACCGACTATGCCGTCAGTCGGTAGTTTGCAAGAACCTTGAAACTTCGTCACTGCATACTCCGTCTCATTATCGAAAATTCCGCTGGCGGATGGTGTGAGCCCGAACAGCAGCAATGCTGTCTGCATCCGACGAACGTAACTGCCTTCGTCGCCCCGCTTCAGTTCACTCTCGAACATGCTGCCAGCTCCGGACGAGGGCGGTAAGTCGGCTCTATCCGGCCTTTTTCCGTCTATGGGTGGCTGCGGGTTCACGGCAGGGGCGTCAGTTAAGACTCGGTCCTCGGATGTCCGATCGGGTGAATGTTTTGCCGACCCAGTGGCGGGAACGACGGAGTATTTCTCCAGCAGAGCATGGTACAAACTGCTCGGCGACGCCAGCTTGCCGCCGGATGCAGGCAGGACATCGCTCAAGACCTTGCCCATTATTTCGAAGCCGAGCTGCCGATAACTCTCGAACTTCGATTCCCCGTACCACTGGTCGAGCGTCGATTCGTGAGGGAAGTCCGGGTTCTCCAGAGCATAGGCTCTAACGTCCGCCGAAATCACGTCGCTGTGGAAGGCGGGCTTGATGTAAAGGATTACACCCTTCTGGCTGTCGCCGCCGTCAGCGGCGGCATAGTCGATAACGCCGATGGCGTGATACGGAATATCCACAGCAACGCGGTCAGGTCGCTTCCTCAGTGCGTCAAGTCCTCTGAATGTGATTGGTATGCCGAAATCGATCCGAATCTTGGCCACGGCCAAACCCAGTTCGGCGCAAGCGAAGTCGGGATCAGCACCACCATCGCTGACCACGATCAGCCGACAGCGCCGACGCACCATTTCGTAGAGCGCCAGGTTCTCGAAGTGCCCCCCGTCTGAAAGGTATATGTACTCGTCCTTGACGCTGCTCATGTGCAGCAACTCAGCAAACAGTGGACTAAAGAACGTAGGACTGGGCCCATCCTCCTTATAACTCTCGCTGTGGCTAGGATTGCCGAGCCAAGATCCCATTCTGGCGTTGAATAACGTCAGCATCAGCGACACTGCAGTCGAACCGTGATAATATCCCATATTCGGACTGAACGCTGCGCCAGAGATAGCCATGGCTGTCCCCAGTGAAATGCCGCCCTTCCCACCATACTGCTCGCTCGGACGAAAGCGCGTAACTTCGCTGCCGCAATGAAGCGGCGACATCGTGAAGGAAAATGCGGCGCGCGCTTGCGCTGCAGCGGAAGGATGCTCCGATTCAGTCGCATTCACTGTTGTATTAACAATATGAAAAGGGCGGTGGTCCTCTCGGTCTGATTTAGGCCAGAGAGTATGGATGGGCAGGTTATATTCTTTGACCAGGTCGACAAACGGTTTGCGCTCCCGATTGCGCTCCCGATTGCGATACTGGTAAGTGGCCCCGAGAAATGTCCGCACCATTCGGTTGCGCCAAACGTCGTGCAAAGAAAACCGATTTATGTTGACGTGGCGGGCGGCAACGAACCCGATCAGCAACACAACGCCCAGGGCCGTGATTAAACTAACAAAGTAGGTGCTGATCTCCTTGTCGAGAGCTTTCCTCCCCAGATCTGCTATCGACCCCTTGTCAAGCACCGCCAAATCTATCAGCGCCGATGCAACGGTGATTAGGAGGACAACACAAATTATCCCACCGCTAGCAAGGACGGTCAATCCGGCCCGGGCAGTGTTGGTATCTTGAGGGTTCGCCGGTGTGCTCGCACTGGAGGCATACCGGATGATGATCGCGGCAATGGCCCAGAGGACTAAGAAGAAGGCAGCGGATATCCCAGGCGCTTCGATGATCGTATAGGCGATGTGCGCGCCCACGTAGGTCAGGTACATGAGGCCCAGCCAAGCCAGCGCCGCTAGAATAAATAGGCCGCCCGACCGACCAAGCCATTCTCGGTCTTGGTCCGAATCCTGCGCGTGGCTGGACAACCCAACGTATATCATCTCGCCGATCAGGTGGGCAGTCAGAAACAAAGGGACACCCAGCAGGATCAGAACCAGGACGTGCCTGAAGGCCCCCCCTGCTGAAGTTGCCTTGCCCTCGACTAGTTGAATAAACCAGCCAATGAGATGTCCAAATATCATATCTTCGAAATAGTTGCGCGAAAACCAATAAGCGACCAGCGCGATCAGACCACCGTAAATCGCGCCGCTGAACGTCCAACGCAAGAAGTAGGTCGGGCCGCGCGCCTTTTTTGACCACCACGAGGCCCAGCTCGACCACGACGATATCCAGACCAGGACGTAAAGCACCGCACCACAAGCGGCGCCAATAACCACATTGCGCTGAAGGGCGAAGTTCCCATTGACGATCGACAATAGCTCAGAAATCCATCTTCCTTCGCTATGGTTCTGTTTGATTGCTGCCGCCCCAATCGCCAGACACAGGGTGAAGCAAAAGGCGGCGCCAATGTGCGGCAAGATCATCCCGCGGACCACCTTGGCTTGATCAGGTTGCATATTAGTCTTGTCATACTGACTAGGCCGCTGGCGCAGCGTAAATCGCAGTGCACTGAACAACATCGTCAAACCGAGCAGGGCAAAGAAAAGGAACAGTGGTCCACTGTGATTGAGGGAGATCGCGTAAACTGAAAGCGCACTCAGCTTCATGACGATGAGCAGTGCGCAAAGTACCGGCAACAGCACAAGCCAGTTCAGCACGAGGTTGCGCACATAGATTGCCACCAATGCCAACGTGTCAGGAGAGGTGAGGCCCAATCGTGGGGCTAACCAGCTGCTATTGTCACGGATCCATTTGACGGCCTCGTGCTCGGCCCCCAAAGCGGCGTTGCTAACGGAAGTCTGGCCAGCCGAGTCGGTCAATCGGTTCGATTTGACGTCGCCATAATTCCCTGTCAAGCCCTGCCAGACATTGTCAAACTTCTCTCTCTTTATCCAAGCTAACAGCCACCCCCCAATAAAACCACCGCCTGATACCGTGGACAGGTAATCGAATTGGCCAAGGAGCGAAGTCCGCGCCGGCCTGCCAGAATTGGCAGTTGGATCCTGATATCCATCGGATTTCTGTCTCGCGTCCTGCTGTTCATTGTCGGGAACAAGCTTGCCCTGCTTGGATGCCAGCGCTTGCAGTACTCCTAATCCGAACGTTGCGGTGCGGATGCCTCCGCCAGAGAAGCACAAGGCCGACCGGTTCAGTTGGTTGAGCCGCTGGTAGACCTCGCGGGGGACCTTATCTTCTGTATCTTGCGGGTTTGCGCCCCCGTCCTTGCCGGCAGACCCCTTCAGCTTCTCGAGTGCCCGTTCGAGCCGATCGGTCTCGCCGGGCCTGTACTTGGCCAGCTTAGCCTGCTCGATGACCAGAGCTTCCGCCACAAGAACTTGTCGAAGGCCGAGTGATGGATTCAGATCCGGACTCGAAGGCCAAATGTAGCGGATCAACTGCTGCACCACCATCCATCCAATCCCGGCGACAAGCAGTATGTTCCCTATAACAAAGAAGAGCCATTTGAATTCCCAATGCGCGAACAACGCAAACGGAAGCCACAACGCCTCCATCAGTGAATCGAAATCTCTCAAAAGAGCATTCGCATCCTTCGCCCGCGTCCACCACGATTTCACGGCATCGGGAATTTGGTCGCTCAAAATAGTGCCGATAGACTCTAGCTTGTGCAGCGATAGCAAAACAAGCGCCATGATGATGACCCGGATGGGCGTGATAAAGTATGATAAGGTACGCATCAGTGGAACTCCCAATCTCAACTTGCCTGAACGCGCAGACGCGAGCACTGGTAAAATAACTGCACGAAACGCGGTTTCGAAATTTTAGGGTAGGTATTGGTACCCGTACTGTGCCGGAACTCTACCGCGACTTCGGCACGTCGGTATCTCATCGGCAGTACGCAAGGATAACATCAGGCGCTTCAAAGTTTACGAAAGCAAGCCAAATATCCGATGCCGGCCTCGACGAGGCGCCTGTGATGCTGATCGACAATCTCACCGTGCAGAAGTGTTCTGGTCGAGGCGGGCTTCAGCGCCGGGTTGGTTCGGGAGAGCAGCGTGGGGGGGGCGAGATCAAGCTTGGGTCGTTGCAGAAAATTTTAGGACCACGCGTCGCGACCAGTGCTGCAATCGCTTTGATCCATCGTCGAATGGGCGATATGAACGCCGCCGCGCAGGCGCTCATGTCCATCCTGAGTGATAAGAAGCCAGGGACGGAAAGCATGGCCTGAGTTCAACAAGATGCAAACATTGCTGGTCGCCACAGCAACGTTCTTGCATCGGTTCCGCTCTCGACCCGTAACCCGAAAGAAAACCGCCAAACTTTGTTTTCGACTGTTCTTCCGGATCTGGCCGATTTTGTTGCAGAACTGGCTTGAGGGGGCGGGCGAACCGTGATTCCGTCGTTGTGATGCAGCCATCGACGGAGCGGTTCGATGATGGGGCGGCGCAAGCGTGAGCAGGGCCAGCTGTTCTATGCGTTCGACCTGGAGGCGGTGGTGCCGGACGATCATCAGGTCCGGCGGATCGCGAGATCCTTGCGGCCTTTGCCTTGAACGACGCGGATGATCTTCTGCGCGCGATCGATGTCACTGACGCGCAGCCGCGTCACCTCGCCGGCACGCAGGCCGCAGCCGTAGCTGATCGTCAGCATCGTCCGCGCCTTGAGTGACGGCGCCATCGTCAGGATAAGTTTGACCTCGTCGGGAGAGAGGACGATCGGGACCTTCTGCGGCTCCTTCAAATGATAGACCTCGGCCGCAAGATCGAGCCGCCGTATCGTCACCTTCAGGAGAAACTTCACCCCCGTCATGATGCGGTTGCGATTGCAGATCGTGAGACCGTCGGTCTCGACCAGCGACAGCTGGAACGCCTTCACGTCGTCAGCCGTCGCCGTCTCCGGCGATCGCTTCAGGAAGGCGGCGAGCCGCTTGCAGCTGGCGATATGACTGCGCTCGGAATACCGGCCGAGCTTGCGGGCGCGCATGTCGTCGATCATGCGCTGGCGCAGCGGCGTGCTGTTAAGGGTTGTGGCGGGCTTCTCTGTCATGGAGGCATCTCCTGGGGTGAGGTTGACGCCTCGATCCTCAGGACCGTCCCTTGCTGCCCGGTTATCTCGCCTCTCGCACGCCCGCCGACGACCTATCGATCGCCGCTCTCAACACTCGAGAACCTCTGGCCTCCTACGCCCCGCGCAGCGGGCTGTCGCGTAGCGACTTCGTGCCTTGGCCCTTCTCGAAAATGAGAACGGAAGCGGTCTCGGGTGATAAGCTGCCATCGCCGCCGTGACATGTCAAAAGTGAGGTTGTTGCGGTGCACATGTCGCTCGCCGCCGTGCTCTGCACTTTTGCAGCACGAGTGTTGAGCCCATGCACTTCGTCGGCTTGGGGTCATCAAGAGCCCTTAACATTGATCCGTGGCCTTCCGCAGCACCTCCGATTCCGACCGGTGTCGTGGAAGTGCATAGTTGGCGACGCGATCCGCCCGATACCGACCGTCACGTTGCAGCGCAGCAGATTTTCGAGGAGGTCCATCACTTTCGGCCATAAACATCAGCCCCGCCATCGATCCAGTTGAAGAAATGATGAGGCATCGAGGCAATGCCGTGGTAGCGTAAATCATTGAAGTGAGTGCGGTTGTTTGAGACTGGCGGTCGCCGTCATTCTTTGCGGGGCGGTACCGTCAGTGAAAAGGAACCAGCGCTGTTCCTCCTGCTTGAGGTCAGTTACGCCTATTTGTAGGCTCTGCGCCGCGCGGTCGGTGCACCTCAATAAGCTGACGTTTGCCGCTGAAATTGATGCCGGACATGGTGCGTCGCAGCAGTTTTCACTGCGGCGTTGAGGCAAACGCGTGGCTCGAAGAACACGGTCCATCTGATGATCCGCGTCTGGCTTGTAGCGCTTCTGGCCCTGACCGCTTCTGTTCTGCACGGCCTGGACTGTCGGCTATCGGGTCAATCGCGTCAAGGTTCCTCGATCGTTCCTTGACCGGCGGCTATGAGGGAGTAGACCGTCCGTCGCTCGCGAGCTACCTTGAGGCTCACAGATGACCCAATCCGGCCCTGAGCACCTGCAGCATGAATCGCACGTCGGCGTGTGCCACGGTAGAGTCGAGGAGCGGCGCGGCGGCGATAGGCGTGGGGATCGCTGTGGCAGGCGGCTTTCGCCAGATGCCGGTGGTCAAAATTGCACGCCTGTTCACTACAAAAGGGTGGATCGTATTTTCGCAGAGATTGTTGTCGACCTCGATGCGGCTGTCGTCGAGACAGCGGATCAGGCGCGGCCATTCGCTGGCGAGATAGTTGACCGCCTTGCCGGTCAGCGATTGCGGTGGAGCCGCACCAAAGTTCCGTTCGAGCCACGCACAGCTTCATGAGCGGGATCACGTGGTTGCGCCGTCTGTGACCGCAAAGATCTTGACTGCGGCGGTCTTGCCCTTGAATTCGACCTCGCCCAGTGCCTGCGTCGACAGGCTGCTGCCCAAGGCCTGCTGCGTCGCATTATCGATCAGGATGCCGTGCCCTGCCACCTTGGTGTGTGCTTCCAGCCGCGCCGCAAGGTTCACCGTGTCACCGATGCAGGTGTAAGTGGCACGTTGTTGGGTGCCCGTGTAGCCGGCCACGACATCGCCTGTGGCAATGCCGATGCCGATGCGTATCGGTGTTTTCTGAATCGCGGTCCGTTCGATATTGAACTGCTCTATCAACGCGATCATTTCCAGCGACGCCGCTACAGCACTCGGCGCGCAATCGTCGAGCGGAAGCGGGGCACCGAAGAGCGCCATCAACCCGTCGCCGATCATCTGGTTGACGACGCCGCCATGGCTGCTGATGGCATCAAACATCAGCGTGTAGTAGGTGTTCAGCAGCTCGATCGTTTCTTCCGGCGGTTGGCTCTCGACCATTGCCGTGAAGCCGCGAATGTCGGAGAACATCACCGAAACGTGAACCCGCTTGCCGCCAAGAGCGAAGCCTGACTGCTGAAGATCCTGCGCCACCTCAGAAGTCGCGAACCTCCGCACCAGTTCGCGCTGTTCGTCACGTAGGCGCTTTTTCTCAAGGCTGGCGCCGATCCCGGGCGGCACAATGATGAAAAAGGCCGCGCGCCAATTGTAGGCTTCGGTTGCAAGACTACCGACGATCGGACCGACGACGGGACCGAACACCGCCCCCACCCCCCACATCACGAGTGCCAGTGGTTGGAGATGCCGCGGAAAGGTGCCGAGCAGAATAGCTTGCCCCATCGGCATGATCGGTGCGCCGAACAGGCCCTGCGCAACCCGGGCGAAGATCAGTGCGTCCAGACTGTTCGCGATTCCACACAGGAAGGAAGAGACAGTGAAGCCGAGCACTGTGAAAAACATGGTGTTGCGCCAGCCGAACCTGTTCGACAGCCAGCCGGTCATCGGTGTTGCGATGGCGGTCGCCACAAGGTTCAGCGTGATCACCCAGGAGACTTCATCCTGCGTTGCCGACAGGGTGCCGCGCACCTGCGGCAACACCAGATTGGCCAGCGTGATGGTCATGCCGAACAGCATGTTGGAGAGCTGGACCATCAGAAGTATGAGCCACTGCTTGCGGCTGAGGCTGAAAAGTCCGCCTTGCGTGGCCAGGGTACCCATGCCGTTGCTTTCCAGTTCAGCCAGACCCGAGCGTAGGGATGACTGTGGACGCTCGTGACGAGAGTTCCAAGCGCTACGTGTGGACAAGCAAGACGCCAAGACCGACATTGGTGCCCATCCAGCGTGGATCAACCGCGCTAGGTCGGAGGCCAAAGTCGTCAGCCAAAATGAGAGGGGACTGCAACATGTCCGAAGCCCTGCAGCGACTGCTCGACAAGGACGAGATCTGCGATTTGATGGCGCGTTATGCCCGCGGTGTGGACCGGGCCGATTGGGACGCGGTGCGTGCCACTTACCATACCGACGCCTATGATGATCACGGCGACTACAAGGGCGGGATCGACGGATTTATCGAGTTTGCCAAGTCGCGCACCGGCGGCGCGACGCAGGTGATGCATTTCCTTGGCCAATGTCTGATCGAGTTCGCCACTCCCGATGTCGCGATCGCCGAAACTTACTTCTTCACGGCTCACACGCTCGGTCGCGAGGCGCAGCGCCAATACGGCGCCGCAGCCAAGGAGGGCCCCGTGCAACTTTCGCATTACGGCCGCTATGCCGACCGCGTGGAGCGCCGCGCCGGCGCGTGGCGCATTGCCCATCGCATCGTCGTTTTCGAGACGACGCGCCTCGCACTCGGCGAGGTGCCCCCGATCAAGCCGGACTGGGCCACGCACCGTCGCGACGGCAATGATCCGATCTTTCGCCTGCGGGCCGAAGCCGGCCTAGCGTAGACCGCATCACGCACGCGACCCGATCCAACAGCCACACCCCGTGCGGGCCTTCAAGCCTTGCCTTTGGCCCGCTCCTCCTTGAAGACACGGCTCGCCAGCAGACAGGCTTCGCGCGTGAGGGGGGCGCCGACGTAGCCCATGAGGTGCAGCAGGACCTCTGTCAGTTCGTCCTCCGTCCAACCCTGGCGGAGCGCCAGGCGAAGGTGCAAGTCTAGTTCAGGTTCCCGCCCGGTCGCTGCGTCTGAAATGACGCAGATCAACGTGCGCATCTTGAGATCGAGGCCGGGTCGAGACCAGAGAGCGCCAAACACGGATTCGGTCGCGGCCTCGATGAATTTCTTCATCACCGGGTCGCCTTCGTATTGCGCCTGGGCCTTGGCATGCTCGGCCGGGGTACGCAGGCTGCGCCGGATGGCCTCGCCCTTCTTGTAGAGATCGCTCTGGGTCATGGCTCGATATCCTTCTGAGAAATTGTCTGCTTGCGGAGCTAACTGCGCGGCGTCCCGGGTGCCGCGACGAACGCCTCAACGAAACGCCGGCATCACTTCGTTGGCGAAGAGCTTCATCGAACCCAGTACCTTGTCGTGGGCCAGATCGCCGAACCAGAAATTCGCATTGAAGTGATCTATGCGCATGGCGTCGCGCAGCTCCTGGATCTTGGCGATGCAGGTCTTCGGTGTACCCATAATGAAATAGCGATCGAGCAGCTCCTTCGTGCTCGGCTCACCTTCGAAGGGAATCGCTATGGCGTGGCCTTTCTCGACCCGCTCCAGACCTTTCCGAAGACTGAGCGTCACCCGCATGTTCCAGCGCGCGTGCTCGACCACGGCAGGCAGCTCGGCCTCGTCGTGAGTGACGTAGACGGGCCGTTGCGTGCTGACGCGGATCTTCGACTTTACCTTGGGTTCGATATCCATCGCATCGAGGCCGCGGCGGAACTCGCGCAGGCGATCTATCGGTACACCGAAACCGCCCGACACCAGATTGAAGCCGCGCTTGGCCGTGGCGATGATCGATTCCTCGCTCTGGCCGACGATCCAAATTGGCGGATGCGGCTGCTGCACGGGGGTTGGGTAGACGCTCGTCTCGCCGAACCGATAGTGCTTGCCCTGGTGGTTGAAGGGCATCCCTGCGAACGCCTTGAGCAGGATGTCGATGCCTTCATCGAACCGCTCGCGGCTCTCGCCAAGCGTGAAACCCAAACGCTCGAACTCGTAGGTCTGATAACCGCGGCCCAGTCCGATATCGAGGCGCCCGCCGCTCAGAAGATCGGCGGTTGCAATCTCCTCGGCGACAATCAAGGGATGGTGGAGCGGCAGCACGACCACCGCCGAGCCGACGCGAATGCGCTCGGTTTTGCTCGCCAGATGCGTCGCGAGCATCAGCGGACGGGAAAGATAACCATAGGTCGAAAAATGATGCTCCGCGCACCAGACGCTGTCAAAGCCGAGCCTGTCGGCAGCCTGGGCGATGTCGATTGCACGCCCGAAGATCTCTTGCGGCGGCCTCGCAGTCGGCGACTGCAGCAACAGGAACGTTCCGAAATCCATCGCGGGAGCTTTCCGGGGTTATAGTCGGCGAATTGAGATTGTCGCGGAGCGCGCGAACAGCCTACGCCCCGCCTTGTGTCGTGGTGGAGACCAGCTCAGGCCGCTTGGACCATCGGGGCTGGGACATCGGCGTCGAGATGGCGGTCGAGCAAGCCCACTTCACAGGCCTTGATCTGCTGAGCGAGATACTTGGAATAAATGCGCACCTGCGGCAGGCCGCCACCGACGAACCAGAGGCCGGGCTGCGACGTCCGGCACCACATGTTGCGCAGCTCACCGCCCTTGTCGAAGCCCCAAACCTGACCGATTCGATCGGCGATGCGATCGCCGAGGAAATGGCGCACGACATCCTGCTGGTTCTTGTAGCCTGTGGCCGCGACGATCACATCAGCCTCGACGATGCTGCCGTCCTTCATCTTGACGCCCTTCGGCATCACGCGCTCGATGTCACGATGATGGAGCAAGCCGATCTTGCCATCGACGATCAGATCAGAGCATCCAACATTGAAGTAATAGCCGCCGCCACGGCGCAGGTATTTCATCTGATATCCGGTGTCGTCGGGCGGGCCGAAGTCGAGGCGGAAGCCTCGCTTCTGAAGTCCATCAAGCAACTTCTTGTCGCCGTCGCGCATGGCCGAAGCCGCGATCTTGTAGCCCTGGACCAGCACGGGATAAGGCGACGCCGTTGCGATCAGATCGCAATCTTCGGTCGGCGTCCCTTCTTGATAGAGCTCGTAGACGCGCTGCGCCTCCTTCAGGCTGACGATCAGCGTCGAGCTGCGCTGGACCATCGTGGTGTGGACGCCGCTCTCGTGGAGGTCATGGGCGACGTCGTGGCCGCTGTTGCCCGTGCCGAGAACGATCGCCTTGCCGCCCTTCCATTTGGCGCCGGACATGAACTGGCTCGAGTGCAGCACCTCGCCGGCGAAGGTATCGAGGCCGGGGAGATCGGGCTTGATCGGGATGGCGCTGACGCCAGTAGCGAAGATGACGTGGCGCGGCTGCAGGTTGCGCTCGCTGCCGTCGGCGCGCCGCACCTTGAGCGCCCAACGGTCCGCCTTGGCGTCGTAGGAGCCGCCGGTGAACTCCGTGCCGGTCCAGACGTTGAGCTCCATCGTGTCGGCATAGAACTCGAGCCAGTTCGCAATTTTGTCTCTCGGAATGTAAACGGGGTAGTTCGGCGGGAACGGCAGATAGGGCATGTGGTCGACGTACACTTCGTTGTGCAGCGTCAGATTGTGGTAGCGCTTGCGCCAGGCGTCGCCCACCCGCGCGTGCTTGTCGATGACGAGGGTGTCGACCCCGAGCTGGTTGAGGCAGGCTGCAATGCCGAGGCCGCATTGGCTGCCACCGATCACGACAACGGCAGGCTCGCGGTCCGTATAAGCGATCTGCTTCTTCCGGACGTCCATCCAGTTGTCGCCGCCGAATCCTCCGGACCATTCCTCACCGCGCGGCCGGCGCTTACCGATGCGCTCCTCATGCCCCTTGATCTCGTCGAGCGATGTCAGCATCACCCAGGCGACGTGCTTTTTGGGATCGTCTTTGGACGGCACGAGGCGCAGGACGCCGCTGGCCTGGCCCGTCTCGGTCTCGAATGCGATGATGGCCTCGATCGACTCAACCCCCGCCCGTTTCACGACGCGCGGCGCCGTGCGCTTGTCAGCGATCCTGAAATTGTACGGGCGCACCGACGGCAAGCGCTCGCGCAGCATCGAGCGGATCGCGTCCCGGCCGCTGAACGTGCGGATGTGCCACGTGAATGCGACGAGGTCGCGCCAATGGCCATCTGGCGCAAACAGGTTGGCTGCTGCGTCGGCGTTCTTCTGGGCGAGCGCAGTCTCGAAGTCATTGAGCCAAGTGATGGCTACCGTCGTCAGGGCGGCGGGAAGAGTTTTTGCAGACAAGATTGAAGTTCTCCATGGGGGATGCTGTGCAGCTTCATTCCGCCACCCGCCGCGGCAGGCCGAAAGGCCCAAAGATTACCGTCAACGAGAGCTATGCTCGGTTCTTGATGGCTTCGCCTGCATCGCGTGCGGCTGGAACCCGGGGCCGAATTGTCCGGACAACTTACGAAGTAGGCTCGGGCTTGGCAACAGTTGTTCCTGCCTGCAAGCCTCTGCACAGGTTCATGACTTATGAGATCTCGTCTCCCATACGCCATGTAGCGCCCCGCTCATGAGGGCAAGCCGTGTGACTCAACTCAGCCGCTGTGGGAGATGGGGTGACTGGCGCACGGGTATTTCGGCCTTTACCACGCCCACCCCGCGTCGCTCGCGAAGGGGTATTGCTTTGTCCCGGTGATAAACGGCGTAGTCGAACTGATCAAAGAGTTCGGCTTCAGTCCGATCTATCGCCCACTCCCCTGATCCGGTCAGGAAGCTGTTTTTTCCCTTTAGTGTTCGAACGATGACCCACATTTGCGTTTCCGAGCCAAGGCATTTCCATCTTGCCCATGAGTATCGATGGTCCCGATCGCATGCAATGGACAAGTTTGGCGCCGATCTTGGAAATCACGACTCGCGATAGCTTGGGGCTCCATCCAGCCAGCGCGAGGAATTTGCTAGGGGCGTCGCAACTGAGGCGAATGTATGGCGTTCCAGCCGCATTCGTTGCTTCCCGGCAACATGGGCCGCAGGGTCAGCCTCGCCCGGAATCGGCCTGAGGTAGATGAGGTCGGCGGGGCTCGGTGATCACCCAAGGCCGTCCGTTCTCTGTCTGGATCCGCGCCGATCCGATTGCGGCGCAGCAAACTTTAGGCTGTGATCGAGCAGATGGTAGTCGCAAAAAGCACACGCGGTCTGATGATCCGTCTCTCGGGACGTCAGCAGCTGGCCCAACACGCCGACGAGAACGGAAGCGGTCTCGGCGGCTAAGCTGCCGTTGTGCCGATCGCGCTCGCTGACCGACTTTGTTGCGGCGCACACGCTTATCTCCCCGATGCTGGGCACTTTTGCAACAGAGGTGTTGAGCACGGGCACTGAGTCTGCAGTGGGTCAGGGGCCGAGATCAACGTAGCGCGCCGACCACACCCGGTCTACCATCGATAGCGGCAAGTCACGAAACGCAACGGGAACGAGTCGGCAGGGCCCCAGATTCCGGACCAACGCGGCGGAGGA
>JBJXDZ010000085.1:0-5067 GCA_046154645.1 Hyphomicrobiaceae bacterium
TTGGATTCCCTCATCCCGGTGTTGAACGCCATAGAAGCAGACATGCTCGAAGTGCTTCCAGCTCGCAAGCAGAGTGAACTGGTTGGATCTCTGCGCGAGTTGGTCACGGGCGATTCAGGTTGAACACTGGTGGCGATCTGCATATGCATCGCCCAACCAGGAGACGGGATCGCCGGTTAGGAGCGCCCGTGGGGCTGAGTTCAGGCTGCTATCAGCGCGGCACTCGGGCTGAGACATTAGTCCGCCACCAGTGCGATGCCGTCTGAAATTTCTTCTTATAGCTGCTTTCGTGCGGATCGTTCCACAAAGGGCTTTCCGTGATTCGTTCCTCGTCCATTCGCTCTCTCCTCAGGCTTCAGAGGAGGGGGCAATTCCTCGTGACGCCGAGGGGGCAATTTTCCATGGCGCGCGACACTCACACGCGGGTGCGGATTGAAACTGTGCGTGAGTGCCAGTACGTCGGGATCGCGTCCGTCGCTCGCTCACACGCGTGCCGCGCGGCAGTGCCTCAACGCTCGCGAAATGCGAGGTGGATCTGGTCCGTGAGCGGCTTGAGGAGGTAGGAGAGCGCCGTGCGATCGGCAGTCTTCATCTGCACCTCGGCCGGCATGCCGGCAACGAGCCGCATCCCGCCCACGCGCTCGACCTCAGAAGCCGAGATTTCCAGCCGCGCTAGATAGTAGGCGACCCCGGTCTGAGTCTCCCTCGTTAGGTCGGCGGCAATACGCTGCACACGAGCGCCGACCTCGGGCGTCGTTTGCTGATTAAAGGCTGGGAAGCGCACGAACGCTTGCTGGCTCTGGTGTACCTGATCGCGGTCCTGCGGCGCGATCCGCGCGTCTACGACCAGCTTATCGCCTTCGGGCACAATCATCATCACGGGTTCACTTGCGGTGATCACGCCGCCAACCGTATGTACAGCGAGCTGGTGCACGATCCCTGCCTGCGGACTGCGGATCTCGACGCGGGTCAGCTGGTCCTCGGCGGCGACCCGGCGCTCACTGAGTTCAGCCGTCTTGGTCTGGATCTCGCGCAGCTCCTTCGAGACCTCGGTTCGCAGATCATTATCGATCTGGAGGATCTGCAACTCGATCTCGGTGATGCGCCCGCGGGCCTGCGCAATCGATGCCTGCAGCTGACCGCGCTCCCCGTCGATGCGAGCCTCCTCGCGACGGAGTTGCGTCATGCGGTTGATGGTCACCAATTGCTTAGCTTCCAGGGTCTCGACGTTGGACAATTCCTTCCTGAGAAGGTCGATCTCCCGTGTCTTTGAGGCGCGTTGGGCGGTGAGGCCCGCAATCTCTTCCAGCAGCTGCGATATGCGCTCTTTGAGCTGCGCCTGTTGGCCAGCACGAGCTTTCGCCCGGGTGTCAAACACGCCGAGTTCACCAGCGCGCATCTCGGCAAGTGCTGGATCCTGGAACTTCTGTGCCAGCGTCGCCGCGAGCCGCGATCGTGGCAACCCGTCGCGCTCGGCCATGAGCCGTTGCTGACGCACCGCCATCTCGGCGAGCAAGTTCGTCACGATCTGCAAGTTGGCGCGCGTCTGCGTCTCATCGAGCTTGATCAGGAGATCGCCAACCTTCACCGCGTCGCCCTCCCTGACGCGAATCTCGCCAACAATGCCGCCGGTCGGGTGCTGCACCTTCTTGATGTTACTGTCGGCGACCACGGTGCCCGGCGCAATGATGGCACCAGAGATCTCGTAGTGTCCCGCCCACATTCCGACACCGCCAACGAGGCCGATTGCTGCGAGGAAGCCCGCCACGAAATGACCGGCGAGACCATCCGCGGGCGCTCCCACCGCGCGCCGCCTCACGCCCGGAATTGAACTCTCGCGGGTGAGGCGGCGCCGGCGCAAGGCACGAACAGAGAGCAGCACCACGACGAGCAACACCAACTCAATGGCTATGAAGATCTGTATCTCGCGCGACAGCGGCAACGCCGCGTACCACGCACCAATCTGGTCGAGCATGTTCTGCATGATCTGCACTCTCAGCCCGCAGTATCGGTATCGGGAACGACGCGGAGTGGCAGCGGGCGCACAACGGGCGCTGGCGTCGGCTGCGATGTGGGTCCTGGAGAACCTGTCGGCGGAGCGACCTTCTTCAGCACCTCGTCCTTCGGACCAAACGCCTGGATCTGGCCCCCGTTGAGCACCATCACTTGATCCAAGCCGGCGAGCGCCGTTGGCCGGTGCGCGACGACGATGATAATGCCGCCACGGCGACGCACGGCCTTAATGCCCTCCGAGAGGGCCAGATCACCAGGGAGATCGAGATTGGAGTTCGGCTCGTCGAGCACAACCAGAAACGGATCGCCGTAGAGTGCACGGGCGAGTGCGACGCGCTGGCGCTGGCCGCCGGAAAGCGCCGAGCCCGCCTCGCCGATCTGCGTGTCATAGCCCTGTGGCAGGTTGAGGATCATCTCGTGCACGCTGGCGAGTTTGGCAGCCGCGACCACCTGCTCGCTGGTTGCGGTCGCGTCAAAGCGAGAGATGTTCTCCGCGACTGTACCGTCGATCAGCTCAAGCTCCTGCGAGAGATAGCCGATGTCGCGGCCGAGCGCCTCGCTGTCGTACTGGTCGAGCGGTGCACCGTCGAGGCGAACGGAACCGCGCTGCGGCATCGCTGGCCAAACGCCGACCAGGGCCCGCGCAAGCGTCGATTTGCCGGAGCCGCTCGGTCCGATCAGCGCGAGCCCGGCACCGGCCTCCAACGTGAACGATACGTTCTGCACGATCGGCGTCGGGCTTCCAGGGGCCGCGACCCAGAGACCCTGCACGGCGATGCCTTTCTGAGGTCGCGGCAGTTGGGTCTCGGGTTCTGTGCGGTCGAGCGCGGTGAGTAGATGTCTCAGGCGAACGAGGCTCTGGCGTGCGGTTATGAAACCACGCCAATGGGCGATTGCGATCTCGATCGGGGCCAGCGCGCGAGCGGTGATGATCGAGGCCGCGATCATGACGCCGCCGGTGGCTTCGCCTCGTATCACCAGCCAAGCCCCGAGGCCGAGCACCGCCGACTGCAGGACTAGGCGCGCCACCTTGGTGATGGCGCCAAAGTTGCCGGTGACGTTCGCGGCTGCAGCCTGATCATTGAGGAACTGAGAGTTGTAGGCAGCCCACACCTCACAGGTGCGCCGCTCCATGCCCATCGCCTTGATGACCTCGGAATTGCGCCGGCTCGCTTCGCCGAAGCGAGTGCGGAGAGCGCCGCTTTCGGCAGACGCGCGGGCCGGCGCCCGGCTCATAGCCTCCGTGGCAATCGCGAGCCCGAGCAACAGCAACGCGCCGCCGAGCGCCAGCGCCCCGAGCAGCGGATGTAGCAGCCAAACGATCACGAGAAACACCGGCAACCACGGCATGTCAAAGAGCGCGGTCGGGCCGGGCCCTGCGAGAAACAGGCGCACCGAGTCGAGATCATGGACCGGCTGCAGTCCGTTGCCACGCGATCGGGACAACAGCGGCAACCGCACCACCGCCGAGTAGACCGGGTCGCGCAATCTCCGATCGAGCTGCAGCCCGACGCGCGCCATAATGCGCGACCGGATCAGGTCAATGACGCCGTAACAGGCGTAGAGGCCCACCAGCAACAGCGACAAAGCCATCAGCGTCGGAACGCTTTTGGATGGAATCACCCGGTCGTAGACTTGCAGCATGTAGAGCGAGCCGGTCAACGCCAGTACGTTGATCACTCCCGACAGGACCGCAACGCCGAGAAATGCGGCGCGGCAGCGCCGAAGCGCCATCTGCAAGTTGTTAGCGCCCGTGGAACGTGCTGGACCCATGTAGCGATCAATTGCCCCTGCCATGCGCGATGACCGCGCTATCCACCTATTGGCGGCGTGCCTCTGCCAGCGTCTGCACCGCAATGCGGCCACCCTGCGAAGTCCGCATCCGTACCGTCCGCTCCTTCCAGGTCGATGCCTGCTGCTGCTCTATGATTTTGTTGATCAGCGTGGCATCGCCTGCTGCATCGGTGATCCAGATGACGTCGCCACCGAGCCAAGCCGCGGGTTTGTTCGGGAATGGCTGGTCAGGGTTGGCCTGCAGCTCTCGGTCGATCGGCGACGAGAAACTGCCCCACAAAACATAAGCCACCGGCCTGACCTGCCCGTTCTGCTGATGCGTGGCTTCAGCGACTATGTACTGGCCTGTGGCGACGGCCGGTGCGAGGGTTGCCTCAATTCCTGCGACCGTCAAATCGCGATGCGCCGCAGAATGCATCATCACCGTAACAATTGAACCGAACGCGCGCATGACCGCATGTGACTGCTCAGTCATGCGGCGCGGATCGGCAACCGCGGCTGCTTGCTCCCCGGCGACCATGGAATCCGTAGGATTGGCCGGACTAACGCCCGCTAAAACGGCTGTTGCCTGGGGAAAAGTCTCGGCGGGCGGCAAAACCTCGCCGGTCGCCGACGTACTGGCAGAGATCTGAGCCCCAGTCGAAGTACTTTTCTTGGAACGGAACAGCATGCCCACACCTTTGCAATATGATGTCCCGTTGCAAGTCGCATTCCAAAACCACTACACCACATGCAGGTCCGCGGCACTGACCACGGCGCCGGTTTGGAACGTGACGATAGCCTGCGCATTGGCGCCGCTGCCGCCGTCCGCATCCCAGTACAGCGTTCCATTGCTGGTGCCGCTGTTGTCGAAGAAGAACCAGCCCTCGGTAGACGAGAATGCAAAGGCTGTCACTGGGCCGGCGCCGCTCACGAAATGTGCCGCGCCAGCGGTGAAGCCACTAGAGAAGGCGGACACCACGAAATCGAGACTGTCCACACCGCCTGCAAAGTCAGTTATCGAGGCCGCACTCGGAGCATCGAAAACGAAGTGGTCGGCGCCGACACCACCGGATAACGAATCTGGGCCACCATTGCCCCGGATCGTGTCATTGTCGGCACCACCGCTGATGGTGTCCACGCCAGCGCTACCAATGATGGTGTCGTTACCGATACCGCCCGTGAGGAAGGTGTTACGGGCCGTGTTGACGCCAGCTCCCGTCGCATCGATCAGGTCATCGCCGTCGTCACCGCGGACATCGGCATAGCCGGCGCCGTTGA
>JBJXDZ010000086.1:0-26686 GCA_046154645.1 Hyphomicrobiaceae bacterium
CGGTTGGCTGGACGTACGAAGTAGACAACAGCGCCGTACAGTATCTGGCTGATGGTGATACCGCGACGGAGACGTTCACGGTCACGATCGACGACGGCGAAGGTGGCACGGTCGATCAGGTCGTTAGCGTCACCATCACCGGCACGAACGACGCTGCGGTTCTGTCGTCGGCGGTTGTTGCGCTTGACGAGACGAATGCGGCCCTGACGACGGGCGGCACGCTGACCAACAGCGACGTCGACAACGACGACACGTTCGTTGCGCAAGTTGGGACGGCAGGTGCGAACGGAACGTTCAGCATCGATACGGCCGGTGTGTGGAGCTACACGGCGAACTCGGCGTTCGACAGCCTGAATGTGGGCGACAGCGTGTCGGATACGTTCACGGTTGCGGCTGCGGACGGTACGACGACGACGGTCCAGGTGACGATCAACGGCACGAACGACGCGGCCACAATCAGCGGCGTCGTAACGGGCTCCGTCACCGAGGACGCGATCCCGGTCGCGGGTCGCACGGCGACGGGTTCACTGACCGTGGTCGATGTGGACGACCCTGTCGGTCCCAATGCTTTCGTTGCCGAAACCATTACCGGCGCTTACGGCACACTGACCATCACCGGTCCCGGCGCGTGGACTTACACCCTCACCGGCTCAGCCGATGTGCTGAACCAAGGCCAGGTTGTCACCGACATCATCACCGTCACGACAGCGGGCGGTGACACACAATCCATCACCATCACCGTTACCGGCACCAACGATGGGCCGGTGGTGTCGGGCATCGTGACGCAGACCGTGACGGAAGACACAGCAACGGCCGTGGTCGACCTTTTGGTCAACGTCTCTGACGCCGACGGCGACCAGGTGCTTCACATTGTGCCAGGGAGCGGCAACCTGGGCTCGCTGCCGGCCTATCTGCAGGTCGTCGGTGACTCGATCGAAGTCGACACCACCAACGCCGCCTATGATAGCCTTGGTGTCGGCGAGACCGTGACGCATCTGGTATCCTACCAGGTAACGGACAATCACGGCGCCACGGTCGTGCAGACAGCGCTGATCACCGTTACGGGTGCCAACGCTTCCCCGACCGCAGCAGCATTGACGCTCTCCGGCACAGAAGACGGCGGACTGCAGATCATCAATCTCCTGCAGGGAGCGACGGATGGGGACGGCGATGCGTTGACTGCCTCAGCGATCATCGAGTCGCTACCGGTTGGTTTCACGCAGTTCGGTAACATCCTCATCGTTGATACAAGCGCGGCGACGTTCCAAAGCCTCGCGGTAGGGGGGGCGGGCTATAGCCAGGCGTTCACCTATACGATCAGCGATGGCCAAGGTGGTACGATCACTCAGACAGTGACTGTGAATGTCGCTGGCAGCAATGACTCGCCGGTTGTGACGGCCGTCGTGGGCGCCGTCGACGAGGATCTGACGACCTCTGGCTCGTTGGCGGGCACGGATGTCGACACGGGCGAGACGGCGGGTCTCATCTATGCCCTCGTTGGTCCGGCACCGGCGGGCTTCGCGCTCACCGGCACGGGTCCTGGCTGGACGTTCGACGCTGCGAGCTACGATAGCCTCGCGCAGGGGCAGACTCTGACTCTCGTCATCCCCTACACGGCGACGGACGTGAACTTGGCAGTGTCCAACGTCGGCAACCTGACGATCACAGTCACGGGCACGAATGATGTGCCGGTGGTGACCGCGCAGACAGCGAATGCCACGGAAGGCGGCGCCAGCGTCACAGTGAACGGGCTGGCAACGGCCTCGGACATCGATGGCGGAGCTCTGTCTGTCGTCAACGCGACGACGCACCCAGCGGTCATGCAGACGGGCAACAGCTTCACGCTCGATGCGTCGCACAGCAGCTTCGACAGCCTTGTGGCCGGTGCGACGACGACGGTGACGATCACCTACGACGTCTCCGACACGTTCGGCACATCGCCGTCCTCGATCACCTTCACGGTGGTTGGCACGAACGACGTCGCTGTGATCGGCGGCGTGGTTTCCGGCACGGTGACGGAGGATGCGCTTGCTCCAGGCCAGACGGCCACGGGCGCCCTGACGATCGCGGACTTGGACGCTGGCCAGAGCGCGGTTGTGGCGATCCCGACGGGTACGGCAGGCGACAACGGCTTCGGCACGTTCGCGGTGCTGGCCGACGGGACCTGGACCTACACGCTCTCGAACGGGCTGCCTGCGGTGCAGGCGCTTGGTGCTGGCCAGACGCTGACTGACCGGATCACGGTGACGTCGGCGGACGGCAGCGACACGCAGGTGATCACGGTTACGATCAACGGCAGCAACGACGGTCCTGTTGCTGTCGCCCAGGCTGACTTCCTGCGCGAGGATGTAACGACGGCAAGTTCGGGCAGCTTGTTCCAGGGCATCACGGACGGCGATGCTGGAACGACTTTGTCGCTGGGCGCCGTGACTGCGGCAGGCGGGCCCAATCCCTTGATTGGCGCGACGACTGTACCCTTCACGAGCGGAAGCGGTCCGACGGCCGATACCTTCGATACTGCCGTGATCGGCCAATACGGCACGCTCGCGTACAACGCTACGACAGGTATCTATGTCTACTTCATCTCCAACAACCTGAACACGATCCAACAGCTGACGCGGACGCCAGCGCCAGCGACCCAGGTTGACGACGTGTTCTCGTTCCAAGTCAGCGACGGTAACGGTGGCACGGTTACGCAGACGGTAACCATGACCATTCGCGGAAATGACGATGGCACGGTTACGCGGACGGACTTCTTCAGTGCGGCTGAGGACGACAATACGCTGACCAATTTCCAGGGTCCGTTCAACCCTGGTCCGACTGGCGCACCACAAGTCAATCCGGCTGGGGCGATCAACGTGCTCGCCAACGACACGGACAACGATGCCGGTCAATCGAGTGCAATCTATGTCACGGGCTTCAGCGTGGCTGGTGGCACACCGTTCTCTGTGAGTTACGGTTCGGCGGTTGATGTACCGCAGTCGATCACGTTGCAAAATGGCGCCGTGCTCACGATTGCACCGACAGGTGCCGTCACGTTCGTCCAGAACGGCGCCTACGACTCGCTCGCCAGCGGACAGGTTGTCCAGCAGTTCATCGGCTACAGCGTCACGTCGCCGAACGGAGTCCTGAACGGCAATCCGAACGGGTCGAATTCGCTCATCATCGGCATCGGCGGCACCAATGACTCGCCCACGGTGACGATGCAGACAGCAACCGCGACCGAGGATGGCGCGGCAGTGACCGTCAATGCACTGGCCGAGGCGTCGGACGTCGACAACGGGGCGGTCCTGACGGCAATTGTCGATCTCATGACTTTGCCCCCGGGCGTCAGCTACGCCGGAGGCGTGTTTACGCTCGATCCGAACGATCCATCCTTCGACGATCTGGCGGCGGGCGCACCTCGCATCGTTACCGTCAGTTACAGTGTTCAGGATGAGTACCTCGCCTCGGCTCCGGCAACGGTCCAGTTCACAGTGGTCGGCACCAACGACGCGCCGACCGTTGCGAGCGCCGTCATCAACGTGGCGGTGACCGAGGATCAGGTTGCGCCGTCGCCAGTCACGGTCGACCTGCTCGATGGCGTCACGGACGTGGACGGTGGCCCGTTGACGGTCACCATTCTCGGCGCGCTGCCGCCGGGCGTGACCATGGGCTCGGCGACGGAGATCGATATCGATCCATCCGCGCCCGCGTTCCAATCGCTCGGCAATACCGGCAGCGCCAACCTCGCCATCCATTACGTCGTGTCGGATGGCGCCGGCGGCATGCTGATCCGCACGGCCAACATCACGGTCACGGGCGTCAACGACGCGCCGACTGTGACGGGTGTGGCCGTCGGGGCGGCGGCTGAGGACAGCGGGCTCGCTGCAGTCAATCTGTTAGCGAACGCTTCGGACATCGAGGGGCAGACTCTGTCTGTCGCACCGGGTGTGATGGTCACGGCCTTCTCCATCGGCAGCGTGCCGCAGCTGGTGCCGCCCGGAGGCATCCCAGTCGAAGACTTCGGTGCGTCAGTCGTTGGCGGCCAGGTGGTGTTCGATACGAACACTCTTGACATCGATCTGGCGGCCGGCGAAGTCGCCGTTCTGACGTTTGGTTACACGGTGCAGGACACGCAGGGTGGCATGTCGTCGGCGACGGCGACGTTCACGCTGACCGGCGTCAATGACGCGCCTTACACGACGGGCATCCAGACGGATTCCGTCACGGAAGGTACCGGGATCGTTGTGCTGCCGCTGCTGGCGCCGGACACGGTTGCCCCGATCGATGGGCATCTCTACGGGGACAACATCCGCGACGAAGACTTCGGCGATACGCTGACGGTCGTTTCGATCAGCGGCGCGCCGGCAGGCGTCACGTTGAATGCCGGCGTGGTATCCTTCGACACCAACCACGCGAACTACAACGGTTTGGCCGCGGGCCAGACGCAGACCTTCGCATTCACCTTCGTTGCCCAGGATGCGGCAGGTGCGCAGGTCACGCAAACGGCCAATGTCACCATCACCGGTACGAACGACGGGCCGGTGGCTACGGCGGTGACGAGCAACCTGCGCGAGGATGTCACGACGGCGACGTACGGCAACCTGTTTGCAAGTGTAAGCGATGCCGATGCGGGTGCGAATCTCGATGTGTCGGGGCTTGTGGCGGCAGCCGGTGGCCTTGACATCAATGGTCTCCCATTGCCCCCGGGGTCCAACTCGCTCATCACCGCTGTGGCGCCGAATGCAACATTCCCCAACGTTATCGTCGGTCAATTCGGCACTCTGACATATAATCCGACGACGGGTGATTATCAGTACTTCATCCAGACCAACCTCTCAACGATCCAGGCCTTGGTGAGGAGCCCGGACTCACTCTTCCCGAATAACCCGAACGTGACGGATACATTCACGTTCACTGTGACGGACGGCACAGCCACCACAACACAGACTGTAAACTTCAGAATCCGCGGCAATGACGATGGCATCTCAGTTCGCAACGACTTCATGACTGGGACGGAGGACTCTGGCGGCCTGAACAACACGTCGTCAACGTTCACGCCGGCACTGGGTGATGCGCTGATTACGCCAACCGCGATCAACGTGCTGGCCAACGACTTCGACTTGGATGCTGGCCAGACGTCGCTGATTACCGTCACCACGTTTAACCTCAGTGGCTTCGGACCTGTTGCAGCCGGGAATACAGTGACGCTGCCGAATGGGGCGACACTCTCGATCGCAACCAATGGAGCACTGACGTTCAATCAGAACGGTGCCTATGACAGCTTGGGCCAAGGCGACTTCTCGAACGTGGTCGTCTTCTATGCGGCGCAAGGTTTGAACGGCCCGCTGACGACATCGACCAATACCGCGACACTCACGATTCGTATCGCTGGCACCAACGACGGGCCGGTGGTGACGGCGATGACCATCCCGGTCAGCGAGGACGGGCCGACGTTCTCGGTGCCAGCTTTGCTGCAATCGACGGATGTCGACTCGCCGACTTTGACCGTGGTGGATGTTATGCCGATCCTACCGGATGGCGTCACCTACAGCGTCCTGTCTGGCGAGTTCACGATCGATCCGTCGGATGCGGCTTATCAGAGCCTCGGTGTCGGTGAGACGGCGACTGTTGAGGTCACGTACTCCGTGTCCGATGGTATCGCGGCGCCGGTACCGACGACGCTCACGTTTGAGGTCGTCGGCACGAACGACGTGCCGGTGGTCTCCACCGCGACAGCGACCGTAAACGAGGACAGCACGACCAGCGGTACTGTTGCGGGCACGGATGCCGACGGTGATGGGCTGACCTACGCTCTGGTGGGACCGGCGCCGACGGGTCTGACGTTCAACTCAGACGGCACATGGGAGTTCGACGCCGACAGCTACGACTCACTGGCTGAAGGTGCCACCCTGGTGCTCTCGGTGGCCTACTCTGCCAATGATGGCACGGCCACCTCTCCGGCCGGGCTGCTTGAGATCACCATCACTGGCGCAAACGACGGCCCGAGCGCAGTCGTGCACACGGCGACGGCGATCGAGGGTGGAGCCGCGGTCAGCGTCGATGGTCTTGGCGGTGCCTCGGATGGCGGCGACGGCGGTGCCCTGACTGTGAGCTACACGTCGTTGCCCGACGGCGTGACCGAGCTTGACGGCGTGTTCACGCTGGATCCGACCCATGCTTCGTTCAACAGCCTGCCGGCTGGTGCGACGGCGACGGTAATCGTTGACTACGACGTCTCAGACGGCGTGGATACGACACCGACGACGATCACATTCACGGTGGTCGGAACGAATGATGGTGCAACCATCGGCGGAACCTCGATTGGTACAGTGACCGAGGACACGGCGACGACCGTCTCCGATGCCTTGACCATTGCGGATGACGACACCGGTGAAGCTGAGGTTCAGGCGATCCCAGCCCTCACGGCAGGCGACAATGGCTACGGCACCTTCGAGGTGGCGGCAGACGGAACGTGGACCTACACGCTCGACAACGGGTCGCCCGTGGTGAATGCGCTCGGCGACGGTGACACGCTGACTGACCGCATCACGGTCACCTCGGCGGACGGTAGCGATACGCAGGTCATCGAGGTCACCATCCAAGGCACCAACGATGCGCCTGTGGTGGTGCCAGCCGCGATCCCCGACATCACCGAGGATACCGGCGTTCACATCATCGATCTGCTCGACGGCGTGACGGATGTCGAAGGTCAGACACTGACGGTCTCCGACCTGGTCTTCGATGCTGGCGATGGCCCGGAACCTCTGCCCGCGTTCATCACGCTGGCTGGCGGGAACCTGGTATTCGACAGCAACGCGGCCGGCATGGACATCGCTCAGGGCGAGTCAGTCGAAGTCACGATCACCTACGACGTGACCGACAGCCAGGGTGAGACAGTAGGCGTCACAAGGACCGTAACCATCCATGGTGCAAATGATGCCCCGACCGTGTCGGGTCCGATCACGGCACCGCCAGCGACGGAAGGCGTTGTGGGTCTGGTCACGGTCAATGCGCTGACCAACGTGTCGGATCTGGATACCAGCCCGGCAGGCATGGGCATCACCGGTGTGCAAGAGCAGCTGGCCGTGATCCCGCCGGTAAGCTTGCCGGCTGGTGTCAGCTATGCCGCAGGTGAGTTCTCGCTTGACCCGGCAGATCCTGCCTTCGACTCACTCGCCGAAGGCCAAACGCACACGATCATCATCGACTATGCAGTGACCGACGGCGTTGCAACGGTTCCGCATCAGGTTGTGTTCACGGTGACCGGCACCAACGATGGTCCCGTGGCCACCGGCGGGACGGCAAGCACGAACGAGGACACGGCGGTCACGATCAACGTGGCGTCGCTGATCGCGGACGCAGACGATGCCGACAGCGCGCTGACGGTGGCGGCATCCGTGTCGCCGACAGAAGGCACTGTCGTGGTGACCGGGACGACCGTCCAGTTCACGCCGGCGGCCAACTTCCACGGTACGGCGAGCATCACGTTCACGGCCACGGATCCGCTGGGTCTGGTGTCGAACAGCGGGTTGATCGCGGTCACGGTCGCCCCGCAGAACGATGCGCCGACGGCCAATGCAGCCGGCAACTCGGGTACCACGAATGAAGATGTGACGCTGACCGGCACGCTGCCGGCAGGCGCCGACATCGATGGTGACAGCCCGCTGACGTACTTCACGGTCGGTGCCTTGCCGGCTGGGTTGTCGCTGCTGTCGAACGGCGCGTTCACCTACGTGCCGCCGACCAACTCGAACGGTACGGTCTCGTTCCAGTACCTGGTGCAGGATCCGACGGGCGCCCAGTCGGCCCCGCAGACCTTCACCATCAACGTCACGCCGGTGAATGACGCGCCATCGGCCATCGCGCTCAGCGGTGCCAGCGGAGCGGGTGCGCTGACGGTGCTCGAGCATACGCCTGGAACGGTTGGCACACTTTCGACGACCGACGTGGACAGCACGACGCACACCTACACCATCGTTGGCGGTACCGGTGCCAGCCGCTTCACGCTCGGCGGTGCAAACGGCAACGAGATCCTGGTGGCAGCCAACACCACGCTTGATTTCGAGCGTGATGGGGCGACGCCATTCACGTTGACGGTGCGTTCGACCGACGGCAGCGGCGCGACGGTCGATCGGACCTTCTCGCTCAGCATCGGGAACATGGCTGTCGATAACATCTTCGGTAGTGCAGCAGCGGATAACATCCACGGCGGGGCGCCGAATGAGATCATCTATGGTCTCGGCGGCAATGACTTCCTGGTCGGTAACGGTGGCGTGGATCAGCTGTTCGGCGGCGACGGTGACGACACGCTGAATGGTGGTGAAGGCAACGACATCCTCACCGGCAATGCCGGCGCCGATGGTCTGATCGGTGGCACCGGCAACGACACGATTGCTGGCGGCGACGGCGAAGATTGGGCCGTCGGTGGTGACGGGGACGACGGCATCAACGGTGACGCCGGGAACGACGTCCTCTATGGCAATGCGGGCGCCGATTGGATCATCGGCGGCGCCGGCAACGACTTCATCGACGGCGGTGCCGATGGTGACGTCATCTACGGCAGCGACGGCGCCGACGGTATCTTCGGTGGCGCGGGTGTCGACTTCATCGTCGGTGGTACTGGAAACGATACCATCTACGGCCAGGATGACGCTGACGGCATCTTCGGTGGTGCTGACGCCGACTTCATCGACGGTGGTGCCGGCAACGACACCATCCTTGGCGAAGACGGCGGGGATATCCTGATGGGTGGTCTCGGCGTCGATACCATCGACGGTGGAGCGGGTAACGACTCGATCCGCGGCGGTGTCGGCCTTGACTTCCTGACCGGTGGTGCGGGTGTCGATACCTTCGCCTTCGAGGACGGCGATAGCGTTACCGGCAGCGGCGATTACATCCAGGATTGGCAGAACGGCACCGACTTCATCGATCTCACCGGGATCGCAGCTGTCGATGCGCTCAATGACCTGGTGTTCACGCAGTCCGGTTCCTCCGTGGTCATTACTGGCGATGGCCTCGAGCTTATCGTCCTCAACGCCAACACCGGCGACTTCGACGCCGCCGACTTCTACTTCCATCCCTCTACCTGAGGTTGAGAGAGTTGAGAGCTGGGAACGGATTGTCGACAATCCGTTCCCAGCTTTTGGTGTCGGAATGGTTGACGCAGCGAGGACGGCCGCCTCATATGGCCGCCATCGCGGTCGGTATGCGAGGGGCACCTCAACGCCTATGAAGTGCCGATTTGGATATCCGCTTGGCTTTGGGACGCGGAACACAAAGGTCGTGCAGCGTTCCGATTATTTGGCAGCAGGGCGGACGAGATGACGACGCAGGCCACTCCGGGCGAGGCAGCGAAACCGCAGGGCTCGCGTCGACCCGATCATGTCGTAAAGGCCTTTTTCAAGGATCACTGGTGGGTCGTTACCCCCGTGGTGATCTTCAGCTGCATCATCAATATTCTGATGCTGACCGGGGCTCTGTTCTCACTGCAGGTCTATGACCGCGTTCTCTCCAGCCGCAGTGTGCCGACGCTGGCGGCGCTGTTCGGCCTGGTGGTGGCGCTGTTCACACTGATGGCGGTGCTGGAGTTGATCCGCTCGCGCGTCTTGACGCGGCTCGGCCAGATCATGGACCGGCGCATGCGGGATCATCTGTTCGAGATTGAGATCTCGGCGGCGCTGGCCCAACCGGGCAAAGGCCGTAATGCACCGGTGCTGAGGGATCTCGAGACCCTGCGCCAATTCTTCAGTGGGCCGGGTCTGATCGCCTTTCTGGATGGCCCATGGATCCCAATCTACTTGTTCGTCATTTTCCTGCTGCACAAAATGCTCGGGATCGCGGGTCTGATCGGCGCCTTGCTTTTGATAACACTCGCCGTCATCACGGAATGGACCACCGTGCGACCGCAGAGCGAAGCCTCCGATGCCCAAGCCGACGAGGCGCGGACGCTGGAGGGCATCGCGCGCAATGCCGAGTCGGTCAAAGCGCTGGGCATGTTCACTGCGATCAAGGCCATCTGGGTCGCCGAGCGCGATAGAGTGTCGACATCGGGTGGCCGCGCCAACGATCGGTCGTCGGGGCTGGCCGCCTTTTCGCGCTCGCTGCGGCAATTCCTGCAATCGGCGATGCTGGGGCTTGGCGCCTACTACGTGATCCAGGACGAACTGACGGGCGGCATGATCATCGCCGTGACCACGCTGTATGGCCGCGCGCTGCAGCCGATCGAGCAATTCATCTCCCAGTGGCGCAACCTGCAGCGTGCCCGGACAGCCTATGCCACGATCGGCAAGGCGCAGGTTGCCGCGGGAGCATTTGCCAAGCGGACGCGGCTGACGCGGCTGGCGGGGCATGTGGTGGTCGACGACCTGCGCGTCGTCGCGCCCGGCACGCAGCGCATGATTCTCAAGCGGCGCGGCGAAGGCAAGGGCGTGAGTTTCGAGCTGAAACCTGGCCAGATCCTGGGCATCATCGGGCCGAGCGGCGCTGGCAAGTCGACCCTGGTCAGGGCCATCGCCGGCGTCTTGCCGCAGTCCAGCATGCTCGGAAGGATCGAGTTTGATGGCGTGCAGGTCAACAAATGGGACCCGCACCAGCTTGGCCAGCAGCTCGGTTATGTGCCGCAGGAGATGCAACTCTTTGCCGGAACAGTGAAGCAGAATATCTCCCGGTTCGATCCCAACACGACGGACGAAGCCGTCGTCGAGGCGGCAACGCTCGCCGGCGTGCAGAAGATCATCGCAGATCTTCCCGATGGCTACGAGACGCAGATCGGGCATCAGGGTGCGCAGATCTCCATGGGCCAGCGGCAGCGCATCGTGTTGGCCCGCGCCCTCTACGGCAACCCGAACCTGGTCATTCTCGACGAGCCGAACTCGAACCTGGACAGCATCGGCGATGATGCGCTGGATCAGACGCTGAGCCTGTTGAAGATGCAGGGGAAGGCAGTCATTCTGACGTCGCACAAGCCGGACGCCCTGCAGCGGGCCGATTTCATTCTGCTGCTGGCTCGGGGTGAGCCGATGGGCTTCGGGCCGCGTCGGGAAGTGCTGGCCAACCTGCGCTTCCTCTATGACCAGCAAGCTGCCGGAAAAAAGTGAGAGTTCCATGCCCGCACAAGCTGACGACGGCTCCGCAAATTTCAACATCGGATTCTGGATCCTGACGGGCCTTGGTGTCGTCGGATTCATGGTTGGTGGCATGCTGGCGTGGGCGACCATGACGGCGATCAGCGGCGCCGTGGTGGCGCCCGGCTTCGTATCCGTTGAATCGAAGATCAAGATGGTGCAGCACGCCGAAGGCGGCATCGTCGCGGAGATCTTCGTCAGGGAAGGCGACATCGTAACCGGCGGCGATCTGGTGCTGCGTCTCGATGCGACCGATCTGCGTGCCAGCTACGCCATCGTCGCCGCCAACGTCAACGACCTCTACGGCCAGCGGGCCCGGCTGATGGCGGAACGTGACGGCGCCGAGAAGGTGACATTCCCGGAGGCCTTGCTGCAGGCAGCCGGCAACGACGAAGTGGCGGCGAAAGTCATCGCCAGCCAAACGGCGGCCTTCGAGGCGCGGCGATCGAACCGGCAGGGCCAAATTCATGTCCTGCGGCAGAAGATTGCCCAGATCACGCAAGAGATCAAAGGGCTGGAGGCGCAACAAGAGGCGCGCAACAAGCAGCTGGAGATCGCCGGCGCCGATCTGGAAACGATCAAGCCGCTCCTCAAGACCGGTAATACGACGCGACAGCGCGTGATGACGCTCGAGCGCGAAGTCGCCAGCTTGACCGGCGATGTGGGCAAGACGCAAAGCGATATCGCACGCACACGCGCCGCGGCCGAGGAGACCGAGCTGCAGATCCTGCAACTCGAAAAGGATTTCCAGGAAAAGGTTTCTCGTGACCTGCAGGACATCCAGGCCAAGATCCCCGAGCTGGAAGAGAAGCGCCAGGCGTTGGCCGCCAAGCTGAAGCTGGTCGAGATCCGCGCGCCGGCATCCGGGATGGTGATGAACCTGTCGGTGTTCACGGTCGGTGGTGTCGTCACGCCGGCCCGCGAGATCATGCAGATCGTGCCGCAGGGCGACCAGCTCGTTGTCGAGGCGAGGATCTCGCCGGCTGATCTGGATCAGGTCAAGATCGGCCAGGACGTGTTCGTCCGCGTGACCGCCTTCGAATCGAGCAGCACCCCGGTGCTCAATGGCACGGTGGTGATGGTGTCAGGCGCGCAGATCGTCGATCCACAGACCCGCGCGCCCTATGTCAACGTCAACGTAGAGATTCCGAAGCACGAAGTGGCGCGCCTTCGCAGCAATCAGAAGTTGCGCCCAGGTTTGCCGGCCGAAGCCTACATCAGAACCAGCAATCGCACCGTTCTCGACTATCTGACCAAGCCACTGTGGGATCAGATCATGCGCGCCTGGCGCGAGCGGTGAGGCATCGCCCGGCGTTGTTTCGCGCCGTCGATCCGCCGTGTGTCACGTAGCCGTTTCCAAGAGCTGGCAAGCTTGAGAGCAGAACCGACCGCGAGTGAGTTGAGTGCCACGGCCCAGTCGTCGTCACGTGAACCGAGGAGTTCGATCCATGTTCTGGCGTAACAAGTCCAAGGATGCTGAGAAGCCTGCAGATGCACCGGCGACAACTGCGGTGCAGCCGGCAGCGGTACCAGCTCCTGCCCCCACGCCAACACCCGCGCCCGCTCCGGTGCCGACACCGAGCGTCGTACAACAACAGGCACCGATGCCGTCGCCACGGCCGGCCGCGGCACCGTCGACTCCCGCCCCAGCAGCGACAACGCCGATGCCCCCGCCTGCAGCCACGAGGCCTGCGGCGCCGTCACCGTCACGGCAACCTGGGACTGCCCCTGCCGCCACCGGCACTGTCGTGCCACTGCCGAATGCCGACAAGGTGAAGCAAATATCTGCATCGTTCGGCGAGATCGTCGCGGTGTTGCTGCGCTCCAAATGGCATCGCGATCTGCCGATGACCTATCTTGAGCGCGTCGCCGTTCCGGCGGTGATGACAGGTCAATTCGCGCTGGCGGAAGCGCGCTCCGCCGAGCACGGCTATCAGGCGCCGGTGGCTGTAGTGATGTGGGCCTGCGTTTCTAACGAGCTCGATCGCAAGCTGGCTCAAGATCCGACGCTGCTCCAGAAGCTCAACCGCAGCGATTGGAAGAGCGGCGACAACATCTGGATCGTCGAAGCGGTCGGCAAGAAAGACGCGGCCATGGGGCTGATCGAGCATCTGCGCAAGGATCGCTTCAAGGGCAAGCAGGTGCGCTATCGCGAAGTGACCGAGTCGAAGGATGTGGTGGCGAAGCTTCTGCCAACCTGAATTCACTCGAGCGATTGCCACGTAGGTGTTGGGTCAAGCGCAGCCTGACCCAACGCCTACGGCGTGCCAAAAAGTTGTTTGGTCGCTGCCAAGTGCCGGGACTCGACCCAGAACTTGCGCCAGGCGGTTGCTGTTCGCGCTCCGCATCAATCGGAAAGCGGTCTAGCGCGCGTCCAGCTTGAGTTCGAGCAACAGCATCATCAGGGAATGCGCCAGAGCCTCGCGCGCCTGTGACTCGATTGATGGCATGGGCGACGCTGGCGCTTGGGTCTGCTGCTGCATTGCGGCCGTCGGCGCTGCCGCGGCCAGCTGCCCGTAATCGATCGGGACTGCATCCGCAGTCTGTACTGCCGTCGTCTCGGCGGTCGGCGGCGAGCCACGATGTGAGTGCGCGGCAAGCGCGGCTGCGGGTGCCTCGACCGCCTGCGGGTTGCCGATCCAGGCCACCTCCTCCAGCCGACGCTTGACGAGCCCCGGCAGGTCGACGCCGCCAGCCTTGGTGTAGGCGAGAAACTTCTCCTTCACCGCGGCGATGTCTTTGGCACGGACAGCGTCTCCCAGGCCATCCGCCGCCCATCGTGTGCCAGCGTTGAACGTCAGCGAGGTCAGCGCTGCCTTGGTGCCGTCATCCCATCCCGCGGAATGACGCTCGACGAAGAGTCGCGCTTGCGCGATCTCGGCCGCGAACCGGCGCTGGGCTTCGGGTTCACTGATCTCTTCGCCGGCATAATGTGCCTTGGTCCCGTAGCCGTTCGTGTTCTGGGCGTAATCCCACTGTGCCCGGGTCTGAAAGCCCTCGAACCGCTGAATGGCCTGCATATAGGCGTTATGCATGGTGTTGGCATCTCCGAGGAGTTCGTCGTCGCGCTGCGGCGCTGGTTACTTGGCCGCCACTTGGCGTGGGGGACCCGGGCGTGCTGCCACTGCCGTCTCCGCTGGCTTCGGTTTGCGCTCATCCTGGGCTCGCGTGGCCTCTCGTGCGCGCAGCTCGGTGAGCATGGTCGCCAGTTCGTCGAAGATCCGGGCGCAGGGCGGATCATCCGGCGATTGCGTCACCAGTTGATAGATCAGCGGGGCCAGCGTCACCGCCTGATCGAGCTCGTGATCGACGCCCGGCTTGTAGGCGCCGAGCGTGCGCAGTTCTTTCGTGTCTTCGTAACGCGAGATCAGCGATCGCAGCCGCCGGACAAGCTGGGCCTGGTCTTTGTTCCAGGCCAGGGACGCCAGCCGCGACAGCGATGTCAGCGGGTCGATCGCCGGATAGCGCCCCTGATCGGCGATGCCGCGATTGAGCACGATGTGGCCATCGAGAATGCCACGCACGGCGTCTGCGATCGGCTCATTGTGGTCATCGCCATCGACGAGTACGGAAAACACCCCGGTGATCGACCCTGCCGATGGCAGGCCCGGCCCCGCGCGCTCGAGCAGGCGCGGCAACTCGGCAAAGACGGACGGCGGATAGCCGCGGGCGACTGGCGCCTCGCCTGCAGCCAGCGCCACCTCGCGCATGGCGTGCGCAAAGCGCGTGACCGAGTCGACGACGAGCAAGACATCGTCGCCCTGGTCGCGAAAATGCTCGGCAACCGTCATGGCGGTTTTGGCCGACAGCTTGCGCATCATGGCGCTGTCCGAGCTGGTTGCGACCACAGTAACGGCGCGGGCGCTGGAAGGCAGCAGGACATCCTCGAGAAACTCCCGGACCTCGCGGGCGCGCTCGGCCACCAGTGCGACGACGATGGTCTTGAAGCTGGTCGAGCGCGTGAGCATGGCGATCAGCGTTGACTTGCCCACGCCGGAGCCCGCGAAAATGCCGATCCGTTGGCCCGTACATAGGGGCGTGAACAGGTCGATGGCGCGCACGCCGGTTGCGACCGGGTCGCGGACCCGGTCCATGGCGAGGGGACCCAAAGGTGCACTGTCGATGGAGCGGCTGAGCGGTCCCTGGGCGAGGGGGCCACGGCCGTCGATCGGTTGGCCAAGTGCATCGACGACGCGCCCCAGCCATGTCGCGTTTGGCCGGATGACAAGTTCATCGCGAAGCCAGACTCGCGAGCCGAGGCCGACCCGAAGGCCAGCCGCGTACAACTTGATGGTAACGCTGTCCGGTTGAATGCCGATGATTTCGCCAAGGCCGGCGCCCGAACCACTTTCGATCTCGACGCAACTGCCAAGTTGAACCTGCTGGGCCAAGCCCTTGGCGCGAATATAGCTGGCGGTCACCTCGCTGACGCGCCCGCCGACGCGGACCAGCGGGATAGGCCCCGCGATGGACCCGAGGGATTGGCTCAGCTGCCCCAGCCGGCTGGGACGCGCGGGCGGTGATTGCGCGCCGGCGCTGACGCTTAGCGTATCGCCCATCAACGTCGTCCCTCGCCAAGCGCGCGAATGGCGTCGCTGAGCTTGCGGTCGGATTGCTCGAGCGACGTCGACATGGCTTCGAAGGCGCGCGAGATCGCGATCAGGCGCGTCATCTCGTGCACGCCGTTGACATTGGCATTCTCGACGTAGCCTTGCAGCATGCCGGTAGTCTTGAATTCGGTCACGGCCTCAGGCGGCTTGTCGGAGACAAAACCAACGCCAAGTCCGCGCGCCAGCCGGGCATCGTCGGGAATTCGAAACAGGCCGATGGTGCCGACCCGGCCGCCGTTCTGGGTGATGGCGCCATTGCGCGAGATCTGCACGGGGCCGAGTGCGGGATCGATCCGCAACGGCCCGCCGCCGGAATCGAGTACGGCGTGGCCGTCGAGCGTCTCGAGATCGCCCGTGGCGGAGACCCGCATGCGCCCGTCGCGCGTGAGGACGGTGCCCCCCGGCGTGGCAATGGACAGAAAGGCATCGCCCTGAATGGCGACGTCCAGAGGGCCACCGGTTTGCGCGAAGGCGCCGCTCGCGCGTGAGAATGTTGCGCGACCGGCGTCGGCAAAGGCGACCGCTGACCGCGACAGGATCGAATCGAACGTCACGTTCTCGGCCCGAAAACCGACGGTTCCGGCATTGGCCACGTTGTTGGCCAGCGTGTCGAGACGACGCTGGAGCGCCAATTGACCCGAGAGCGAAACTGAGAGGGAGGGTTCCATGTGTCAGACTTTGCTCCTCAGTCCCTGCAGTTGCGCCAACAGGTCTGTGCCGATGCCCACCGAGCCGCCGACAATCAGGCCGGCCGCTTGGGACGGCGCCGAGGAGGTCGGGTTCTCGATGTCCCAGAGCGCCAGGAAGCGCGACATCAGTTTGTCGACTTTCGCCGGGTCGCGCAGATCTGCGACAGGCAATCGCTTCTCGATCAGCGCCACTTGTCGATCCAGCGGCAAGGCCCCCGTGCTGGCTGGCAGGCCGAGCGCGACCTGCGTGACCTTCAGCAGCGCCCGATCCGCGAGCAGCCCGTAGCTGCTGGTCGCGCCGGCAGCTTTGCGCTTGAAATAGAGCGCCAGGCGGACGCCTTCGTTGGTGCTGCCCGCTTGCGTTTCCAGTGTCTGCTGGATGAAGCGGTCGACGGTGCCCTCCTGAGTGCGCGTGAACGTCGTCGTCGTGGCGCCATAGCGCGCGAAATTGAAGGTCGTGACCAACTCGCGAAAGCGCGGATCGGTCAGGCTGTTGGCGAGGCTGCCGCGCGCGTCGATGCCTTCGCGCAGCGCCCGTCTGATGAAGGCCTTGGCATAGATCATGTCCTCCATGCCGAACGCTTTCAGCGCGAACCTGTAGACGCGGTCGTTGCCCATGAAGTCGTCGATCGACTTCACATTCGGAATGGCGCGCAGATAGGCGGCGATGTCGCGCTCCACGGTTGGTTGCCGGGCGACCCGATCGAGCGCACCGGGGAGGTCCTTGGCGAGCAGATTGTAGGCGGCAATTGTGGTGGTCATGATCCAGCCATCAGCGTTGCGGTGCCAGCCAGAGCGTAAGCGCCTCGCCTTGCCTGAGGCTGGCTCCTGGCGGGATCCGCATCTGCGCGCGCCTCAAGGCTGACGCAAGACTCAGCTTGCAGTGTCGCGCCGGAACGCAGCACGCCTCCGGGCCAGGGCAAACATCATGACCATTTTCGTTGGATTGATCGTGACCTTGACCTGCATGCTGGGCGGCTTTGCCGCGATGGGCGGGCACATCTATGTCATCTGGCAACCCTGGGAGTATGTGATCATTCTCGGGGCGTCGCTTGGCACCTTCATCGTGGCCAACCCGATGAAGACGATCAAGGACACGGGCAAGGCGTTGACCGAGGTCATCAAGGGGGCGGCTCCGAAAAAGGAGGACTTCCTGATCATTCTCGGTTGCCTGTTCGTGTTGATGCGTGAGGTGCGATCGAAGTCCAAGAGCGAGGTCGAGAAGCACATCGACAATCCGACGGAGTCGGCCATCTTCGCGAGCTTTCCGAAAATTCTCCAGCATCCACAGCTGCTGACCTTCATCTGCGATTATTTCCGGCTGATCCTGATGGGCAACGCCCGCACGCACGAGATCGAGGCGCTCATGGACGAGGAGATCGCCACCATGCGGGCCGACAAGCTCAAGGCGTACAGCTCGCTGGTGGCTCTCTCTGAGGGCTTGCCGGCCCTCGGCATCGTCGCGGCGGTGCTTGGCGTTATCAAGGCCATGAGTGCGCTCGACCAGCCGCCCGAAGTTCTGGGTCACCTGATCGGCGCGGCGCTGGTTGGAACCTTTGCCGGCATCTTCTTTTCCTACGCGGTGTTCACGCCAATCGCGACGCAGATCAAGATCATCCGCGAGAAACGCATGCGCCAGTATGTTGTGATCAAGCAGACGCTGCTGGCCTTCATGAATGGTGCCATGCCCCAGATCGCGATTGAGCACGGCCGCAAAGTGATCTCCGCGCTCGATCGGCCAACGGTTGATGAGCTGGAGCAGCAGACTATGTCCGCGGGTTCGGCGCCGGTCAGCGTTGCCAAGGCAGCTTGAGGAGGGATGCGCACGTGAGCTCAAAGGGTAGAGCCGAGCCGGAACCGCAATATGATGTGCCCGAGAGGGCCGTATCGGTCCCGTCGCACGCGATGGTTGGGCGGGAGGCCGTGACAATGGCGCCCGACGATGACGCGTGGCGCCAGCGCGGGCAAGACGCCTTGATGCGGATTCCCGTGGCGGTCCGCATCGTACTTGGCGGCACGCGGATGCCCTTCGCCAAGCTGATGGCGTTGACGCGCGGTTCCGTGATCCCGCTCGATCGCAAAGTCGGCGATCTCGTCGATATCGTGGTCAACGATCGTCTCGTGGCGCGCGGCGAAGTCGTCGTGCTCAATGACGATGCGCAGCGCTTTGCCATCGCTGTTCGCGATGTTGTCCGCTCGAGCGACAGTTGACGAGGGATGGCAGAAGAGGCCGATCGCGAGGGCAAAACCGAGGAAGCCAGCCAACGGCGCATCGATGATGCCCTGGCCAAGGGCAATGTGCCGTTCTCGCGCGAGGCGTCGAGCGCGGCGGCTCTCGTCGTTCTCGGATTGATCCTGCCTCTGGCCGCCGCAACGGTGGCGCGCGATATGGTGCCGGGCCTCGTGCTCGTCCTCGACCGGCTGTGGGACCTGCGGCTGCAAAACAGCCAGGATGTGCTCACCCTGTTCTGGGCTCTGGGATTGCTGATCGGTGCGTCCCTGTGGCCGGCCATCCTGGCTGTGGCTGTGATCAGCCTGCTCGCGTCGGGTCTGCAGAATACGCCCCGCTTCGTCGGCAAGCGCATCAAGCCCGAGTACGCGCGGATTTCGCCGAGCAAAGGCTTCGCGCGCATATTCGGGGCGGCCGGGTTCGTCGAATTCCTGAAGTCCTTGGCAAAGATCCTCGCGATCAGCATTGCGCTCTATCTTGTGCTCACTGTCACCGTGCGACGCATGTCCAGTCCGACCATGTTGCGGCCCGACGATCTGGTTCAGGTTGTGATCGACGAATCGAAGCGTCTCTTTCTCGCTGTGGGATTGCTCGTCACGGTTCTAGCGATCGCGGACCTCATCTGGTCACGCCTCAAGTGGCGCAAAGATTTGCGCATGAGCTTGCAGGAAATCAAGGATGAGTCGAAAGACGCTGAGGGCAGCCCCTTGGTCCGCGCGCGCCGGTGGTCGATTGCCCGCAATCGCGCCCGCAAACGCATGCTGGCAGCGATCCCGCGCGCCACGCTCGTCGTCGCCAATCCGACGCACTATGCGATTGCGCTGCGCTATGTGCAGGGGGAGACCGCGGCGCCATTGGTGATCGCCAAGGGCATCGATCACATCGCGATCAGGATTCGCGCGCTTGCCGAGCAGAACAACATCCCCGTGGTCGAGGACAAGGCGCTGGCGCGATCTCTCTACGCGGCAGTGGCGGCCGACCGGCCCATCCCGCCCGAGTTCTATCGCTCGGTCGCGGAGATCATTCTGCATCTGATGGCCAAGAAGTAACGACTGCTCGTGGCCGATCACTGTGGCCCTCATGGCGCATCGCCTCGTCGCGCACAATTGCCGACGCCAAGCGGCCAACTCCTGCCAGTTTCGCGCAAGGCGCGCGCCCTAGCCTGCAAGCGACTCACAGAGGTGCTCTCATGCAGGACTTGGCGATTTTTTCCATCGGCCAGCAGCGCAGCCGATGGCTGGCAGCGCGCATGGCGGCGGTGTCGGGCAATGTCGCGAACGCCGATACACCAGGCTATAAGGCGCGCGATGTGGTGCCGTTCGAAGCCGAGTTGCGCCAGCGGTCGACGCAACTGCAAAGGACGCAGCCGCTGCACATGGCGCCAGAGGCGGGCGGCGGTGGGTCAGAGTTTGGTCTCGTGCCGCGCAGCGGCGTGGAGATCAAGCACTCCGGCAACAGCGTCAGCCTCGAAGCTGAAATGGCGAGCCTTGGCGAGGCACGATCGCAGCATGCGGCGGTGACCGGGATTCTTGGTGCGTTCCACCGCATGCTCATGACAAGCTCGCGGGGGTGAGCCATGGTCGATGATCTGCGCGTTGCGATGGTATCGTCGCTGGCGGCTCTCAAGGCGCAATCGACGCGTCTGCGGGTGGTGTCGGAAAACCTGGCTAACGCGTCATCGACGGCGGCGGCGGCGGGAGGAACTCCGTACGTCCGCAAGACCATCACTTTCAAGGGCGAGCTGGATCGCGCGAGTGGCGCCTCCATCGTGCTGATCGACGCCATCGGTATCGACCGCTCGGCCTTCCGCATCGAGCACGATCCGGGACATCCGGCCGCCGACGCTGCTGGCAACGTCAAGTTTCCCAACGTCAATCCGTTGGTGGAACTGGCCGATCTGCGTGAGGCACACCGGTCCTACGATGCCAATCTCCAGGTTATTCGACAGACACGCGACATGGTTGGGGATTTGATCGATCTTCTGAGGGGCAAATGAGCATTATTCCGCTGTCCACGGCTGGTCCCGCTGCATCATCATCCGCGCCGGCCATCGGCCGCTCACAGCCGTTGGCGGAGCGGTCGGCGGTCGAGGGTCTTGGCTCTGATCGCGACTTTTCCGCCGTGATCGGCGAAGCCGTTTCGGCACTGGCCGGGCAATTGCGCCACGTCGAAGCGGTGTCGGTGGCGGGCATCAAGGGTTCGGCACCGACACAAGACGTGGTCGAGCAGATCATGAGTGCGGAACAGGCACTGCAAGCCTCGATTGCGGTGCGTGACAAGATTGTCGCGGCGTATCTCGAGATCAGTCGGATGGCGATCTAACAGCGAAGGCAGCGGAGCAGGTCATGCGGGCACTAGCCATTGCAGCAACGGGCATGACAGCGCAGCAGCTGAATGTCGAAGTCATCGCCAACAACGTCGCCAACATCAATACGACCGGGTTCAAGCGGTCACGCGCCGAGTTTGCCGACCTGCTCTACGAAGCGGAGCGCGCAGCCGGAACGCCGTCGGCGAATGGCACCGAGGTTGTGCCGGAAGGCGCACGGATCGGGCTTGGCGTCCGCGCCGCCGCCGTGCGCAATCTGCATCTGCAAGGCGCGTTGGCTCAAACCGGCAATCCGCTCGATCTGGCCCTGATGGGTCGTGGCCATTTCCGCGTCAGCGGGCCCGATGGTGAAACGCTCTATACCCGGGCTGGCGCCTTCAACAAGAGCGCTACCGGCCAATTGGTCACAGCCGAAGGCTATGTGGTGCAGCCGCCGATTACGATCCCGGCTCAGGCAACCTCGATCGCCATCAATGAGAGCGGGCAAGTGACGGCACAGGTCGCGGGCGATTCGACACCGGTCGCGCTTGGTCAGTTGTCGATGGCGACATTCGTCAATGAAGCAGGCCTGACGCCGCTCGGCGGCAATCTCTATCGCGAGACGCCGGCGTCGGGTGCCGCCGTGGTCGGCGTTGCCGGCTCAGGCGGCATCGCCACCATCAAGCAGGGCTATCTCGAGGGCTCTAACGTCGATGCGGTGAAAGAGATCACCGAGCTGATCTCGGCGCAGCGCGCTTATGAGATGAACTCGAAGATCATCCAGGCGGCAGACGAAATGATGGGGCTCATCAGCAAGAACCTGCGTTAAGGCGCTGAGTGTCTGGGAGGCGGGGCGTGCATGGTGAAGCTGGCAATATCCGTATTGATGATCGTTTTGGCCACCAGCCGCTGCCTCGCGCAGGAGGCTGGTGTCGTGACGTTCCCCGTTCCCGCAACAACAATTCAAGCTGGCGACACGATCACGGGTGAAATCCTCATCGAGCGCGAGCTTATTGCCAGCCCGACGGCGGTTCGCAATCACATGACCTCGCGTGAGAACATCATCGGCAAAGTGGCCAAGCGCCGGCTCGCCGCGGGCATGGCCATTCCGCAGGGCGCGCTGCGCGATCCTTATGTCTTCAAGGAAGGTGAGCGCGTCACGCTCGAGTTCACCAGCGGCGACCTCAGCATCCGCGGAACCGGCATCGCATTGCAGCCCGGTGTCGTGGGGCAACCGGTGAAAGTACGCAACGCCGATACCGGCATCGTGGTGACCGGCATCGTCCGGGCCAACGGCCATGTCGCGCTCGGAGATGGCTGATCATGTGGCGGAAAGCCTTGTTGCTGTCGCTCTTGCTTCCAGTCAGCGCCGACGCGCGCGGCGATGTGCGCGTGAAGGACATCACGGCGGTGCGCGAATTGCGCTCGAACCAGCTGGTCGGCTACGGCCTCGTGGCGGGCCTGAAGGGAACCGGCGACAGCTTGCGCAGTGCGCCATTCACGGAGCAATCGATGGCCTCCATGCTCGATCGCATGGGCGTGAACATTCGTGGCCTCGGCGCCCGCACGCGCAACATCGCAGCCGTCATCGTGACGGCAGACTTGCCGGCGTTCGCGATGCCGGGCAATCGGATCGACATCACCGTGACCTCACTGGGTGACGCCTCGTCGCTCGCTGGAGGGACGCTCGTGATGACGCCCCTGCAAAGTGCCGACAACACGGTCTTCGCTGTCGGGCAGGGTTCGATTGTCGT
The DNA here is from genome assembly GCA_046154645.1 of Hyphomicrobiaceae bacterium. GTDB lineage: Bacteria > Pseudomonadota > Alphaproteobacteria > Rhizobiales > Hyphomicrobiaceae. The sequence goes on from JBJXDZ010000086.1 coordinate 22,697, forward strand.
CTCGGGCTTCGAGGCCAAAGGGCAAAACGAGGCTGTGACGAGTGGCGTGCCGACTGTCGGGCGCATCCCGGGTGGCGGCCTCGTAGAGCGTCCATCACCCAGTCCGCATGCGACGATGAAGTCGCTGCATCTGGAATTGAAGAACCCGGATTTTGCCACCGCCATCGGCATCGTCGACGTCATCAACGAGCATACGCGCGTCAAATACAAGACTCGGCTTGCCCGCGACAATGGACCGGCGTCGGTCGTGGTCGCGCTGCCGGAAGGGACCAGTCCGTCGCGGTTTCTCGCCGACATCGGTGAGCTGCATGTCACGCCGGACGCCCCGGCGCGCATCGTTGTCGACGAGCGTACCGGAACCATCGTGATCAGTCGCAACGTCAAGATCAGTCGCGTGGCGGTGACGCACGGCAATCTCGTCGTGCGGGTGACCGAGACGCCGGTCGTCTCGCAGCCGGCGCCGTTTTCGAAGGGCGAAACGGTCGTGACGCAACAGACCATCGTGAATGCGGGACAGGAAAAGGGAAACTTCGCGGTGATCGAAGGGGCGGATCTGCAAGCCCTGGTGACCGGCCTCAATCGGATGGGGCTCAAGCCGCAAGGTATCATCGCGATCCTGCAGGCGATCAAGTCGGCCGGTGCACTGCAGGCGGAACTGGTGGTGCATTAGTCATGTCATGTCCGCAACCACAACGAGGATCGCATGCTGGATAATCGCTCTGTGTTGCAACGGCGCGGATTGCGCGCTGCAGGCTCATGGCGCCCGCGCGTCGGGTTCCTGGCCGTGGTCGCAAGCGGGTTGCTGCTGATCTGTGTCGCATCGGACGCCCGCAGCGAGGGCCCACCGCCCAAGAACGCCAAGAGCAAGGCGGCTCAGCCGTCCCCGTCGGCAAACCCGCAACCCGTTCTATTGCCGTTGAGCGAAGTGAAACCGCAGGGCGCTCTGGCGACGCAATACTGTTCGGCAGTGCGCGATGTGGCTGCCGAAGCCCGCTTCGCAGTTCAGGTGGCGCAGCTGGAAGCGCTTGCCAAGCAGCTTGACGATCGCCTGGCCAAGATCGATGCGCGCAGCGCTGAGTTGAAGGAGTGGCTGGCGAAGCGCGAAGAGTTTGCGCGCAAGGCGACGGATCAGCTGGTGGGCATCTTCGCTGCTATGCGCGCGGAGCCGGCGTCCGAGCAGTTGACGCGGCTGGATGCGCGAACGGCGGCGGCAATTCTGAGCAAGATCGAGTTGCGCGCGGCCAGCACGATCCTGAATGAGATGCCGCCCGAGAAAGCCGCGAAGCTGACCGCGATCATGGCGTTGGCCGCGCGGCGGAACGATACGGCGGACAAACCGTGATGAACCCACAATTCCCGCCGCGCCTCGCCATCATGCCGCGCCGCAGCAGGCGGACCTATCGCTTGTCGTCGGCCGCCATGGCCGTTGTCCTGACCATGCTCGTGGTCGGCTGCTCCGCGCGCCCGCTGGAAATCGGTCGGGAGCCGGAACTCAGTCCCGTTGGCGCCGGCATGGTGAAGCCAGCCGCCCATCGTGTGGAGAGCGCGTCGGACGGTGGGTATGCCATGCGTGCCGTCGAGCCAGCCTTCGCCGGTTCTCTCTGGCGCGAGCGGGGGGCTGATCTCTTTCGCGACGCGCGGGCCCGCCGCATCGGGGACGTGCTCACGGTCACGATCTCGATGAAGGACCGGGCGTCGTTCGACAACAGCTCCAATCGATCCCGCGATTCGTCACACGGTTTCGGCCTGAATGCGAGCCATGCCATCGATTGGCGCGCGTTTGCCTCGGCCGGATCGGCCAAGGCCGATTCGGCTCTGAAGTCGAACACGGCCCAGGACTCGAAAGGCGCCATTGCGCGCTCCGAGAATATCGATTTGCGCGTCGCGGCCACGGTGACCGGGGTGCTGCCGAATGGCAATCTGGTGATCCAAGGCTCGCAGGAGTTGCGCGTGAACTTCGAGCTTCGCGTGTTGACATTCACGGGCATCGTCAATCTCGCCGACATCAAGCCGGACAACACCATCTCGCACGAGCGGATCGCGGAGGCGCGCATGTCCTACGGTGGCCGTGGCCGCAACATGGAGCTGCAGCAACCCGCCTGGGGACACCAGTTGCTCGATATGGTGTTTCCATTCTGAGATCTTGGAGGTTGGACGATGGCGAGCGCTAAAAGTGCCGATACGGCGGCCAAGGCGACGACGGGGTTTCTGCCGGCGCTGATTGTCGTTGTGATCATGGGGGCTGGAGCCGGCTTTGGCTTGGGCCTGCTGCAGCCGACCGCTGTGGAGCCCGTTGCCACGGCTAAGAGTGCCCAGAGCGATCCCGCATCAGGGCCGGCGCCGGCCGACAACGAGAAGGATCAGAAGCGTGCCAAAAGTGAGCCGGGCGAGCACATTCTGCCGTTGGATCCGATCATCGTGAACCTGTCCGGCGCCAATCGCGTGTGGTTGCGCCTCGAGGGTGCCGTGGCCCTGAGCGCGCCGATGGAAAAGGAGCGGGTCAAGCTGGTTGGCGACATCACCGAGGATCTCGTCGGGTATTTGCGTGGCACCTCTTTGGCGCAACTGGAGACAGCGAATGGGTTGGAGTTCCTCCGCGAGGATATGACGGAGCTGGTTCGCTTGCGAAGCAACGGGCGTGCGTCGCGCTTTCTCATCAGAGCGCTGGTGGTGGAATGATCCGCGCCATCGCAATCGTGCTCTGCCTCGTTGTTCTGGTTGGCCCGGCCGGCGCCCAGACTATCGATATCGAGCAGATCTTTCCGCGTGGCCAAGGTACGGCAAGTGGGCGGATCATTCAGCTTGTGGCGCTGTTGACGGTTCTTTCGATTGCGCCGGCCATTCTGGTGACGGTGACCTGCTTCACGCGTGTGATCGTGGCGCTGTCGTTCCTGCGTTCGGGGCTGGGGCTGCCCTCGACGCCATCGAATATCGTGCTCATCAGTCTCGCCCTGTTCATGACCGGCTTCATCATGGCGCCGACCGTCGATCGGATGTGGGACGATGGCGTGCAGCCGCTGCTGGAGAACAAGATCGACGAAAAGGAGGCCTACAAGCGCATGACCAAGCCGTTGCGCGAGTTCATGCAAGCCAACGTGCGCGAGAAGGATCTGGCCCTGTTCGAGGATCTGGCGCGCAAGCGTCCGGGAAGCAGCACTGCCGATGCCGCCAATGACCTGCGCGTGCTGGTGCCGGCATTCATGATCTCGGAATTGAAACGCGGCTTCGAAATTGGTTTTCTCATTCTGCTGCCGTTTCTGGTCATCGATCTCGTCGTGGCGACGCTCGTGATGTCGATGGGCATGATGATGCTGCCGCCGACCAGCATCTCGCTTCCGTTCAAGGTCTTATTCTTCGTTCTCATTGACGGGTGGAATGTCCTGGTCGGCGGCCTGGTCCGCTCATTCGCGGGCTGACGGCGCAACCCGTGCGCGCCCTGTCGCGCGGTCAACTTTTGGGTCTGCCCCCATCCCCGCAACGCCAATTGTCGGCCACCGCTCGCGCGACGCCGATGCGACATGCAAACAAGGGGAGCGGAGCGGCTGAGCCTCGCTATGTGTGTAGTGTTGGATGCGGCTCAGCCGCTCCACTCACGCATGACGGGGGTGGTCCCCCTTTTCTGACGGCTGGCATGACAGATCCACATGCATCCGTTCTGAATGCGGACCACTGCTCGTTCGGGCGATCTCACGATCGTCACGGCAAGCAGCCATGCCATCGGCGCTGGCTGAGGGGCGCCGCGCTGCAACGTACCCATCGGGCCATCGCAGCACCTATCCGATGCGTTCTTCCGCTCCAACCAATCTCCCAGCTCGAGCCTGATCCCTTGCGAGGGGCGGATACGCAAGAGAATAACCGGAGAACCTGATAATGGGAATATCGTCCCATGATATTCGCGCGCGCAGCGTTAATTTCCGCCAACAACGGCGCTCTCTTCGTAGATCGGGCCAAGCCGAAGCGAAGCGCAGGCGCGACCCGACGCGAAAACCA
>JBJXDZ010000087.1:0-31060 GCA_046154645.1 Hyphomicrobiaceae bacterium
TCGGGCCAATTTCTGCCGTTTCGGGCCTAAGTTTCGCCGCCCAGAACCGGAAGTAGAACATCGTAAAGCGCCACTGCGCAATTCCGGTTCAATAGATCACTTCAGGCTGATGACATTATGCGCCCTGATAGGGCTATGAAAGCCTTTGAGGGAGAGTGCTCCGAGCAGTTCCAATACTGCGACGTCCTCCACCTCAGCAGCGACTCGCTGCGCAATGACGATCTGGCCGGATTGCGCTTCGCCGCACAGCCGGGCACCGAGGTTCGTGACGGTGCCGATCGCCGCGTAGTCGTAGCGACCGTCGAAACCGATGCGCCCCAACGTGGCAAAACCTTGTGCAATGCCGACGCCGAAGCCGAGTTCGTGGCCGACCCGCTGCCATCGCTGTTGCAGGTCAACTACGGCCGTGCGCGCCTCGACTGCCATCCGCACGGCGCGCTCGGTGGGGTTCGGACATGGAACTGGATCATTGAAGAATACGAGCAGGCCGTCGCCAGTGAAGCGCTCGAGCGTGCCTTCGTGACGATTGATGATGGGGCCGAGTGCACCGTGATAGTCGCCGAGTACGGCCATTACTTCCTCGGGCTCGGCGGTCTCGGCGAAGGACGTGAAGCCTCTTAGATCGCAGAATACTACCGTCACCTCGCGGCGATGCGGTTCGAGCAACCGCTCCTGACCGCCGGTGAGCACAAGATCGGCGACTTGTGGCGACAGGAACCGGCGCAGGCGCTGCATCCGCTCGATCTCGGCAACTTGCAAGTCGACCTTGGCGGACAGCGCCTGGTTCCATGTGGCAAGCTCGGCAGCCTGCGCGTTCACCTTGTCTTGCAACTGCTTGATGCGCAGCATGGCGCGGATGCGCGCGAGCAATGCTGCCTGATCGATTGGCTTGGTCAGGTAGTCGTCAGCACCGGCATCGAGGCCGGTCACGACATCGCGGGTGGCGGTCTTGGCGGTGACCAGGATGATTGGCGTGAACGGCAGGCTCGGGTCGGCCTTGAGCTCGCGGCAAACCTCGAACCCGTCGCGCTTGGGCATCATCACATCGAGCAGGATGACTGCCGGACGATGGGCGCGAGCCGCGGCTAGCGCCTCTTCTCCGTCGCGTGCGACAAGGATGCGATAGCCCTGCGCCGTAAGTCGCGCCTCCAGGATCGCAACGTTGTCCGGGTGATCGTCCGCGATGAGGATGAGCGGGGCGTCGGGCATGTTCAGGCACCCTTATCGAGGAAGCTCTTGATCAGGGCCAGCAGCGCTCGCGGACTGAAGGGCTTGGCGATGTAGCCGTCGCAGCCGGCATCGCGGGTCTTCGCCTCGTCGCCGCTCAAGGCATAGGACGTGACCGCGATAATGGGGATGGCCTTCAGGGTCGGATCGGCCTTGATCCTGCGCGTGGCCTCGTAGCCGTCCATCACCGGCATCTGGATATCCATCAGGATGAGGTCGGGCCTTTCCGCCGCGGCCTTGGCCACGCCTGCGGCACCATCGGTCGCTTCGATCAACACATAACCAGACGCCGTCAGCAGGTCCCGCAGGATGGCGCGGTTGTCCTCCTGGTCCTCGATCACGAGTATCCGTTTCATGGCACCGCTCTTGTCGCTTCTTCGCCTGGCGCTTGCACCTGCGCGGCGCGCTGCGGCAGTTCGACCTTGAATGTCGAGCCCTTGCCGACGATCGACTCCACCCAGATGCGCCCACCGTGCAGCTCGACGATGCGCTTGGCGATGGCGAGTCCAAGACCGGTCCCGCCCTTCGCCTTTGTATTCGAGCTGTCGACCTGATGGAACTCCTCGAAGATGCGGGCCTGCTCGGGCTCGGGGATGCCGGCACCGGTGTCGGCGACGGCGATCTGGAAGCGCCCTGCGAACACACCGGCGTGAATGCGGATCTCGCCCTTTTCCGTGAACTTGATCGCGTTGCCCACCAGATTGAGCAGCACCTGCACAATTCTCTGCTCGTCGCCGACGCCTCGCGGCAGGTTCTTCGCAACGTCGAGCACGAGCGTCAGGTTCTTCGCGGTCGCCAGCGATTCCGTCGCCGCCACTACGGTTTCGATCAGACTGCCAATGCCGTACTCGACCAGCGCCAGCTTCAGTTGGCCAGCCTCGATCTTCGAGAGATCGAGCACGCTGTTGATGAGACCGAGCAGATGCTTGCCATTCGACTGCACGCGGTCGATCACGCCCGATGCCTTCTCCGGCAGGCTCCCGTAGATGCCGTCCTGCATCAACTCGGTATAGCCGAGGATGGCGTTCAAGGGTGTGCGCAGCTCATGGCTCATATTGGCGAGGAACTGCGACTTGTGCTGGCTGGCGAGCCGCAACTGCTCGCCCTTCTCCTCGACCTCCTTGAAGAGCCGCGCATTGTTGATGGCGATAGCGGATTGCGTGGCGAAGGCTTCGAGCAGCTTCTGCGTCTCCGGTGTGAACGGTCCGTGATGACTCCTCCGCACCACGAGGGCGCCAATCACCTTGTCTTGATGGATCAGCGGCATCGAGAGAACGGCCCGCACGCCGGCGCGCCGGAGGATATCGATCAGGCCGGAGCGCACCTGATCGCTCTGCTCGAGGTCCTCGACCACGATTGTCTCGCGGCGCTCGGCGCATTCACCGACCACCGGATCGCCCATGCGGATCGGCTGCGCGCGCACGCGGGCGATGTGCTCCTCGCTCATGTTGTAACCGGCTTCAAGGCGGAATGCGTCGGCCGCCGTGTCGTAGCCATAGATCGTGCCCCCGTCAGCGTAGGCCATCTTGCACGCATTCTCGATGACTGTCTGGAGTACCTTCTCCTTGTCGAGCGAGGACGATACCACCTGCCCGACCTCGCCCAGTGCCTGCAATTCCTCGACAGAACGGGCAAGTTCCTTCGAGCGTGCCTGCACCTCCTCGAAGAGGCCGACGTTGTTGATGGCGATGACGGCCTGGTCGGCGAAGGTGGTGACCAGCTCGATCTGTCGCTCCGTGAACGGCCGTACTTGCAAGCGGAACAGACCAATGACGCCGATTACTTCACCCCCACGCAGGAGTGGTACACCCAGCGATGTTCGCGAGGGCGAGCCAACGCGTTCCGTATAGGTTTCCTCAGGGTCGAGACTGATGTCAGGCAAGTGAATGGTGCGCCGCTCGAGTACCGCGCGACCGGTCACCGAGGTACGGTCAGCGGTAATTGGGATACCAGCCATCCGTTCGATCACTTCGGGTCTCGGGGAATGGCGGGCCATGACATGGTAGCGGCCGTCCTTCTCTAGACGGCAATGGGCATAGTCCGCCTCGCACAATCGACCCGCCGTCTCAACGATTGCGTCGAGAACCGGCTGCAGCTCGCTCGGCGATGCGCTGATGACGGCCAAAACCTCTGCCGTTGCAGTCTGGTACTCGAGGCTCTCGGTCAGCTCCTTCGTGCGCTCCTGAACCTCGTTAAACAAGCGCGCGTTGTTCATCGCAATCACCGCCTGGTCGGCGAATGTCTCGACCAGTTTGATCTGCTTCTCGGTAAAGGCCTTCACCCGACTGCGCATCAAGGCGATGACGCCGATCGCATCGCCGTCGCGAAACAGCGGAACCGTGAGCACGGTGCGGTGGCCACCGACCTTCTGGCTGGCGGATCGAGTATAACCAGGGAGGGTCAGGACGTCTTCGACATGGAACGTCTTGCGCTCGTAGGCGGCGCGTCCGACAGCGGAGCCCGGCTCAATCGGTACGGGATTATCCCGGAGATACTGGATGAACTCGGTGCGTGCGTTGTTGCCGGCTGCGATGACACATTCATCTCCAACGACATTGAACAGCGCCGCAAATTCGGAGTCACACAACTGCGAGGCCGTCTCGGTGATGGCCTGGAGAACAGGTTGCAGCTCGTTGGTCGAGCGCGAGATGACGCCTAGCACCTCGCTCGTCGCCGTCTGGTATTCGAGCGCCTCGGTCAACTCCCTCTGCCGCGTCTGCAGCTCGTCGAGCAGCCGCGCGTTCTCGATGGCGATGACGGCCTGGTCGGCGAAGGATTCGACGAGGGCGATCTCGGTTGCAGTGAACGGGCGAGGCTCCGCGCGCATCAGGGAAAAGACACCGATCACATCGCCGTCGCGCAGCATGGGTACCACCGCGACAGCACGCAATCCGATCAGCCGCGACGCGCTCCTTTCAAACCGCGGGTCGGCGAGTATATCCGGCACGTGCTCGGTACGCTTGTTGAGAACCGCGCGACCAAAGATCGAGCCTTGCACGGGTCTCGGCGAGTAGCTCTCGTAGTGAGCGACTTGCTCCGGCGAGAACCCTGCGGTTGCAGTGACGTAATAGCTCTCGCCGGTGCGCTGACGGATCAGAGCATAGTCAGCCGAGCATAGTTTGGCGGCGGATCGCACGAGCGTGTCGAGGACCGGCTGCAGGTCGAAGGCCGAGCGCGAGATGGCTTTGAGCACGTCGGCCGTTGCGGTCTGCTGATTCAGCGCCTCGGACAATTCCTTCGTCCGCGTCTGCTCGGCCTCGAACAGCCGCGCGTTCTCGATGGCGATGACGGCTTGATCGGCGAAGGTTTCGACCAATTCGATTTCTGCGTCGGAGAATGGCGACACTTCGGCTCGCGACAGCCCGATGACCCCGATGGGAATCCCCTGCCTGAGCAGCGGAATCCCGAGCATCGTGCGGAAGCCGGCCACTTTCTGATACGCGAGTGCGCTGAATTCCGGGTCTGTCAGACAGTCATGTATGTGAACTGTCCTGGCCTCGAGAGCGGTGCGCCTAATCAACGAGCCACGCCCTTTCGGCAAGGGGTTTTTTCGCGCATGGTCTAGCCATTCGGTATTGGTACCCTTGGCGGATATGAGATGATACAATCCATCGTCCTTGGGCATGAAGATCACGTTGAAATCGGCTCGCGCAAGGCGCGCCGACGTTTCGACAATCGTGTCGAGGACAGGTTGCACCACACCCGGGGATCGCGAGATGACGGAGAGCACCGTGCTGATGGCGGTCTGGTAATCCAGCGACTGCGCCAACTCCGCACTCCGCGCCTCGACCTCCCGCGTCCGCGCCTGCACCTCTTCGAACAGCCCGACGTTGTTGATGGCAATGACAGCCTGGTCGGCGAAGGTTCGCAGCAGCTCGACCTGCTTTGCCGAGAGTGCGCCGGGCGTCTGTCGCATGACACTCAGGCCCCCGATCGCCTGATCGCCTCGCATCATCGGCATGATGGTGATTGCCCGGTTGCCACTCGCCAGAAAGGCCGCGGCTCCGATCGCCAGGTCGGGCGGTACGTTCGAGGCATCGGGGATATCCACCACCCTGTGATCGAGGATGGCGATGGCGTGCATGTAGTCGCGCGTGAGGGGCACCGGAAACCGGCGTCTGATGGCCGCGACTCGCTCGGGGTCGGACTCCGCCACTGCCGCGGCGTTCACCTTGCCGTCGTCCGGTCGAGTAATGACCACCGCGGCACCGGGAAACAGTTTGAGGCCGCTCTCGACGATGGCATCGAACACCGGTTGCAGCTCGAATTTCGAGCGGCTGATGATGTTGAGCACCTCCGACGTCGCCGTCTGGTATTCGAGGCTCTCCGTCAGTTCCTTCGTCCGCGCCTGCACCTCTTCGAACAGCCCGACGTTGTTGATGGCGATGACGGCCTGGTCGGCGAAGGTCGTGACAAGGTCGATCTGGCGCTGCGTGAACGGTTCGACCTGCACCCGCGCGAGGATGATGACGCCGATCACGATTCCCGACCTCAGCAAGGGCACCGCTAGGCTCGTCCGGCCCCGGCCGGAGGCCATGGGATTGAACTGCCGGAACTCCGGATCCTCGGCGAGATCTGGGACGTGAAGGATCGTCTTGTCGACGGAGACCCGTCCGACAGTCGAACCCCGATCGCCGATGGCGACCGGTTTGCTTTCGAGGTCTGCGATGACCTCAGGCGGTGCACCGCGCGAGGCCACGGGACGATAGTGCCCACCACGCAGCAGATAGAAGTACGAGCGGTCGGCACGGCACAGCTGCTGGGCCGTCTCCACGATGGAGTCGAGCACCGGCTGCAGGTTGTCGGGGGAGCGCGAAATGACGGAAAGCACTTCGGACGTGGCGGTCTGGTATTCCAGCGCCTCGGTGACCTCCTTCGTCCTGGCCTGCACTTGCTCGAACAGCCCGACGTTGTTGATGGCGATGACGGCCTGGTCGGCGAAGGTCTCGAGGAGGGCGATTTGCTGATCGGTGAACGGCTGCACGACCTGCCGACGGAGCAGGATTATTCCGAGTGGCACGCCGTTGCGAAGTAGCGGCGTCGCCAGAATGGTGCGGCCCCCATGCTCCTTCTGAAAGACCCGCGCCTCCGGATACTCGGTCTCGATTTCGGCAGCGAGATCGTGCACATGGATCGTCCGCGCCTCCAGGTAGGCACGTCCGCTGACGGTCCCCTTCGTAGCGTGTATTCCATCCCGGCCGGCGAACACGAACCCGCCGAACTGCGCGGCAGGAGACAACTTGTCGCCAACCGGGCGCAGCAGCTGCGCCTGCTCTACGCCGCAGACCCGCGCCGCCGTTTCCACGATGGCGTCGAGCACCGGCTGGAGATCCGACGGCGACCTGCTGATGACGCCGAGGACCTCGGAAGTGGCCGTCTGATATTCTAGGCTCTCGGTCAACTCCTTCGTCCGCGTCTGCTCGGCCTCGAATAGCCGCGCATTCTCGATGGCGATCACGGCCTGGTCGGCGAAAGTAGTCACGAGACCGATCTGTCGGTCACTGAAAGCGCGCGGCTCGGCGCGCCCGACGGTGATGACGCCGATAGCGCGGCCATCGCGCAGCAGCGGGACGGACAGCCGGGCGCCTCCCGGCGACCCCATCGGACGGGTGAGGTCATAGGTAGGATCGGCGAGCACATCGGGGGCGTGGATCGTCCGCGCTTGCAGCACGGCGCGACCCGTCGTGTTCGACATGCCCGGATCGAATGGGTGCTCGGCAACGTAGTCAAGGAAATCTTGGCTGGTGTTGTGGTGGGCGGCGAGATGGAACTTGCCGTCGCGCGCGATGAAGATCTGCGCCCGCTCGGCGCCGCACAGGCGCTCGGCGATGGCGTTGATGGTGTAGAGGACAGGCTGCAGATCGGCCGGAGCGCGCGCGATGACAGCCAGTACTTCGGCAATGGCGGTCTGATACTCGACGGACTGGGCAAGTTCCGCCTCCGTCGTCGCCTGCTGGCGGCGTGTCTCGATCAGCTCCGCCTCCAGTGCCGCTATGCGGAGGTCGTACTCATTTGCGGTGCTGCCGATCGGGTTAGCCACGGCCATCTTCCTCCCGGGATCCACTGCACCGGTTGCCAAGACAGGCTAGGCATCCGTTGCGGGCCCGCGAAATCCATTCAGAACGCGTTACTGCAGTCGCAGCCAACCAGGACACCAGCGCACAATGGTAGGCATTTGAGCGCGCGGCAAGGAAAGTCCATGATTTTGGTGTCGAGCACCGAGAGTGATGGCAACAAGCGCGCCGGGCTGCAGGCTATTGCCGGCGACACTTCCGGCGTGCGAACGTCGAGAGAGTGCAGTGCGAGGTGCCGGTTGTCAGCGAGGGTCGAACGTGGATGTCGTCGAAGGCAGTGCGGCGCCGACGGGTGCAACCAAGCAGGAACGCATCGACTTCCTGAGGCAGGTCGTCGCCTTCACGGAAGGTAACGTGCGATCTTATGATGCGAAGGCGCAGATATCCCTGGCGGCATTCGTGCTGTCGGCCAACCCGCTGGTCGCAATTGCCGGTGCAGGCTGCTCGGTAGTAGGCGCGAAATCCGTGTTAATGCTGTTGGTACCCGCGTACATCGCCACCATTGTCACCTATCTTTGGGTGTTGTGGCCGGTTGCGCCGCCAATCGGGAGACTGACCGAGGGGCTCAAGGTCCAGAATATTTTCTTTGTTCATGATCCGTTGGCGCTGGGCAGTGCTGCCTACGTCGCAAAATTGGCGCAGCTTCAAATGGAGCCGGAGCTGACGGCCGAGGCGCTAAAGCTTGCACACATCCGCCGAGTCAAAGCCGCACGCTTCAAGATGTCATTGCTTGCAACGCTGGCGTGCTACGCACTTATTGCCATTGCTTTCTTTGGGGTAGGGCGCTGTTTTTGATCGTGCGGGTCACCGAAGGCCCCAATCTCCTAAGAACAAGCCGCTAACATTCAGCGAACTTCAAGTCCGCTTCCGGAGTGGCTATCGAGGGCCGCTAAGGGTCAGGTGCCCGCGTCACACGCAGCATGGTGACACGACAGCCCTACCCCTGGCAACGGACGATCAGAGAACAAACCGCGGTTGATTTCCGGTCCTCCTCCAGCATGATGAGTGGCGGTCGGAAGCCATCATCTCAGCCTCGGGCCAATACCGTCCGGAAATGTAAGCAGCATTGATGACTTCAGCTTTTTTCAGCTTCGGACATGGGTCCCGCCACTGACGGGCCTCCCACCCCGGAGGACATACATTAGCCGCAGCGCCCTTCTGGCCATATCTGCCGCGGCCGTCAGGCTCGCCTCACAGGTCCCAATTTGCTTCGAGGAACACCCTCAAAGGTCGCGTCGAGCGGATCTAAGTGCGGGACTGACTCCAATCGCCGATGGCCTCGTCTTGGCCGCCAGCCATAAGCGTGGCGTGTCATTCAGGAGACATATGCATGCACTACCACGTTGAACGACAGGCCCCGGTGTTCGAAAAAATCGAACGCATGGTCGACGTCTCTGGCTCAAATGAAACGAGGCCGTCAAGTGCTCCGCTTGGTCGATGTCAGCGTTGTCTACGGCACTGGCGTCGCTGCGCTTGAGCCGACCAATCTCACAATCGTCGAAGGGCAATTCACCGTCCTTCTGGGATCGTCAGGCGCGGGCAAGTCCACATTGCTGCGCTCGCTCAACGGCCTGGTGCGGCCGACCGCTGGCGATGTGGTCCGGGCTGGAACGGGCTCGATCTTCAAAGGCGCAGGCGCGCTGCGAACCCACCGGCTGTCGACCGGCATGATTTTCCAGCAGCACCATCTGATCGGTCGCTTGTCCGTTCTCAGCAACGTGCTGATCGGCCGACTGGGACGGCGCGGCACGCTCGGCTCATGCCTTCCGGCGACCCGCGCCGAGCGTCATATCGCTCTGGAGGCCGTCGATCGAGTGGGCCTACTCGAACGCGCCCTTGACCGGGCCGACAAGCTTTCGGGGGGGCAACAGCAGCGCGTCGGCATCGCCCGCGCCATGGCCCAACAGCCGCGCATCGTGCTGGCCGACGAGCCGGTGGCCAGTCTCGACCCAGCCACCGCCGAAAAAGTGCTGTCCGACTTGCACCTCATCTGCCGCGAGGACGGCATCACGGCCGTCGTCAGCCTGCATCAGGTCGAGTTCGCACGGCGCTTTGCCGACCGCATCGTTGGACTTTGCAAAGGCCGAGTCGTGTTCGACGGGCCGCCTCGCGACCTCGATGCTGCGGCCACGTCCAAGATCTACGAGGCGCCGGCGCTGACTATGGCGCAAGCGGCCGAATAGGGTTCAGCCGATCAACAAACGGGATGAGTGACATGGCACAGCATATAAAGCGTCGAGAATTCCTTTCCGGCAGTGTGTTGGCGATCACTACGCTGGCGACGACCAACGTTGCTCGCGCGCAAGGGGTTGATCCGGCCAAGCTGCGAGTGGCGCTGCTGCCCGACGAGAATGCGTCGAGCATCATTCAGAATGCGCAACCGCTGAAGAAATACCTTGAAGAGACACTCAAGAAAGAGATCGAGCTGATCGTCACGACCGACTATTCCTCGATGATTGAGGCGATGCGCTTCAACCGCATCGAAGTCGCCTACTTCGGCCCTCTGTCCTACGTGCTTGCAAAATCAAAGGCACCCGGCATCGAGCCTTTCGCGGTCGGCGTGTCGAAAGGCTCCCCGACCTACAAGGGCGTGATTATCGCGCTCGCCGACGGGCCCGTGAAGACGATTGCCGACATCAAGGGCCGCACGATGGGCTTCGGCGACAACGCCTCGACGTCGAGCCACCTCATCCCCCGCGCCTTTCTCGCTCGTCAAGGGCTGATCGGCGAGACAGACTACAAGTTCGCCCATCTGGGCACGCACGACGCTGTCGCCCGCTCGGTGCAGGCGGGGCAGGTGCAGGCCGGCGGCCTTAGCCAGGAGATTTTCAACGTTCTGGTCGCCAAGGGGACGATCGACGGCGCCAAGGTCAAAGTGCTGGCCGAGAGCGACCCGATTCCCAACTACCCGATGGTTATGCAGGGCGGCCTTGCGCCTGCGCTGAAGGAGGCGATCAAGAAAGCCTTCGTCGAACTCAAGGATGCAGCCATCTTGAAGACGTTCCGCGCCGAAGGCTTCGTCGCGACCGATGACAGGGCTTACGACATCCTGCGCGAAACGGCCAAAGTACTCAATCTCGACCTCACGCAGTTCAAGGGCTGATCGCATGAGCCGCGCGCTCGACTACGACGCCATTCTGGCCAGGGACGGTGCAAACCGGCTGCGGCGCAGCGCCGTCCTGGCAGTGATCGTGGTCGGCGTGCTGGCGGCTGTGTGGGTGACCGGCCTCCTGGACCTCCAGCGGTTCGCGGATGCCTGGCCCGCCATCAGCCAGCTGTCGAGCGAGATGTTCCCACCGGATTTTTCCCGCTACCAGAAGTGGCTTCGGCCGCTTCTGGACACGTTGGCCATGTCGGTCGCCGGCACCGCTCTTGCCGTCACGATCTCGCTGCCGATGGCGCTGCTGGCGGCGGGCAACACCACACCGAACGGTGTCGTCTATCAATCGGCCCGTTTCCTGCTCAATGTGCTGCGATCAATCCCCGAGTTGATCATGGGCATTCTGTTCGTCGCCATGGTCGGGTTCGGCGCGCTGCCGGGCGTGCTGGCGCTCGGCATCCATTCGATCGGCATGGTCGGAAAATTCTTTGCCGAGAGCATCGAGCACGTCGACGACAAGCCGATTGAGGCGGCCCGCGCCGCCGGTGCGACGCCGTTCCAGGTGATCTGGCACGCGGTGCTGCCGCAAGTGATGCCGCAGCTTGCCGATACGACGATCTATCGTTGGGAGTACAATTTCCGGGCTTCGACTGTTCTGGGCGCCGTAGGGGCCGGCGGCATCGGGTTCGAGCTCATCGCGGCGCTGCGTGTGCTCGAATATGCGCAGGTTTCGGCGATCCTGATCTGCATCCTCATATGCGTCACCGTAGTCGACGCGATCGGTGCAACACTGCGCCGCTCACTCAAATAGGCGGAGTTTCCGCCAGCCGAAAGTTAAAGCATGCGCATCGTAGTGACGAACCAGATCTTTCCAGAAACGTACAAGCTTCTAGCGGCGAACGCCGAGGTCATCGGCAATTCCGCACCAGTACCATGGCCGCATGGTGAGGTCGGTGAGAAATGCCGCGACGCCGACGCTATCATGGTCTTCATGCCTGATCGCATTGATGCGACCTTTATCGCAGCCTGTCCCAAGCTTAAAGTGATCGGTGCCGCGCTGAAAGGCTATGACAACATCGACGCGACCGCCGCTGAGCGCGCCGGTGTCTGGGTGACCATCGTACCCGACCTTCTCACGGTTCCGACGGCTGAGTTGGCGATCGGTTTGATGCTGGGGCTCGGCCGCCACGTCCTGGCCGGCGATCGGCGCATCCGGGCCGATGGCTTTCATGGCTGGCGGCCGACGCTTTATGGTACCGGGCTCGATGGCGCGCGTGTCGGGATCGTCGGATTTGGTCGGGTGGGTCAAGCTATCGCGGAACGGCTCCTGGGCTTTCGGTGTCGTATTACCGCCTACGACACAAGGCCGAATTCTATTCCGGCTCATCTCGTGCAGGCCGTGGACGCCGTCCCATTGAACGACCTGTTTGCCCAATCGGACTATGTCGTGCTCGCATTGCCACTGACCGCGGCAACCCAGCACATCATCGGTACCGGCGCCCTCGCCCGGATGAAACCGGGTGCGTTGCTCGTGAACCCCGCGCGTGGCTCGCTGGTCGACGAACGGGCCGTCGCCGATGCTTTGGAGACGGGGCACCTAGCGGGCTATGCGGCCGACGTCTTCGAATGCGAGGATTGGGCGCGCACTGATCGCCCTTCGGTCATCGACGCGCGACTGACGGCTCCCGGTGCGCCAACCGTGCTTACACCGCACATCGGCTCTGCCGTCGTGGACGTGCGTCGGCAGATCGAGCTTTCCGCAGCCCACAGCATCATCGAAGCCCTCGCTGGTCGGGAGCCAACTGGCACCGTCAACAAACCCGGGCAACCGCGCGCATGCTCAACCTGATCCACGCGCGAACGTTCCTTGCGGTGATCGAGGAACGAGGGTTTCGACCGGCGGCGCGTAAGCTCGCCCTGTCGCCGTCCACGGCCATCGAGCACATCCGCCAGCTCGAATCAGATCTGGCTGCGCCCTTGCTCGTGCGGCTGAGAGGACAGGTCGAACCGACGGCGCAAGGGGCCGTCTTCGAGCCATTGGCTCGCGCACTCGTGGCAACGGCTGAGCGCGCGCATGAACTCATCACAAAAGCTCCGCTCCGCGTCGCCGCATCCAGCAATGTCGGAATCTACAGTCTGCAACCGGCCATTGCCCGTTTCGACGACGTGCATGGGGTTGTAGTCGAGCCGTGGATCGGAGCGAACCCGACAGTTGCGGAGAGGCTGTCGCAAGGGCTCGCCGACGTGGCTATAATGGAATGGTGGGATGGCAGACCCGGCTTCGAAGCAAAAGTCTGGCAGCGAGAGCCTCTGAAGGTGATCGTCGCGCCAATCCATCCTTGGGCAACGCGCAAGTCCATAAAGGCGTCTGAACTCGTCGGCACTCGCATTCTCGGCGGTGAACCCGGTACTGGGACGGGTACCGTTCTGCGTAAGCACTTGGGAGAACTCGCGAACCAGCTGACAACCGTCGACGGCTACGGCAGCACCGAGGCGGTCAAGCGAGCGGTACGTGCCGGGCATGGTATCTCGATCGTTCTGGCGTCGACAATCGTCGACGAAATCGCCGACGGCTCGCTGGCAGGGCTGGATATCGAAGGTGCGAGGCTTGAGAAAGACATCATCATCGTTTCCGCCAGCGGACTGCCGGAAACTTCGAGCAGCGCCCGGTTCGTTGCCTTCATGCTGGGTGAACCGGAGTAGCCGACCAGTTTTAATGCAAGCGGTTTAGCGATCGCCGATGGACACGGTCGGGCAAATTCTCGCTTCCAATTCGACAACGGCAACCTCAGTGAGTGAATTCACGATCAAGTCCTGCGACGTCCGCTCACGACTCCAAGACCCGTCGAGATATCGTCCGCTTCAACCTTCCAGAAAATGTCGGCTCAGGGTCACGATCGACGAGCGCAACGCTGTGGCCGGCCGGAAGCAAAGCCCCCGAAAGCTGCCACTCAGACCTTGACCGGCAGCTTCCCCCTCAACTTCGAGCATCGGCAAGCGAGACGTCTACAGAGAAGGTGGGCCAGCTGTCGGAAACGGAAGTCGCCCCAAGAACGTCAGCTTTCGCCCGCACCGGACCAACGAGCGTGTCGGCGTTCTTGTCGTTGCGCTTCGGAAGCGGAATGCGGTTGAGCTTCACGCGCAGCGGTTCGGCGTTCGATTGCGGGTGGAAGTAAACAGGGCGCAGACCGTCGCGGTTGAAGCGGTCCTTGAGGTTGGTGTCCGCTGTTACGTGGTCCTTGTGCTCGGCGCGGATGTAGCCCTCGTACCAGACCTCGCCCTCGATTTCGTTGGATTGATGCTGGCGTAGTTTGCCGCGATATTCGACGCCTGTTCTACGTCGAATTGAGCCGGTGAAGTCATGCCGAAGATCGCCCGTTGGTCCTATGAAAGTTATCACGTTTACCGCTACCGCCCTAACCCCGTGGGCGCATGGCGCTGCCACGCTCGGTAAGCCCAACAGGCTTGAGCAGGGAATTTCGGCGCGGTGATGGTGCAGAAGGGATGGAAGACCGCGAACGGAAACCGCTATCGGCGGCCAAGATTCGGGGCAGGGGATACGTCGCGCCCAGACAAGCAAAAGGCCGAGCTATTCGCCCGCCCCTCGCCCTTAACGGCCATCGGCATCCCTGCCTGTACCGCAGAGAAAGCGTAACCGATATTCGACGTATCGGGTGTATGCGCTCAACGAACGGCATCTACCGCTGAAGTTGCCGGGTCTGTCATTTTCGCGGGACATGATTTAGCGGGGAGCAATGGGTGGGACGGAAGCCGTCAGTGGGTTCGGGATCGGTGGTGTCACCGCCGACGGTTGGCGATATCGCGATCTACATCTGTCGCGATCCCGTCGACTTCCGGATGGGCATCAACGGCCTCAGCGTCATGGTCGAGGCGACGCTCAAATACGATCCCTTCAGCCGGAACCTGTTTTGCTTCGTGAACAAGCGGCGCAATCAGATCAAGGTGCTCTATTGGCAGCGGACGGGCTTCTGCCTTTGGCTGAAGCGGCTGGAGGAGGAACGGTTCAAGTGGCCGTTCCACCTGGAAGGTGCGGTTGTCGAGCTTGAAGAGGATGAGTTCCGCTGGCTGCTGGATGGGCTCGATCTGAAGCACTTGAAACCGCATCGTTCACTCGCATACCGCACGGTTCTGTAGAGAAAATGCAGGTGTTGCGGCAGGGGCTCGCACAAATCAGCTATCATG
This sequence comes from Hyphomicrobiaceae bacterium, assembly GCA_046154645.1. Classification (GTDB taxonomy): domain Bacteria; phylum Pseudomonadota; class Alphaproteobacteria; order Rhizobiales; family Hyphomicrobiaceae. The sequence goes on from JBJXDZ010000087.1 coordinate 14,605, forward strand.
CGTGTGCATGAGCGACGCTGCCCACAGCCCACCGGAATTGCCCGACGACATCGGCACGCTCAAGTCGATGATCGGCGCCTATGAATTGCGGATCGCCGTGCTCGAAGAGAAGTTACGGCTCGCACAGCACAAGCGGTTCGGCGCGAGTTCTGAGAAGGCCGATCCGGACCAGCTCGGGCTTTTCAACGAGGCTGAGAGCCTTGCTGGCGCGCAGCCGGCAGAGGAACCCGCCGCGCTGGCCGATGACGCGATTACCATCCCCGCGCACACGCGCGCCAAGGGTGGTCGCAAGCCGTTTCCCCAGGATTTGCCGCGCGAGCGCGTCGAGCACGACTTCGCCGAGATTGACAAGATGTGCCCGTGCGGCAGCGGTCACATGCGTCCACGGATCGGCGAGGTCGTCACCGAGCAGTGCGACATCGAGCCAGCAAAGATCAAGATCATCCAGAACGTCCGCTTCAAGTATGGGTCGTGCCACGTATGCGACGGCGTGTTCCCGGACGTGAGCGAGACATCTGCGGCGCCTGCACCAAATGCAGGTGTGGTCCCGACGTCTGCCGCATCCGCGCCTTCACCTGTCGTGGTACGGACTATACCGCGCACAATCATCGTTGCGCCGCTCCCCCTCCAACCGATCCCGAAGAGCATCGCCACCGCCGGCCTGTGCGCCTTCATCGCCATCATGAAATACGCCGATGGCTTGCCGCTCTACCGCCAAGAGAAAATCCTCGCCCGCTACGGCATCGACATCTCGCGCGCGACGCTGGCCTCGTGGATGATCAAGCTCGGCGAACTGATCGTGCCGCTGATGAATCTGCTGCACGAGACCCAAGTCTCCTACGACGTCCTGCAGATGGACGAGACGACCGTGCAGGTGCTCAAGGAAGACGGTCGCGCCGCGCAGACGAAATCGCGCATGTGGGTTCGTCGCGGTGGTTCGCCGAAGACGCCGGTCATTCTCTTCGACTACGAGCCGACACGCTCGGGCGCGGTGGCATGGCGGCTTCTCGAAGACTTCAAGGGCATCCTGCAAAGCGACGGCTACAGCGGATATACTGCGGTCGGCAAGCGTGATGGCATCGTACACGTCGGCTGCCTCGCACACGCACGCCGCAAGTTCGACGAAGCACTGAAAGCGCAGAAGGCGACGGGTCGCGGTGGTCTGGCGGCCGAGGGTCTCGCGCTGATCCAACGCATCTACGCAACCGAGAAGGCCGCGCGCGAAGCCAAACTCACGCCCGATCAACGCAAGAAACTGCGCGATGAACGCGCGCGGCCGGTTTGGGATGAACTGCGAAAATGGCTCGACGCCAAACGGGGTCACGCGCCGCCGCAAACGCTGGTCGGGCAGGCCATGACCTTCCTCGACAACCAGTGGCCGCTGCTGATCCGCATGCTCGACGACGGCCGGATCGAGGTCGACAACAATCTCTGCGAAAATGCGATCAGGCCGTTCGTCATGGGTCGAAAGGCATGGCTGTTCTCGGATACGCCGGCCGGCGCCCAAGCATCAGCGCGCCTCTATAGCCTGATCGAAACAGCGAAAGCCTCAGGCCTCGAACCCTATGCCTACCTGAAGCGCGTCTTCAGCGAGCTGCCAAGAGCCATCACGCTCGCCGACGTCGAGGCGCTGATGCCGTGGAACGTGCGCCAACCAGCGACGCAAAGCGTCGCCGCCTGAGCCACGGCTCGTCAAGCCCGAAACGACCCTGTCGTTCGATGAGCGCTTACTATCGGGTAAATGGAAAGACGCACATTTAATCGATTGGCGGCGCATTGCAACAAGATCGGTTAGCAAGCGTGGGTTATTGTTTTAGGTGAGTATGATAAAATCGCGCGGCTGCGACAGCCGCCATGTCTTGCCGATCCGCTCGATCAATCCGCCGACCTGAACGGGCTTGCCAGTCTTATGGGCTTCGACAGCAAGCAAATACTGCTGTGGAGTGAGCGCCACCTTCACGTTGATCTCGCCGAAATCCTCGCTCTCCCAAGAAATTGTTATCTCGCGCGACCCCATTGGGTTCAGCAAATCGGAGGGGTCTTTGTCGGACTTCAACCGCACAATCCTACCGTTGATCGTTCGGTCTCTCTCGAAGTCTTGCAATCTTAGCCGCTTGGCAGCGTCCTTGATGAGTTCCACGTGGGCACCCGACACCTCGAACCGAGCGCCGATGACGATATCGGGTGACACGCGCCATTCAGGAGAGAAGGCGAACTCGAATGCTAGCCGCTCGCCCTTGATCGAGTCGGAAAGATCCACCAGTTCCTCGCACATGTTCGCCGACAAACCTGTGCGGAAGTTCTCCATGATTGGGGCCACATCCTGCTCGTTCACAGCCGTCTGTACTGTTTTCAAGCCTCTGGCGATGCGCTGCATAACCCGCCGCTCGAATGGCGGCGTCTGCTCGATGACATCCAGTGTGGGAGCCTTGTTCGGCAGTACGGGCGACTCGATCGTGAAGCCGAAGCTTCCTCGGAAGGTATGCCCGAAGCGGCATTCATCGGCGAAATCCTTCGCACCCTTTTTGATCCGACCGAAGAAAGGCTCGGGCGAAAGCTCGGTCGTGGCAGCGGCAGACAGAAGCTGCTTCACATTCTTGATAAAGCCCGCGGCCACGTCCAAATGGATCGCTTCGTTGCGCACCAATGTATCTGGAACTGTCGACCTGAGAACATCTATCGCGATCGCTCGGATTTGTGCCGATATCGACGGGATGTCCTGATCGTTGATCTGCGAGAGGGTGCGCAGCGCTTCCGCAATCCTCCGCAATGTGTCGTCGCCCGTCGTCTGCTGCGGCAGTACGATCTCGACTTCTGGACCCGATGCGAAGCCCAGTTTGAAAATGTCCATCCCGCGCCGAACATCGGCGAAGTGATGCCAGCCGTTTAGGGTGAGATAGCGACGCAGCGTGTACATCGGCACGGTTCGAGCGTGCTGAAGTTCGATCTCGTTCATGAGACCTCCCAGCGTGCACGTTCGGTTGCGAGGATCTTCAGTACGGCTTCTGGCGTCAGCAAATTCGCGCGAGGAATGAACACGCGCTTGGATCGGGCATTGTCGGTGGGCTCTCCCGAGAGCTTCAACCAGTAGCAGCAGTGCCGCAAAATAAGCTCGGTCTCAGTGCCTGCGAGCCAAGTGGCGGAATCCCGAGGGAGGCAGAGGAGCAGGAGAATGAGAGGGCTGGCTGAATCCGTTCGCCCAACCATGTCGTTGTAAGTTTTCGCTTCCAAGTCATAGGCGACGTTTTCGCCGTCCTGCTCCCAATTTATCGAAGCCTTGAGCTGGAAGTCGACGGAATGTCCAGACTCGACGCGCCTGCCATTGACGTTCACGACGGGACGGAAGGTACCGTCGACTCCGTAATCAAGCCGAAGACCAACGTGCAGATTGACGCCCGCCCGCCCCGTCACGGCGTGGACGTAGGCCAAGCTCAAGCATTCTTGAGTGTGGCTCTCTGTGAGCACCCCATTGTCCTCTCGGCGCACCGCCTGCCTCGACCCATTGTGGGTATGATTGGCGGAGGGGAGATTAACGAACTCCTAAGGCTCGTCCTAGGCCTGTCGCAGAACAGGGTGGCGACGATGAAACATGGGCGGCTCCCTCCCTGCGGTCGGGCCACGCCCTACCCGCCAGTGAAGGACTGGCGGCCAGAGCCGCGCGAAGATGCGCGTCTCTGCCCATGCGGGTAACGGTCGTTGCCGCGCAGCATGGCGTGCGGGAATTTCAGCCAAGCCGTGCCACCCTGCATCCGTGTGTGACGGGTGTGTGACGGAGGTTTTTGGATTTCCGCGGCGCGGCGTTAAGTTCTTGATTTTATTGGTGGAGCCGAGGGGAATCGAACCCCTGACCTCTGCAGTGCGGTTGCAATGTCGGCTTATTCGGCGAAAGTAGAGCGATCGCGAGCCCGATGATCAAATAAATCTTAGCAACAGCTTGCGTCCGCTGCCTCTGCGGCTTGGCGAGACGGGAAAGACGCCGAGCGATTGCGCGCAAAGCGAATGGCATCGCCAAGCCTCCGCCTCTGACGATGCCCCACCTTGACGTCTGGCGCGATGAGCACGGAGTTCTGCAAACGAACAACGGCCTCAAAAGCGTCCTGATGGATACGCCTCAGGGGACGTCCGGTATCGTCTTGAAAGTAACAAAGCGACTCCAAGCATTTTTTCCTGCTGGGATCCGCGGTTCGGCCCTCACAAGAAAGATCGCTCTCTTTGCCGGCCACGACCGCGGCGCCGGAGGCTATCGCATCAGTGGGCTGTGACCCATCAACCTCAGGGCTATTTCATCGTGGATGCATCGCGGCGGTGCGTGAATCGGTTCACGGCTGGCTTCAGGCCGAGATTTTCGCGCAGCGTACGTCCTTGGTACTCCGATTGCATCAGGCCGCGGCTTTTCAGCTCGGGCGCAAGGAGTTCGACAAAATCCTCACAGCCGCCCGGTAAATGCGTGGGCGTGATGTTGAAGCCATCGCACGCTGCGGAATCGAACCAATCCTGCATGATGTCGGCGATCTGTTTGGGCGTGCCGATGACGCAGAAGCCACCCTTGCCGGCCACATCCTGATAGAGCTGGCGGATGGTCGGCTGGTCGCCCCGAACACGCTCGATCAGGCCCTTGCTGATGCTGCGCAATTCGGCTGGTCCGAGGTGATCCAGCGGCACGGGGCCGTCCAAAGGATAGCCCGACAGATCGCCGAATGCATTGCTCAGGCGGTTGAGCCCCACCATCGGATCGAGCAACGACTGCAGTTGATCGAACTTCGCTTGTGCTTCGACTTCGGTGCGACCGACCACAGGGCGAATGGCAGGTAAGATTTTAAGCTCCCCGGCTTTGCGGTCATATGCCGGCATGCGCCGCTTGATGTCCGCATAGAATGCCTGAGCAACTGCCTTCGTGCCGTGAATGGCATAGACGATATCCGCGGTCGCGGCGGCAAGCTCCCTTCCCTGTTCGGAGGCGCCGGCCTGAACGATGACGGGATGCCCTTGCGGTGGGCGCGCTACGTTGAGGGGCCCACGCACGGAGAAGAATCGACCATTGTGATCGAGTGTGTGCAACTTAGTGGGATCGTAGAACTGCGCGCCCGACTTATCGAAGAGGAACGCGTCGTCCTCCCAACTATCCCAGAGATCGCGCACAACTTCTACGAACTCCGCAGCGCGCGGATATCGCGTGTCATAGTCGAGTTGATCCTCGCGGCCGAAATTCTTCGCTTCCGCATCCGACCACGAGGTGACGACATTCCAGCCGGCGCGGCCATTGCTGATGTGATCGAGAGTGGCGAACTTGCGCGCCAGATTGTACGGCTCGTTGTACGTGGTCGATGCCGTCGTCACGAGGCCGATGTTCTTCGTCACCACGGCAAGGGCCGGCAGCAATGTCATCGGCTCCATCTCGACGAGTTCGTAGCCGAGGCGCGGTAGCGAACCTTGCGGGATGTCGCGCTCGCGCACGCCGATGCCGTCAGCGAAGAAGATCAGGTCGCACTTGCCGCGCTCGGCGGCTTGAGCATTGCGCACATAGTGTTCGAACCTCATCGTGCCATCGGCTGGCACATCCGGGTGACGCCATGCCGCCGGGTGGTATCCGAGCCCCCGAATGGACATGCCGATGATCATCGTCCTGCGCGTCATGAGTATCTATCCGTGCGAGGCGTCGTGGTGGCTACACACTGCCGGTGCGATCACTCCAGCCGACAAATACGACGCGCTGTGCCGTTGACAAGTGCGGGGTTCTTGCTGGCGAACTCTCGGTGCAATCCGCTTGAGAGCGTACCAGATTGGAGCGTAGCCGATACCCACTTGTCGACGGGAATGTTGGTTTCCAACGCGCAGTTGCAGCCGTCGGCGCCGAACACCTCTATGCGCGCGCTTGACGCCTGGGAAATGTTCAGAGAGGACTTGGTGCGATCGCACAAGCCAGATGGCGACGACGCGTGTGGCACGGCAACGGGCGAATTGGGAATAACGTTTCTCGGTAGGAAGGTGTCTCTCGTGTTAAACGCGAGCACCCATCCCGGGGGGGCGATCTAGACGCGTTGCGGATTGAAATGGTGCCATTCGACGCTAGAAGCGTGACGGTAAACCTATCACGAATGCTCCTTAGTGCCCCACGCCGGGTGACAACATGACGTTGACATGCCTTAGTCGGCTTGGGAAGTGGTTGCGGGCGCGCGTCTCGCCCGGTGGCCTCTTAATGGGCTGACGATGTGTTGCGCATGCCGCAGATCGAGATTTTCGATCGGGCGAATGATTGCAGCTTCAATTGGTGGTGAAGCGAGCCACCCATGCGGTTCGCGTTCAACCGACACTCTGACAAAGCTCGCCAACCGATGGCCGGCATCCCGTATCGACGAGTGCCCTGGGCCTGCGCGAAAACCGCCTACTCACCCGTCAAGGTGAGAACGGGACATCGCTCGACGAAGCTGCTGCCATGGGACTGGCGCGCGACAAAAGCGATCAGCCGGGCGGCCTGACGATGGGAGCACCAGCGGCGCTCACCGGATGATGACCACGGGGCCCCTTCAACCGGCTCTCACCAGCTGTCCGCGAAGCGTCGGAATCCGCGAGTCGATGTTCCAGATGCATGATCCGGATTAAGGCGACAGCGCGAACCCATGGTAATATTGTTTCCCTGATTTTCTTTTGTAGCCGCCCGCCGCCACGACCGCTTCGGCTGCAAGAGTTCCGAAAATCGTGTGAGGTATCCTTGGCCAGCGGTTCTGTTGGCGCCGAGATTCGTACGACTGATACAAGTCGGATGCAGATATCTTGGCTCCTGGGACACGATACAGGGTTCCAACGAATGCCCGCACAGCTGAACCGAAGCCGATATTCACCAAGGGCATGGGCTCGTCTCCTTCCGCCGAGCATGGCGCTCGTTTGCGTTCCCAGTCACGATTGCATTGCACACTCGCAGCAAGGCCATTCCCTGGACGGGCGGCATCGATCTCCACGTCTGGGAGGGGTCTGCCGCTGTGACGATGGGCGGAGAGGTCCACGACACCGCGGGGGGTATCCTCTACTACGCCGAGGAAGGGCCTGTTGCTGTTCGCCCAACTGGACTGCTCACCCGAACTATGGGCAGCAACTTCCTCTAGCACTTCAACGATCTTGCCCGCAGTGTCCAACGAGCGGACATTCGCTACCAAGTGAATAGTGGCTTCCTGCCCGACATGGGCGTTGTCCTCCCATTCGAGGCGGGAACCGCCCTCCGCTACACGATGAGAGGATGCCGTAAATATGCGGCTCATTGGATCCTCCGTCTCTTTCGTGGCGATGCTCTCTCTGATTAAATGGTCGGCGACCTCCATTGTGGGAGGGCCTTGTCCTCCCGTCATCATCGCGATCTCGGGCAAGCGTTCGTGCCTTCGATGGACAATCGGATCCAGAGGGGAAGGGACAGAGAGTTCATCGGACCCCGACGCTTTCTTTTTGTAATCCCCAGCGAGTTCCTCCGGAGGAAGCGTCCGTGCGACTTGTTCATCTGCGACATAGTCTCCTCCCCCCTCATCCGACTTCGGCTTGCTACACCGGGCCATTCGATCTGCCACACTATCCGTGATTGGCGCTGCTTGGACCTCCCGTTCGCTACAATCTGGCTTCGTCATTCTAGTTGCATTCGGATTAGCCTCGGCACTCGGCGCGGATCTCTGTTCGCCTTGTAAAGTCTGCCCCAACTGTGCCCGGGCCTCAGCTCTGCTGACAAAGATCGGCAAGATTGTGTTGAGTAACTGCAGCACCACGCTAATTAAGAGAGCAGCGCCGTCACCGCCGTCCATCTGGAGCCCTGTCGTACGCTCAAGCATCGGAGAAAAGAGAAAATCAAACGACGCGGGCAGCTGGTCTCCAGCGGAAATAGATTCAATTGCCAGTTGGTCTCTTATATGCTTTGCACGTTCAGACATTTTTGCGTATTCGCGCGATGCGACCAGCTCACGCCGCAGCTCCACGAACTGCTGGCATGCTTTCTTGAAATAGGTATCAGTGGCTATTTTTGAGCACTCTGAAGAACTAGCCCAGACTGCCGGCGGTACGTTGGCTCCCTTAATTTCGGCTGCAATGACCGACTCCAGCCGAGGGTGCCCTAATCGGGATAGTTGATTTTGGATTTCATTAATTTCAGAGCGTTTATCTCGGCGGGCTTCATTCGTACGCTTCTCCGCTTCCCCTGTTCGCCGAGCAATTTCGCGCATCGTCGCATGCTCAATCATGGTGCAGAACGCCACACACAAGACCAAGGTAACTAGGATTGAAGCCACGCTGAGATATTTTCCATCGCGCCAAGAATCCGCGAGAAATATCGGCAGTGCGGAACGCGCAATCTCGACTGCGCCGGCAAGTGCGAAGCCGACGCATAGCGCGCCGGCTACAACAATTCCGCCCATACTCTGGGCGGCGGTTGCGAACCGGTTGGACAAACCAAAGCCGCTTAGCAAGATCGAGAACCCGATGAGGGTAATGCTGGCCATGCGAATGAGGACAATCATTCTTCATCTCCTAGCGCAAACCCAATGTGGCGAATGGTTGCGGCTTGCTCAGTTTCCGCAATAGGGAGTCCGCCACTCTCAGTGCTATCGCTGGATACCAGTCGGATTTGCTTTTCTACCCGGCCTAGATCTCGCTTTCGCCATTCGAGCACTCGACCCAGCTCAATCCCAAGAGCGCGTGCGCACGTCACTGGACCGATATCCTCAATTCGAAGCTTATCGATCGTTGTTTCATCGAGGGGTGCGGTACTCCTCTTCCGTCGCTGACGTTGTTCACCCGTAATAACTCTGTCTATTGCACGATCGAGAACCAAATCGACTTCTGTGTTCTCCACGTCCAGCGCAAAGAGCGATGCAAGCTGGCGAGCCAACACTTCAGTCGCTTCCGGATTCGTGCTATTTGCCAAGCGCAGCCGGTCCACGAGGTAAGTCGGCAGCATGCTGAGCCACGGCTGAATATCGCTGTCGAGGCGCCTTTGCTCCGCCCAGGCTCGAATCCGATCGGCAGTTGCGAGTTTGGTCTGCAGGGTAATCTCGGTTCCGCCATGAGTGCCGCTACTGCTCTCCCCTCCTCCATCAATAGAGATAGATGTTCCGGATTGCAGGGGGCGGGGAACGCGGCCACCGACTGAAACACTGCAGTTCGTTCCGACTGTTTCGAGGCGGAAGCTATCCCTGTCCTCAATGATGGCCTGAACATTTTCGGCGGCATGATTGCAGGCGTCTGCCGACTGTGGATTAGAAGTCTGCCAGCTTGATCTCGAAGCTGCTGTCAAATCGCGAAGAGCGCCATCCCAGCCGCCAGCAATACTCAATGTGAATGTGGCACCTTGCTTTTTGTGGGCTCCAATAGACTTTCCATGCGACTTTGTTAGGTAGCCGTCGGCGGACAACTTGTTGAGGGCGCGCTGCAATCGCCTCCAGCCTTCGCGCCCTTCGTAGGGCCACGCGACCATAGCCGATAGGTTCTCGTAGGAAACAAAAGCAGGAGCTTCTGTGCCGCGGACTAAGTCGGCAATAAAAAGCGCGGCAAGCGCAGCATCACCTCCACGCCGACCGGCTTTCCCATACTTTCTTGCGATCGCAAGGCGCCATGAGGCACGAACGACGTTAAAGTCGACGTTGCGCGGTATCCGATCATGAGCGTCAATGACGGCTGCGGTCGCTTGCGGAAGCTCACGGTCTCGGGCAATCCAAATCAAGCCCCAGCGCTTACGTCTCGCATCCCAACCGTTCTGCTGCGCGTAATGAAAGATGGTGCCGATTCGGTAACTGCCGGGGACCCAGAATTCTTGGAAGCCCTCGTCAGAATAGCGGTGTGCTGCTCCCTGCAGGCGAACGTCCCCGACCGACCCGCCTTGCGACCATGCCAAGGCGATTTCTCGACCGAGCTTTGACCCGCCATGACGATGAAATAGTGCCCCGAGAATTGCCCGATAGCGGTTCCGCGTGCAGTCGGCGCTGATGTGCAGAAGTGCATCAAGATCACGTGCCAGCTCAATCGCATCTCCATTCCAAATGTCAGCGTCAATTGCATCGTTAGCCACCTGCTCGTCAACAGACTGTTGCTGCTCTGACGGCTGAGCCGCAAGGCCTTCGAGAGCGACGTCCAATGCACCGCGGAGCGTTGCCGGTGAAACGACCCCGGGAAGCATATCAATGGCTGCAGTTGTCGAACTCGGATTTGACCAAATTATCGGCTGTGGAGCTGCGGACCGCCCACGGCGGAGCTTGGATTTCTTCGGCCAATTTAAACAGCCGGGGATTCGCCACAGGTGATTGGGATCCTTGGTCGAGTTGTCTGCATCCCCGATAACTCGATTGATGTTAGCCGCGAGTTCTTTTGCTTCCGGCAAGCTGACGAGCCGATCGAAAAGCCAGATGCAGTTCTGGTTGGTTTGCATGCCTAGGGCGCCCACACTCTTGCTAGTGTCGAGCACAATTGTCGGAGCTAGCGGGAGGTCTTCAATGCGAATGGAATTCGATTTGTCGCGATCAAGGTCACCAGCAAGGCCGAAGTAGCCGACAGCCTTGTCCGCGCTCCCGCGCACGCTAGCTCCTCCGGTCCGACCAGACCGCTCCGTGAGCAGGGCCTTTGGGTAAACTCCGAACCCGGTGTAGACATTTCTCCCGGGGTCGACGGCAGCTGCCATCACAGCTTCAATGAAGCCTTCGGTATCTCCGATGGCAACATGTTGAATGATCGTACGGTTGCCTTCTGTCTGCCATGAGCAGACCGAAATGACATGCCCTGAAGGGTCGAGACCGCTTCCACTGAAAGCGCGAACTGCGGCTGACATAAGTAGTCTCGCGTAAGCGCCGACCTCCACGGCTTTCGCCGTTGCCTCTTGGGGTGCGCCAAGCGTGACGTCGTTCATTCGCCGATCTCCGAGTGGCGTTGACACCCCCAAGGAACGGCGTCGATCAGTCGCCACAAGTGACGTTGCCGATCGCTTCCGCAGAAGGGGGCTGGGATGTGGCCCACGATGGCGGCCAATGCGGTTCGCGACCGGCCACCATGTTGAGACAACAGTGGTCCCGTAAACAGGACTGAGTCAATGGCAGTATCGTTCGTTATCAACAGCGTGCATGGCCGACCGAGCTCATATAGAGTGTTGCGACCATGACAGATGACCCACAAAAAGCGTCCGCCTCCAAAGCGCCCGAAGGCATCGATCGGGAGGCCTGGAGGGATCGCGTTCGTCGCAAGATTGCCTTATCCGGGATGACGGCTAAGGAGCTGGCAAAGGCAAACAATATCAGCGCATCAATGGTCTACGACCTGCTCCGGGGGCGCGAGCCCGGAATCACCAACTTCGCACGCGTTGCCGAGGCGCTAGGGCTGTCGCTTGACGAGGCCTACTACGGTGCGCGGCCGCAAACAATGCAGGCTCTAGGTCATGTCGAGGTGACGATCGAGGTTACGGGAAATAAGTGGAATTATGCCGATAGTCCAAGGAGATATGAGTTAATTGCTCCGTTTTCAGATAATCTCGTTGTTGCCGAAATGAAGATTGAGCCGGGCTCGTTCGGCAGCGGAGATCTGATTTTCTGCCAAAGATATGAAGGTGACGTGGCGGCCCAATTGTACCCTGGGCAGCTCGCGGTCGTGGAGACGCAGGGCGCCTTGCACCGATACTTCGGTCATATTCACCACAGCCCCCGCAAGGGGGAAATTCAAATTACTCCGCCGGCGGGATATCGACCTCAGGTGATTGACTGCTTGCCGGCATGGATCGGCGTTGTTGTGGCAACCTATTGCAGGCCGATGCCGAGGACGCGAGTGTTGCTTTAGGTTGATGGGTAAATGATTTTTAATTGACGTCAGTATCGTTTGTGGGACTTGACAAGCTCACTTCGCGAGATATCTGTATGCCGTGCTGGGCGCGCTGGCCGGATCATGTCCTTGCGGTCAATTTCGCGCGCACTCGCGTCGACTGCCACGCGCCATCAACATCATAATCGCCAATTGGAGTTAGGCCCATGGCCTCGCCAAAGCCAACATCTGCGTCGATTTCCTGTCGCATTTCCAACAACCCACTGAGGGCCGGACGGTCATATTCGCGCAGGGGGTCAACCAAATTAGTCGACGTTCATCAACTCCATTTTTCGTGGCGGGACAGCCGCGTATCACACAGTCGTGTCGCCGACTTTGCGCATCCGGAACACAGTGACGACCAAGGACGCTCGGAGAGCTGCTCATGAGCGACCGGCCGGGCAACGAAAAAGCCGCCCTTCAGAGCGGCCTCATGCTCGTAAGGGTCGCCCTCAATAGAGTGCCAGCAAAGATTTCCGAGAGAAGATTCCGCGAAGTTGCTCGCAGAACTGGGCGTCATTTGCTGGACGGCGCCCAAATGATGGTGTCACCCGACGACGTAATTGCAATCTTGGTGGAGATGACAAAATGGAAGGACGCCTCAAAGCGAGTCTCGCGCCCAAGCAACGCTCGGATCGCGGCGGTCGCTGGTTCCCGCGTGGTACGTGGAGCGAAATCGACGAGCACGGCACCCGCATTGAGCGTCGCGGCTGGCGCGGCGGTGGATTCGCTACGAAGGCTGAGTGTCAAGAAGAGTGCGAACGACTGAATTCAGAGCTGGTCGCTCATGCGGAACGTGCCCAATCCGGCATCCCATGCTTTGCCGTCGCCGCCGCGACGTACGGGCAGCTGAACGCCAATGCCGTGCAGCTTCACCATCATCTTGCTCGCGCCGCCGAAATTATCGGGGACGTTCCGGTAAATCTCGTGGATGACGCCGTCGTGCTTCGGGTCACCGCTGCTCTCTACCCGAGCGGCGCGCAGCCAAGCACTCTAAACCGCCATGTCTTTACGCCTATCATTTCCGTTCTGAAGCACGCTGCTAAAGGCAAACAATGGACGGTCAACATCACGCGTCCGTCTGGGCACGCGATCCGCAAGCCTGTGGAGTCTCCCGAGACGATTGAGTGGTACCGCCGCGTCCTGCCACTCTGCTCGCCAAATCTTCGAGCCCTTGTGCTGTTTTGCAGGCTGCACAACCGCCGTGGCTGTGACGGCTTCCGCGCGCTCGGCAAGCACCTCAATGGCGAGTTCCTTGACATCGTTCCGCCCGCTGATCGCAAATCAAAAACGAAAGCCGAACGCATCCAGCTTTCCGAACCGGTGTTAGCGGCCATCGAGGCGGCTGGGGAGAAAGGCCCCGATAGGCCGCTATTTGGATATTCCTACGCTACTCGCAGAAACGCGTGGCGTGACTTGAAGACTGCGTGCACGAAAGCCGGCGTGGTTATGTACTCTCTGCACAAGTCCGGGAGGCACGCGTTCAGCAAGCACCATCTCGATTCGGGCGGATCTCTGGCTGACTTGACGCAGCTCGGTCGCTGGGCCGACCCAGCCCTCCCGGCGATGTTATATGGATACCGTGAGCAAACGGCACTCGACGGCAAATATCTCCCGAAGGCAAATGCGTTCGGTGTCGAAATCTCGGGGCCCGCGAAGAAGCGTAGCGATCGTGGAGAGACTTAGGGCTTCGCAGCCTTGGTTCGCAGCCCCCGTCAAGCATGATAAAGTATCCTATTCCAGATGATCCCACGGATCGGAATTCTCCCTCTTGCTGACGCGCCGCCTCGATCATGTCGCGCTCGATCTCTGCGCGCCACTCGCCGTACGTGCTGATGTTGAGATACCGGGTGCTGCCACCAGCATCGGCACGATCTCGCTTTCCCACAAGTGGGCGATCGGGTCGGGACGCCGGCGCTGACGCGGAGCCTGTTTTTGCGACGGCAATCTGGGATCTGTCTCGATCCGGTAGGCGGTCGCGCGGGAGATCGAGGAGGAAATCCGCGGTCTGTCACCGGAGGTGCGCCGAACCATCCGTCAGGCGCGCGCCAAGCCGCTGATCGAAGCGATGAAGCTGAGCAGGATCGCGCAATCTGATGGGCAAATTTCCAAGGCGTTTGATGGTCGGCACTCACTGAGCTGCCCGGCCTCGCCCCGTCCATTCGAGCGTGCCGCCGTGCTCGCGGCCATCAAGACCAAGCCTTCGGCGGCCCAAGGGGGCCGGTCTTGACCGCCGCTCGACACGCCGGCGATCTGTATGTGTGGCCGGGATGAAGGAAGGGCTCCGCAAGGGGCCGAACCAAGGAAGCCCTCTGAGGAATTAAAGGGAGGCGGCGGCGCCGACGGGGTGAAATTCCCGTTCCCATTCCCGCACGCTGTAGGGATGCCGGGAACGGGAATTGGGAAGTCGCAGATGCTCTCGACGCGGGAACCATCGAAGTGCGCGGCCACCCAATACCGTAAATGAGGGCGAAGAGTGCTCAGTTGATCAATAAAATCGGGCATAACCTCGCTGCGGCGGGATGGGCGGTGATCAGAACGGGCCTCGATCCGCATTTCGCTCGCGCATCACTTTTCGTGGGAACGGAAGAAGGGCAACTCCCGCAGCACAGCAGGTCCCGTGCAATCAAACTCCATGATCGCCGAGGGCGGCCCTCACCTTCCGTGATCCGGATTACTGTGTTTTCCCATCAACTGCCGTGGTCAGGCTCAAAGCCATGGTTCGAGGAATGCCTCGCCACAGTGTCGAAAGGCGGCAAGCTCGGCGAGGCGCTGGCCTACGGCCTCAATCACTGGGACGGTCTGTGCCGCTATATCGACGACGGGCGCATCGAGATCGATTCCAACACGGTCGAGCGCTCGATCCGCGGACTTGCACTCACAAGGAAGAACGCCCTCTTCGCCGGCCACGATCGCGGCGCCGAAGGATGGGCGACCTGTGCGTCACTTATCGAGACCGCGCTATGCCGAGCGCGGCATAGATCCTCGACGATCTCCATCAGGTCGCGCCGCTGTGGTGCCGTCAGGCGATCCGGCCCCCAGTCGTCGAGGATCAGCAGGTCGGTCTTGGTGAGCGTGCGGAACAGCTTGCCGAAGCGGCCGTCACCGTGGGCGAGTTCCAGATCGGCAAAGAGGCGCGGCACCCGTGCGTAGTGGACGGTGTAGCCGTCGCGGCAGGCTTTCTGCGCCAGCGCGCAGCTCAGCCACGACTTGCCGACGCCGCATGGTCCCGTCACCAGCAGATTGCGATGCTCGCCGATCCAGCGGCATGTCGCCAGCTCCTGGAACAACGCCTTGTCGAGCTTGCGCGGCGCGCGATAGTTTACGTCCTCGACCGAGGCTTGGCCGTGGCGCAGTCTGGCGTTGCGCAGGCGGCTCCTGAACCGCTTGGTGCCGCGATGCACCGTCTCGCGGTCGAGCAGCAGGGCCAGCCAATCCGCCGGCGTCAGGTCCTTGGCGCGATCCTGCGCCGACAGCTCGGCGAAGGCGTCGGCCATGCCGTCGAGCTTCAGCGCCTTCAACTGGTTGATGGTGGGATGGGGAAGCATTGCGTCTCCTAATGGAAGTAGCGTGGACCACGGATGTTCGCGTGCACTATCGCAGGCCCGTCCGTGGTAGAGGCGGGCCGTCGGCGATCGAGATTGTTCTTCAGGATCGAGGTGACCGAGCTGTAGGAGCGCGCACCGATCTCGATGGCTCGGCCGCACGCAGCTTCGACGCGTTCGGCGCCGTAGCTCTTGGCATGGCCGAGAATGCCGATCGCGGCACGCATGCCCTGTTCGAGATGCGCCTTCTCACGCACCACGATCTCGATCAGCGCCGCCGTCTGCGGTCCGATCTCGGCGGCCTTGGCCTGCAGCTTGTCCGGCGTCCAGTCGGCATAGCGCCGATGGCCTGTCGGCATGTGCTCCGGCAGCGTCGTGTGGCCCTTGCGGGCGATCTCGCCCGTGGGCGGATGACAGCGCACGTGCGCGGCGACGCGCTTGCCGCGATGGAACGCTTCGACCGTCGCGGCCGTCGTGCGCAGGGGTGATGCCCGGCATCGCGAGCGTCGGCCTCGACGCTGCAGGCGGCACACAGCTTGGCGGCGGTCAATCATTCGTGAAGTGCGAAGGGGCAATCGTCGTTCTGCTTGGAGATCCCGTCGCCAGCCACGGCTTGCCTCCCCACGCCTCGCCGACCCTGGCGCAGGGCAGTTCGTTTGTCCGGATCAATGGTGTGCCTGTGTGCCGTGCGGGTAGCGGTGGTTTCGTCAGTGCGCTCTCGATGACGCGGGCGGCGATGGAGATCGCGATCTTCGCCGTAGTGTTGTCGACCGTTCTCGACGGCGAAAACCTGTCGAAGGCGAACGCGCTCGGCGACGAAATGCTGTCCGCGAAAGCTGGTCCCATTGTGGTCCCAGAGCACACCCTGAACATCGATAAGAACGCGAATAATAGCGATAATTCGAGACTCGCAGACACCCTTCACACGGGTGGGGTCACAGGTTCAATCCCTGTCGCGCCCACCAGAAATATAAGCAGAATCAATAAATTACATGCGCTCACGGCGAGCGTCGATCGTCAATTCCGCTGCTGGGAAGCGCATGGGAAGCACCGCAACGTCACGCGCGCGTAGGTGTCGAAACTCAATGTCGGGGTCTTGGTATCGA
>JBJXDZ010000088.1:0-2770 GCA_046154645.1 Hyphomicrobiaceae bacterium
GGAAGGCAGATCGGGGACAGTTGCCGATCGCCCGCCATCACCTGTCAGCGCTTGCTGGCCAGATCAGTGACTGTCCCGCCTCTGTTACGACTACCGATCGATCTCGTGCATGGCGGCGGCGTCGCGGGCGGAGAGGTCGGGGTATTTGGGGTCACTACCGACGTCGGTGGTGATGCGCCAGGAGCGGGCGCATTTCTTGCCCTCGGCCTTGGCCGGCACAACGCGAACACCTGCAATATCGGCAACGACGAAGGCGTCGGCGGGAGGCGCCGTGTCGGTCACCGTGATCGCCGACGTGATGCAGATTTCGGCGAGGTCGATGGTGTCGAGCAGGCGGCGCAGGTCGGCGTCGGCGACGTGAACGATGGGGGCTGCTTCCAGGCTGGAACCGATGCGCTTGGCGGCGCGTTCCAATTCGAGCGCGCCAGTGACGCCCGAACGCACGCGGCGGATCTGGTCCCACTTGGCGGCAAGGGCTTCGTTCTTCCAGCCGGCCGGAATTACCGGATATTGCTCCAAATGCACAGACCGCTTTCCGTCATCACCATAGCGCGACAGCCAGCTTTCCTCGGCCGTGAATACCAGGATCGGCGCCAGCCATACCGTCACGCAGCGGAAGATCTGCTCGACCGCTTCCAGTGCCGCCTGCCGCTTTTTCGACGACGGTGCCTCGCAATAGAGCGCGTCCTTGCGGATGTCGAAATAGAACGCCGACAACTCGGTGTTCATGAACTGCGCCAATACGGCGACCACTTTAGCGTAGTCGTATTCGGCATAGGCCTTGCGGATGACTGGATCGATTTCGGCAAGCTGGTGCAGCATGAGCTGCTCAAGTTCGGGGAAGTTTTTGACAGGTGTCCCGTCGCTTCCGGCCGGCTCCCCGGCAGGGGAGTCGGAAGCGACAAGCAAGAGAGCGCGGCCGGAAGCGACGGGATAGTGAGCAAGCGTGCCCAGCATCCAGCGCAGCGTATTGCGCATTTTGCGATAGGCGTCGGACATACCCTTCATGATTTCCGGGCCGATGCGCAGATCGTCGGAATAGTCGGATGCCGCCACCCATAGTCGCAGGATGTCGGCGCCGGAGGTCTTGATCACGTCCTGGGGTGCTGTGACGTTGCCGACCGACTTCGACATCTTCTGCCCCTTCTCGTCGAGGCAGAAGCCATGGGTCAGCACCACATCGAACGGTGCCCGGCCACGCGTGCCGGAGCTTTCAATCAGCGAGGAATGGAACCAGCCGCGATGCTGGTCCGAGCCCTCGAGATACATGACACGATCCTGACCGCCATCGACGCGGCGCTTCAGGTCCTTGAAGGCCGGGAAGTGCACGGGGTCGCCGAGCACGTAGGAGTGCGTCGAGCCAGAATCGAACCAGACGTCGAGCACGTCGTTGATTTTTTCGTATTGGGCCGGGTCATAGTCGGGCTGCAGGAAGCGTGCGCCATCGGCATCGGCGAACCAGGCGTCGGCGCCCTCGGCGTACATCGCGTCGTAGATGCGCTGGTTGACCTTTTCGTCGATCAGCACGTCGTGCGTGCCCTTCTTCACGAACACCGTGATCGGCACGCCCCAGGCGCGCTGGCGCGAGATTACCCAGTCGGGCTTGGCCTCGATCATGCCGGTGATGCGGTTCTCGCCCGACTTCGGCACCCACTCGGTTTCGCGGATGGATTTGAGCGAGGTCTCGCGCAGGGTTTTGGCGAGCGGCTGGTTGTGACCGGCGCCCTTCTTAGCCTCGTGCTCTTTTTTTGACAGGGCTTCGAGCGCCGGGATATCCTTGTCCATGTGGATGAACCACTGCGGCGTATTGCGGAAGATCACCGGCTTCTTCGAGCGCCACGAGTGCGGATACTGATGCTTGAGGCGGGCACGCGCGATCAGCATGCCGGCGTCCGAGAGCGTCTTGATCACGGCGTCGTTGGCGTCACCCTTGTCACCGTTGGCCTTGAGCACGCGCTTGCCCTCGAAGCCCGGCGCCTCCTTGGTATAGAGGCTGTCGGCATCGACGGTGTAGGGGATTTGTCGCTCAATCTCATCGATCAAGCGCTGTGACCTTGAGGCAAATGAATGATCTTGCGACAGCTCGGTCGAGATCGGCCCTGTCGCCTGTTCGGGGCCAAGTTTCGTCAAATACGCCTGAATGCTGGCATTCGCAGAAGGAATGCGCTTTTGTAGCCGGGCAACTTCCGCGCTGGTCCAAATGTCGTAGTCCTCGCGGCCGTGTCCAGGGGCAGTGTGCACAAATCCGGTGCCTGCATCATTCGTTACATGATCGCCGTCGAGTAATGGCACTTCGAATTCGTAACCATCGAGACCAGCATCGCGTAGGGGATGGGCACAAAACATCATAAAGAAGTTGTCGATATTGACTGTCTTACGGCGAACAAAACTCTCTACCTTTGCGGCCTTCATTACGCCAGCTGCCAGTTCATCCGCCAAAATGTACTTATCGCCAACCTTCGCCCAATTGTCGGTAGGCGTACCAGTAACCTCGTAAAGACCATAGTTGATCTTCCGGTTGAAGGAGATTGCCCGATTGCCGGGAAGTGTCCACGGCGTTGTTGTCCAGATGACTATCGATGCATCCAAAAGTTCAAAAGCGTCAGCGCTCTTGGGATCTTTAGAACTGGAACTCGCCCGCACCACAGGAAACTTCACCCAGACCATATCTGACTGATAATCCTGGTATTCGATCTCGGCTTCGGCGAGCGCGGTCTTTTCGACGACGCTCCACATAACCGGCTTGGAGCCGCGATAAAGCTGGCCGGTT